>JAGLDY010000145.1 GCA_023145375.1 Candidatus Sabulitectum sp. | reverse complement strand
TTGGGAGGCGGGGAACACCCTTGAGACCAGGGGAATCAAGAGGTTGCATCATAGATGTGATGACATCATAAGGCGAAGCTTCGGACCATTTGTCACATTCCTCAGAGAATACTTCCAGCAAAAGAAAGAATCCTCCGAACAGGATAATCGTATTGCCTTCAACAGAATATTCAAGAAGAAATGTTCTGATCTGAAAGAGCTTTACCCGGCCACGGTGCAGGAAATGGAGAGGACAGTGTCTTTCCTGGCAGCACTGCTTGGAATAGACATGCCCGATTCCCTTTACAATCAGGTGAGCCCGGAGGGGAAGCAGGAGAATACCATTACAGCCCTGCAGGAGTTCTTCCTGGGTATTGCCCGCACGACACCCCTTTTCCTTGTAATAGACGATATTCAGTGGCTTGATGACAGTTCAGAATCACTGGTCAGAAGTATTACCAGGAACCTGGAGAACATCCCCATTGTTATTGCCCTTGCAGCCAGAACACTTGATGACGGCTCAATTATAGAGATACCTTCTGAAAAGGAATCCTTTGTCATAAGTCTTAAGCCTCTGAGGCCGCAGTCTCTTCCCGAGCTGGTGAAGGATATTATCGGTGGTATTCCCGGACCTGCTCTCGTTGAATTTCTCATAACACAATCCAGTATGAACCCATTCTACCTTAGACAGTATGCGGCGTATCTGGCTGAATCGAGCTCCATAGAGAATAAGGATGGTTTTGTCTACCTGTCCACACCTCCGGAGAAGATCCCCAGAGGGATCGTGGATCTCCTCACAGCCCGAATTGACCGCTTGAGCAGTGACGTGAAAAGAGTTGCGCAGACTGCTTCCGTGCTCGGGTTCGAGTTCAACACCATGGTCTTGTCAGCCATGCTTGCCGGGAGAGAGCTTGCACCGCTTTTGAACAGTGGAGCAAAAGAGAAGCTCTGGTCATCCATCTCAGAGATCGTGTACATCTTCCAGCACTCTCTGCTCAGAGAAACGGCATACAGCATGCAGCTGGAGAGCGAGCTAGTTAAGCTGCACAGGATAGCTGCATCAGCAATCGAGGATATCTATCCCGGAGATGAGACATTCTTCCCTGATCTTGCCTATCACTGGGAGAGGGCCAGAGACATAGACTCTGCATGTTTCTACCTGGACAGGGTGCTTCACTCCGCGTCAAAGGCCGGAGATGTGAAGCTCAGTTACAAGTACGCGGTGAAGCTGAGAGAGCTTCTTGAAGATCAGCCTGACAAGAGGGAAGAGCTCGTTACTGTAATGCTGAAGGAAATTCAGATCCTGGGTGTATTCGCCAGGTGCAGAGAGGCCTCTGAACTTGCAGTAAGAACGGAAGAGCTTGCCCTTCTAATCGGGGACAGGAAGCGTTACGCCGAGGCAATGGGTATGCGGGCCTGGCTTACTTCCCGGCTGGGAGATCAGAAGTGTGCCCTGGAGATCAATGAAAAGGCTCTTGAGATGCACAACGAGCTGGGCTATCTCAGGGGTATTTACGAATCCACAGGCTATCTTGCAGCAATAAAATTCATGACAGGTCACGTGAAGGATGCCAGAGTACTCTTTGAAAAACAGTTGCGGGTCTTTGAAGAAATGAAGGAAGATGATGACAGCAATGCCAAGGTTTACAACAACATGGCCTGTGCTGCGGTGGATCTTCCAGAGAAACAGCAGATCCTCGAAAAGGCCATTGGTATAGCCAGGAAGTACAAGAACAGGCGGCTTCATTCGGTTAGTCTCGGGAACCTTGCGGAAGTGTTCCACAAGAAAAATCAGTTTGAAAAGGCGGAAGACACTTACCGGGAAGCTCTGGAGATAGCAAGAGAGATAGGGGACAGGTACTACATATCTTATCACTCGTGCGGCCTTGCCATACTTAAGACCGACAAGGGAGATTACCCCAGCGCAGTTGCCATGCTTCAGGAGTACTGTGATACATCACGGGAAACAGGTATTCGCTACGGTGAGGCTGAATCACTTGGTTACATGGGAATCGCACTTATGAGGAACGGCGAGCTGGAGAAGGCATTGAGTTCTTTCGATAAGTCACTGCTGATACTCCGTGAACTGGAGTATGCCCATTACATCTACATCTTCCAGGCAGACAGAGCACGAACTCTATTCCTTCTGGGAAGGCTCGAGGAAGCAGAAACTGCTGTTCAGGAGTCGATCTCGCTCATAAAGCAGCAGGAGAAGTCAGAAGCAATGCTGGAGAATTCTTCCCTGCTGCAGAGAATTCACTTTATGAATGCCTCAACTCCCCTGGAGAAACTGAAATGTATCAGAACTCTTCAAAAGATGATCTTTCTCGAATCAGATCCTCTGGGTGTTGTTGTTCCCATACATGATCTCTGGAACATGATCCTGCTCTACGGGGATGATCTGCCGGAGGATCTCACACCGGTTGTACTTGGAAAGCCGCTTCTTCAG
>JAGLDY010000144.1 GCA_023145375.1 Candidatus Sabulitectum sp. | reverse complement strand
CCCCCGAATTGGAGGCCTGGTCAAAGAAAATTGCAAATAGAAGCTCTAACTTGTTAGCCAGTCACACGGCGAAGGGGGATCTTGAATTGTTTTGGACAGCACTGTAACTGTTTCTCTTGTCTTGCTCTCGACTTCTGCTTTTTCTAATGATCGTGGAATTCCGTGGCATGTCTCATGGCCATTCTTTCAGAAAGCAAATGTGCCACACAGCATAATCGGTGGTTATGGCGACTGGTGTGTAATAGGTGAAGGGGCACACCCTGGGTTGGACTTTGGAGCGATACCGGGAGACTCTGTTCTTGCTCCATCCGATATGACTTTATATACACGCATGTTGTTTCCTGGACCTCTTGGATACACGCTTATATTCGGTATTGACTCAATCAGCCAAGAGGGATGGGGAGTTACCCATTTGAAAATTACTGATCCATACATATGGCCATTTACTGATACTTCAGTGGTTGCAAATCACCAACCATTAGCCCCATGTTTTCAATATGGAACAACACCTCTACATATGCACCTCCAGTGGGTTGAGTTCTCTGGTGGACAGCCGCCGGAGTACCCTCCCGGTTTACACAATCCCTTCGATTTCTTTGCTGATAATCTTTCCGATTATGACGAGATTCAGTTCAACCCTGTGATATGGGAAGAATCCATCTCATTAAACAGGAGACGGGGAATCTGGTTTACTCCCAATGGTTATGAAACTTATGAGCAATTGGGATTGGCTCCCGGTTGTCCTGGCAGAGAATTATTCCAGGATGTTCTCAGCGGTGCTGTTGATATTGCAGTTGCTCCATTCTCTGCTTTTCAAGGGTTACCTGATCAAGATATGGCTGGTGTTTACTCAGTGTCTTATGAAATTCTCAGGCAGAACCCACACACTCTTGATTATGAACCCGCTGCCCCGGATGAAGGCAATTTCAGGGAAAGATTTCTTATGGAAATGCGAGATGAAATTCCACATGATAATTCGCCAGGATACAGGGCGTTGTTTCCAGATGGCTACTTACCCATTGTTGGTGGGGCACGTGATCCACTCTGGTGGTACAACATGAATGCCTACATCGTAACCAACAGTAAGGCATTGCCACCCTCCGCGTGGACCACAGGCTGGAACAATATCTACACAAATAATAGCCCCTCATATGTAAACGACTGGGATGACGGCATCTGCCAGGGCGCCTG
>JAGLDY010000143.1 GCA_023145375.1 Candidatus Sabulitectum sp. | reverse complement strand
CCTGCAAACCACCTGGCCTGTATATCCGGTTGCGTAAACCACTTTATAAATTTCCAGCCGGCTTCCACAACCCTGGGATCATCGTTGTTGAACAGGATCACATTAGTCCCGGCAATGTACACCGCATGCTCTCTCCCTGCAGGGAGTGGTGCTGTTCCAATTGTGAAAGTGGACAGGCCGTTCTCGGCTCTTCTTTCCATATCCCGTATCATGAATGCAAGGCTGGTGACAGAACCCTGTACCTGTCCGACCCGGCCTTCCGCAAAGCCCTTCTGGTGATCGTACCCCGAGGTTAGATAAGCGGTGGAATCAACATAAAGGAGGGTTGTCATGTACTCGAGAGCTTCAATACCCTCTGGAGAATTGAAAGCTGTCTCGGTTGAATCGAAGTTAAGAAGAGAGCCTCCCGCCTGTGCCAGCAGACACTCGAAGTTCCACACTGAAGTACCGAATGCAGTACCGCTTCTGTCCTCTTCATCGAACAGATCACCGTCGTTGTTGCCATCAGTGGTGAGGATCTCAAGCAGTTCTCTCTGCTCCTCCCAGGTGGAGGCCGGTGAAACCCCAAGACTGTCAAACAATTCGACATTGTAATAGATCAGAGGAACGCTCTTGTTGAATGGAAAACTGTAGATCCTGCCGTCAAAGGTGTTGTTCGCCTGAAAGACAGGGAAGAAATCATCCCACATCTCATTGGTATAGGAGGGATCTGCTTCCATGAGAGAATCCAGAGGCACAAGCGCCCCGCCCCGTATCAACTGAGCTGTCCAGGTCTCATATGCCTGTGCCATTCCAGGAGGGGAACCAGCCATGACACCGGCCATGATCTTCTGGCTTAGTGCGCTGTAGTTACCCATGCACACAGGCAGGATCTCTATATCATCATGCAGTGAATTAAACTCTGCTATGAGTGAATCTTCAAGGACATCACCCAGAGGTCCTCCCATTGCATGCCAGAAAACAACCTGAACGGGACCGGTTGAATCGGCCTCACTGCCACATGCTGTCAGCAGAAGAAAAGTCAACAGAACT
>JAGLDY010000142.1 GCA_023145375.1 Candidatus Sabulitectum sp. | reverse complement strand
GTGTCTTTGTTACCCCCAGATCTGCCAGCAGAAATGCAACAGGTTTACTGCGCATTGAAGAACCACGATCCGCATGCAAGGTAAGCTGGTCACGTTCTATTCCCTGTTTGATACAGGACTCCTTGATAAGGCGTTTAGCCAGTTCTGAGGATTCCCTCGAGGCAACCATCCAGCCAACTACATAGCGACTGAAAATGTCAAGAATCACATACAGATAGAAGTAGCTCCATTTAACAGGACCGCGCAATTTGGTAATGTCCCAGGACCATACTTGATTGGGCTTAACGGCAAGCAATTCCGGCTTCTTATAGTTCGGGTGACGAAGTTGATTCCTGCGTTCTTTGACCTCGCCGTGTGCCTCCAGTATCCGGTACATGGTGCGTATTGAACAATGGTAGGTATTCTCATCAAGCAGTGTGGCATAAACCTGTGCAGGTGAAACATCTACAAACCTATCTGAATGCAGAATATCAAGAATCAACCTCTGTTCGTTTTCACTCAACGCCCGGTGAGAAACCGGACGAATACGATCACTTGTCTCTTCCTGCTTATGATGCCTGTAGTATGTGGCTCGGGATATGGCCAGGGCCTCGCAGGCAGGAGCTATGCCAACGCTATCGCTGAGAGTAACAGCGGCTTGCATCAACTGCTCTCTTCGGTGTTTTGGCTCTCCAGGGAGATTCCCAACAACTCTGATGTTTTTTTTTGAATCTCCAGAATAATCTCAGCCTTTTTCAATTGATGCTTAAGTTTAGCATTCTCCCTCTCAAGCTCTTTTAGACGAGGGTCGACCTTTTTAGGTTTTCTACCGCGCTTTACGGCAGACAGTCCTTTACTGGCAATTGCATCCCGCTGGCGACGCCAGTAGGTCAAGTGGGAGGAGTAAAGTCCCTCCCGTCGGAGAAGGGCTCCTATCCCGCCTGGACTCTTACAGGCATCTGCTTCACGCAATATTCTGAGCTTGTACTTTGCGCTGAATCGACGACGCTTTGCTATTTCCGCTACCTCTGGGTCTGGGGTTTCAGGATGCGCAGAGCCGGCGGATTCTTCACTCGCCCTCCGGCTCCCTCATCATCCGCCGGCTCTCTGTTGAACTGTACTACTGTCATTGATAAAACCTCCCCGCCCATATACATTAATTCGGGATTCCTGAA
>JAGLDY010000141.1 GCA_023145375.1 Candidatus Sabulitectum sp. | reverse complement strand
CAGTTCTGACATGAGAGTTCCCTGTCATGGGAGAGAGCTGTGGATCCCTCCTCCTGCTCCTGTTCTTCCTTACCTTCAGCTGTCCTCGGTGTTCCGGGTTCCTCAGCTATCTCAGATACTATTGGGATCTCCGGGACTTCAGGAGCCTCTGCTCCCTGGACTTTGTTCTCTTCCTGCATATGATTCCCTCCGGTTTGATGAAATAGTTCTAAATGTAGATAAGTACATTATACACACAAAGGGAACAGAGGAAAACAGGACAAAAAAAGAACCGGCCCTCCAAAGAGAGCCGGTCTTTTTTATTGAAAAAACTTCTTAGAAGTTCATTCTCCACTTGGCATAGATGTCTGTGTAGCTCTCTGTGCCATCGTTTTCAACATCGGTGTTCTCGAAGCCGTAGTTACGGGCGCCGATCTGGAATGTGTTCTTGTTGCTGAACACTTCAATTCCAACACAGAAGTCGAGCACAGTACTGTTGTCCTCAAGGTCATCGTTTCCAGTCACATCGACAGGATCAATAGTGTCAAAGCGAACTGCTGGCTGGATGGCCTTGATAACATCGCCGTTGAGCTGTGCATCGTAGGCGAGCATAACACTCATGCGGGCACCGTCGTGAGCGTCTTCAACATCGTAGGCAGCAAGCATCATGTACTCACCAACAAAGTTCAGTGTGCCTGTTGAAGTAACCGGGTAGTTGGCAACTGCAAAGATGTCTATACCATTGCTGCTCCAGCTTTCGTCTACATCTTCGGTATCGTCATCATCGGGCATGCCTATCATAGCCATGGATCCACCGATTGTGAGCCACTCGGTTGGGTCAACAGCAAGTCTTGCTGTGAACTGCTTGTTAACATCGTTGTCGGCATCGTTGCGCATACCGTCACCATTGGAAAGAGCAAGGTCAACAGTCACAGGAGCGAACTCTGCTGTGAGCATTGCCATATTGTCTTTTCCACCGTAAGCTCCGAAGTCACCATGTCCTGGAAGAGGATCCTCACTAGTGCTACCAGGAGGATTCGTAACGATAGAAGTTCTATCAGCAAAAAGCATGGATCCGCTTGAGCGGGTATAG
>JAGLDY010000140.1 GCA_023145375.1 Candidatus Sabulitectum sp. | reverse complement strand
CGCCGCCTAAAGAAAGACGGAACTGGTCACCCTGAGCCATGGGAGTCTCTGCTCCAACGAGAAACGCGGAACCCACTTCAAGCTGGTTGTCGTCGTTAAGCAATCCAGGCAGCCAGGCTCCGTACCCTAAGAAAAAGTCCATGCTGCTCCGGGGAGGATCAACCTCTTGAGCAACAGCAGTCACTGCAATCAGCAGCAGGAACACAAACACTTTTTTCATGACATCTCCTTATTCTTCAGTTTTCTATCCCAGCTCTGGCTGAGAGTTTCTCAGTATCATAATAATGTTTTATCGCCATCATCTCTGTTACAAGATCTGCTACCTGAATAATTCCATCTGTTGCATACCTTCCAGTAAACACCACTTCTGTATTAGCCGGTCTCACTGCTGCAAGTTCCAACAGTTGCTCCTCACTGAGCAGTCCCATGTGGACAGACACGCAGATCTCATCCGCCATCACCATATCATAATCCCCGTTTAGCATTGCACTGGTAACAGCAACCAAACCCGCCTCTGCAAGCTGAATGTCCTCTGCTGTGGGTTTGTTCCCCGGAAGGATGAAATCGGGGGTTCCGAACTGCTCCATGGTTATCTCTGGAAATCTCTCAGGAAGACACAGTTCAGAATAGTCCTGCCCCTTCATGAACTGTCCTATGTAAACCCTCATGCCTGAACAGGCTGCTCTTACAGCAAGACCAAGCATGGCTGTGGTCTTCCCTTTTCCATTCCCAGTATAAACCTGCAATCTGCCTTGTCTTTCCATGGCTTCTCCCTCCGGGACTGAATATACATCTGTTTAACACAAATCAGGTTGCGTCAGTTGCTGAACCGTTCAAGTTGCTCCTGAAGGTAGATGTTCTCTGGATCAAGTTCAAGTGCAACAAGAGCCTGTTCCACTGCACCTTCTGTGTCTCCATTCCTGAAAAGGGCCTCCGCAAGAGTATCTCGGATGTTAAAGTCCTCCGGAGCAAGCTCAACAGCCTTGAGTGCCATCTCCACTGCCTCATCAAGCATCAGGTCTCTTATGGCAAGTTCCCATGCCCCGAGATTGAGAAGCTGAGGATTATCACTGCCCTCATAAGCCAATCTCTGCAGTAAGTGTATCATCCTCTGCTCCGATATGGGGTCCTCTTCCATCTCTGAGGCATAAACAGGAAAGCAGTTGTACAACTCCCAGGTGTAAAGATGCGCACCGAGTACAACCAGAGGATCAGGGTTGTCATTTACAACAAGCTCAACAAACCTGTCTGTTGCTCCATCGTGCCCTGAACCCTCACGAACCACAAGGATCCCTGCTGATTGTCTACCCCTGGAGTCTCCTCCGGCAGCTTCCCCAGCCACTAGAGAAGCGTAGAGTCTCTCTGCCAGTGGATAACTTTCGGTTTCAAGGAAAGCTTCCTCCATTGCCGTAACAACCTCAGGTCCTGTAAGAATATTTCCCTGAATAGTGTATCCGTCACCCTGGATGCTTCCAGCCCAGTCGGCACACCCTTCCCCGGTAAAAGAGGCAGTGTTACCGTACCGGTCAACAATTCCAAGCTGTCTCTGGTCTCTCAGTGAATCTCCAGCAGTGAGAAGAAACACCACAGAATCTGCAGTCAAACCTGATCCCAGAAGTGCAAGCCCATCCGTTCCGTAGAAATGATTTGTCCATGACTGTGTTGCAACAGCCCCAACGCCGGCTTCAGCCCATGCAACGGAATGGTAGGCGAATGGAACACAGGAAGCCACCGCTACGCCCCACTCACCTGCATCAGCGTCATATGCAGCAATAGAAAATGTGGAAAACAGAGAAATGATAAGAAGTGCCATAGTGTACCCTCCACCGGTTACAGATTTAGTCATCTGTGGAGAATATGAAGAAAAAGCACACATCGGGTAGGCGGTAGTTTTAC
>JAGLDY010000014.1 GCA_023145375.1 Candidatus Sabulitectum sp. | reverse complement strand
CTTCTTCTTCAACTACTACTTCTTCAGTAGGCTCGCCACAGCCCATACCAAAGATTGCCATTGTAAGAACCAGCATTGCAATTGTGAAAAATCTCATTTGTAATCCCTCCGGATTTCTTGTTCCGTTTATAAGAACTGTTTCTTTTGATCCACCCCTGAATCAAGGACATTCCAGCCCAAATCTTCGCAACTATCTAAAGAAGATAGCTTCAGGTCAAGTCTGGTCCAGTTATCCGGATGGTATTTGCAAAGTGTACTTTAGCAGTTTCCAGCAGAATGGCATCACCCTTACTGTGAATAAGTTGTCTCCCGATGCTATCTACAGGGGAGCCAGCGCCAGGTGACAGCGATACACCGCAGTATTCGGATAACCTTTCCAGCTCTTCAAGGTATACACTTCTGGCTATAATGGAAGCAGCTGCCACAGCAGGTTCACTGTCCTCTGCCCTTACACGAAGCTCCACTTTTGAGAGAGGAATTGTTAACCAGGGTTTCAGTCTTTCCATCCTGCAGAATTTATCAATAACTGCATGGTCAGGTTGAGATCCTCCGGCGATCAGATCCTCAAATGCCTTGCCGTGAGCCATAGCCAGAGTGTCCAGACTGTTCATTCCCTGGCTCTTGAACTTGTCAAACAATCTGTTGTACTCCCGGGGAGAAATAGAACACACAGCATATTTCACTTCGCTCATCACAGTGATCTTCTCGTACAACTCCCGAACTTTTGCAGAAGAGAGTTTCTTTGAGTCTCCCACGCCCATGGCGGTAAGAGCATAGGCAGTCTCCTGTTCGCAGGCAACGGCAGCAACTACAAGTGGCCCGAAGTATTCTCCCTTTCCAGCCTCATCACTCCCGGCTCGAAGGCCGGAAGGAACACTGTAAGCCTGTACAGGAATGCTGCGTGGAAGATCAAGGATCTTTGCTAGAAGGCTCTTATCCCCACCAGCCTGTACCACAGAGTTGCCTTTTTTTCTTGAATGGTAAAGGTTTATCTTGCAAGATGCTCCGCCGGCAGAGAGCGCCAGTTGTACTCCGTAGGGCAGTTCCTTACGCTCAACGACAGATATCCCCATGGAAGCAAGCTTCTTAACTGTTGCATCCAGATGCTTTTGCAGTTCAGGAGCTATCACTGAAACGGGTTCTCAACATCAAGAGCTGTTCCAGGTGTGTAATCCTCAAGCATGCAGGTGATCTCACCTATGATTATTGAAGCACTCATAAGAACAGGCATGTGTCTTGCATCATCAGTAACCCAGATGAATATCTCTCCCTGCTGCTTGAACAGGCCATCACCCCGCAGAACAGGCTGCAGCTGAATACAATCGAAGGAGCCTGCCCTGGTTCGGATCCTGGCGCGATCCAGAACCTTTACCTCAAGAGGATAGTTGTCATTGTCAACATGAACGTCAATGGAAAAATTCTCTCCTGGTTCAAGCTGCTGAGTTCTTGCGTAGTAGAAGGCGCTGAGAACATCCAGAGCGTGGGGCGGTATTGGCATTTCCATCAGTTCCGGGTCATCTTCATCAGGATAGTATGCAAAACCAGCTTCCTGATCAAAATACATCTCTTCACTGCTGGAAAAATCACCTTCCTGGATACTCTTCATAAAGGTCAGTGAGTGAAGTTGAACAATATCCAGCAGGGCTTCATTTATGTCTCTAACCTCAAAGAAACTGCTGAATGCAGGGTTTGAATGGGCATCAGCTGTGATCCTGTATGCAAGAAGTCCATCATGATCAACAGGGCCTGTAACGCTCAAAGTAGCCGTACCGGCCTTTATTATTCCATACTCAACGCTGAACACAAGTCTTTCCCCGGGACCCCATGTGGTGTTCTCCTCGTAGCGCCTCTCATATTCACCCCAGTCCCACACGGTTCCGTAAGCAAGAGAGGATACTGTAATACCAAGAATCATGATCACTGCTGTTTTCATACATCATCCTTTCTGATAACCATTCATAACAGGTACATCACCGGAAGCAAAGTTGTTCCAATGCCTCTGTCCACCTCTCCCCCACCGCGTCCGTTGAACAATACTTTTCACAGTGCTCCCTGGCGTTTTTCCCCAGGGTCCCGGAAAGCCCCCGGTTCTCTATCAGGTGGTTGATCTGCCCGGCAAGCTGTTTCCAGTTACCTGGAGAATGGAACAGACCTGTAACCCCATCGATAAGAAGCTCACGCAACCCATCTGCGGCGGAAGCAAGCAGAGGAACCCCGGAAGCCATTATCATGGAAGCAAGTCTGGGCGCACTCCGGTTCTCAAGGCTGGTAATAACTCCCATATCGGCGGAGTGAAGAAGCGAACGCATGTCTTCATTATCTCCAGGAAAGTCTATCCGATGGGCAATGCCGAGAGTTTCCGCATGATCACGCATCTGCTGTACTGTATAAAAATCTTCACTGCCGGCAATGACCGCTCTGTGATCCTTATTCACCAGGGTCATAGCCTGCACAAGAACCCTGTGCCCTTGAGCAGGTTGAAGGCTGCCGGATGCAAAAATGATCTTATCCCTCAATGGAGCAGGAGACCTATAACGAAAAAGATCCACATTCACAGGGAAAGGGATAACCACAGCTCTGTTACGAAGACCCCTTGGAACCATGTATCTGCTGGAGTAAACCAGGAGGCTGGAATTTCTGAGAACCGGTTCATCAGAACTGGACATCATCTGTACAACTGGACAGTCAGCGTAAGAAGCCTGGGAAGGATCAAAGCAGATGATCGCATCAGCCTCAAAGTCAACTGCTGTGCTTTCAGAGAGCAGATCACCCGCAGAGAGGACATCATGGCCCTGCAACTGCAGGCATTCAGCTATAACCACTGCATCCTGACATCCGCTGTTTGAATTGAGAATAATTTTCATTCTTTCCCTTCTCTGCTCCCCCTTTTATAAATCATTCATCGGGAAACTGTCACTGCAACTGTGAAAGGAAGTCAGATGCCACTCACAACATCAAGAAGAACTGCGCAGATCCATATGCCTCCGATCCATTCTATTATGAGCAAGGTTCGCAAGTTGCGCGAAAGCAATCGGGAGATCTACTCCATGGCTCAGGCAGTTCCCTGGTACGACCCCCCGCATCAGGCTGTAGAAGCCATGAAGCTGAAGATGGGAGAGAGTAACTTTCATTTCTACAGCCCTGACCCGGGGCTCATGTCCACCAGAGTTGCACTTGCCAGGGAGATCAGCAGAAGAAGAGGGATTGCTCTAAACCCTGCAAGTGAATTGCACCTTACATGTGGAGCAAGTCAGGCTTTTGTGAGCTCACTGATGGCTGTTGCTGACCCCGGAGACAGAGTTGTAGTTCTGGAGCCATACTACTTCGACCACGTTTTTGCTATTCAGTTCTCCAATCTGGAGCTGGATTCAATTCCTATGAACGAGGATACCCGGTGGAACATTCCGTGGAAAAAGCTTGAGAAGAAAATTCCCGGAGCCAGGGTAATGGTGCTGGTGAATCCGGGAAATCCAACTGGAGCATCCCTCTCTGAGAGTGAGATAAGAAGAATAGTTAAACTCACCGGCGAGAATCACTGTATGCTGATAATAGATGAGACCTACGAAAGATTCAACTTCACAGGCAGCAAGTACCATCCGTGGATGGAAACAGCTTTTGAACATGTTATCACCATTGGAAGCTTCTCCAAGAGTTTCAGTCTGTCAGGGTGGAGACTGGGATACCTCTTTGGAGCAGACTGCATTCTTGAACAGGCTCTGAAGGTTCAGGACTCCGTAGTGATCTGTCCATCAACTCCAGGACAGATCCTTCTTGAGCAATGTCTCAACCTGGATGGATGGGTTGAGAACCGTGCGAATGAAGTTGAATACAGACTGAACCTCTGCAGAGAAGCAATGGGACAGGCAGAGGGACTGGACTGGAGGGAGGCTGAAGGTGGGTTCTTCACCCTTGCAAAGACCCCGGAGGGAATCAACACCTATGCACTTGCAGAGCACCTGATCGACAAGTACGCAATAGCCACTATACCAGGGGAGGCATTCGGTGAAACAGGAAAACGACACCTTCGTTTCAGTTTCGGATGTCTTGCAGATAAAGAGTTGATACCGGCAATGTCAGCACTGGCCAGCGTGAATCTTACTGACCTTGTCCTCTGAGGAGTTTTCGCAGTAATGCCTTTGCAGAATGGAAAAATACATCAAACCTGCCGTCGATAAAATCGGCAAAGCTGTGTTCCGGTCCGTGGAACTCTCCCCTTCTGTATCGAAGACAGGTGTGCGCAAAGACCCCTCTGCCTAAATAGATCTTGTCAGGCGCCGCCTTGCAGCTGGCAAGTACAAGTTTACCGTGGTCAAGGTAACCGGGGTCAATATTGACAAGTCTTTTACCATCACCTCCGAGTATTTCCTCTATCTCAATGCATTTTTCTTTCCATACGGTCAGTTGCGATGGATCCTGCAGAGGGGCAAAACACAGCCACACTCTCTGGATGGAAGCACCCATCTCGTCCTGATAGTAATCGGTCATATCAAATGGAAAAGGTTCACTGAAAAGAACGATCTCACCAAAAAGTATCTGAAGCGAATCCAGGGCTTCTTTCAGGAATACACTGTCACCGTAAAGTACGCTGGTGACAGGTAAAACTCTGGGAGCCGGTTCAGGAAGAGACATTCTCCCTCTCCTTCTTCTGCTTCTGCATTTCTTTCCAAGCCGCTTCAGCTATCTCAGCTGTGATCCCGAAGGTTTGCTTTATTTTTACAGCATAGTCATCATGCAGTTTCTGATTCCTGCTGCCACCCGGCCCGAGTATCCGCAGGTTCCCGTTGTGAGCGCTTACTCTTCCTCCCAGCGGGCCTGCCAGATTCAGATGCAGGCTGTTAAGTCCCGCAGACAAAAAAGATTCCTGCCAGTATCGCAGAAACTCCTGCCGGGAAAGTTGCCGGGACTCAAGCCTGTACCGAAACTGCTTTCTACCGTTCTCCACCGTATGCAACTTCCACCCTCCATCCACCGGTGACCACAGCATCCTTCTGCCGGCTGTAACTACTTCCCCGGTACCGGATTCAGAAAGTTCAACTGCTCCTGGTACCACATAGCCGGGATCAAGGATGAATCGACCGGCTTCCCCTTCCACCAGAAGAGCGCAGTGGATATTCTTCCCGTGGTTCATATGCCCGGTAAGAGGACGGGCAGAAAGACCGCAGAAGGAAAATATCTTATTAAGGGTTTCCGTGAGTGAGTAGCAGGTTCCACCTGTTCCGGCATCCACATGACCGGTCATTACTTCTCCGGCAAGTCTGGGCCGGTTCTCGCCGGAGGCTCTAAGAAGGAACTTGGTCAGATTCTCCCAGGGGATCCTCCCGAACACTTCACCTATTCCGTGTATATCAGCAGCACTCCTGCCTGGAGAAAGGCCAAAATGCTCAAAGAATATCTCCGCTGCTTTTTCCATGGGTTTATTATAATTCCCTACACCATCTGTGAAATGAGCTGGAAATTGAACAAGAACAGATATTACTCTCTCAACGCCTTTTTCAGAAACACATTCGGTGAGAAGGTGTACAAGGTCAGCATCGCAGGCGGTTTCACCTGCCCTACCCGGGACGGATCTCTGGGTACGGACGGGTGTGTGTTCTGCAATCCTGCTGGAAGTGAGCCAAAACACTACCAACCTGGGATGACAGTAACAAAACAGCTTGAGCTGGCAACCGAGTATGTAAGGGAGAGACACGAAACGGATCACTTTCTTGCATACTTCCAGGATTACACCACTACCTACAAAGATGTCAGGGACCTGGAAAAGATGTACCGGGAAGCCCTTGGCTTCCCAGGTATCAGAGGACTTTCTCTCTGCACAAGACCAGACTGTATAAGTGACGATGTGATGGATCTTCTAAAAGATCTTTCCCTGGAAACTTTTGTATGGGTAGAGCTGGGAATACAGAGTGGATGTGATCTGACTCTCCTTAGAATGAACCGTGGACATACGGTTTACGATTCAGAAAAGGCGTTTGAAAGACTTCATAAAAAAGGAATAAGAACAGCGGCTCATGTGATCCTGGGTTTTCCAGGAGAATCAACTAAAGAAGCACTGACTACCGCAGAACTTGTAAACAGATGCGGAACAGCAGGGGTAAAACTGCAGAACCTCCATGTTATCAAGGAAACTCAGCTTGCGGAACAGTACAACAGGGGTGAGATCAGTATCATTAGCAGAAGTCAGTATGCATCTCTGGCTGCTGATTTTATAGAGAGAACCAGCCCTGACATCGTAATTCAAAGGGTAACCGGTGAAGCCCCGCCTCGCATGCTTGTGGCTCCGGAGTGGGCCATAAACAAGCTCGCAGTAATGAACCGGGTCAAGAGGGAACTTATGTACAGAAACTCATGGCAGGGCAGGCATCTGGGTTATACTATGAAAGACATACCGTCAATCAAGTAAAGAAAAACCTGTCCTTAAAGCTTTCTCCATTAGACCGGTATTGCCGTTACTCGCAACTGAGACACTTCAACTCCTTAATACATACCACCCGGTATGCAGGCCTGTACAACTCCCTGTAGATACTTGAATGATGGACTGCAGGAAAACCCTCTGCCTCCTGCCGGTGAATGAAGCTTTTCATTTTTGAAAGCTGGAAAAGATCTTGAATTTCACCTGCCATGTCCCATGTCCTGATAAGATCAACGGTACTGCCGGAATACTCTCTTCCTGTCCAAATGAAGCTCTGGAGCAAAAGGGCAGGATCACCGCCGTCTGCAACAAAAGGTCGAAGATTCACCCTTGCAATGTGAGAGGACAGCTTTTCAACAACCTCCTCGCCAAAAGAGTCTGTACCCATGAATAACAGCTCATCACTCAACCATTTCTCAGCAGCATCAACAGAATTGATTGCATGGCTACTTCCCAGAACACCCTGATAGATGAGTTTGTAAAGATCCTGCAATTGCATACCGGGATACCTAGTCAGTTGATACTGAATGATCTCCCTGTAAGAATTTCTCTCCAAGAGTCCTCCAATGGAAGCTGGAACATTCCTGTGACGCTTGAATATAAGTGAGTGTTCACAACAGGATTCCTCCTCCTGAGATGAACACCCCTTTCAAGGTTTGAGTGTCGAAAAGGAAACCTGCCGGAACAAACAACCGGCAGGTTTTCTTCCGTTTTACGAAACCATGGAACTGCCTGCAGAATCATTGGCCTCCGTTGCCCTTTCTTTGTAGATTAGCAATTCTCCTATTCCAAGATTTATTTTTCTCTATGGAGGTTCATGATGATTCGTCGAGACACCATCAACTCAGTGCTGAACGGGGCTCACACCGGCGACACCGTAACGGTTTACAGCTGGGTGAAAACTGCCCGGACAGGCAAGAGTATTGCTTTTGCATCCTTGAATGATGGATCAACCACCAATAACCTCCAGGCAGTTTTTGACAGAGACATTTTTTCCACCGAACAGCTCTCCGGTCTTCTAACAGGAGCCTGCATCCGTGTAACAGGTAAACTGGTTGACAGTCAGGGGAAAGAACAATCAGTGGAGATCGCCGCGAAAGAACTGGAAATAGTAGGCTCTGTGGATGAGGAATACCCCCTCCAGAAGAAGAGGCATTCTCTTGAGTTCTTAAGAACAATGCCCCATCTCAGATCCAGAACCAATACATTCAGCAGTGTATTCCGGGTAAGTCACCATATCTCCATGGCAATACACAGGTTCTTCGACGAGAACGGCTTCTTCAACGTCCACACGCCTTTCATAACAGAAAGTGACTGCGAAGGCGCAGGTGAGACTTTTCAGTGCACAACACTTCCACTGGACATGATCCCCATGAAGAACGGCATGGTTAACTATGACAAAGACTACTTCAGAAAGAAGGCTTTTCTTACTGTAAGCGGTCAGCTCGAGGCGGAACCATTTGCGCTCTCTCTTGGAAAGGTTTACACCTTTGGTCCAACATTCCGGGCAGACCCTTCCGACACAAGGATACACGGTGCGGAATTCTGGATGCTTGAGCCGGAAATGGCTTTCTTTGATCTTGATGACAACCTTGATCTTATCGAGAAATTCGTGAAGTATACTGCGACATATCTTATGGAGAAATGCAGCGACGATATCAGTTTCTTTTCGAAATTCTTTGAGAAAAGCCTTCCGGACAGGTACAGATCCCTTCTTGAAAGTGATTTCGGAAGAATCTCCTACACTGAAGCAGTAGAGATAATCAGATCATCCGACAGGAAGTTCGATTCCATTCCTGAATGGGGTGACGATCTTGCTACAGAGCATGAAAGGTTTCTTGCCGAGGAGCACTTTGGCAAGCCTGTTTTTGTAACCGACTACCCTGCCTCCATGAAACCCTTTTATATGTACGTTAACGATGACGGAAGAACGGTCAGAGCCTGCGATCTGCTCGCCCCCGGTGTAGGGGAGCTAGTTGGAGGCAGTCAGAGGGAGCACAGGCTTCCAGTCCTTGAGAAAAGAGCGATCGAACAGGGTCTAGACATGGAGACATACAGATGGTACACGGAGCTCAGACGCTGGGGAACCGCACCGCATGCCGGTTTCGGCCTTGGATTCGAGAGACTTCTCATGTACTTGACGGGAATGGGCAACATCAGGGATGTTGTACCTTTCCCACGAACATTTGGTAAAATGTATTAGTGTTGTTTTGCAACCTTAGTGAAAGCCGGTAAACATGAGCAGACAGATGATAACAATTGACGGTAACGAAGCCGCCGCGCGTGTTGCTCACAAGCTTAGTGAGGTGGTGGCGATTTACCCCATCACCCCCTCAAGCCCTATGGGCGAGCACAGTGACACATGGTCAGCAGCGGGGCAGAAGAATATCTGGGGAACAGTACCCCTGGTACAGGAGATGCAGAGCGAAGGCGGAGCCTCCGCTGCTGTACACGGAGCCCTTCAAACAGGTGCTCTCACCACCACATTCACTGCAAGTCAGGGTCTTCTTCTGATGATCCCCACTATGTACAAGATCGCAGGAGAACTTACACCTGCAGTCTTCCATGTTGCTGCAAGAAGCCTTGCTGTACAGGCTCTCTCCATCTTTGGAGACCACAGTGATGTAATGGCTGTCAGGAATACAGGCTTCGGCCTTCTTGCAAGCGCAAGCGTACAGGAGGTCACTGACCTTGCAGCAATTGCCCATGCCGCAACACTGAAGAGCCGGATCCCTTTTGCCCATTTCTTCGACGGGTTCAGAACAAGTCATGAGATACAGAAGATCGAACCTCTTGAAGACAGTGTTCTTAGAGAAATGATCGACGATGAGCTTGTTTTCGCCCACAGGCACAGAGGTCTTAATCCCAACCGTCCTGTGGTCAGGGGAACAAGTCAGAATCCAGATGTTTACTTCCAGGGCCGTGAGAGTGTGAACCTCTACTACGAAGCTACTCCTGCAATTGTTCAGGAGTACATGGATCTGTTCGGTAAACTGACAGGCAGACACTATCACCTGTTCGATTACATTGGGGCACCTGATGCTGAACACATCATTATCCTCATGGGATCAGGTTGTGAGGTAGCCCACGAGACCGTGGAATACCTTGCCTCAATAGGCGAGAAGGTTGGTGTTATTAAGGTCCGTCTCTATCGCCCGTTCGATGCTTCAGCATTCCTTGCGGCCATACCGGAAAGTGTTAAAACAATCAGCGTACTTGATCGAACCAAGGAACCGGGAAACGATGGTGAACCTCTCTACAAAGATGTGTCCACAGCTCTAAGAGTTGCAGGCAGATCTGCGATCAGAGTTGTTGGCGGACGCTACGGCCTTTCAGGTAAGGAATTCACACCAGCTTCAGTCAAGGGCGTTTTCAACAACGCACAGGGTGAACTGAAAAACGATTTCACCGTTGGGATAAACGACGATCTCACAAACACCAGCATTAAGATCCCGGAGTTTGTTCTTGATACTAAAGGACTCCATCAGGCGGTATTCCTTGGTCTGGGCTCGGATGGAACGGTAGGTGCCAACAAGAACAGCATCAAGATCATAGGTGGTACTACCGATAACTATGCACAGGGTTTCTTTGTCTACGATTCCAAGAAGGCAGGAGCTCTAACAGTAAGTCACCTCAGGTTTGGACCTGACCCGATCAGACGCACATGTCTTATCGACCAGGCAAGCTTCGTGGCCTGTCATCAGACTGTCTTCGTGGAGAAGTACGACATTCTGAAGTACGCTGCCAGGGGTGCCACATTCCTGCTTAACACACCTTTCAGCAGAGAAGAGATATGGAACAACCTGCCCCGCAAGGTCCAGAAAGACATGGTGGAAAAAGAACTCAACTTCTATGTCATTGATGCCTATAAGGTGGCAGCGGAAACTGGCATGGGTGTAATGATCAACACTATCATGCAGACCTGCTTTTTTGCCATCAGCGGAGTCCTTCCAAAGGATGAGGCCATCGAGAAGATCAAGGACGCTATTCAGAAGAGTTACGGCAAGAAGGGTCAGGATGTTGTTCAGAAGAACTTCGTTGCTGTTGATCAGGCTGTGGCTAACCTTCATCAGGTAAACTACCCGAAAGAGATCACCAGCGACATTACCATTCCCCCTGTTGTTCCCGCTGAAGCTCCCGAGTTTGTTCAGAATGTCACAGCAACTATCATGGCCCAGCGAGGCAATGATATTCCTGTGAGCGCCATGCCCAACGATGGCACATGGCCCACAGGCACAACACAGTGGGAAAAAAGAAATATTGCCCTTGAGATTCCTGTATGGGACCCTGAAGTCTGCATACAGTGCGGTCTCTGCAACCTGGTCTGCCCGCATGCGGCGATCAGGATGAAATACTATGATGAAGATCTACTGAGTGATGCCCCTGCGACCTTCAAGTCTGCAGACGGCAACACTAAGTTCAAAGACTACAAATTTACAAACCAGATCGCCCCTGAGGACTGTACCGGTTGCGGAGCATGCGTACATATCTGCCCTGCAAGGAACAAGCAGATCGAGGGTAAAAAAGCGATCAACATGGAATCACAGCCTCCCCTGAGGCATACAGAGGTTGAAAACTACAAGTTCTTCCTTGACATCCCGGACTTTGACCGTACTGAACTTAACCTGGCCTCTGTGAAGGAAAGCCAGCTTCTGAAGCCTCTGTTCGAGTACAGTGGCGCCTGTGCCGGGTGCGGAGAGACTCCCTATGTGAAACTCCTCAGCCAGCTCTACGGTGACAGAGCGGTTATTGCAAACGCAACAGGCTGTTCATCCATCTATGGTGGCAACCTGCCTACCACACCGTATACCCAGGATCCTGCCGGCAGAGGTCCAGCCTGGAATAACAGTCTCTTTGAGGATGCTGCAGAGTTCGGTTACGGCTTCCGTCTTACTACGGACAAGCACATGGAGACTGCGGGAGAGCTTCTGGTGGGAATGTCAAAGGAACTGGATGAGAATCTCATTGACAGTCTTCTTAACTCCAGTAGCGGATCAGAGCTGGAACTGGCTCAGCAGCGTGAGCGCGTGGAACATCTCAAAAGCGCTCTTTCAAAAATTGATACACCACAGGCCAGACAGCTGGAATCACTGGCTGACTTCTTCGTACACCGTTCAGTCTGGATCATTGGTGGCGACGGATGGGCCTATGATATTGGCTACGGTGGCCTGGACCATGTTCTTGCCCAGGGCAGGAATGTGAATGTACTTGTTGTAGACACTGGCGTTTACTCAAACACCGGTGGACAGTGTTCCAAAGCCACTCCAATGGGCGCCGTGGCAAAATTTGCAGCTGCCGGCAAACCCATGCCCAAAAAAGATCTGGCAATGATCAGCATGACCTATGGCAACATCTACGTGGCACAGGTGGCAATGGGCGCAAACTGGAACCAGACTGTGAAGGCATTCAATGAAGCTGAGAGCTTCAACGGACCTTCCATTATCATCGCGTACAGCCACTGTATCGCCCACGGCATCAACATGACAAAGGGAATGGACGAGCATAAGCTTGCAGTGAACAGCGGCATGTGGCCTCTCTTCCGCTTCGACCCCAGAAAGATCGAACAGGGAGAATCACCACTTCAGCTTGACAGCAAGAAGCCTGCGATCCCATTCCACAAGCTTGCTCAGGCAGAGGGTCGGTGGAGTTCTCTCATGCGCAGTGACCCAGAGCATGCCAAAAAGCTTCTTGACGCTGCACAGATAGACATAGACCGACGGTTCCACCTTTATGAACAGATGGCAAAAATGGACTGGACCGGGGGCGAATAGACTACATAAAACCATGGGAGAGGGCTGTAAACGGCCCTCTCCCTAATTGCACTGCACTATGAAATCTTTCGGATCTACAACTCCCGGTATCATTCCTCCCTGCGTGTCAACGCCCTTTTAAAACTCTGTGCATATCTGTTCAAGGACAACTGTACCACTAGTATTCATCCCGAAAGCAAATTTCAGCGATCACAAAACCAGGATACTTCAAGAAGCATCAGCCGTGATGTTTCACTCTGGAAGCCCGGTCCATATTTCAATATCGTCTATCCACTGATATTTAGGGTTTGAGTTGCCGTATATCTGCGTAAGCATCACAAAGTCTATGGGCTTTGAATTCCTGGTCGTGGGGCCATAGTGATCTCCAATTATCTGCCCGTTGACTCTCCAGAGTGCTCGACCATCACTTCCCTCACTCCAGTGCCAGTAGAATTCCGTTAGAAACCATTCATTCACAGGCACAGGTACTTCCCTGTTATCAATCTCCCATACCGGTTTATCTGGCTCAGCATCACCCTGCCAGTGCCAGTACGGATCACCCTTCTGGTCGCTGTAAACAAACGAAATCAATCTGAAGCCATCTCCAGCCGCGTAGTCAACTGTCTTCCATTCAAAGAATGTTCTCCACATGTCCGGCTGACAAAGACTGATGCTGTCAATTTTGATCCAGAACTTTATGTAAAGATCATTTGCTCCGTTGGTTATATCAAGTATTTCGTACGGGCACTGGGTCACATCCAAATCATAGTGCTCAATGTTGTACAGAGCCCTTGTAGGCGTGCCGTTGTGCCCTGTTACTGTCTGTATTTCACTTTCAACAGCTTTGTAGTTATCATGGTCTATGTAGTGGAGGCTGCTTCCAGTGGCACCAAGAATACTTACCGGCCACCCAAACCCCGTTACGCTGTCGGTTCCAAGTATGTATTGATACCCATCGTCGGGATCAGCAAGGTAAACATCTCCTTCAAAACCGGAGCTAAAAAGCAGTACTGGCTCCTGATCGGGCAACCCAAAGGGCACGCGTCCGTTACATGACAACATAGTTGCCGCCAAAAGCACAGATACAGCAAATACACATTTACTCATCTTTAAAAAACCGGCTCTCTGTTCGCCAGACGAGAGTTCAAAGGGTTTGTACACCACTTGACCATCCTACCTGATCCGTACACTTCTAAAAGACGCTTCCTGCTCAGCATGGTATATCTGCACATCGTGTTCTCCGTATTATATTACAAGGGTGTTTCGTTGTGCAGTTCTTCCTGTTGCATACCTTGCTCAACAGAAGTCAGCATTCTGGCAAGTCGGTGCAGGCTTTCAATTGCTCTCTGCAGTTGAAGGTTATGAAAATCATTTGACTGCTCAATGCGTATCTCAAGTTTCAGGAGGTTCTTTTCAGCCTTTAGAGCGATAAAGGAACTGAGAGTAGACATCTCACTTTGAAAACCGGAAGCGGTAAGAAGGCTCCGGAGTCTGATTCTGTCCTCTGCAGACTTAAGATCAAAGCTCTTTCCCATCGCCGGAAGATCAAAATCAGCCTTATGACTCCTGATGCCGCACTTTTGAAGAATACCCGCAAAGGAACTTGTTCTGTGTGGGACAACGGAGAATTGTATCGACAGATCGATGAACAGAATTATCTGCATCACCGGGTGAAGAAAAGCATTCTTTCCCATTCTTGCCTCATAAGTGGGAGAATCAGTGGAGAAGAGAATGCAGACAGATCTGTTATGGTATTTACCTCTGATGCCGGGATATCCAATATCGTCCAGGTGAGTTCTATGATTTTCACCCTTGATCTCCGGATTTGAAACTTCACCATGGATAAACGGCACCAGCTCGCTTAGCTCCAGCTTAATTGATTCGTTAAGCTGTTCTCTCCTGCTCATACCTCTCCCTCCGGTAAAGATCCACTGATTACGGATATCATTCCCTGCAGCCAGGGGTCGGAAAAAGCATAGTGCCTGACAGGCTCTTCGACAATGGTGTTAAACAGCGGCCGTAGATCTGAAAGGAAAAGGTTGCAAATCCTTACGAAGATACAAAGGGTGCCCTGGGCATCCAGCTTTTGTGAGTTTTAAGCAGTGGGGACTCGTAAGCAGGTCGATCACAGTCCCCCCACGGCTTAGGAACTCTCCGTGATTTCCCCAGGCTGCAATAGTAATACCGGCCTTACTGCTTGCAGACTGAATGTAACAGTCATTCTCCGGTCCAACCGGATCAGTTGCGGTATAAAGATTCCCCGGATCAGTTGACCGATAGGCAAAAATGTTCAACATGACAAGACCGCCATACCCCCAGTCCTTCGCGTAATTGATACATCGTCTGACTGTGGGATCATTCCTCTGCTCATCTGCTGTGGAGGGATTCAGGCCTACAAATGCCGCATAGGCTTTATCTTTGTCCCATATCCTCCAGAGAGAATACCTGTGAACCCTGTCCGGTGAAAATACTGCACCGCTGTCAACCGGCTGACTCATCTGCAGGCTGAATTCAGGTCGCTTCAAAGTGTTAAACGCCTTCCTCTTTTTTCAAACAAGCCTGCATCCGGTTCGTATATTCATGAAACCGCTATCTTCCAGCAACTGAAAAAACATCAAGAATACCCCACCTGTTCCCTGCAGAGTTCCGGTATGCGGTTGTAGACTATAAAGATGAATGAGCAGGCAAGGCAACACTCACTGCCAGCACACTTGTGCTCTGCGCCACTTTGAAGTGTTAAAGGTTATGATACGGGTTACTGGAAACACCCAGACAGTCAAATCAAATACTTACTGGATTTATTGAAAAGTGAACAAATTACTAACCGGCGAGAATTCAAAGCTTAACTTTCAAGCTCTTCTGTGGCACGGCATCTTTTTATCTCTGGCATCATATTTTATGGACGTTGATACGATTATCCCGTCCATGGTTCTGAATGCAGGTGGCAATGCCGTTACTCTGGGAATTGTAACAACCATAATGATAGGTGGTTCAAGCCTGATGCAGATCGTTTTTGCCGGCTTCCTCTCGAACCGTACACACAAGAAGAGTATGCTTCTGGTTGGCATCAACCTCAGAGTTGCCGCTCTGATGTTCCTTGCACTTATTCTGTTCAGATCTTCTTCAGGAAACGACAGTGTGCTTCTTCTTTCCATAATTCTTCTTATCTCTGTGTTCTCTTTCAGCGGTTCGTTTGCAAACATTTCCTACATGGACATAATGGGAAAATCCATACTGGAGAAAAGCCGTAAGCGGTTTTTCTCGGTTAAACAAACCGTTAGCAGTGTGGGTATTTTTATCTCTGCCATTGCCGTAAGACAACTGTTAAGAAAACTTTCGTACCCGGAGAACTACGGAACACTGCTTTTCTTTGCAGGAGTGCTTCTGCTGATTGCCTCCCTGGGATTCTGGCGACTCCGTGAAGTAAGCGTTCAGGTGAAGAACAAGCGTACTTTCAGTGAGTTTCTCAGATTGATTCCCAGGCACATAGCACAAGATCACAACCTGAAGAACTATCTTCTCATGATCAATTTCATGGGGCTGGTAGTAAGTTTCATACCATTCATGATACTTTTTGCCAGAAGCAACTTCGACCTCAGTTACAATTTCATAGGAAACATTCTTATTTTCAAGGTAGTTGGAATGCTGCTGACCAGCATTGTACTGTACAAGAGGTCTCACAAATTCGAATACAAGAACCTCTTGTTCTTCAGTCTGATCTGCGGTGCTTCTCTGCCTGTTCTAGCTCTGCTGTTCAAAAACAATCAGCTGGCATATCAGATGTTGTTTCTTCTCTCAGGAGTGTTTGTCTCGGCTTTCAGGGTTGCCAAGAATGGAATACTGGTAGAAATATCAACCAATGAGAACAGAGCTACCTATACCGGCATTTCCGGCGCAGGCAGCATTCTTCCCACTGTTTTTCCTCTGGTTGCCGGTGTGATGATCTCCGTTCTTGACTACAGTTCTACATTCATAATAATAACTCTGCTTGTAATTACAAGCTTGATCTTCGTCACAAAACTCAACTGCAGAAAACTGGAAAGGTAGGGGCATGAGCAGATTCTATCCGGACTCAAAAGTAGAACTCCAGGGTCTTTCAGCAAGGTTTTATGACAAATTGCTGAATTTTGCATCAATGGGAGTCTACAGTAGCTTTATTCGAAGGGCAATTGGCCTTATGGACATCCGCCCGGACGACACAATTCTGGATCTTGGTGCCGGAACCGGAAGAAATGCGCTTTTGATGCAGAAGTATCTCACGGGAAAGGGAGAGATCCTGGGGCTTGAGATCTCACAGGAAATGATCACCCAATTTCAGAAGAAGGCGGAAAGCAACAGTAAGATACAGGTTCTTGATCAGAGAATAGATCAGCCTTTTTCACTGGAAAAAAAGTACGACAAGGTATTCATCTCCTTTGTGTTCCACGGTTTCCCCCTGGAAATACAAAATAACATTCTGGCCAACGCATACAATGCCCTTAAGGATAACGGCAGATTCATAATGCTCGATTTCAATGAGTTTGTTACAGAGGAAACACCACTTTATTTCAGAATACCATTTAAAGTCGTTGAATGCAAGTATGCTTTTGAATATGTTGAACGGAACTGGAAGCAGATCATGGCTGAATCAGGGTTCGGTGACTTCCGGGAAAACCTGTTCTTCAAAAATCATATTCGTCTGCTTTCAGCAAGGAAGGAGGCCAGGTGAAACTGCTTATCATATACTGCGATACGTTTGCCTACATCACCAGTATCAAGAACCTCGAATCCGTGGAAGAATACCACGAGAGTAAAAGTGTTACAGATGCACTGGTGGGTTTCATTCAGGTGGAACAAAAGGATGAGGATACAATCTCCGGGGTGGAAACAAAACTTGTAAAAAATCTAAAGTGGGCGGCCAAGAAGAACAACACCAAAAGAATTGTCCTGCACTCATTCGCTCATCTATCAACCAGTAAAGCAGATGAGACCATCACTCTGGAATTGTTTAACAGAGCAGAGGAAAGACTGAACAATGCAGGATATGAAACATCACAAACCCCCTTCGGATACTTCCTTGACCTCAATGTTCAGGCACCTGGCAAATCTCTTGCCAGAGTATTTAAGGAATTCTAGTGTTCACAAAAACTGCTGAGATCATTCTTAATGCGAATCATGTAACTGCATGCTCAGGTGCCGGTATTTCAGTTGAAAGCGGCATCCCGCCCTTCAGGGGAAGAAAATGAGAATAACCATCGTTTACGACAACACGGCAAAAGCAGGACTTATTCCAGACTGGGGCTGGTCATGTTTTGTTGAAACAGAGGAAAGAAACATTCTTTTTGACACCGGTGGAAACGGCAGAATACTCATGAAAAACCTTAAAAATCTTAGCATCAAGCCGGAGTCTGTTAACGATGTTGTTATCTCACACCCTGATTTCGATCACATCGGCGGTCTCTCTGCATTCCTCAATTCCAACGAAAAGGCGGATGTATACATTCCCTCTTCATTCAGAGGAATCCGGTATCCCAACGCAGTTCACTACTGTGATGAACCACAGGAGATCTATCACGGCGTGTACCTTACAGGAGAATTGGGTAAACGGGAACAATCCATGGCTGTTAATACAGAAAGAGGTCTTGTTCTGGTGATCGGCTGTGGACATCCCGGCGTTGAGAGCATCATGAACAGCGTTTCTCCGTTTGGTGAAATCTATGGAGTTGTAGGCGGTCTGCATGATTTTAACAACTTTGATATTCTTGAAAACACTGGTATTATCTGTCCTGCGCACTGCACAAAATACAAGGAGCAGATCATGCAGCTCTATGCTGACAAATGCGTAGAAGGTGGAGTTGGAAGAGTGATAGAAATATGATCATAAAGAAAACTTTTGACGAGATCGAGAAAATGCGAAGGGCTGGAAAACTGGCAGCGCAGCTGTTGAATCACCTGGAGCCCTATGTCAGAGAAGGCGTTACGACTCTTTATCTGAACGATCTAAGTGCTGTTTTCACCAGAATGCACGGTGCAATTTCAGCTCCGCTGAACTATCGTGGTTTCCCAAAAAGTATATGTACTTCAGTTAACAATGTTGTCTGCCACGGCATTCCCACCGAAAAAGAGATATTAAAGAACGGTGACATTGTGAACATAGATGTTACTGTAATTCTTGATGGCTTTCACGGCGACACTTCACGAACATTCATTATTGGTGAGGTAAAGAGTGATGTGAGGGACTTTGTACAAAGGACAGAGAAAGCAATGTACAAAGGCATTGAAGCTATCAAACCGGGAAACTATCTGTATGAGGTGGGAAGAGCCGTGGAGAAATACACTGGAAAATTCGGGTACTCAATAGTCCGCGACTACACAGGTCATGGTATAGGACGGAAATTTCATGAGGAACCCTCTGTCTTTCACCATTTCACAAAAGAGAACAAAATAATTCTTCGCCAGGGCATGATCTTCACAGTTGAGCCGATGATCAACATGGGCAGTTCACACAAGGTTAGAACATCACGAAAGGATGGCTGGACTGTTACCACTGCCGACGGAAGCTTAAGTGCACAGTTCGAACACACGATCCTTGTTACTGACAGCGGAGGAGAGATACTGACAACTGCCCCAAAGGCTTAAACCAGCAAAGACCTGCTCCGCTGGTTTGCCTGTTGTGATGATTACAAAAACCGGTGTTCTACTCCCCGGTGATTATCACCACCGGAACAAGTGGAAAGACCACTCCCTCGGTAGAATCAGCTCCATTCGCAGTGAGCAGTCGGTAACCGTCCGGAGCCCAGCACCAGACGTACATACTGCCTTCAATACCAGTGTATGACATATCTATAAGCAGGTTGCCTCCATTGTATTCATACGGAGTATCAAGGGTGAATATGATCCTGCCCTCTCCGTTGTCTGCAGCAGTGGCCCGGGATGAGGAAAATACCACCTCAAAAGAGGAATCCTCAGCGATGTTCTTCCCGAAATCCCTTCCCAGTTCCTCACCACCGGCCTCTGATAAAGCTATCTTAAAGCCGTACATCAGAACTGAAGGGGAGCCTATTGAAGCTCTTTCAAAAGCTATCTCTGTTATTGTCATGGATCCATCGAGCTGTGTTCCCGGTACTACCACCTGGTAGTGTCTTGCCGAAGGACCTCATCTGCCGCAAAAGGGATCCGGCAATGGTTGGACCTGCTCTCCAATAACAAATTCAGATGCCATCAAAAGTGATGATACAGCCATAAGCAGAAGGGCGAATACTGAACTCTTCATTACATGCCTTTCAAGTTACTTCAAAAGAATTATTCTGCTGGAGGAAAAATTGCAATCTCCCTGGAAACTTATGAAGTATACCCCAGCTGGAGCATTTCCGTTCCATGTCCAGGAATCTCCAGGCTGCAAGTTGTTCTCTGTCAGCGTTCTACCTGAAATATCCAAAATGCGGAGACATCCTCCATACGGTGAAGAAATGGTAAATGATGCAGCAGGACTTGCAGACACTGAGAACTGAGGAAGGCTCTGCTCCCCGTAATCTACCACCCCTGTGCACTGTGTGAAACGGATGGCATCTATAACAATCCTCTGCCCCGGGGTACCTGTATTATCTCCAATCGTTACCTCAAGACCACCGGATGAATCGTAGGGGCCTCCCAGAGATACCCACTGCCCTGAAGAAACCGACTGATCAACTATCACACTATCCTCTGAAGTACCATAAGAAATGCTGTAGGTAACTGTAGCGGCACCTGTGGGAGGTATGTAGCTTTCCAGAAAGTAACTTGCTGAACTGTCCGGAAGGTGGAAGTTCCACTGCGCCCAGTTAACATCGGGCCCGGAGGAGATAGATCCGGTGTAGAAGAATGTGTGGTACTGCCCTCCTTCCGTGTAAGGATGCCAGTGTTCAGATGGGCCGCCAAGCAAAAAACAATCCTCCAGATTGTCGGTTATCATATCGTTTGGAAAAGGCGCCCCAAAGCTTGTTTCAAGCTGCTCCCACAACTCCGGGAGATCACCATCGTAACCCAGCGCCCAAATCCCTATTCCCTGCATTCCCGCCATTGCCACCATATCGTACTTCAGCCCAAGGGACTCATCATCATCGTACCATCCCTGGTGCCACCCGCCTGAGTTGTAACTGTACCACGGCGTAAGAGATTCCTCATTCCAGAGTCTGCCGTAGGTTGAAGCCCTGGAGGCAAGTGCAGTATAGAAGTATGTGGAGCAACCGCTGACTGTGGAATGGGGTGATGAACTGGCAGTCTCCCACTCATGGCCGTAGTAGGGAAGCCCCACCACAAGCTTCTCATGAACCTCAGGTGCATACCGGACATAATCGCAGAGAGCCCATGCCATATTGCTTGAGGATTCGGGAGAACTGCCCCAGCCCACCAGGGGTGCGTTGGGACCGGCAACTGTACTCCAGCTTCCGGAAAAAGCATAGCACATCATCATCAGAGCATCGCAACTCAAAGAGAGTTCACTGTAATTGAATGCTCCGGACCAGTCCACCACAGGAGTACAGATAGAGATATGGGCATCAGGAAGAGCTGTTCTGATATCATCCATAAATGTCACCAGGCTTTCCGCATCAGCAGCCTGTACATTCTCAAAGTCTATGCATACACCGTCTACCACGGTGCTGTTCACAAGGTCAACCATGGTTGCAATGGCAGTTGACCTGCCGGTGGTGAGAATAGAGTGGATGGCTGATCCACTGAAATTGGTCACAGTTACAACCACTGTTCCCCCGCTGTCATGAGCCTGATCCATTGCGGTTGCAAAAGTTGCAGGGAACCCGTGACTGTTGGTAATTGTACCGCCTGCCCCCATATCCACACTGAACACAGCAAGAACGCTTATCAGATCATACTGAAGCCACGCCTGATTAACCCAGTAAGGCAGGAATCCGAAAACCGTTCCGTACAACTCGGAATCTCCGCTGTTTTCTGTGATCATTACTTCATGGATCAGATCCCGCTGGTTCTCTTCAACAGCAAGCTGATGCACCGAAGGATAGTGGATAACCTCTTCAATGGAAGATGTGATGGGTCCTGCAAAAATAGACAGTAAAAACAGAATAGAATTAAACATCTTGTTCCCCTTCCAGAACAAACATCTTCAGCAGGAAACAATAAAGCAAGGTTGCAAAAGAATAAGGAATCAGGTTGATGCCTGTTCCCTGCCAAGAAGATCGATCTTCTTCCACTTACCTGTTCTGAATCTAAAGAAAAAGAAGAGAGCGAAAACAGAAACATAGAAGCTGGTAAAGAGCCAGAGTTCAACAATGCCGGAGTGTCTTACAGCATAAAGATAGAGTATACCAGGGATCCAGAACAGCCAGCCGAGAAGACCGGATACCCATACAACAAACTTTGTATCACCAGCTCCGCGAAGAGCTCCGCTGTACATCAGACTCACCGTATCAAAAACACCCCATGCTGCTACAATTGCCAGCAGTTTGCCTGCAGTTGATGACAACTCCTCAATTGAGCAGGCGGAATCCGGGCTGAAGAACAGTTTCGTATAAAACCCCGGGAACAGAACAAATGTTACAGCCAGTGGAACAAAGTAGCACAACGCAAGAAGAAGTGTTCGTCTTGTGGCTCTAATGGCCATATCGGTTCTGCCCATTCCAATACACCTTCCCACAATGACGGTGGTGGCAAAACCAAAACCAAGAAGCGGGTTGAATGCAAGGTTGTTTACACTGAAAGCAATGTTGTTCGCAGTAAAATCCACAACTCCCAGCCTGCCTGCTACGAAGATAAAGATCGTAAAACTTGCCACATCCATGAATATGTGCAGTCCTGCCGGGAAACCGAATCTCAAGATCCTTTTTGTCAGAGACCAGGAAAATTTAAAATTCTCGCGTGTTTTGTAACTACGGGCCGTTTTACCGGAATAAGCTGCAACGGTCAATATTGCACCGGGAATAAAAGAGGATATTGCGGTTGCAATGGCAGCTCCCTTTATCCCCATTTCCGGAAAACCAAATTTTCCAAAGATCATCACATAGTCAAGAAGAATGTTTATTCCAGCCCCGATCAGCACTGCAACCATGGCTGGAACCGTCTTCCCTCTGCCGTTCCAGAAGGAAGCAGCAGCAGCAGTAAACACCGGACCTGAAGCAGAGAGCATTAGTATCCGAAAGTAGGTCTGCTCCAGGGCAAGAACTTCCGGGGCATGGCCGGAGAGATTCAGCAGCATGGACCCGGGAACGGTCATTGCAGCTAGAATGGGTGCGGAGAACATGGTAAGATAGAGCCCCTGTGCAAGAGATCTGGAACAGCCCTGCCTGTCACCGGCACCGAAATACTGAGATACAAAGGTGCTGGAATAACTAACTGTTCCATAGAGAACACAGAGTAAGGTGAAACTGAGAATTCCTGCAGGAAGTGAAGCCTGAAGTTCCAGCTGGCTGTGCTGGGCAAGGAACAGTCGGTCACAGAACATCATGATGGTTCTGCCTGCCATTCCAGCTATTATTGGGAGAGAGATGGCGATTATTCCCCTGTACGAATCCGGAGAGTATTTACTCATTAATACCAGTTCCAATCACCAGCAAAGATCCGGTACCATCCTCTGTGATGTAGATACTGTCATTAAAAACAGCAACATCCTCCACTGTGGACAAGTTACCTTCAATCAGAACATGTTTCCCTGTTGGATCAACTCTGTGAACTGAACCGTTCTCCCCGGTAATAAACATCGGAAAAGCCCCACCTGTCATTCCAATACCTTCACATGCAACCACTCCTGTTACGAATGGCTCAAGCTCTGAGGTAGCCGGATCGAAAACGAATACCGCCACATTGCCGAAGATTCCTGATGACTCGCTGCAAATGTAGATAAGTCCGTCGTTCGCCGCCTCCAGATCTGAAAAACTAAATGTAGAAGGCAATGAGAACACTTTCTCATGTACAGAATCGTGGATCTTCCAGAGAGTTGTAAAGAGGTCTCCTCCTTCAATTCCTCCCGTGCTGAACCAGATAGTGCCATGCTCATCAACTGTGACTCCCTCAGGGTAGCAGAGATCTCCGGCAAGAGTAACGACATTACCATTATCTATTTCCAGAAGACGCCCCGAGGCAGTATCCTCCACCACCAGTACACGCCCGTCAACCGTAACGTGAATTCCCTCTGGAGAGGAAAGACCTTCCGCAATCACTGTCAAAACCCCGTCAGGAGCAACATGAATTACCCTCCCTGCAGTCTCTTCGCAGACAAAGATACCACCCTCCACACAGTAAATGCCGTCCGGTCCAGCAAGTCCGGTAAGAAGCGGTACCGAAAAAAGGAAAACAGGTAGTAACAAATCTTGCCAATCGCTTTGTTTGTAAACTAAGTACCTTGTGAGTTGGACACAGGAATAGAACGCCTGTGAAATATCGCATATTGCAAAAGGATCATGCAACTTTTTTTGAAGAGCATGATTGGGAAAGCACTGAGTTCTCACAAAAACTGCACTGCAAGTCATGGGCAAATGGTGCAGTCAGCATCAGAAACAATTGCATTTTCTAAAATAATAATTCCAGCGCAGGATCAGAATGAAAATTGGGATCGTTCTGCACTTGCAGAATATCTCCATTCAAGCCATGCTCCACTTATATTATTGTGTTGCTTGCTATTCCATCATCTGAATATGAACTGTGAATCCTGGGACGCAATTCTTTTTATCTCACCTTCGCAGACAAAATGGCTATGGTTATTCATCCACTAACAGCTTACTCTGCAAGTGTTTTTGGGGGGACTATTTACATTGGGAATTAAATGTGCATATTACCACCGTATCTCAATGATGAGATACAGCCGGGCTTCTTTTGTGTCGTCGCGAAGATTCGGTTAATTTTTGAGATGACATAGTACGAAAGGGATACTAATGAACCTGTACGTAGGAAACCTGTCTTGGGGCGTTGATGATGATTCACTCAGGACCTTCTTTGAGAGCTATGGTGAAGTTACTGACGCAAGAGTAATCACCGACAGAGAGACCGGCCGCAGTCGTGGATTCGGTTTTGTTGAGATGCCTGAAGAGGCAGCCAGAAACGCCATCGCCCAGGGCGACGGTGTTGAGCTCGACGGAAGACCTTTGAAGATTAACGAAGCCAAGCCTCGTGAAGAGAGACCCAGGCGCTACTAATCTTTCAAACAATGAGGGCGGCTCAATCGAGCCGCCCTCTTTTTTTTGTGTGTCTTTACTCAGTGGTCGCAAGCATTGGCAGTAGTATTGAGAGAACCGTCAAGATAGTTTCTTACTATTTCTCTGCAATCTGCTCCGCTGGCTCCAACAACAACTTGAACTCCGTTTTGAACAAACAGTGACTGAGCACGGGAACCCATTCCACCGGAGATAACAAGAGTTGCCCCCTTTTCTGCCACCCATGCCGGGAATAGACCAGGTTCATGCGGCGGGGGGATCAGATCACTGACTCCCGTTATTTCATTGTTTTCAACGTCGACAAAGGCAAAAGAGTTGCAATGTCCGAAGTGCATAGACAGGGCTCCGTTTACCATGGGTATTGCAATACGCATTCTTTTCTCCTGTCTCAGGGTTTTTCTCTGTCGAGAATCTTTTGGGTTATTGCTTCAAACCGCTTTGCAGTTTCTGTTTTGCTGTAGTGGTATATGAAAGGGGTACCATCATCACAGGATAACCCCACCGCGGGATCAATGGGAATCTTTCCAAGAAATGGAACTCCCGCTTTTTCAGCCATGATTATCCCGTTGTTACCGCGAAAAATAGCAGTTTCTTTGCCGCATTCCGGACAGATAAAACCGCTCATGTTTTCAACGATACCTATAACAGGAAGATTCAGCTGGCGACAGAAATCAAGGGACTTGCGCACATCAGCTGCCGCAACATCCTGTGGAGTGGTGACCATCACCGCTCCATCCATCTCTCCTATAAGCTGGACCACAGAAAGGGGCTCATCCCCGGTTCCCGGAGGTGAATCGATTATCAGGTAGTCAAGTTCTCCCCACTCGACATCCCGGAGAAGCTGCTCTATAACGCCCATTTTCATGGGACCCCGCCAGATAATAGCACTGTCTTTGTTCTCAAGCAGAAAACCCAGAGACATAACCTTCAGAGAACCCATCTCCACAGGAAAAATGCTGTTTTCGCTTGCCTGTGCTCTCTGCCCTTCAAGGTGGAGCATGGTGGGAATAGATGGCCCGTGAATATCCACATCCAGCAAGCCAACTTTTTTCCCGGCAAGTGAAAGAGAGACTGCAAGATTCACAGCAACAGTGCTCTTACCTACACCTCCCTTTCCTGAAAGCACCACGATCTTGTGCTTCATCGCCAGCATCTTTCTGGTCAACAACTGGCGATTTGCGTAATCTGCGTCGCTCTCCCCCGGTCTTTGCTCGTGGGCATCACAAGAATTAATGGTACAGGAATCGCAGTTTCCTCCACAACTCTGCCCCTCATCTACCTTAGTGTCCGACATACTTTCTCCCAGATAGTAGTTATGTTGTCAACCGCTTTACCGGTTTTTTCCTCAACAAGCGTTCTTCCGTTTATTTGTGCAACAGTGAAGTCTCTATCATAAGGGATTCGTCCAACAGGGTGGGCACCACCAGCAAGTGTTTCTTTCTCTATTTCTTCGGTCATTTCAGGATTAATGTCCCACTTGTTGATGATTACAAGAGCAGGTACGGAAAAGTGCTTTGCGAGCTCAAGAACCCTTTTCATATCATGCTTTCCGGAAATAGTTGGTTCTGTTACCACAACCAGCAATGAGGAGCCGGTAACAGCAGCTATAACTGGGCAACCTATTCCCGGAGGGCCGTCAACAATAACCATATCCCTGTCCAGCTCCTTTGCTTTGACCGCCGCCTCACGCCTGACAGTGCTTACCAGTTTACCAGAGTTCTCCTGCCCTATGCCAAGCTTTGCGTGAACCATGGGTCCAAATCTTGTGTGAGAGAAGTACCACTCTCCACACAGATTCTCCGGAAAATCAATGGCATCAACAGGACACACTACCACACAAACCTTGCAGCCCTCGCAACCGTACGGATCAATCCTGTACTTTCCTTCTTCAGTGAGATTTATCGCGTTGAAGTTGCATTTCTCCCGGCATATCCCGCATGCGGTGCAGTCATCCTCTCTGATAACTGCCTCATGACCGCTTACAAAGTCTGTCCTTTTAACGATCTCCGGTGCAAGAAGCATGTGCAGATCAGCTGCATCAACATCACAATCCGCAAGCACTGCATTCTCAGCCAGGGCTGCGAAACAACCGGTGACACTGGTCTTACCGGTTCCGCCTTTCCCACTTATTACAACTATCTCCTTCACTGTGCCTCCACCCCCCTCTGTATTATTAAGGGAATGTCTCTGAATACTTCACGCAATTCAGGAATAGCGTCGAACAGATTTCCGCCCCTTGAGTAAGTTTCAGCCATAAGCCGGCTGTGGGGAATCTTTACCATGATGTGTATTTTTTCTTCCTCACAATACTGTTCCACACCACTGTCCCCTTCATCAAAACGATTTATGATCACGGAAAAGAGTGTGTCGAGTTCCCTAACTGTTTCAACAGCCAGTTTCAGGTCGTGAAGCCCAAACGGAGTCGGTTCAGTAACAAGCAACACATAGTCCGCTTCTCTAAGGGATTCAATAACGGGGCAAGAGGTTCCGGGAGGGCTGTCCACAACGGTGAAAACATTATCTGACAGATACGACTTTACCTTTCTGATAACCGGCGGAGCCAATGAGCCTCCCACGGCAAGTTTACCCTGTACTACGGAGATTCTGCCACCATCACTGCTTCCAAAAGAAATTTCTCCAACAGGTACTTTTTTCCAGGATATGGCACCAGTTGGGCATACAATGGCGCACCCGCCACAACTGTGACAAAGGTCGGAAAACACAAGCGGTGGAGTGTTAAAAGAGACTAGAGCATTGAACTGACAAAACCGTGCACAGTCCCCGCAGGCTTTGCATTTCGCTTCATCTATCATCGGTACATCCACTAGAACTTTTTCCACATTGGTGATTTCGGGCCTAAGAAATATGCTGCCATTGGGTTCTTCTACATCACAGTCGGCGTAAACAACAGGCTCCTGGCTGGCAAGTGTTAATGCCACTGCCACAGTTGTTTTGCCTGTTCCTCCCTTGCCTGACGCGACAGCAATTCTCATTACCAGTGACCTTCCACATTGGCATTATCAGATTCTTTCAGTTTTCCGGCGATGAAGTTGTCAATATTCTCCTTCACACTGCCAGGCGCACTGAAAACTGTTTTTATTCCAGCGGCTTTCAGAACCTGAAAAGCTTTTGGACCAAAACTGGGCGCAATAACAACATCTGCTCCTGTTGACGCAACATTCTGCGCAGCCTGAACACCTGCACCCTGACCGGCATTCATGTTTTGCCCATTGTCTGTAACCGTAAATGTTCCGTCTTCTGTATCAAAAACAACAAAACCGGATGCTCTGCCAAATCTCCCGTCTACAGGAGATTCCAGAGTATCTCCCGGGGTTGGAACAGCAATTTTCATTTGATTTCCTCCAGACACAATGTCAGCCGGAATCTGTAAACAGAATTCCGGCTGACCAGTTCAATTAGCTCTCCGAATTTTCGGAGCTCTCTCCAAGTCTGCTTCTCAGTAGTTCAAGTTCCCGTTCAAGTTCCCTTGCACGAAACTCCAGAGCCTCTTTTTCAGCCTCTGGGCTTACAGGATAAGGAGCAGCATAACCATAGCCCCTCCCGTAATCCAAACCTGCACCTCTACCGTAACCCATGCCTGCACCTCTACCGTAACCCATGCCTGCACCTCTACCGGCTCCCCAGCCTGCTCCGCGACCCATACCGCGTCCGCCGCCGTAACCGAAGAACCTGTTGGCACCTGCTCCTGTGCAGACGCCTCCCCATGGTCCTGTACCGTTAGGTCCTGTTCTGTCTCCTCGTGGCATAATACTACACCTCTTTCCATCCGGGTCCAAAACTTCTATTTCTTCCCCGTCTACTCAATCCTGCACCTCTCCGGCGACCCTGCCGGTTCCGCCCGACACCGCACCCTGGCATAAAATAGGCTTTCTCGTCAAAGCTACCGTGGAGAAATGCTTCAAGAACTTCTTTCGCCTCCCCGGACACAAAGGAATGAACCTGTATTCCCGAGTCGGTAAGCATCCGGTGAACAGGTCTTGATACTGCACCACAGACAAGAACGTCAATTCTCTGCCCGGTAAGGACAGACACCCTGCTGAATACTCCACCGCCAGGCGGCAGACTTAAAAGATTATCCGCTGTAACTCTGCCCTCATCCATTTCAACAAGTCTCAGAGTTCCGGCAACATCAAAAACAGGGGCAATTCTACCGTTCCATACTGTAATGGCTAATCTCACCTTTTTCACCTCCACTGCTCCTGAACGCATATTGCGTGCCAAAAACTGTGGTACTTTGTATCTCATTACCATATAAAGAAATACGCAAAGAATCTACAAATCTAAACAATGCACAGTGTAGCGTTCCTAAAACGATATCAAGAACCTTTCGTAGCATTCTTGCTACGCCCGTCAGGTTCCGGAAGCGGGATTCCAAGCGCCTTGACTCTTCTGTAAAGTGTTGTTTTGTGAACACCAAGCTCTTCTGCCGCTGCAGTTCTGTTAAACCCGTTGTTCTCCAGAGCCTGAAGAATCATCTGTTTCTCTGTATCTGCTTTTGCACTGCGCAGGGTTCCAACTACCGAAGAGTAATCACCCTTCCCTGGAAGTATCTCGTTGGGCAGATCCCGAAAGGAGACAAGGTTTCCCCTGGAAAACACAATGGCTCTTTCAACAAAGTTCTCCAGTTCCCGTACATTTCCCGGCCAAGAGTAACCCATGAGCAAAGGAAGTATCTGGGGATCGTAAGACTTTACATCAACCCGCTGTGCAAAAGAGTGTTTCTTAAGCAGAACATCAAGCAGCTGCGGGATGTCCTCAGGGCGTTCGCGAAGCGGGGGAATATCCAGTCTTACCACATTGATCCTGTAGAACAGATCCTGTCTGAATTCACCGGACTTGACCAGGGCGGCAAGATCCCTGTTAGTTGCACATATTATCCTTGCCTCAACCGGAACAGGTTCGTTCGAGCCCAGAGGAGTAACGGTCTTCTCCTGCAGGACCCTGAGTAACTTGACCTGCATGGCACTGCTCACATCACCGATCTCATCAAGGAAGACGGTTCCCCCGCCGGCAGCTACAAATCTACCTTCTCTGTTGGAAGCAGCGCCTGTGAACGCTCCTTTTCTGTACCCGAAAAGCTCTGATTCCAGAAGATTGTCAGGAAGAGCACCGCAGTTCACAGCAACAAAGGGTTCATCCCGACGGGAACCACTTGTGTGAATACCTCGGGCAAGCACCTCTTTCCCAGTTCCAGTCTCCCCCTGTATCAGCACAGTAGTAGGAGATGACGCAACGGCAGGAATAAGCTGAAAGACCTTCTGCATGGCCAAACTTCTGCTTACAAGATCACCAACCTTATATCGGTCCTGCAACTGATCCTGCAGACTCTCTATCTCGCTGAGATCCCTGAAGGTTTCTGCTCCACCAAGTATCTTTCCATTCTCGTCAAAAAGCACTGCTGTTGAAACACTCACCGGGATCCTCTCCCCTTCTGAATCGACTATGTACCCTGTCTGGCACCGGATCTGCTTTCCAGTGGACATGGATTCACGAAGAGCACATGCAGTCTCGCACATGGATGATCTGAAGACCTCACTGCATTCCCGGCCGACAGCCTCTTCCCTGGAAACACCGGTTATCTCTTCAGCAGCCCTGTTGAAAGAGGTTATCTTCCACTGGGGGTCGACGGTAAAGACACCGTCTGAAATGCTTTCGAGAATAGCTTTTGTTGAATCCATTTTCCCCTTCTTCGGCATGCTTGTAATATAGCATAAATGCTACGGTAGTGAAAATACAGAAATACCCTGACCTGTGGATGCCGTTTATAAATACTTGTATCAATATGTAAACAGATGCGGAGGTAATAATGCGCTCTTTCACAGTAATCAGTGGACTGGTTCTCCTAGTTCTTTCGGCAGCCTGCACAAGCAATGTTGACGATATAACCTCCCCTGCAGTTCCAGGTCTTATGGAAAAAGGGAATGGTTTTGACAGCACCACAGATGAGTGTAGAGCAAATATGACCTATATTGCAAGTCAGGCAGTTATCTTCTTTGCTTGCAACGGCAGGTATCCGGATGATCTTGAAGAAATGGGAATGGCCGGGGTTGTGTGCCCTGCCTGCATGGAAGAGTATGATATTATCGGCATTGATGACTACTTCTACATAGAATGTCCACTGCCATTCAGCCCTGACCATGGAAACATTGATGATGGTGTTGCAAGCTGGCTTGAATAATTAGTCGGGGTTTTCAGGGTTGCTCCGTTAAGTATGTTCCATTCTATGGGCAACAAAGAAAGAAAACCATCCGAGCTTAGAGAGACCTTCAGGATCTCGATCACTGAGGGAGTCTACTCACAGGTTTACTTCAGCATTGCCGGGCCGGGTTCTGTGTTCCTTACCAAGCTTCTGGTGATGCTTGGTGCTTCTTCCATACAGTTCGGCATCCTTGCTGCCTCCGGGCAGATATTCCTGTTGCTGATGCCTCTTGGGGCTCTGGTTACAAGAAAACTCACACTGCACAGATCAGCCACTGTCAGGTGGGCTGTCGCAGGAAGGGCTATTGCGCCTCTGTTCGGAGTAATCCCGCTTTTTCTTACTGACCGGATATCCCTTACAGCAGTTCTTGCGGTTTTTGCTATTTCCACCGCTCTGCAGGCAGTTTCAGCAAACATCTGGACTGGGTGGATGGCCAGAATGGTCCCTCTGCGAATCCGTGGAAGATTCTTCGCCAAAAGAAATGCGATTCTTCTAGCGTTCGGCCTTTCAACTGCTTTCCTGCTGGGCCTGCTTGTGGACAGTTTCAACGACGATCCATCAGGGCTGCGCCTGATAATGGCAGGACTATTCCTGGTTGCGGGAATCATTGGTCTTATCGGTCTGAGAATACTGGCAAAGCAACCGGAAAGACCAACGGAAACCGCAGATATTCCCGCCATGAAATTGTTCAGAGAGCCGTTCAGAGATAAGAATTTCAGAAAACTATGCGTGTTTGGCGGCTGGTGGATGCTTGCCATTGGCATTGGTGCCCCTTTCTGGCAGCCATTCATGATCGAGGTCCTCCATATGGGTGTCACAGAAATGCTTCTCTATGGCCTGACCAGCACCATTGGATCGATCCTTACACTGAAGTACTGGGGCAGGTTCATAGACAGGTACGGAAACATTGCCGCAATGAAACTGGCAATTGGCATTGGAACAATCGTTCCGTTTGCCTGGTTGTTTGTTACTCATGACTCCATCTGGATCATCTATCTGGAGGCTCTTGTTGCAGGAAGCATGTGGGGCTGCGTGGGAGTTGTGACTGCCAATCTGGTTCTTGCCATCGCTCCGGAGAAGAAAGCTCAGATATACTCAGGTGTATTCGGAGCCTTCAGTGGTGCCGGCCTCGTAATAACCATGCTGGCTTCAGGTATCTTCATGCCTGCTCCAATGCGGATCGCTGGCATTTCACTGCACCCCATGCAGGTTCTCTTCCTTATTACTGCATTCGCCAGGCTCAGTGCGCTTATACCCCTTTCCCGTGTGAAAGAACCAAACGCAGTGCCACTGAATGTGGTAATGGGTAAGCTTCGTATGTGGAGCAAAGTGCGTATCCTCAATCTCCGTGTAACCCTGAGCAAGGATAAAGAGAAAAAGTAGGAAGTTCTCCCTTCCTGACAAGTGTCCTTGCGTGTGATTCAATTTTGAATATGTTTAAAGAAGTTCACAAAACAGAGGTGAGGTAGAAAGTGAAAAAAAGTCGTCCGTCAAGCAAGTCCCGAGGCTCTTCACGCAAAGCTGGAAGATCTTCCAAGGGCAGTATGTTCTCCAGCAGGTCATCGGGACCAAAAAAGAGATCATCAAGCAGTGGTAAATCTATCTTTTCCAGAAGAAAAGAAAAACCGGCATCTTCAAGTAAAGCACCGAGAGATGGCGGCCAGAAGAGTCGTTTTGTGAAGCCTCCCAATGACCCCGGATCGAAGAACCGTGACCAGGGAACGGACAACTACGACACTTCTGCTGACTACAGTGATGACAGTTACCAGGAAGCTCCACAGAACTCAGGAGGCGGAGGGTGCCTTGGGTCCATCACAGGAACGATCAAATTCATCGCATTCCTGGTCTTTGTTGTGGTAATTGTCGTATTTGTGAAATGCGCCTGCTGAGAAGTAGCAGCTCTGCACCAATAACGCTGTAGAACAAAAAAGGCTGTTCATTGCACTTCAAGAGCGTACCGCTCGTTCTCAAGCTGGTAATAAATGACTGGTGGGCATTACCAGAAGCAATCAGAAATGCAATCATGGTAGTGATACCAACTCTAAAATATTCGATCATGTATTGTAGGGGAAAGTGAGCTTTGTTAGAATCTGTTCTTGGTTGGCTCCGTAGAAGATAATAATCGGGTTTCCGGTAAATAGCTAAATCGCTCAGTATACGCTAGAGATATCTAGGAACAATACATATATTGTACACTAACAATTTCGTTACAATGTTTATATTGTGCTGTCTTCTCTTTGGTACAACATTATTATTGTACATTATCGGAAAGTTGTGTATACTCTACTTGGAGGTGAGAACAATGAAAAAGAAGAAGCTAATGCTTGAGCAGCTTGATTCAAGCTTAAAAGAGTATGCACCCTTGCGTTATGCAAGGATACCTTTTAGAGGCTGGATTCGAGCCATTCGTGATGCTTTAGGGATGACTGCAAAACAGCTGGCAAACAGACTTGATTCAACTCAGCAAAATGTAGCTCGAATTGAGCGGGATGAGTTAGCTGGATCAGTGACAATGAGAACAATGAAACACATTGCACAGAGTCTGGATTGTACTTTTGTATACGCCCTGGTACCAAACTCAACCTTGGAAAAAACAATAAGAGAGCAGGTTGAGTTTGTTGTCAAGCAACATCTCTCGAAAGTATCACACACAATGCTTCTTGAAAGTCAGAGCCTGAGTAATAAGGAGCAAGAAAGAATATACAAGCAAATGGTTGAGGAATACTTAGAAAAGCTGCCTTCCTATATATGGGACGTTAAATGAACCAGTTTGCTTATCCTGAAGGTACAACTCCATTGGACGAAAATGAAATCAATGGTTTGGTACTTACTCATATCACTACGAGATCTCAGCTTGATCGCTGGGAATTCGATAACATCCTTGAGGCAGTGTCTTGGTTAGAAAGAACAAATCCAACAGACATTTTGAACGAGCATTTTGTGAAGACTCTTCACCGAAAAATGTTTGGGAATGTCTGGAGATGGGCAGGCCAGTTTAGAAATAGCGAAAAGACGGTTGGTGGACCTTGTTTTGAGATTGGAACAGCTCTTAGAAAACTGTGCGATAACACTCAATACAAGATTGACATCAAATCAGAATCGAATGATGAAATTGCTATTCGATTTCACCATAAGTTGGTTTGGATCCACCCTTTCCCAAATGGAAACGGACGGCATGCAAGGTTGATGACGGATACACTCCTTGCAAACATCTTGGATAGACCCCCATTTACCTGGGGGAAAGGCAATCTTACCAAAGATGGCGATACTAGATCTGATTACATTACTGCTCTCCGGCTAGCAGATAGAGGTTTCTTTGATCAGCTTCGCCAGTTTGTTAGAAGTTAGCACGTAACACTCCCAGGGAGTCACCGTTTTCTCTGCAACAGATCTCGCTCCATCAAACCGTTTTGAGAAGGGTATGAAACAGTAATGTCTTAGATGACGCTGAAGGGTGGTGGAGGCGGCGGGAT
>JAGLDY010000139.1 GCA_023145375.1 Candidatus Sabulitectum sp. | reverse complement strand
GGTCAGCGGGAGTTTAGGATTCAAAGCTTCAGTTCAACCCGATTCTGTATACTGGAGTCCTTATCAAATCGCTGGAAACTACCCCGGGGTTTCTTCGATTGATGTCCTCGATGTAGATCTTGACGGTGATCTTGATATTGTTGTTGCGGAGAACAACAACAGCAGGATCACCTATCTTGAGTGCATAACCTGGTACACTGAATTTGAGGCACATGTGATAGATTCAGCAATTCCTCATCCCATGTGTATTCGTCTTGGAAACATTGACAATGACAACTACCCTGATGTTGCCGTTTGCTGTTTTGACAACAGTGCAGTGTACTGGTACAGGAATCTGCTCACCGGATGGGAGAAACACACAGTAACAGACAGTTTGTGGGGTGCAGCCGGTGTAACAATCTGTGATATTACAGAGAATGAGGACGGTTGGCATAACATCGTAGTAGCAGGATGCTACGATGGTGATGTACGGTGGTATGAACACACCGCAGGAGACGAATGGAATGAATACATAATGGGTGACCTTCCCGGAGCCTCTGCTCTCTGCGCCACCGAGCTTGATACTATACCCGGTCTTGAAATAACCGGAGTCGCCGGAGTGGGAGATGCCATTAAATTCTGGTCTCCTGGATTCCACACAGATGAAGGTGAACTTATCTCCGCTGTCTTTGACGGCCTGGTTGGCAGGCTTTGGACAAGCATATCATGGGAGGCAGATATCCCTTCAGAGTGTACACTGGGTATACAGGTAAGGGGCTCTGATGACTGGGAGAACATGGGCAGCTGGTCTGAAGAGCTTTTTGAGCCCACAGAGCTTTATGAGATACTTACCGACACTACCAGATATTTTCAGTATAGAGTTATTTTGAGCACCACTGATCCAACTGAAACACCGGTACTGAATGAAATTACTCTGAGCTGGGATGATGTGGGAATTGAGGAAACAAGTACATTAACCATTCCGGAACAGTCACTTCAACTGATCTCGCCAAACCCTTCCAGGAACACCATAGAATTCTCAGTGACAACCCTTCAGCACTCTTCAATAAGACTGCTTGATCTGACAGGAAGAGTTGTGGAGGAATTTACAACTCCGGATTCAGGAATCTATTCGTTCCTGAGCGGCGAGCTTGCGCCAGGGCTTTACTTCCTTCAAACAGATATGAAAGACATTCCAGTATACAGAATTGTAATAATAAACTAAGGGGATTGATATGAGTTTTCTTCTCATTGCGCTTTTGGGAATCACGGTTACACAGCCGAACATCCTTGATCAGACAGATGAGGAATGGACCGCTCCGGGCTACAGAGTGATTGAAGAAGTTTCGATCAATCCGCTTGATTACGGTGAGCCAATCAGTTGGGGAGAGAACTGCAATGGCCCAACTGCCAGCATCGGTTGCCAGGCATTCTTTATGCCCACAGAAGATGGTGAGAAGTGGCGCATCGTAATGCTCTTGAAAGACAAGCTGGTTGTTCTTCAGGAAGATGAAGAGCCAAGAGAAATTCCGTTAGCCTGTTCACCCACTGGAATTATTTACTCAAGGAACGGACGGTTTGCGTTGGTTCTTGGAAATTGCATCAGTGGCAGTCGTTCAGCCATATATGCCATAGAATCAGAATATGTAAACATCGATACTGGTGAAGTCAGAGTGTTCGAAGCTATGCAGAGCACCGGTTGGACCGGTATGCAGTACGTAAACGATGACGGATCAATTTACCGCTGGGACTATACAGCAGTGAATCTTCTGGAATATTATGACCCGGATCTGAATCTTGTTTTTTCAAGAGAAATAAACATTGGTTGGTTTACCAGATACGCACACGCATCCGGTGGTTCAACTATTCTCCTTGCCATACCGAATCTACTAACAGTTTACGATAAGAATGGAACACTTCTATGGGAGAAGGAGTTGGAGGTTGATCTTCCATGCGATCCCCTTATCAGTGCTGATGGATCAGTCGTTCTTCTAGCGACTTCTTATGGGTTGGAATGCTATGAAGGTTTTACAGGTGAGCTTCTCTGGGAAGAGTATGAAACTGGTACGTTGGCACCTGTTCCCGCTGTTTCAGGGAGGGCTTGGGCTGTATTGCTGAGGGGAAGAGGACTTGTCTCCGGTTCAGATGCCATTAGCAGGGAATCAATAATTGATATGCGCTACCCTGCTGAAACATGGGGCCATGGAGTTCCTTCTGCGGTTGCTGATAATGGTATTACATTGTCGAGAGCAGGGTCATTGCCACCTGAATACCAGAATGGCAATTTGACAAAAATGATTTATTCTAGTAGCGAAGGTGTAATTATTTGGATATCTTCACTATTCAGTGTTGCATCAAGCCCTCTGAATATAGCAGGCAGTAACAACACCGAAGTAGAATTACGACTTGGATCCAGTATTCAATTAAGTGGAGAGCGCTTTGCATACTCAGACTACAGCACAGTGCGGATAATGCGAGTTGAGGGAGGTGATGAATAATGAGAAACCCATTTAGTTGTTTAACTGTTTCAGCCCTGTCCAAGATAAATCCCTAAGTTAGAAAAAGTGCCCTTTTCCGTTCGAATGATTAGAATTTGAGTGCAAACCTAAATCTATCCATCGAACAAAGAAGGGCATCGCTAA
>JAGLDY010000138.1 GCA_023145375.1 Candidatus Sabulitectum sp. | reverse complement strand
GAAACCATTCCCTGGGAAGACCGGTACTGGCTTGATAGAAGAGTAAGAGCGGCAATAGCTCAGAATACTCACACTTTCTTCAATCCAGCAGGCAGTCCTGTTCATATTGATGCTGATGAGATATTTCCTGGTGAGTACTACTGGCGAGAGCATCTCATAGTTGATCCGGAGGGAATTTATGCGCCTGAAGATGTTGCCCGACCAGTTCTATCAACAGATTTTGGTTTCACAGATTCGGGTTACATACTGAACCCGTTTGGTTACAGAGTCGGCAATATTGCTATTGCGGAAAACGGTATGTCGCTTTCCAGGGATGCCAGTATTGGTGTCTATGTTTCCGGAGTAAATGGTGAATTTGAAAGGTTTGGTTATCAGCACTATGCATGCCTTTTATATCCTGATGGTTCTTTCACTGAAATCCCATTTGAAGATACAGGTGCCTACGGTGGTACGATCAGTGCAGATGGAAATGTGCTAGTCTTCTTCAGACAAGGCGGTCCATCTACAGATCCAAGTTTCGTAGAGGTTATGAATCGGAATGGGCAATTCTTAAGAAGAATACCTTCTGACGGACATTTTGAATACATGAGTAAACCACCAATCTCATTTGATGGCCATTATACCTCAAACATGCTTCGGTCTTATCACAGCTCTATTGTTGATGTTCTAGATGGCGAGATTGTTCAAACAACTAATCACACTGGAACGGATTTAACTACACTATACTGCTCATTCAGCCCTGATGGTAACTATTTTTGTATAGGAGGAATGACGAAAGCTCGAGTAATTGATCTGAATAGTGGTTCAGAATTTGTATATCCAGAAACGGCTAGAAGAGAAGATACAAACGACAAGACACTCGTCTCCTGCTCAAATTCAAGAATAGTGACCGCTCTTTCTACATTAAGGATAAAGAGAGACTCCGAATCCTATTTAGAATTAAGAGTGTATGTCAGTGATTCTGAAGTCTTCTCTGAAACAATAAGCCAAGAAAGAGTAACCGGACTCATTTCAGCAGAAGTCTCACCAAATGGAAGTTTCGTCTTTGTCAGTCCCAATTCGTATGGTGTTGGAGGATGCATTAAGAGCAATTCCTTCATAGTAATGAATATTGCTGGAAGGAGATAGACATGAAACATTCTTCAATACCCATTGTACTTTTACTTTTTTCCATCTCCCTGTCTCAAGCAAATTCTCCTTCAATGATTCCATGGCCTGTAGGCAGTAGTATTTCTGCAACGAACAATGCGAAAACCCTTATGGCTAGTTATGGTGAGTTTACAAATGGATGGGGAAACTACCACAGGGGAATTGACATTGACGAAAATACAGAAGCCGTAAATGGTAATTATGTCAGATGTGTGGAAGATGGTTTCGTAAGACGAAGAATTCCGACAAGTAGTGGTTGGACTATTGTAATTTCCCCCACGCTAGCCTCCGAGAACGGCTGGGTATACGGCCATCTGGATGCTCTTAATCAACCCAATCCTGAAGGAAAAGTCTGGGAGCTCAATGAGGAAATAAGCAAAGGCGATTTAATACAAGTAATGGACCCCGACTTAATTGGACCGAATCACCTCCATTTTTCTTGGGGAGAAGTTTGGGATGTTGGTATTAGTCTAGTTAATCCGCTGGATTGTTTTGGCTCAGTTCCACCGGGAGAAGTTGAAGAACCGGAAGGCTCTGATTACTGGCAGTTCAATCCTGAGGGATATTCCCCGGCATACAAGTTCCTCATTCTACCGGAAAACCTCTCCAGCGGCTGGTCAGGATGGAGTATTTCTGAAGTCGAAGCGCTTAGCAAACCAAGCAATTCCATTGACGGAAATGTCGATCTTTTCTTTGGAGTTACTCTTCAGGGAGTTGGCATGGGGTCTGTTCCAGAAGATTCTACCAACTGTAATCCTGAACGAGTTTTTTGGGAATTAGTAAGAGATGAGGTATCGGGACCGAATATTCTCTCACAGAATTATGTAGTTAATTTTGATTGCACGCTTAGTGGTGATGATGAAGAGGCTAGGATGTTCTACTTCAGACATCGAATGTGGGATATGTTTGGGGGAAATAGAGCTCCGTTAATGTGCCTTACCAACTGTGGAGATACACAAGGCTGGGAAAGCCTTGGAATTGACAACATTGAAGAAAACTACTGGCGAACCAATAAAAACTATGCATATCCCAATGAAACAACAATCAACCCTGTTCTTGCAGAGTACCCTGACGGTTCATATAGTATTGATGTTACCTGCTTTGCCCATATAAACGATCTTCCTCCCAATCCGGAAGTTACCTTTGACGCCAGTATCCCCTGCGAGCTCCACAACTTCTCTCCCGCCCTCCGAGAAGTTTCCATCATTGATCTTGTACCTGTACCCGATCAAACGTATTACCATGGTGAGTGGGAACCAAACGATCTTTCGGCTGAGCTTGTTGTTTCAGATAACAATCCAGCTTCTGCAGGAGCAGAGTTACAGATAATACTGCTATTCACCGAGTCAATAAACACAGGCTCTCTTTCAGCTGTTCTCGGACCACTTGCTGTTGGTAACGGTCAGTGGAGCAGTTCAGTGGTTGAGAATGACACATGGACAGGTGAGGTTACACTGCCTGCAGAGGAAGTGGACGGCTCTTACATTCTGTCTGTAGATGCAGATGATATGGATGGCAGCCACCTCATGGAGGCGGAAGGAACAGGTACTGTGCCCGGCCCGACCCGTGACACACATCATTCCCTTTCAGTTGGGTTTGA
>JAGLDY010000137.1 GCA_023145375.1 Candidatus Sabulitectum sp. | reverse complement strand
TCCCGGCTCGATGAGAGCGTTGAATTCCAGAACCCTTCTTCCGGTAACATCAAAAATGCTGATTGAACCGGAAAAGGCTTCTTCTCCTCCTGGAATACGAACCTCAAGGTCTGACCTTACCGGGTTTGTAACCAATGAGGGCATGAAACCTGCAGGTGAAGTGCCATGTTCTATTCCGGTAGAGGGTTCGGTGTAGATGTTCCAGTCTCCACCTTGCGTGCCCGCCCAGTAGATATTGTTCCCGGAGGCAACGGGGTTCCAAACAGGTCCTCCCGGGGCAACCGGCTGGAACGGAACTGACCATCCGCCGGCGGAATGAACCGAAGCCATTGCTATGGCATTGGTTCTGCCTTCCTGCCAGTAAACAGCCTGTTCCCCGTCGGGGGTTGTACACACCACGGGGTTGATGAAGTGATTGTCTCCTGAAGTGATAGTTTCCTCGGTTGCCCATGACGAGGTGTTCCAGATCCGTGAAGTAACAGCAGAGGATGGTCCATCAGACTGCCAGGTGGCGATAAGTGTTCCGCCGGCAAGGGCAAGGTGTGGAGAATGACAGAAATTCCCTGTGGAGATGACTGCGGGAGTTGCAAAGCCGGTCTCGTCACCGGATGCCCACATAATTGAGCTTCCGCCGGGTGTCTGTTTCACCCAGAGAGCATGGAGTTTGCCGTCGGGGGCTTCAGAAATAGCAGGAGATTCCGCCCACGCTCCCGCTGAACTCAGCTGCTGTACTGGTACAGAACCGTTCAGAGCTTTCAACATTATCCTGCCGCCTGTTGCTTCCCAGTCCTGCCATACAAGCCACATTCTATCGGTGTATGCCAGATCAGGGGAGACCTGGTAACCATCCTGCGGGACAGCGGTCACAACTGATCCGAATGGGATACCGTGTGCGGTCTTTATTCTGTAGGAGTAGGTGGACAGTTGAAAATCGCTCCAGGCGAGCCATGGAACCCCGGTATCGTCGAAGCAGACTGACACTGCATTATCCCAGTACTCATCGGCATCTACTGTGTAGACCTGACTCCAGCTGTCGGAGGAGTCATCGTAGAACCTGGCTGCCACATCCAGTCTGCCGTTTGCTCCGGTTAACCAGGCAACAGCAGTAATCGTGCCGTGGGTGTCAACCGCTGGGAAGCAGTCGGAACGAGAGCTTGTTGATACAGAGAAAACATCAGTGGAGCCGTACCCATGCTCTACACCGGAATTAAGAGTGGTACCGCCTACAGGTTTCAGGGTAGGGTCTCCAAGCAGGGCGTTTCCGTAGAACCATGCCCTCTCAGAAGAAGAGAATCCTCCCTGAGCTTCGTATTCCCACCAGTCTCTGAATGCCTCTCCGAAGGTTGAGCCTGAGCCTACGGGGTTGTAGAAGTACTCGAAATCCAGCATTGATCCTGTTTTTGCCGCTCCGGAGATAAGCAGACCCATGTCAGTGCCAAAGAGATACCAGTTGCCAAGACATCCGGTCTCGGTCCATCGGGCATTGGAGCAGGAAAAAAGCTGAAGAAATGCAGTATTGGGATTAACCTGTGCTATTTCCGGTGCCATCACCGTGCCTGCCATACCTGTGGGCACTTTGAATGTGTGACCCCAGGGGCAGGAGTGAGCCATCAGGTGGACGAATTCGTATCCCTCAGCAAGTCGCTCCAGGTAATTCTCGGCAGTTGTCTGGCTTTCAGAGTTTACCACTGTTACATTTGAGGCGCCGTAAATGTAGTTTAAGCCACAGTGGGTGTATGAGCTCCAGTCATCGTCAATGTAAGCCAGTGCCCGGGATGGAGGGGTGAGGGAACCAGTTCTGTAGAGGTGGTTCTTCTGAAAGTATTGTGAGAGCATTTGAAACTCGGAGCCGAAGTCCGCTGCATGGGCATCGATCCTCCCAAGCCATATCTCAGGAGCTACATCACCTGTATGCGAATCAAACAGACCATCGGCGTCAGTGTCAGTCCATACTCCGTCAAGGTCCATGAAGTAGAGTTCGCAGGGGAACTCCTCCGGAGCCCAGTAATCTTCTTCATACCATGCACAGGGAAGAAAGCCTATGAGTACAGCTCCATCAATTCCTGCTGTTCCCTGGATCAAGCTCTTCATGTCTGCTGCTGTGCCGCCGGACATGTTCTGTACAGTAACATTCCATCCCTCAGCAGTGAGGTCTGCCTGGAACTGGGAAAGCTCTGCACCAAGGACATCGGCAACGTAATCGGCTACTATCACAAGAACTG
>JAGLDY010000136.1 GCA_023145375.1 Candidatus Sabulitectum sp. | reverse complement strand
GGTCAGTGTTCGGCACCCCGTAGTGCATACTTTTCGAATAACAGTTGGAGGAAACTACAATTCCCGTTAGAGAATGCATTTAGAACTCTGCGAGTTACTCAATCACCACGAATCGCTGTACTGCAGCGAAGTCACCCGATGTCATCCTGCAGAAATAGACTCCAGGAGATAGCTCCTCAAGTATTTGAACATTGTGATATCCGCCAGAATAGTCTCTTCCATGAGTTTGACTGATAAGCCGACCCGACAGGTCGAGTATAGAAATGCTAACACACCTGGGTTCGGGGAATACAAATCTGACTACCGGAGAACCTGCCGAAGGATTGGGAGAGATAGGGAGCAAAGCAATGGCAGGAGAAATGGGTTCTGTGGTTTCCCCGATGCTGACGGGATCCCAGGATATCGTGACATCATTGAGAATTGGAGTAAATCCATGGTATGCAGTCTCCATGATAGCTCTGTACTGGAAGTAGCTGTCATCGTCTATCAGGATACCCTCGAGATCGGAGGGTGAGGATAGCGTATCGGACCATACACCCATATTAGTGTAGTCATCAGACGCCCTGACCTGGAACGACACCGATGTTCCAGAAGGTGTTGAGCAGGTCCAGTCAATCCACTGCCAATCAGGATCGCTCTGCACATCGAGAATGCTGGATTGCACTGAGCCGGTAGAAAGATACTTAGTCCAAATATGAAACCCCCCGGCTTTGCCGGGGGACCGACAAAGTTTGACAATTCCGGGATTGAGATGAAGACTCCCTTTCGTGAACCGCTCGTTGCGGGAATGAAAGGGAGTAACTGTGTCAGTTACGGAAAGTTTAAAACATTCGGTTTGGGAATGCAAGTACCATGTGGTATTCATTCCCAAATACCGAAGAAAAGCCCTGTACGGCAAGCTTCGTGAATACCTGGGAGAGGTACTTCGTGACCTTGCCAAGCAACGAGAGTGTAAGATACTTGAGGGTCATATGATGGGAGATCATGTCCACATGTTGATTTCTATTCCACCGAAATACGCTGTATCACAAGTGATAGGGTTTATCAAAGGGAAAAGCGCAATCCATATTGCTCGGGTATATGTGGGTAAACGTAAGAATTTCCGGGGACAGAGTTTTTGGGCACGAGGATACTTTGTATCAACTGTCGGGCGTGATGAAGAGACAATCAGGAGATACATAACCCGCCAGGAAAAGGAAGATAAGCGAATTGACCAGCTGGAACTGTGGTAGATCAATGCCGCCTTTAGGCGGCTCATAAATTTACCGCTTTGAGCGGTTCACACTTTTACAAGCCTCCGGCTTTGCCGGAGGTATGGTGACTTAGATCCCACCATGATATGAGGGAATTGTATAGACCATCTCCGAGGATGTCCATGTAGCCGTCTCCGTTGATATCTGCGGAATACACCGACCAGGTACCCGCACCATAGAAATCGCAGTCAAAGGTATGTTCCATCCATCCTGTGCCCAAGCCGTCAACATTCTCCCACCAGGTTATGTCACTGACGAAAAAGGCAGCTCCGAGGACATCCATGTCACCGTCGCCGTCCACATCTGCAGAATGCACAGAACAAGCTCCATCGAAATCGCTGTCAACGGTATGTTCTGTCCAGCTCATGCCAGAACCGTCGTCATTCTCCCACCAGGTTATGTCATCCGCTAAAAAGGCAGCTCCGAGGATATCCATGTCACCGTCGCCGTCCACATCTGCGGAATACACTGATCGAGGCTGCTCGAATTCCCCGTCAATGGTATGTTCCGTCCAGTTTGTACCGGAGCCGTCGTCATTCTCCCACCAGGTTATGTCATCGTCGTGATAGGCAGCTCCGAGGACATCCATGTCACCGTCGCCGTCCACATCTGCGGAATACACTGAATAAGCTCCATCGAAACCGCTGTCAACTATATGTTCCGTCCAGGCAATGCCCGAGCCATCGTAATTCTCCCACCAGACTATGTTATCGGAGAAAGAAGCTCCGAGGACATCCATGTCGCCGTCGCCGTCCACATCTGCGGAATACACTGATCGAGCATTGATTTCCCCGTCAATGGTATGTTCCGTCCAGCTTATGCCTGAGCCGTCGTCATTCTCCCACCAGGTGATTTTATCGGCGGTAGAGGCAGCTCCGAGGATATCCATGTCGCCGTCGCCGTCCACATCTGCGGAATGCACTGAAATAGCTCCCCAGAAATCGCTGTCAACGGTGTGTTCCGTCCAGCTTATACCAGAACCGTCGTCATTCTCCCACCAGGTGATGAAGCCATCGTCTTCGGCACCTCCGAGGATATCCATGTCACCGTCTCCGTCCACATCTGCCGAACATATTGACCAAGTACATTCGAACTGTCCGTCAACGATATGTTCCAGGCCAGTTTGCAGAACGAGTTCACAAGGATTGTAGTAAAAAACACCGGTGTCCAAGCAAAACTCATTACCCAAAGTGATGACCGGACCCACCACTCCTGGCCCCCCGGACCAGTCGGTCTGAGCTTCGGACTCGGCAGATGCAGCTGTGATGAAACCAAGAACCAGCAAAGGCAGAAGAAGAAATCCAACATACATAGGACACCTCCGGTGTATCTAGTATTGAAGGAACAATTTAAGAAGTCAAGTAACTTGTTTTAAAGAATGTCTGGCACCCAGTATTGAATACATTTCAAATATGTACTGGAATAAAGTACAGCGCACTGGAAAAAATTACATTTGGCACCCCGTAGTGTACGCTTATCGAACTTTATCGTAGATTATGTTCTACTAAATAGTAGAAGGAATTCTACTGGATTTGACTTTTACCTTGAAATGAGCACTTCTTGGCTTGTGTAGAAAATGTTCTATTTGGTGCCCCATAGTGGATGTTCTTAGAACAATCTCTCTCAATCAATAAATTTCGATTAGGAAATCTCACTAATTTTTGTTCAGAGTTTTATTTCTCAGATAGTATACTTTTTTACTCAGAGAATAAATGCAATAGATAAAAGGATTATGAGCTTGACTATTTTAGCGGATATGTATATCATCTCTTTATAATTACAGTGCTGTCCAAAACAATTCA
>JAGLDY010000135.1 GCA_023145375.1 Candidatus Sabulitectum sp. | reverse complement strand
GAGAAAATACTCAAACATTCCATAGAGATGCATGGAAGCGATGCTCATGAGATGGAAGTGCTAGTTGACAGCACAGTGCAGGAGAAGAATATTACATTCCCGACAGATGTAAAGTTATGCCGGAAGATCATTTCGCGTTGCCGCAAGATAGCTAAAGCGGAATCCATCGAGTTACGTCAGAGTTATGTACGGATCGAGAAGCAATTAATGTTAGCGCAACGTTTCCGCAATCATCCCCGCAACCGGAAGAAGGCACTTGCAGCCGGACGCAAATTAAAGACCATTGCGGGACGTCTGTTGCGGGAGTTGGAGCGTGGCTTAAGCAAAACAACACGTAAAGAATACGCCTTGTTTCTTGAACGAGCTGACCGGGTATTATCACAGAAGAAAGACGATAAGCAGAAGATCTATTCATTACATGAGCCGGAAGTATATTGTATCAGTAAAGGAAAAGAACATAAGAAATATGAATTTGGGACCAAAGTATCGATTGTATTGACGAAAAATACGGGAATTATCGTAGGGGCTATGAATATCCATAATCAGTATGACGGACATTCGCTTCCTGACGTATTGGAACAGACGGAGAAACTTACGGGACGTCGCCCCAAGGCGGCTATAGTGGATCGCGGATACCGCGGTAAGAAGAGAGTGGGTACAACTGAGATCATTCAGCCGAAATCCGGGAAAGGGAATACAAAACATGAAAAGCAAAAAGCAAGACAGCGCTTTAGACGACGAGCGGGTATTGAGCCTATTATAGGTCATTTAAAATCGGATCACGGCATGTTAAGAAATTATCTGAAAGGTGCAATCGGAGATGACATCAATATCTTATTGGCGGCAGCTGCCTTTAATTACAGAAAGATGCTCAGAAAACTGAAGTATATTTTTGTCTTTATTAAATATCAACTCAAAAATTAGTTGAAACGTGCAATTCTATCATTTGGGATTTTTATTGCTACTTACAGCTTAAAAAATTTAACCGTGAATTTAACTTCTTAAGGATCGACTAGTTAATAAAAAGCCCACTCT
>JAGLDY010000134.1 GCA_023145375.1 Candidatus Sabulitectum sp. | reverse complement strand
ATGCTATTTTCTGATTTGTCCGGGTGGGGCAGAGGGAGACAGATCCTTGTTCTTAACTATCTGCCGGTAAACAAAGAAGAGCGAGAGCAGCCCTGCTCCGAAGTTGGCAATACTGCCAGCCAGGAAGATTCCCTTCAGATCAAAAAGCCTCATCCCGATCAAAGCCAGTGGTACGTAGAACACAAACATTCTGCTTACAGAGAGCAAGGCAGAGTGGATGGGTTTGTGACTCCCATTAAGTGCTGCTGAAGAGATTATCATGAATCCCTGGAAACCGTAGCTGATGGAAACGATGTTAAGGTAGAGCACAACTGTGGCAACAATGTCCGGGTCATCGTTAAACAACCCCGCAAGAAATCTCCCTGTGAGCAGGAACAGCACAAACATGAACCCGCCCCACAAAAGGGAGAATATGTAGCTGATCTTTAGAGCCTTCAGTACCCTCTCTTTTAAACCGGCTCCCATGTTCTGACCTGTGAACGGGATCAATACTGTGGACAGTGCCATAAGAAGCATCATTGCCAGGGCTTCCAGCCTTATTGCCACACCAAACCCCGCAACGGCACTGTCTCCATACCCTGAAACAAGGCGGGTAACAACTCCCATGGAGAGGGGGATAACAAGCTTTGCCAATCCTGCAGGAATGCCAATGAACAAGATCTTCTTCCAGGAATCGATCAGTTCTCTGACTTTGGGAACAGCAAACCGGATGATCTTTTCCCTTTTGGCAAGCACCCAGAAGGCCATGGTCATTCCCACAGCCCGGGAGAACACAGTTGCAATAGCTCCGCCTGCGATCCCCATTTCAGGGAAAGGACCCAGCCCGAAGATAAGAAGAGGATCCAGAATACTGTTGAGAACAGCAATTACCACCATTATCATACCAGGGGTTTTCATATCACCTGTGGCGCGGATAATGTTGTTGCCTATCATGGGAATTACAACGAACGGTACTCCTATGTACCATATCTGCATGTACTCTTTGATATACCCCAGCGTAGCACCCTCAGCCCCCAGCAGCCGGAAGAGAGGTTCTATGGTAAGTGAGCCAAGCAGAGCAAAAAGAGCCACAACGGGAAACCCCAGCAGCAGGGAATTTGTCGCCAGGTGCCGGACATTCTCGAAAGAACCCTTCCCTATCTCCTTGGAGATAACAGCTGAAGTACCCATTCCAAGGCCAACGGAAATACTGATAAGCACCATTATTACAGGAAAGGTATACCCCATTGCAGCAAGCTGTTCGCCCCCCAGCTGCCCTATGTAGAATGTGTCCACCAGGTTGAACACCACCATGCCAACCATGCCTGCCATCATGGGGATGGTAAGCTTGATCAGCTGAGGCAGTATCTTCCCGGTGGTCAGTTTTGCCCGGCCGGCAACTGGCATAAGCTTCTTTCCTCCATACAAAGGCAGAGTAAAACA
>JAGLDY010000133.1 GCA_023145375.1 Candidatus Sabulitectum sp. | reverse complement strand
CAGATCAGCATCCAGCAAGGCACTGGTGAGTACAGGTTCCTTATCAACAATCTGTATGCTCAATTGGATCGCATGATGGTAACTTAACAGAAATGTTAAGTTGACGCATTAGAATAGCGCTTTCTGATTCAGTGTCCAGGGAAGAGGTCGCCTCGTCGAAAACAAGTACAGTGGGATCCCTGAGAGTTTTACAACTCCTCTGTGGTTAATCCAAGATACCACCGATGATTCTGTTTATGAAAGAATTGCTCATTACCGGAGAGAAAGGGTTTTTGATACAGGCATGATACTCTTGACTTGGGACTGTACTCCCAATATTGTAGAAGAAATTAGGAGAGTAGTCTAATGGTAGAAAGATTTATTGCTACTTATCAGAGGTTACTGCGCAGTACAGATTATGAGACCCGAAGATATCTCTACAAAGATTTCAATCTCAATAGCAGAGTGACAGGGTTGATCGGCCCTCGTGGTACCGGTAAGACAACACTGTTGCTGCAGTACATAAAAAACGAGCTGGACGATGTAGACAAATGCATATACGCTTCTATGGATAGCGTGTATTTTTCACACAGCAGTCTTGTTGAGTTTGTAGATGAATTGTACGAAGTTTACGGGATACGGTATTTCTTTCTGGATGAGATTCACAAGTACAGTAACTGGAATCAGGAATTGAAGAATATCTATGATTCATATCCGGATGTGAAAGTTGTCTTTTCTGGAAGTTCAAGTATTGATCTTGTTAAGGGCGCCTATGATCTATCAAGAAGAGGCGTGATTTACAGGCTTGCCGGGTTATCATTCAGAGAATATCTGGATTTCAGGGGAATCATCAAATATGAAGCAATCGAGTATGAAGATCTGCTGAAAAACAGCAAAAGCATTCAAGCGGAACTTGGATCTGTTGATAGGATTCGAGGACATTTTAAAGATTATCTGTCTTTTGGGTACTTCCCGTTTTTTCTTGATTCAGTATTGCCTTCTGCAACTGACGACATACAGATAGAATCGAAGATCGATACATTTGTCTACAGCGGGAAACTCTTTAGAATTATTGAAAAAACTATCTACGAGGACATATCGAATTACTACAAGATAAAAACGGAGAATCTTGATTACTTCAAGCGAATTCTTGCCTACATTGCCACCATACCACCAGGTGAGTTAAGCAGAAACAATATCGCTAAAAATATTGGGCTCGACAACAAAACAATCCGTAACTATTTGAATATTCTTCAGGATACAGGGCTACTTGCCTTGATCGCTTCAAAAAAGGCGGGAAGTAATTTACTCAAGCAAACTGAAAAAATTTACCTGGACAATTCAAATCTGTATCAGGCAGTTATCAATGAGATCGGATACAGCAGCAGCGTGGGCTCTATCAGGGAAATATTCTTTGTAAATATGATCAGAAACTCCGGCAGGCAGTTGTTCTACAGCCATACGGGTGATTTTGAAGTAGAGGGTTCTGTTTTTGAGATAGGCGGTCGGGGGAAGTCCTGGAAGCAGATGCGTGAAAAGCTCTCGAATGGATATCTTGTAAAAGATGATATTCTCTATGGCGGTAATCATGAGATACCCCTTTACCTCTTTGGATTTCTTTACTGAGTCTGAAACAGCAATGCTTCATAATCGGCGAATAATAATTAACACAGGCAGAGGGAATTGCGACTGAATTTGTTTTAATCTACATTAACAGATCAGAAAAGGAGGAAAGAAACGGGGAAAGTGTCGCATTCAAACCTGCTGAGTTCAGATGATGTTCTTTGTGTAGAGGTTGTGGTAGTGACCCTTGAGCTCCATCAGGCTGTCATGGGTTCCAGTTTCAACAACAGCACCATTGTTCAGAACAAATATCTTGTCTACATGGCGTACTGTAGAGAGACGGTGTGCAATGATAATGGTTGTTCTGTTCTTGCTCAGCCTGAACATGGCTTCTTGAATAAGGCTTTCTGATTCTGTGTCCAGGGAAGAGGTTGCCTCGTCGAAAACAAGCACAGTGGGATCCTTCAGGAAGACCCTGGCAATGGATACCCGCTGCTTCTGACCTCCTGAGAGTTTTACACCCCTCTCTCCCACATAGGTATCAAATGCATCCGGCAGCGAGACAATAAAGGAATAGATGTTGGCACTACGAGCGGCTTCAAACATTTCCTCTTCTGTAGCCGCAGGTTTACCGTACATGATGTTGTCTCTGATGGTACCGTCAAAGAGGAAAACATTCTGTTGAACCAGACCGATGTGTTCACGGAGAAACTTCTGCTTCAGATCCATGATGTCATGGCCGTCAAAGGTGATGCACCCCTTCTCTGCTTCATAGAACCTGGGGATAAGAGATACAATGGTGCTTTTACCTGCACCGGATTCACCGACAATTGCAACAGATTCCCCGGCTGAGACAGAGAGAGACACATCCCGAATGATCCACCCCGGGGAAGAAGAGTACTTGAACCATAAGTTTGATAATTCTACTTTACCTTTTACCGGGTGGAAGGCAATGGCATCAGGCCTGTCTTCTATATCCGGCTCTATATCCATGATCTCGGTAAATCTCTCGAAAGAGGCTGC
>JAGLDY010000132.1 GCA_023145375.1 Candidatus Sabulitectum sp. | reverse complement strand
AGCATCGGAGACCGGCGTTGACATACCTTGATATGTACATATAAATGAGGGAGGTGTTAGTTTATGGGTAGGTAGGTAGGGAGAAAGATAGATAGAAGCATATTCGTGCGTACAGGTGTCTATGGGGTTGCAATGGTACACTAACTGAGAGGAATGGATATAATGTTATGTAATTGGCATAATTTACTTGATGAACCGATAAGTGTTTATTGTCCATGGCATACAGATCTAGGAAAAGGATGTTACCCGACAAGATATCTATTCGAAGTTCCTAGTGCCAAACCTGGATCGGCCACTGCCCTAGAAGCAAATTGGTTTAGACACCACCGCGCCAACTATTTTAGTTGTGTTGATCAGCACTCTAATAACCTTCGCATTGATTTCGAGTATTTCAATAATACCAAAGTAAGAGCTACATTTAGGTGTAATAATGTCATTGAATGGGTAATTACCGAGGAGAATGACATACAAAATAGCAAATTGATATGTAGCTTATCAGCACCAGTGCACCCAGAAAACGATGTGTCAATAACTCTGACATCTTATGACAGCATAGTAAGAGTCGGTATAGATTCAATTAATGTGAAAATTACTATTGGCCAAGAGGTTTTCCAGGGGGATGTTTTGTTTGGACAGAGGAATATTCCAGATGTCCTAATTTCTGTTGATGATTATTTAAAGAATCATCTTAATATCCAACCTGTGCTAATTAAGTCATCTCATCCAGATCTCATTCGTCTCGGTATCCTTGATGCTTGGGAAGTATTTGTTCCCGTCAGGGAAACCAAGGATGAGCAAGAAGCTTGGTGCCTTCTTGCATCAGCACTTGCAGATTCTTTCGGTTGGATGGCCACTGGTGGTGTTGGAATTGTTAATGCGTACTTATTATGAAAAGAAAAACATATACAATATTGCTTAGATTACTTGGCGGTGGAATATTTTCTGTTGGAATATTCCTATTTATCTTGCCTGAAGCAGGCAAGGCAGTAGCTATAGGTGTGATACTTGCTTTAGTAGGGTCTAGTATAGTAATAAAGCTTGACTAAAGCCTACAGGCTTATATAGATCACATAATCCCAAATTTTTGGAAAAGACGTCAAGTAGAGAGTAAAGGAAAAATCTAACACAGCTTATTCAGCCGACGCAAAAAGCTGCGTAGCTCATTAGCGGTGTTAGTATTCAGCTTCGTGTTTCTCCAATTCAAATAATCCAGAAAAGGCTCCGATTTTGCTGCCACAAAACCTCCGTAATTCCCGGACAGATCCAGGCAATACATTATTGAATTGATATCCCGAGCTGATTTACAAATAAGGTAAATTCCGAATGATACTCCAGCAAACTCTTGTGATTTATAAGATTGGCCATTATCATTCTCATATAAACTTGAACAAGACGACATAAAACCGAACAAAGGGCTGTAGCTGTATTGCGCTACGGTGCAGGTAATGGGTCTAGCAATCAGCTAAGCCCGAGTGTTCAGTTCATCAATAACCCCTGGCTGACTTAGCAAAGATTTCCGGGCAAATGCTCAGATTATGCTACCGCAGAACCTCTGTCAATTCCCCGGACAGATCCGGACAAATGCTCTGATGAAGCTTCGCAGATCCTATGCTATTCCCAAGAGAATACAGAAAGTTGATTACTTAATTTTCTATTACAGTCTCTAGCGTATCGTGTATCCATGAGTTTAAGCTCTTGTGCATCAACATTGCACGCAATGCTACCGCCTTATGCAATTTTGGTTCAATTCGAACCATAAACTTCCCTGAATACGGTTTCTCTGGAGAGTCACCACGCTCTGCGCAAAACTCAAGATAATCGTCAATTGACTCCTGGAAAGCCTGACGAAGCTCATCAACTGTTTTTCCCTGAAATGTGATAACATCACGAAGATTGATAACATCTCCATGAAATACATTTGCCTCGTCATCAAATTCAACATTACCCACATATCCTTTATACTGCATCATTGTTTCACCTCTGCTTCCCGTAGGAATCTTCTCATCGATTTTACTGCTCCTCGCACTGTAACACGGCGAGGATGCGGTCTGTGAAACACAGCTCTTGTTCCATTAAGAAATACTCGAATTCTGGAACCCCGTCCCTCTGTAATTTTCCCACCCAGTGCAACTATAAGTGCTTCAATATCCTTCCACGGAATATCAGAACGCTCGGGCTTTTCAAATATTTTTGCAAGAGTCCTCTTGTGTTTACTGTTCATAATCTCCTCATGGTACTATATGATGATACCACATCAAATGCAAATCTAATCCTTACTCACGACATCAAGCCATTATGAAATTGGTGTGCTCTGCTGATTCTCAAAACAAAAAGAATCAGGACGACAATTGTCTACTGGGCGGCCTATAGCCAACT
>JAGLDY010000131.1 GCA_023145375.1 Candidatus Sabulitectum sp. | reverse complement strand
GAACCCGGAACACCGGAGACAGCTGAAGGTGAGGAAGAACAGGAGCAGGAGGAGGAATCCACAGCTCTCTCCCATGACAGGGAACTCTCATGTCAGAACTGCGGAGCTCCCCTTGCCTACATGGAGGGTGAGAATGTTATCACCTGTCCATACTGCGGAACCACCACCATGCTTGCAGGTTACGATAACATCGTTAAGATCGACGGTCATTCCATGCTCCCTATGGAGGTTAATGAGAACGACGCCATAAGTGCTCTTGTCACCTGGCTTTCCAAAGGGTTCCACAGATCAAAGAGCTTTGTAGGACTGGCTAAGATCGGATCGGTCAAAGGGCTGATGCTTCCCTACTGGATAGTGAAGAGCAGCGCTTCCACATCCTGGCACGGAAAAAAGAAAAGAACGAAGACCACAGGAACCGGAGACAACAAGAGAACAGAGACCTGGTACGAGCCTGTGAGCGGTCGCTTCAATGAAGACTTTACCTGGCCGGAGTATGCCCGTGAGGATCCTGAGGAATTCTGGGGCATTGGGAATATCCAGCCGGGAAAGAAATCCGTGTTTCCTGACTGGGGCAAGTTCTGGCTCAGACTGGGAGGCGGCAAACAGAGCGCCAACAGGAACATGCTTGAAGGGCAGATCCCATTTGATATTGAGGCTGTTAAGAGCGCAGGTATGGCCGATGATCTGGTGAACGGTCAGGTGACTCAAGAGCGTGCAGAGGCCAATGCCAGAGGTCATATCAAGGATCATCAGGCAAAAATTGCTGATTCAAAGGCAACTGTTATGACCGATGTGGACACCTCTGTGAATGTAAACAAGGTGGATCTTGTTTATGTGCCCATGTGGGAGATGAAGTATTCCATTGACGGAAAGGAATACCGTGCTCTGGTTGACGGAGCAAAAAAAGAAGTTCTCGGAGCAGAATTTCCTGTAAGCAAGAAAGCGAAGATAACCATCTTCGACATTGTACTGGGAATACCAGCAGCTATCGCCGGTATCATTGGTTTCAGTGGCGAGGGTATACCTGCTGCACAGATAACCATGTTTGTTCTTGTTGCACTGATGCTTGGATACAGTCTTAAGAAAGGTCTGGGCAGCAGAAACTAATGGTTGACATTCCTGAAGCTGCCCTGTCGTGGACATACCTCCGAGCCGGTGGTCCCGGAGGGCAGCATCAGAACAAGACCGAGTCTGCTGTACAACTGCGTTACAATATTTCTCTTGGAGAACTTCCCTATGATGCCGTTATGCGGCTGAAAAAGCTGGCAGGGAGACGGCTCACCGATTCCGGTGACATCATTATTGAATCACGGGATCATCGCAGTCGGTTAATGAATACCAATTCTGCTCTTCGAAAGCTGAATGAACTTATCACGCAGGCTCTTGTGGTACCCCGGAAGAGAAAGCCAACAAGACCCACCCGGGCATCAAGAGAAAGGCGACTGGTATCAAAGAAGCAGCAGTCTGAAAAGAAAACAAGCAGAAAGAAACCAGTTGTATGAAGCCTTTTGGTGAAAGAAAACCAGGGTACCTTCTTCTGCTTCTCAGCGGAGTATCGCTGCTTGCAAGATTGATGTTCCTGGGCAGAAAAAGTTTCTGGATAGACGAGTGTCTTGCCTGGGGGGCAGTGCGCCAGGATTGGACGGGGATGATCTCCTCTATTTCCTCCGGTACACCACATCCCCCGATCGCCTTTATCGTTATGAAGATTTCTTCTCTGCTGCCAGGCTCCGGTGAATTCGGGCTTAGATTTCTTATTGCCGTTGTGGTTGCTTCAGCCGTTATTCCCGTTTTCAGACTAGCATCCAGACGAACAACTGCAAGAGGTGGATTCTGGGCAGGAATGGTCTGGGCACTATCTCCATTTGCAGTTTCCCTGGGACAGGAAGCCTGGGTGTACGGCATAAACATAGCTGTCTCCCTCTGGTTTGCTGACCTGGCGGATATGGCCTGGCGGGGATCTAAAAAGGCGCTTATCGGTACCCTTCTTCTTGGGGTAACTGGAATACTCACACAACACATCTTTGTTTTAACCGTTGCAGCAGGAAGTGTTCTTTACTTTACAATAGATCGATGTGAGAGGATATCCCTTAAAAGGTTCATTTTAGTTCCAGGTGTACTTGCTCTTATGTATACCCCGGTGTTTCTTTTCTATTCAGCTCAGTTTACAGAAAGAAGCTCCAGAATGGCTGCTGCAGGGATGGGTGTGGGCTTCAGCAGATTACTCAGTACTCAACCCCTTTCGCAGTTCTTCAGGATTCTAAGCGGCGGTATTTTGCCCGAGATATCTTCCAACCTTCTTGATCGTCCCAGGATGCTCACCGCTTATCTTCTGAACGCAGTGATAGTTCTTGCTCTTGCATTATGGCCATTCTTTACAGGTATGTTGAGATCTATTGAGCGCAGATATCTTTGGCTTTGTCTCTTAATACCATTTGGTCTTTTCCTCACAGATGGACCAACAGTTCGGCAGATTGCTATACTCTGGATTCCCGTCTCCATTACTTCTGCCGCTGTTTTCAGCAGATATCGATGGTCCGGTATTG
>JAGLDY010000130.1 GCA_023145375.1 Candidatus Sabulitectum sp. | reverse complement strand
GGGATTTTGAATTCTCGATCAAGGATAGATGAATCTTACCCTTCTCAATAAATGAGCGACTTTTAGGAATAATTCCCATAAGGGGAATACCCAGTTTTTCCAGCTGTTCCGGGTTCCGCAGAGAATTATCCATCTGGTGAATAAGAAAGATTATTCCGATTCCTGCTGCAAGGCCCACCATGATGCCCATGATCAGATTTCTTCTGGTTGTGGGTTTGATCATTCCTCCGGGAAGAGCCGAGTCTACAATGGTCACATTCCCCATCTGACCTATCTCGGCGATCTTAACTTCCTCATAACGGGTTCTGAGGAGTACATAGATGTTCTCATTAACTCTTCTGTTTCTCTCCAGAGCCACCAGTTCATACTGGAACTCGGGAAGATCAGACAAACCGGAAGAGAGATCGCTTACAACAACAGCGAGGGCCTGCTCGCGAGCTCTGCTGGCGCGGTATTCTCCCTCTGCAGTTGCAATTGAAGCTACAAGGCTTTCTATACCCCGCTCGGGGTTCACTGGATAATCCATGCTGGAGATATCTCTTAAAGCCTGTGACAATTCTTCTCTTCTTGTGTCAATACGCTGTTCCATGGCCAGAACAGGTTCTGATCGAAGGTCTGCACCGTCTGCCAGAAGTGCAGCTCTGGCACTCTCGTATCTTGCAAGGTCGCTCTGTATCTGTCTGATGTACTCCGTATTGGAACCGGAAATGTCATCGGTAACATTGTCCCGGTGTTCTCCCAGAAGACTGGTAAGATAATCACGTCTGACCCGGGCAGCGGCAGCGTTTGTAGCTGATGTTCTTACCTGAGTCTCAAAATTGGCTAGAGTACTGATAAGATTTCTTGTCTCTGCATCTATGTCGGTAATACCATTATCTTCCTTGAAATGAAGAAGGGCACTCTCTGACAGTTCAAGCTGCTGAGAGGTCTGTTCCAGCTGATTCTCAAGAAAGAGCCTGACCTCAGTGTTCTCTCCCCTTGCCTGACGCTGATTCCAGCGGTTGTAAACATGAAGAAAAAGGTTGGTGATAACTGCAGAAGCTTCAGGGCTGTAACCTATGCCGCTGAGAACAAAGAAATTCGTATCCTTGATCCAGCTTACAGACACTCTTGACTGAGCAAGACCAACTAATGCATTTCGAAGGTAGGATCGGTCAGGAACATTCCCAAGGAAAAGTATAGACACAATACTGTCAGAGTCTGATGAATGAAGAATTGAGTCTGCCACAAGTTCAGCCATGATCCTGCTGTTGATCAGATGTATCTGATCGTTCCTGAGAGCATCCATCTGGAACCAGAGAGTACTAGGCATGTCCAATGTACGGGACATGCTGTTGTCACTGGTGTACATAAATGTAGAACTGGAACGGTAAACTGGAGTGGTGGTCTTGTTCACATATCCCGCAGCAAGCAACCCCGCCAGAACAAACGAGAGGATAACCCACTTACCCCTGAGAAGCATCCAGATGTAATAGTTAAGATCAAGAGTTTCCTCTTCTGCCGGGTCAAAAGACTCGGAGATGCCTCCGGGCTGTACCGGGCTCATGCTCTGCTCACAGTGTTCTGCTCATAA
>JAGLDY010000013.1 GCA_023145375.1 Candidatus Sabulitectum sp. | reverse complement strand
CAGGCAATGAGCAATGATGAGCCGTCTGCAGGGGAGGTTATGCGGATACTGGGGCATGAGCTTCAGTCTCCAATTGCTGCCATTGTAAGTCTTCTGCATGCTGTTGAGATAGGGTATGTGAAGAACCCGGAGAATTCCATGAAACTGGTTGGCAGGGCTCGGAAGAGGGCAGAGGAGATGCTTCCGCTTGTTAATGACATCATGGTACTGGGGAATCTTGCCGGTACTGACATCTCCCATGTGGGAGACAAGGTAAGCATGCTTGAGGTTTGCAGGAGCGTCCACGATCTCATGGAACTGATGTTCATGGAGAAGGGTATCTGTTTCAAGTTCTCTTACCCTGAGGATGAGCCGGTTCTTGTTGTCCATGGCAGAGAGAGTTTTCTTCGCAGGGTGGTTCAGAACCTCTGTGTTAACGCTTTTAAGTACAACCGTGCCGGAGGCTGTATCTTTCTCAGAGTTTATGCTGAAGCCCCCTCAGTTGTTGTGGAGGTGGAAGATACCGGTATGGGTATACCACCTGAGGATCTGCCCAATCTATTTGCATTTCTTTTCAGAGGTAAACAGGCAAAGCGCAATCCTGACGGTGGGTTGGGGTTGGGACTTTCAATGGTCAAGCAGATAGTTAAAGGTCATGGCGGAACTATCAGAGTCGAGAGCGAAGAGGGAAAGGGAACAACCATGACAGTTCACCTGCCAATGTGTACAGGCTGCCAAGAGGACTAGTTTTTCCTTTTCAGTATCAGCTGTCATCCCCGTCAATATCATCTGGTGCAACATTCCAGTTGTAGCCGGCTCTTTCAACCAGAATGCTCCATCTGGTGTAGCTTTCGCTACTCTCATCCTGGACGTAAATATCATAGGTGTCCGCCTGGACAAAGGCAGTATAGCTGTCACCGGTATAGAGGATCTCTCCGTTCAGATGATTGTCTCCCCATTCATCACTGCCTGAAGGTGATATCCAAACCCCATTCACATGCCCACTCTTAAGGGTATTGGTTATCGCAACAGGGCATTGGCCGGCGTGGGTGAGACTGGAGCTGGTGTTTGCGTTCTTTGAGTCAATGTCTTCCAGAGTGACTGTCCAGTTAAAGCCGCTGGTTCCAATCCGAATGTCATTCAGTGTGTAGGTGTCTCCGTCCTCATCCATTACCTGCAGGTCGTAGACCCCCGGTTGAACCATTACCTCGGCAACTCTGCCCGGCTCCAGTACATCGGTACCGGGGAGATGATTTGTTCCCCATACAGCGTCAGAGCCTCTGCTGATGTAGACATACTGGATGTCATAGTTTTCAAGTCCGTTTGTTACATTGAGAGGAACCTTCTCCAGGCAACCGGTTGAAAAGAGAAACAGTGCCAGCATTGTAATGACAGCGCGGAAAGCGGTGCTCCTATGCAAGAATGTAACCTCCTTTTGCTGTAATACAGTCCAGGCGGTTCCTGTATTCCATGGGAGCTTGAGTATCATTTTCTAATCGATATCTTCCAGTGTTACTTCCCAGAGGAAATCCTCTTCTTCTATCTCAATTTCCCACAATGTGTATGTGTTGTCTCTGTCATCCACCACCTGGATATCGTAAGTGTCAGGAAGAACCGTTATCTCGAAGGATTCTCCCCGGGTGAGGGTTTTCCACTCTGGAAGAGCATTTATTCCCCATTCCTCCTCAGACTGGCTGCTCACATAGATGTAATCGATGTTCCTGTTCTCCAGGTCGTTGGTGATTATGACCCTGGCGGGGTCGAAGCATCCCGTGGAGGTGAGGAGCAGGACTATTGCAGTTGCTAGAATGTATTTACTCACAGGATTCCTTTCCTGTTGAAAAGCAGGAGGCTGGGAATTCCTCCTGCTTTCTATTAACTCAAGTATTCGAGGGTCTAGTCCAGGTCAGACAGAGTGACTTCCCAGTAGTAACCGTCTGTGTCTACAAATACATTCCACCTTGTGTATGTATCTCCTGTTCCGTCTTCAACTTTGAAATCGTAGTCCTGGCCGGAATGAACACGGAAAGACATTTCTTCACCGGGCTCAAGAAGCTCGGAACCAAGGCGGTCCTCGCCCCATGGGCCATCACTGGGGTCACCGTAGACATACCATATAGTCCAGTCACCCAGACCATTGTGAATGGTGACAGTTGCGTCACCTCCGGAACCCTCGATCTCGCTTTCAAATGTATTGTCCATGTCAGAGAGATCAACTACCCACAGGAAGCCGTCCTCGTCAACCCATTCATCCAGAAGAGTGTAAACATCACCATCTTCATCTTCAACCATGAAATCATAGTAGTCACCTGACATTACTTCAAATGATACTGATTCTCCCTGTTCAAGAAGCTCGGTACCAAGGCGGTCCTCGCCCCATTCAGAATCACTGGAAGGACTGCAGTATGCATACCAGATGATCCAGTCACCAAGATCGTTCTCGATGGTTACAGTTACTTCATCTGTGCCCCAGTCATCCATGTCTTCAAGGGTAACTTCCCACTCGTAACCGCGCTGGTTGATCTCTACACCGTATCTGGTATAGGTGTCACCATCTTCGTCGGTTATCCAGAGATTGTAACTGCCGGCCTCTTCAAGAACTACTGTGAATTCTTCACCGGGGGCCAGTATCTCGTCTATGAGATTGTCTGTCCAGGCGCCGTCTGAAGGGTCAACCCAGATCTCAGCGATGTCCCAGCTTCCCAGGCCATTGCTAATAACAACTTCGATCTCAGTTTCTTCAACTTCTTCCGGCTCGTCGGTTGCAGGTGCCTCACCGCTGCCGCACGCAAGGAATAGCACCGGGAAAGCCATAAGTGCCATAAGCAGATAGATCTTCTTCATTGTCCCTCCTCTTTTTGGTTTTGAGTATCAAACACGAAACTATCCGGGGAAAATAAGATAAACTTGGAGTGGAGTAAAGACCGCACAGGGGAGTTGCCGGCAACTCCCCTGTGATTCATCAGAAGGATATGTTTCTACTGGTCGATGTCGGAAAGGTCTACATTCCATTCGTAGCCACCGGAACCGATCACTACATCCCAGCGAGTATAGGTGTCTTCGTCTTCATCAGTAAGCATGATGCCATAGGTTCCTGCAGGAACATTCAATGTTACGTCATCTCCAGGTTCAAGTGTACTGCTGATAAGGTTATCGCTCCATTCGCTGTCCTCGGACGGATCGATAAATATCTCTTCTATGTTCCATGCACCAAGATCATTGGTGATCTTAACAGGTACATTTCCACCACAGCCTGATATGAGAGTGGCAACCAGTGCAATTGTGAGAAGTGCTATGATCTTCTTCATTTTTCCTCCATTTGAATTCGCGGACCCAGGTATTGAAACCACGTTGTAACGCCAGCCGGCAAAATAAGGGAGGAAGCTGTTCAGGTAAACCCCTTGTCAGGGAGTGAACACATCCAGATCATCCATTGTAACATTCCAGGTGAAGTTTTCACGGGATAACCTCAGGTTTCTTCGGGTATAGGTATCGTTATCTTCATCCTCAACTCTGATGTGGTAAACACCAGGGTCAAGAAACAGGGAATACTGCTCCTTGGGCTCTATTCCTCCTGTAGCCAGGTGATTCCTGCTCCAGTCCGTATCCGCAGGACCTCTGTGGTAGACACCGGTAATGATCCAGTCATCAAGAGCGTTACAGAGTATAAAGCTGCTACTGTCTGTTCTGTCTTCAGGGGTAAAGAGATCACCGGTTGCTATCTCCCAGTTGTACTCAGCTCTGTCTCCTGTGACCTCCGCTGTTCTGCAGCTGTATTCTTCCCGGAGATCATCTTCTGCTGTAAGATTGTAGCAACCAGAGTTTACCCTTACATTCAGTGTTCTGCCCGGGTAGAGAATGAAAGCACCAAGTCTGTCGGGACTGTTCTCTACGCCATCTTCTTCCAGTGTGACATAAAGCCAGTAAACATCTCTTTCAAGGAGGGAATTGGTTATTCTCACTGTACAGTCGCCAGAGCCGGTCCAGTACTCTCCTCCGGATTCAATGGTCTTCTGAAACACAGTCCGGTCTGCCATGGATATCTCCACCTGCAGGAGCTCTGTGGAGTCGTTCACGGCTACTCTTGAGCTGTAGGTACCGTCTTCCGGATCTGTTGCTGTTATCAGCGCACTGCCACTTGGTATGTTAACCTGAAAGCTATTGCCGGGTCTCAGTTGATCTTCCTGATCGCTTTCTCTGATGTTAATGCTTTCTCCGGTGTCGTATTCAATTTGTATATGGTTCAATGTTATGTCCGGAAGCAGATTGGTGATAATGAGTGTTGTTTCTTCCTCTTTGCCGGATCTGCTGTTGATCACAAGTATCACAGTTGCAAGGGCGAGAAGGGAAAGAATTACATATCTAGATCGTTTCATCGATGTCCAGGCCGGTCACCGGCCAGAATATTCCCTGGTTGTTCAGCTCAACCTGCCACAGGGTGTATGTATGCTCATCAGAATCTACAAGGCGGATGTCATAGGTTCCCTCATCAAGCCAGATCCCCATTTCTGCTCCACTGCCGAGAATACTTGATCCCAGCCAGTCATCACCCCAGGAGTCACTGTCGCTGGGAGAGCAGTAGACGTTCCAGATGGAGATATCTTCCAGATCGTTCCGCAGAGCGAATTCGCATGCCCCCTGTCCTGTGTTTATGTAGGTGGGTGAAGTTGATATGGAACTGCTGGGATTCGCAGTTGCAGTGGGTGTTCCTTCCATTATCTCGCCGAGGAAATCATTCAGAGCAGGGACAAGATCAAGCTTCCAGCTCTGGTTTTCCCTGAGGAACTGGTAGCTCGCTGTCCGGCTGCCCTGGCCTGAAACAAGGTAGGCTTTTTCATTCCTGAACTCTATGGAAACAACTATTTCAGAGAATGAAAGCAGGTCTGTGTCTGAGATCAGAGATGCAAGCAGTTCCTCACCGCTGTTGTCAAAGGGAACACCTGCCTCGGTGTAGATCTCTGCAATATGGTCAAGAAGAAGGTTGCTCTCCTCAGAGAAACCTCTGGCAAGCCCTCTCCAGTTCTCTTCTTCAGCATTATCCATCAGTGCATTGTAGTCCTCAAGAACTTCCTTCTGCTCATTGCTCCAACCAATGCATGCCGGTAACAGCAAAAAGAGAAAAGCGGTAACAAGCTTAATTTTCAAGGTTATCTTCCTCCCGGGTTAGTCTATCCGGAGACTCTACGCATTTGAAGCCATCCGGTCAACATCAACCTGTTGTTCTTCTCCCGTATCGGTTATTATTATGCAACATTCATAGAGCATCCGGAGGAATCAATGGAGCAGGTTACATTTCCCAGAATGGTTGAACTTGATGCAGTTACAGGGCTTCCTCCAAGGAAGACACTGGATCATGATCTGCCTCTTCTTTTAAGGTCAATGGGTGTTTCGGGACTTCCCATGTGTTCCATCATGATAGACATAGACCATTTCAAGAAGTTTAATGACAAGCACGGTCATGATGTGGGTGATCTTGTTCTGAGGCATGTTTCATCAATTATCAGGAAAGCCGTCAAGTTTCGCGGTGAGGCTTATCGATACGGCGGTGAAGAGATCACTGTGCTTATGCTGAACACAAACGGGGCTGAGGGATTTGCAACGGCAGAGAGGATCTGCACTGCCGTGGGAGACTCCGAGATCATGGTTACAGTCAAAGGAGAAAAGCGATCACTTTCTGTGCAGATATCCCTTGGGGTTGCATCAACTGATACAGTTGCCGGTTCAGAGTTGCTTGTTTCGTCTGATCAGGCGGTGTACCAGGCAAAAGCCAATGGCAGGAATCAGGCAGTTCTCTTCAGAAAAGACTTCTCAAAATTCTTTGCCACAACTACTTTAGATGTTCACTTCCCGGCTCTGACCTCTATCACCGGTGGAAGCTACATACTCCTTAAAAAATGGTTCAGCTATGGGGAAATATCTGAGATCGAAGCCAGAGAGATCAAAGACCCGAACACGGACACCTGTGATTCCGCAGATGGCCCAGCTCCTCATTTCGGAATGGTGGAGGCTGAAATTCGTGGCAAGGTAAGTGCAATTGAACGAAATAAGGGTCATACTTTTTTTAAATTCGAGGTAAAGAGTGAGATAATAGATCTTATGTTCAAGTACATTCAGGACACCCGCAATGCGCAGAGTTAGCTGCCGCCATCTCTGGACTGGCTCCAGCCCGTGCCTATCAAACACAGTAGTTCATATTGATGACTCCGGAGTGATAGCATCCATTGAGGATTGCTCTTCTGATACTGAGTTTTTTGATCACTTCTTTGCAATGCCCTCTTTTGTTGATGCACATACACACTATTCATGGATGGTTGTTAAGGAGGCATCACTGGACCTCTCAGGGGTCAGGTCCTCCAGTGAATTACTCTCACTTGTTCGATCTTCGGTTATCTCTAAAGAGAGCGGTATTCTCAGAGGTGAGTCCTACGATGAAAGCGACTGGATAGACAAAGAGCTTCCCTCTCTGGCAATGCTCGATTCAGTAACAGCCGATGTTCCGGTGTTCCTGCGGAGGGTGTGTGGCCATGCCGCCATGGTTAATTCCCGGATGCTTCAGCTTCTAGAGTCAGATATGCCCGGGGTGAACAGGTCAACCGGGGTTTTGAAGGAGTGGCCTGTAATGAACTTTGACCTTCTTTTTCCTATGCCTGAACAGGTTTTGCGTGAAGCTTCTTCACAGGTTGAGGCAATGGCCTACAGTAAGGGTGTTACAGCTGTTTGCTCTTTTGAGACTGTACATACCGCAGACAGTGTCCTGAAATTCGTCAAAGGACTTGATATATCCCTGGCAGTTATTGCAGGTGGGTTAGATGCAACCTCTGCCGATCTGCCCACGAATGTAAAGATGATCAAGCTCTTTCTGGACGGATCTCTGGGTGCAGGGAACGCAGCCCTGATACATCCTTATCCTGATGGGTCTGCAGGCGAACTGCATTACTCCGATCAGGAGCTTTTTTCACTGATGACCCGCTGTGGAGAGAAGGGGCTTACAGTCTGTGTTCATGCCATTGGAGGCAGGGCTCTTCAACAGCTGGACAGGGTATCCAACAGGGCTTTCAGAACCCTGGGCCATGGATTCCCTGTCCGGATCGAGCACGGAGAGGATCTGCTGAATGCATGGCCTGGAACATGGGATCCGGAGTATCATATTTTCAGTATGCAGCCCAATTTTGTAGAGAGATGGCAGAGACCCGGTGGGATGTATGACAGAATTCTTTCTGAAGATAGATCCATCATGCTCAATCCGTTCAAGACCGTACTGGATTCCGGGTTTCGTCTTGGTTTTGGAAGCGACTGTATGCCTCTTGATCCTCTTTACGGGCTCATGGGAGCCACCAGGCACAGAAATACAGATGAGTCTCTTTCAATGACCCGGGCACTTTCTGCGTATACCCTTGATGCTGCTTTGATCTCAGGACTGGATCATCTTTCTCTACCGCTTGCCCCGGGAAGGACTGCTGATATGGTCTTCCTCTCTGGTGATCCATTTCAGGGGCTTGATGGTGTTACAGTGGAAGCGACAATGAAGAACGGCAGGATGGTTTCTGCTAAGAATGCTTTTACGGATGGGGAGGGTTTTTTATGAGCATTATTGACTGGACCGACCCGTTTGCAGTGGCAGAGGTCTTGATAAAGAATGCCCTTCTTGAGGATGAGGCACTTGCTGATGCTGCTTCTTTATCTCTCGGGGGATCCGGTGATCTACCGGTGATATGCTCAGTGAACTCCCGGGAGAGCATTGTGACAGCAGGTCTCCATCTGGCTTCTGTTGTGTTTGCAATGCTTCCAGACGGAGTTCGAGTTGATGTTCTTGTGGAAGAAGGCAGGAGTATTCCAGCAGGCAAGAGGATGGCCACGATCCATGGTCCTGCAGCCTCAGTTCTTCGCGGGGAAAGGGTTTTTCTGAATATTCTTTCCAGATTGTGCGGAATAGCTTCAACAACCTTTAAGTTCGTAAGCCTCTGCTCCGGTTGTGAAGTGGAGATACTGGATACAAGAAAGACCACTCCAGGTATGAGAGCCCTTGAGAAGTATGCTGTTCGTATGGGCGGCGGAGTTAACCACAGGTCATCTCTTGCTGACATGGCAATGCTGAAAGATAATCACCTGGCAGCAATTGGAGGTGTTGGGAACCTTGCTCCTGTGATAGGCAGATTACGGGATATGCACATTCCAATTGAGGTGGAAGTTGATTCTCTGCAACAGCTGCGAACCGTTCTTCCTTATTCACCTGACAGGATACTGCTGGACAACATGTCTCTGGAAGAGCTGGAAGAAGCTGTTTCCATCACCGGGGATTCCGGTATATATCTTGAAGCCTCCGGGGGGATCACACTTGCCGCTGTGAGAGCAGTAGCGGAAACCGGGGTAGATGGAATCTCAGTTGGAATGCTTACCCATTCTGTGAGGTCGTCAGATATCGGTCTTGACTGGTATTACGGTCTCAATAAGGAGCCTGTATGAGAAGGCTTTCTGTGGATGTAGGAAATACAAAGACAGCACTTGCGCTTTTTGAGAAGGATAAGCTTCTTGGACAGTGGAGGATCAGAACCCAGCGGTGGACTGCTGATGAACTCAGAATACTTACTGAAGCACTGTTAAGGAGTGAAGGCTTTTCACCACCGGATGATGTGGCGTTTGCCTGCGTGGTTCCCCAGGTTCGTCACACTGTTATCAACATGTGCGAAAGGTGGCTGAAGATTACTCCTGTAGATGTATCCTGTGCTACTGCAGGGATCGAGCTTGGCTACAAATATCCACATGAGATAGGACCGGACAGACTGGCAAATGCTGTGGCAGCCATTGTACAGGGGAGATTGCCGGCGGTGGTGGTGGATTTCGGCACAGCTACCACTTTCGATGTTATAGACGGGGCAGGCAGGTACCTTGGAGGAGCAATAAGCCCCGGTGTGGGTACTTCCGCCGGTGAATTGTTCAAGAAAGCTGAAAGATTGAATCCCATCGATCTTGTGTTCCCGGAGAGTGTTGTTGGAAGAACTACCGCCCATGCAATCAGATCAGGTGTTCTTTTCAGCGCAGTGGGGGCAGCAGATCACATAATTGATCTGATCTCTGCTGAGTTCGACTCTGTTCCGGAACTGTGGGCCACCGGAGGATGGGGACAGGCGCTGGGAAGCAGGTGCAGACACAGTTTCAGGATATGTCCCGAATTGACATTGCTGGGCATAAACGAAATTGGACGGAAAAACGGAGAGAAAGGGAGTTAACTCATGGCGGAGATCCTTCTCGGGGTTACCGGTGGAGCTGCAGCGTTCAAGGCTGTGAGTCTTGCGTCTATTCTTAGAAAATCAGGACACAGCGTCCGTTGCATTCTCACCGGATCAGCTTCTAATTTCATTACTTCTACTCAGCTTTCAGCAGTATCCGGATCACCATGTTACACAGATCTGTTCCCGTCACCACCTTCAGCATCCATTCCTCACTTAGATCTTACCGACAACCTGGATCTGATGATAGTCGCACCGGCCACTGCCAACTTCCTGGCCCGTTCAGCACATGGCCTTGCAGATGATCTGCTCACATCTTCTTTCCTTGCCTGTAATGCGCCTGTTCTGATGGCTCCTGCAATGAACACCAGAATGTGGGATAACCAGGCTGTTCAGGCCAATGTAAAGATCCTTTCCTCACGGGGGATCAGGTTCGCTGGTCCGGTTCAGGGAATTCTTGCATGTGGAACTGTGGGCAATGGCCGAATGATGGAACCGATTGATATTGCAGTTGTATGCAGTGATTTACTTGAGATCAGAGGTCCCCGGTGAAACCGGTACCAACTCTGGAATGGCAGATTGACCGGCTGAAACTTCTCGATCAGAGACTTCTTCCCGGGGAAGAGGTCTATCTTCATTGCAGAACAATCGGAGAAGTTGCTTCTGCCATAAAGACTCTTGCAGTTCGAGGGGCTCCGGCCATTGGGATTGCTGCTGCCTACGGTGCTGTGATCGCTGCTCTGGAGACTGCTGGGTCAAGCAGCTTTTCTGAGGACTGCAACAGGCAGTTTGATATTCTTGCAGCAACAAGACCCACCGCTGTGAATCTTTTTCACTGCCTTGACATACAGAGGAAGATCCTCTTTTCATCACCTTCCAGAACCGAAGCCATAGAAAGGCTGCTGAATAGTGCCCATAACCTTTATGAGGAGGATCTGGAGGCAAGCAGGACCATGGGTCGTTTCGGGGCTGATCTGCTTCCGGACAACTGTACAGTGCTTACCCACTGTAATGCAGGAGGACTGGCCACTGCAGGTCTGGGTACAGCGCTTGCGGTGATCTATGAAGCACATTCACGAGGGCTTCTTTCAATGGTGTATGCCGATGAGACAAGACCGCTTCTCCAGGGAGCCAGACTAACCTCCTGGGAGTTGAAGAAGGCGGGGATACCGGTAAAGGTACTTCCAGATTCCGCCGCTGCTTCTCTGCTTCGCACCGGGAGTATAGATGCTGTGATAACCGGAGCTGACAGAATCGCCATGAACGGTGACTCTGCAAACAAAATAGGAACATACCCGCTTGCTCTTGCCGCTTCTGAGGCTGGAGTTCCTTTCTATATAGTTGCACCGGTGTCCACATTCGACCCCGGTTCACCTGACGGTACTTCCATTGTTATAGAGGAGAGGGGCAGAGAGGAACTCGCCGGTTTTGGCGGAAGGCAGATACTTCCTGCAGGGGTTGAGGTTTACAATCCTGCATTTGATGTTACTCCGGTGAAATTCATCACCTCAATAATCTGCGAGAAGGGTGTTATTTCTTCTCCTGACAGTATCGAATGGTGAGGTTGACACCATAGATGGATGTAATTCTATTCCTAGACTGAATTAACGACCTGACTACCCGGTGGGTAATATCTCCGGGGGCGATTTAAATACTTTTAATGATAGTTTCTTGTCTGGAGGGGCAGATATGGGAAGAACCATAGGAATCGACCTTGGAACGACAAACTCCTGCATTGCTTTCAGTGATGGTGGGCATCCTACTGTTATCCAGTCAAAGAGCGGTTCCCGAGTGATGCCTTCCGTTGTGGCATTTTCTGCTAAAGGAGAGAGGCTTGTGGGTCTGGTTGCAAGAAGACAGGCCATAACAAACCCCAAAAACACTGTTGGCAGTATCAAGAGGCTTATGGGTCGCCGTTATTCTGAGATTGCAGATCATATTAATGATGTTTCCTATGAAATTGTTGAGAACACAAACGGTGATGCTGCGGTTAAGATATTGGATAAGATCTACACACCCCCCGAGATATCAGCAATAATACTGCAGCAGCTGAAGGCCACAGCAGAAGAGTTCCTTGGCGAGGAAGTTACTGACGCAGTGATAACTGTTCCAGCTTATTTTAATGAGATCCAGCGTCAGGCCACGAAAGCCGCGGGAAAGATCGCAGGTTTTAATGTTCGAAGGGTTCTGAATGAGCCCACTGCAGCAGCGCTTGCTTTCCTTGACCCGAAGGAAAGAAAGAGGCTTGTTGTTTATGATTTCGGAGGCGGAACCTTTGATGTGAGTATTCTTCAGGTCATAGACGGCGTTTTTGAGGTTAAAGCTACTCTGGGAGACACCAGTCTTGGTGGAGATGACCTTGATACACTGCTTGTCCACTGGATAATGAGCGAGTTCAAGTCAGAGACAGGTATAGACCTCAGCAAGGACAATATTGCCCCTCAGAGGGTGCGAGAGGCTGCAGAACGGGCAAAGTGTGAGCTTTCCATGACCCAGGAAACAGACATCAACCTTCCCTTCATTGCCACAGGCGAGTCCGGACCGGTTCATCTTGAGATAACAGTTACAAGAAAGCTGTTCGAAGAGCTTTCTGCTGATCTCATCAAGAAGACCATTCCATTGTGCAGCAAGGCTGTTGAAGATGCAGAATTAACCATCGATCAGATCGACCATGTAGTGCTTGTTGGTGGATCGACCAGGATCCCCATGGTTCAGAAACTGGTGGAAGAGTTCTTCGGCAGGAAGCCTGCCCAGTCGGTGAACCCCGATGAAGTGGTGGCTCTTGGAGCAGCGATAGAAAGCTCTGTCCTTACCGGTCAGCGAAAAGACCTTGTTCTTATCGATGTAACTCCGCTGACACTTGGCGTGGAGACCCTTGGTGGAATCATGGCTCCTATCATACAGAGGAACAGTCCTGTTCCAACCAGGAATAGCAGGATATTCACCACAGCAAGCGACAATCAGTCCGTAGTGGGTGTTCATGTGGCACAGGGCGAAAGGGAGATCATAGACGGAAACCGGAGTCTTGGAACTTTCGAGTTGCGGGGCATCGGTTCTGCCAAACGTGGAGATCCTCGTATAGAGGTTGTCTTCGAGATCGATGCTAACGGTATTCTCAGTGTTTCAGCGCGGGACACAACCACAGGGCAGGAACAGAGTATCGAGGTCAACCCAAGCGGAGGACTCAGTGGAGCTGACATAGAGAGACTTCGCAGGGAAGCTTCCACCAATGCCGACGCTGACAGGATAAAACTGAAACTTGTTACTCTCAGGAATGAAGCTGATGAAGTCATCTACGAAGCGTCAAAGGTCATAGCAGTCGCCTCTGAAGAACTTGATAAGGAATCATGGGTTGAGCTTGAGACAGAATTAAAGAAACTCAAGACTCTCCGGGACACAGACGACACTCTCGCTCTTGCCAGGGAAATCAGTGATGTCCATCAGCTTATCAGCTCCGTTTCAAAGCTTATAGAGGTTTTTGAATCGGATGATGATGATCCAGCAGCAGAGTTCATGGATTCATTCGCAAAAATGGAAGACGGAGACAAACTACCGAAATAGAGTCTTTCTGCTTTTGAGGACCTGACACTTTTGTTCTTCTCTGCCTCCGGTCGTTATATTTTGTACTATGAATCCCTATGAAGTATTAGGCGTGGATCGAAACGCGTCCGCCGAGGATATTAAGAAGGCCTATCGTACAGCAGCGATGAAGAATCATCCGGATCGCAACCCCGGTGATCACAGGGCCGAAGAGCGTTTCAAAAAGGTTGCCAGGGCTTATGAGGTACTCAGCGACCCGTCCAGAAGGGACGCTTATGACCGTTATGGGACCACAGACGATCCAGGACCATCCGGTGGAATGGGCGGAATGCATGACATTTTCAGCGGGTTCGGGCTGGATGATGCCCTTCGTGCGTTCATGGAGAACTTCGGTTTCGGTGCCGGTGGGTCAGGGTCTGGAGTAGTTCACGGTGAGGATGTTACTGTAAGGGTCGATCTTGACCTGGAGGAAGCTGCACTGGGTGGGCGTCGGGAAATTGAGGTGGAGAGGAATGTACCCTGCGGTGAATGCTCTGGATCAGGCGCGGATAAGGCCTCAGGTACGGAGAGTTGCAAAGATTGCAACGGTATGGGTAAGGTCTCCAGTATAAGAAATACCCTCCTTGGGAGCTTTCGAACGGTAAGCCAGTGTAGTACATGCGGAGGCAGGGGAACAATTCCCAAAAAGATTTGCTCCCACTGTCGAGGCAGAGGGTTTGAAAAGAAGAAGTCCACCATTGCTGTGGATCTTCCTGCAGGTCTTTCCAGAGGACATTACATTCGTCTGAGAGGTCAGGGACACCACCCGGGGCATGGAGGGGTTCCCGGAGATCTCAAGCTTCTTATTAATGACATTGATTACGGACCGTTCAAGAGGGAAGAGGACGATCTTGTTTACCCGCTGATCATCTCATACTCTCAGGCTGTTATGGGAGGAGAATTCTCTGTGCCTTCACCGGATGGTGGCTTGCTGAAGATCAAGGTGGGCAACGGAACCGGTGCCGGTACCAGAATCAAACAGAAGAACTATGGTATGGGCAGATTGAACAGACGGGGCAGAGGTGATCTTCTGGTAGAGGTCGATATTCATGTGCCAGGCAAAGTGAAACGGAGTGAAAAGGAGCTTTTGAGGCAACTTGATGAGTCACCCTCATTCAAAGCAAGAACAGCAAGTGATGAGACCTCTTGACCCTTCACTGCATCGACTTGAGTTTCCCGGAATTCTTAAGGTGGTTCAGGAGTACGCAGGAAGCCGGCGGGGGAAAGAACTTGTTTCAGAACTGCTTCCTGCAGACTCTAGGGCCTCAGCCGGAATACTTCAGGAAGAAACGCTTCATGGTTCAGAGCTGATCGGTCAGGGGGTGGAACCCCCTGTCTCAAACCTGCAGGGGATCATTGAGGCTGTGGAAGCCCTTGTTAAGGGGGCAATCGCCCTTGAACCGCATCATCTAAGGAGTACCGGAGAGGCACTCCGGGACATGAAGACTTTCTCAGATAAAGTAGCTGACTCAGCAGATATAGCTGCGGATGCACTGGACCGTCAAATATCTGAGATCCCCATACTGGACACTCTTTCCAGAAAACTTATGCGTATTACAACTGCAGACGGGGAACTGACTTCTGACGCTTCTCCCGAACTGAAGAGGATATCCAGGAGGATACAGTCTCTCCGTTCTTCACTCACCGCAAGATTATCAGCTATTTCATCAAAGCTGGCTGGCATCGGGGTGCTAAGGGATTCTCCTCCATCCATCAGATCCGGAAGATTTGTTCTTCCGGTGGCTTCCGGTAAAAGGGGTTCTGTGAAGGGTTTGATCCACGACAGATCCGAAAGTGGTGCAACTCTCTTCATCGAACCAGCGGAGCTTGTAGAGGGTGGGAATGAACTTCAGGAAGCGCTGCTTGATCTTCAGCAGGAGCGGAGACGGATACTAAGGGAAGCCACTTCATCTTTAAGAGAGCGACTGGAAGAAATCGAGAAGGGGATCGAGATTCTTGGTGGTCTGGATCTTATTTATGCCAGAGCACGATATCACATTCACCGGGAGACAGTTTTTCCTGAGGAGGGGCGTCTTGACCTGAGAGAGCTTGCCCACCCGCTGCTTCCGGCGGATACGGTGGTAAAGAGCAGGGTGAATCTTGAGGAAAGCTGGCGCGTACTGGTGATCAGCGGGCCGAATGCCGGGGGGAAAAGTGTGCTTTTGAAGGCTCTGGCTCTGGCTTCTATCTGTAACAGAAGCGGCCTTGGCGTCCATGCGGGAGCAGCCTCTTCCATGCCGTTCTTCAGCAAGGTCATGGTTTCCATGGGAGACAATCAGTCGATTGCCATGCACCTGAGTACGTATTCAGCGAGGCTTTCCGAACAGAGGAGTATTCTGCTGAATGGAGATTCTGAGACCCTGGCCATCATAGATGAACCGGCTGCAGGAACTGACCCGGTCACCGGAGCAGCACTTGCGGCAGTTTTTCTTGAAGAACTTGCAGATTCCGGAGTTAGAACCATTGTGAGCACTCACATGGGGCAGTTGAAACTTCTCGCAAGGGAGAAGCCCGGTTTTCATAATGGATCCATGTCTTTCGATCCCGAAACTCTTACGCCTGGATTCCAGTTTATAGCAGACATTCCCGGAGCATCCTGCACCCTTGAAGCTGCAGCCATGGCAGGTTTTCCCGACGATATGCTTAAAAAAGCTTTTGATCTTGCAGGAGACTCTTTCAGTCTTGACAGCCTTGTGGTCACCCTACGGGATCTGGAGGAGACTAGAAGGAAGGAACTGTACCGCCTTACAGAGGAAAGAAAGCACACAAGAAAAAGCAGAAAGTCTCTTGAAAAGCAGCTGATCCAGACCAGAGACGATCTGGAAAAGAGAATAGAAGCAGTTGATGTGGAAAAAGTCCAGGCTTTAAAGAGCATACAGTCAAAAGCAGATTCTCTTATGGTATCCATGGCAAATTCCCCGTCGGCTCATGAGAGGCGCGAGGCCAGGAGAAAACTTGATGAGCTTGCTGCCCGTGAGGCACCGGAGGACAGCCCGGAAGCCCATGAATCATCTCCTGATGATACTGATCTTTCCATTCACTCCGGTGATCATGTTCAGATCCAGGGATGGTCTGTACCTGGTATTGTGGAGAAGGCAGGTCGCTCCAATGCCATGGTGAGGATAGGTTCGGTTCTTGTTAAAAAGAAATTGAGTCAGTTGATAAAACTTGCCCCTTTTGAAGAGAAGCTGACAGCTTCTTCAGAGTACCAGGCAATTCAGGAGAAACCCGAGGCCAATCTGCTTGGAATGACAGTTGACGAAGCCATCGCTGAGCTTGATATAAAGCTTGATAACTGTGCTGCCATAGGCTTGAAAAGGATCAGAGTTGTTCATGGCAAAGGACGGCTGATGCAGGGTGTAATAGAGTGGCTCAGAAGGGATAAAAGGCTGAAAAGTGTATCAATGGCTTCACCTGAAGAGGGAGGCACGGGAGCTTCCATCGTGTTGCTTAAGGGGTAGTTACTATGGCTTACAAACCAGTTGATGTGGAGCTTGTTAAAGAATCAACTGACATAATCTCAACAATTCAGCAGTATGTGGAACTAAAAAAATCAGGCAACTCCTGGAAAGGACTTTGCCCGTTTCACAAGGAGAAGACCCCTAGTTTCTTTGTCTCTCCAGTCAAGAATACCTGGAAATGCTTCGGGTGCGGAGAGGGGGGGGATGTAATCAGCTTCCTGATGAAGATCAAGAATCTGGGTTTTATGGAAGTTGTGAGAGAACTTGCTGAAGAGAACGGTATTGACATTCAGCAATCAAAAGCTGGAATGGTATCTGCAGGAGCTTCCAAAGGACTGTACGAAGTTCTCACTGCAGCTCAGGAATTCTACAGGGATTGTTTTAACGGGCCAGAGGGAAAACAAGCCAGGGAATATCTAAGAGACAGAGATGTGGATGATGGCGTTCTGCAGATCGGCATCGGGTATGCTCCAGGTGGAAACACTCTTCTCACCCATCTTCGAGACCTGAGCTATTCAGTCTCGGTAATGAGCGATGCAGGGCTTGTTATCACCGACAAAGGTAATCCCTATGACCGATTCAGAAAACGGGTGACATTCCCTATCAGGGACAGAAGGGGTCGGGTTGTATCTTTTGGTGCAAGGGGTTTCGGTGAGGCTGTACCTAAGTATCTCAACGGTCCCGAGACCAGCATCTACAAAAAGGGTTCCTTTCTGTATGGCTTCAGTACTGCTTACAATGGTGTAAGGGAATCGGATAAGGTCATTCTTGTTGAGGGGTACTTCGATCATGCCCGTCTGCTTTCAATTGACCTGTCTGGTACTGTTGCAACCAGTGGAACAGCACTTACCGAAAAGCAGGCCAGGAATCTCAAGGGGATGTCTGACAATATTTTCATATGTTTTGACGGGGACTCTCCCGGTGGCAAGGCGGCCGTTAAAGCCTCAGAGATCTTACTGGCCCAGGGGGCATTTCCCCTTATTGTGAATATTCCGGACAACATGGATCCGGATGATTTCATTAGGTCCCGGGGGAAGGAGGCTTTTGAAGAGCTTCTAAGTTCAGCTGTGGACCCTGTGTCATTCTGCTTCTCACTTCTCGGTGGCAGGATGCCTGTTGGGCCAGCCAGGATAAAGATCGCCAGACGACTTCTTGAAGTCGTTGCATCTTCAAGCAGCCCTTTGGTTGAGGAGGATCTCCAGAGGAAAGTTGAGAGATTCACCGGGTACTCCAGAACAGCTCTTGAAAAGTCAGTTGATGCCATCAAGGACTCAAAGAAAACATCAACACATATCCGCAGAAGATCAAAGGGAGAAATGAACAGCGGAGACAGGAGTATTCTGAGAGCGATCACTGCAGGAGGTATACTGGACAGAGAACTCATTGGATTCCTGAAAGCTGAAGATCTGGCATCTCAGAGGGCTGTTGTGATCCTTGCTGCCTTTAAGGAACAGATAGAGAAGGGCTATTCCACTGTGGCTTTTGGTGAACTTGCAGAGGATATTGCCGGTGATTGTGCGGACATTGCAGGTGTTCTGGAATCTGTTACATCCCGGGAGATCAGCATGCTGAAAAAAAGAATTGAAAAAAAGAGGAGAGAACTCCCCAGGCGGAAAGAGTTGCGAAAGAAACTCTCCAGTGCCACTCCGGAGGAGAAAGCCATAACCCTTGAAGAACTTGTTGATGGTGGCGGGATCCATGAACCATAAGAAAACCGTTGCCTCTGATACACGGAAGAACTTTCACTCTGTTGTGGATTCAGCAGCGGTTTCAAATGAGAAGAGAAGAATCCAGCTGGCACATACCATTAACGAAAAGAGATTGAAGCTTCTCAACCTGCTGCATCTTCCGGCAGAACTTGCTGGTAAGGGCGACTGGACCATGGTGCAGAAGCTGGCTTACAGTGAACTCCAAAAGGTTTTGGATCTTTCTGTGAAGGCAGAAGCGGAGAGTTGCATTGAATGCCTCCTGGATGCTGAAGCTGAGCTTGTTGAGGGTAATCTTCGTCTTGTACTCATGGTTGTAAGGCGGTATGCCCGTGGTGTTACAGGTGCTCTGGAGGAGATGGATTTTGTCCAGGAGGGGTGCGAGGGTCTTCTTGATGCTGTAAGAAGATTTGATTTTTCCGGTAGCAGAGGCTTTCTCGCCTATGCACTTATCCGGATCAGGAAGAAAGTGATCCTTGCCCTGGAGAAGCAGCACAGACTGGTGAGAGTACCTGCACATATTATCAGTAAAGGCAGATATCTGAAAGAAATAATTGATGATTTCGCCTCGAATAAAGGCAGATACCCGGTACCTCATGAAATTGAGATGGAGACTGGGGGGAACATGGACTGGTCGATTCTGCTCAGTCTATCAGAGAAAGTTGATCCCATCCACAGCCCTGCCGGCAGCACCGGCATTCCTCTTGAGGAACAGCTTGCTTCCTCCGCATTGGAGTCTAATGCGTTTCCTTTTAACGAACTTCTGGAGGATGCTCTAAGAAAACTCGACAAGAGGGCAAAGTTTATTCTCGTAATGCGCTATGGTATGCTGGATGGAGACATCCACAGAATGGCTGATATTGCAGAGATACTGGGTCTATCTGTAGAAAGGACTCGACAGATTGAGAAAGCTTCCATCAAGATACTACGCAATGATATCAGCGACTTTGATCTTTCTGACTGGTTGCGGTAGGGAGAGCCACTCCGCGGAGGCGGTTCAGGATGATTCGCTGTATGCTGACACCTCTGTGATTCTCTTCGGACCTTCTCTCACGGAGATCTTTTACCTTTCAGGTGCCTTCTGGAGAGTGGCAGCTGTCGACAGGTATTCCACCTGGCCTTCCCAGGCGTCTGAACTTCCAGTGGCTGGAGATTTTCTCTCACCATCTCTTGAATTGATCACATCACTGGGTGCTACTTCAATTCATGTGGTGGGTACGAATCAGTCATTGCTGGATATTGCTGAAAGACTCGGTATTCCATATTACCAGTATTCTTTTGATAGTCTTGATGATGTTTTTGAATCCTGCAGCAGAGTTGAGCACCTTTACCCTGAGGCGGACCTTACAGCTTTCAGTGGTGAGATCGAGCAGACCATGGATTCTCTCTCTCTACTGTTCTCAGCTGATTCTCCAGAGGTGATGATAGTTGTTTACCTGAAGGGTGACGGTGCGATCACTCTCGCCGGAAAGGATACTTTCTACTTCGATATTCTTAACGGTTGCGGCTGTACTCTTGCCGCTCCCGAAACAGGGAGTTATCCCTCAGTCTCAGTTGAGGGTATACTGTCCATTGCTCCGGACAGAGTAATAATCCTGGACCCTTACGAGGCAGGTGAGACTCTGCTGAGATCATGGAGGAGCAACGGGCTTGATGATTCAAATGTGGCCATCCTGTCAGGGGATCATGTTCTTATTCCAGGGGCAAGGCTGAGGGAACTTATTGTTGGGATAGCACAATGTCTGAATTGATCCTGAAAGATTTCAGCGCAGGTTACTCTCCGAGTATTCCAGCGGTCTCAGGGGTTTCAATGAAGATCACCGGAGGTAGTGTTACTGCAGTTATTGGACCCAATGGAAGTGGGAAGAGCACCCTGCTTAAGGGCATCATGTCTTTTCCAGGAGTTTACAGCAGTGGGGCTGTCACCCTTGACTCCTTTGATATTCATTTAATGAGAAGGGACCAGAGAGCAGGCAGAATAGCGTATCTTCCTCAGTCTCCACCGATACCAGCAGGCTTAACAGCTATTGAAACAGTTCTGCTCGGCCGGTTTCCCCACAGGAACGCCTGGTCGGGAGACTCGTCTGAGGATGTGGAGATTGCTCTTGATGCTCTCAATATGGTTGGTGCCGGTCATCTTGCAGACAAGTTTACAGATGAGATATCCGGGGGGGAGAGCAGACTGGTGAACCTTGCAGCTGTGCTTTCCCAGAGAACAGAGGTTATTCTGCTCGATGAACCTGGATCATCTCTTGACTACGGTCATGGTGCCCAGCTATGGAAACTCCTCTCCGATTTGGCTGCAGGCGGGATGATCGTTCTAGCCACAACCCACAGGATTGAGATGTCCGGGAATGCTTTTGATAATGTTCTTCTTCTCTCGGAAGGGAAGGCTGTGGCTGCCGGCACACCTGAGGAAGTATTTCTGTCAGGCGATCTATTTTCAAAGGTTTACAGAACGCCTGTCAAGGTCAGACGCAACTCTCCTGATGGAAGCTGGATCGTTTTTCCAGGGAGGGATGTATGAAGAGGACTATCCTCATCCTGGTCATCCTGGCAGTCGCCGGGATCATCGTTTCTCTTACCACAGGTCCTTTAGGCTGGGATGCTCCCCGGCAGGTGCTTGTCTATCTCAGATTGCCGAGGATCCTTCTTGCTGTCACTGCAGGAGCAAGTCTTGCAGTCTCAGGTTGTGTTCTTCAGGCGGTGCTTCGGAATCCTCTTGCAACTCCTTACACGCTGGGAATCAGCGCAGGGGCTGGTGTAACAGCAGGCTTTATCATTCTTTCAGGCATTTCGCTGCCGATATTCCTTGTCTATCTATCCGGAACTGCAGGGGCGCTTGCAGCTTCAACTCTTACCTGGTTCCTTGCCGGTCGCAACCGAAGAGATCACTCGGGTCTGATCCTTGCCGGAGTAACAGTGAATCTTCTGGGAGCTTCCGTCCTTCTTCTTATTGAATACATGAGCCCTGCTTCCCGTCTTGTTGAGATAGTGAGATGGATGATGGGTGATCTTGCGATTGCGGGTTACCGCAGAGTTATTTTTCTCCTGCCGTTCCTGATAGCAGGGATGTTGCCTGCACTGCTGAAGACAGGCACATTGAATCAGTTCCTCGCAGGAACTGAAATGGCTGAATCACGGGGTGTTAATACCATCAGGGAAAGGTTCCTTCTTCTGCTTGCTGCGGCTGTTCTTGCCGGTGGTGCAGTGGGGGCAGTGGGTCCCATAGGTTTTGTGGGGCTTATAGTCCCCCACACCATGAGACGACTGGTGGGGGGGGACTACAGAAGGCTTCTTCCTCTTTCCGCGCTGGGCGGGGCTGTGCTTATGCTCTGGGCGGATGTTTTCTCCCGTGTTGTCATATCTCCTGCTGAACTCCCCATCGGTGTCATCCTTTCCCTGCTGGGTGGGCCTTTCTTTCTCTATCTGCTCATAAAGAAACCCCGCCTGTAAAAGCGGGGTTTCAGGGATCTGTGTGTTAGACCTACTCCATGGCTTCCTGGGTTGCCGCATACTCCGCTCTAAGAGAATCCATGGTGTTGTAGTACTGGATTCTCTGGTCAGCTATCTCTGCATTTGTCCGCATTGCACTCATTAGTCTGCCGGAGTAAAGCTGATGGTGACTGCTCTGTACAGACAGGTAAAAACCTGCCAGCTGCGGTCCGGTTTCAGGCATCTGCGGTTCAGTTCTAGTCACGATCTCCACAAGATATGAAACTCCATTGTTGCTGAACGGTCCGAGAACCGTGAACTCCGGGGCCATCAGGGAGAAGTCGGCAAAATCAGTGCATCCTAAAAGGCCACGGTACGCAGCTTGATCTGAAGCAGCCCATTGTCTGATAGAGACAGGGGTGAACTGCTGAGTATCGTAGACTTCAATTGATTCAGCTTCCGCCCAGGCCACAAGACCATTTCCACTGCTAACAATGCTTTCAAGAGCGCTTGACGCAAGAGCGAGAGATTCCTCACTCTGTCTTTGAGAATAGAGCTCCAGAAGAATGCTGTTGTTGTCAAGAGCTTCCTGATAGCTGAGCTGGCCACCGGGAACATCTTCAAGTTTTCTGGCAACCATCAGGGCAGGGTAGCCGGTGGAAAAGCTTGGGACATAGAAAACAGGGCCTATGCTGTCCATCCAGATGGAGTCTGTTGCAAAAGAGATCAGGGACTGAGGGATATCGGCAGATGGAACAGTGTTAAGGTCGATGATCAATTCACCGTAATCCATAAGTGCCTGCTGGTCATGAACAGGGAATTCTGTGAGAAGAATGTTCTCTGCTTCTTCTTCCAGATCCCAGAAAGTTGCTCTGACAGTTCTATAGCCGGGGAAAAGAGGAATTTCCCAGTGAACCAGTGTGAGAGTATCATTGCTGCCTGTGGTGTCTTCAGCTGAATTCCTCACCGAGAGAAGCTCAACAGAGTGTCCCGCACTTAATGAGGTTTGATTCATGGATGCCGCTATGAACGGTTGTGACAAGTCACCCGGGGCAAGATCTATGTTCCATCCGGCAAATCCTTCAAGCTGTTCTCTGATAATAGAGAATGTATCCGGTTGGCCTGTACCAGAGATCGCCAGTGAATCCACCATGGCGAGGGTTACATTTACATCCTCTTCAGTAGGCTGAACTGCGAAAGTCGCAAACCTTATCCGGGCACCGGGTGAGGTGACGAAAAGGTTGGTATTTGCTTCATAGAATGTTTCGAGTTCTTCGCTGGAGGGAAGTTCCGGTGAAGAACTAAAGGGAATATATCTTGCGGTAACAGTGGTCATGACATCCCCTAGAAGAAACTCTACCTCATTTGCTGATATCATATTTTCAAGGGAGACCGCAGCGTCATACATAGCCATATCTGCCTGAGAGATCATCTGATAGAGGGTTGAGCCAAAATTTGGGTCGCCTCTGTATTCATCTATATAGCTGTCCGGGTCCTCTATACCTACCAGCTGGAGCTGTGATTTGAGAAGAGCTTCCGCCATTGATACTTTTACCGGTTCCCAACCCAGGAGCCGCAGGTATTCACTCTGCAGTGTTCTATCAACCAGCACTTCAAATGCCGTGTTGTTTATGTCGTTGTACATAAGTGCGAGCTGATTCTCAGGGTCAGGATCGCCCATTCTCTGCATCTGGAGCTTCATGCCGTTGTAGACCTCATCGCGTACATAATCGTAGGATGTGGGCTGAAGACCGGTGCCGTTAACGGTGCCTACAACCAGTTCGTCAGCTTGAACATTCTGTATTCCGCCGCGGCCCCACTCAAGGAAGATCATGCCGACGAAGATGACAACGATAGCGATAAGGAATATCTTTGCATTGTTTCTGAACCAGGTTAACATTAATGTATCCCCTCTGTTAAATTGAGGGTGGAAAATAAGCAAAACAGCAGTCAAAGGGCAAGACCCCAGAGGTGTTGGAAATTGATAGTAAAGAACTTTGAGTCCATGTTGAAGAGAACACGATCTGCCGCCGGTGGTGATATTTTTCTGATTTCAGGCGAGGAACACTATCAGTCAGGGAGACTCCTTGATGCCTTGAGAGACAGGGCATCTTCTCTTTCTTTTGAAACTGTCAGACTTATGCCGGATGATCTGGGTGAGGTAAGCCTCACTGCCATATTCAGCGAAGGCTCACTGTTCAGCCCTGGCAAACTGGTGATCATAGGTGATGTGGATAAGCTGTCCAGATCCCAGAAGAAAGAGCTTGAAAGCATAGTTGCGGGTGGTTTCGACAATATCCTCTTCTGCCGTACCAGTGGAAGAAAGCCTTCAAATTCATTTATTAAAGTACTGGAGTCATCCGGTGTTAGTTTTACATGCTGGGAACCTTTCAGTAATCTGATGTGGAAGTGGACCAGAACCCTTGCTGAAGAAGAAGGTATAACTCTCACAAGAGATGGCTCTCAGGCAGTGGAGGCGATTGCTTCCGGTAAACTCGAGAGACTTGCGGATGTTGTGATACGAATTGCTCTCTTTCACGGAAGAGGGGCAAAGGTGAACTCATCAGCTGTGTATGAGGCGGTACACGGGCTTCAGGAAACCAGTGCCTTTCAGTTCTGCAGTGAGACTTTGTCCGGAAGGAAAGAGGCAGCAATGGTGTCTCTTTCTCTTCTGCTGAGTTCTGGAGAGGAACCCATAAGACTTCTTGCTCTTCTGTACAGCCAGTGGAAGCAGGTCCAATCTGCAAGAGAATTGCTTCAAAGAGGGATACCGCCACAGGCAGTGGCAAAAAAGCTTGGTATCCCGCAGTTCGTGTGGCGGGGTATTGAGGTGCATACACGCAAATCCTCAAAGTGTGCAACTTCGGTGGTGCTTGAGTCTTTCGCATCTGCAGATCTTGGCCTCAAGAGAGGAGCTGATCCTCTGGCATCAATAGCGTCAGTTATTCTTGCCTTGACATCGGCAGTTGAATGAAGAAAGATATTGTAGTGTACGGTGGCTTGTGAATTATTAAGGCATTTGAGAATGGAGGGGTAATGGCGCTGGAAAGGAAAATCCAGGATTTGCTGGCGAGCCGGGCTGAGCTTGCTGAAAGACTGTCTAATCTTGAGACTATGAAGGTGGAGACAAACCCGAGGGTTTATTCCAGGATCAAAGGCGATTACGACAATCAACTTGGTGATGTATTGGGTAAGCTTGGTGCCGAAAAGGGGTCTCTGGAAGACAAGGTCGATGATCTTACAAAGAAGATCGATGAACTCGAGCAGAAACATCAGAATGAATCAGATCTTGTGGAAGAGCTTCAGATCAGAGCAAGGCTCCGGGAACATGATGAGAATGATGCATCTTTCCAGAAGGATCTTGCCGATGCCACAAGTCAGAGCAACAACACTGCTAACGAGCTTGATGGTTTTCGCTCGGAGCTTGGCGATCTGAAGAAAGTTCTCAGAGATGTCGAGGATGCCACCCGGGGAAAAGCTTCCGAACCCCAAAAGGGCGAGGAAGAACTTGAACTTGAGGATGATAGCCTTGATGAACTTGACCTTGATGACGATCTTGACCTTGATGAAGCCGAGGAAGATGACGATTTTGTCAAATGCCCATCATGCTCACACAAGAACCCTCCTCAGAAACTCTTCTGCGAGGAATGTGGAGCTGCTCTTGACGAGGATGAGGATATTGATGACGAATTTGATCTTCTCGATGACGGAGATCTTGATATTTAATAACCAGTAGAACTGGTACGAGAATTACCGATCCAGCTTATGCCGGGTCGGTAATTTTTTTGCCAGTAATTCCATAATTTGAATTGCGTTCAGGGCAGCTCCCTTGCGGATATTATCGGCTGTGACCCAGAACTGAATGATACTATCATCATTTGGATGGTTTCTTATCCTGCCTACAAATACACTGTCCGTGCCCGCTGCTTCCACAGGTTGGCACCCGAGATCTTTCACTGATATTCCAGGAGCCTCCGCCAATGCCTGTTCTACTTTCTCTGAGGATACTCTTTCAGTAAACTTTACGGTCACAGATTCCGTGTGGCCGATCATTACAGGAACACGGGCACAGGATGAAAAAACAGGAAGATCAATACCGAGGATCTTCGGGGTCTCATCGATAAGTTTTATCTCCTCACCTGTGTAGCCACTTGGCTCAGGAAGTCCTATTTCGCAGATGACATTTCTGTGAAAGTGTCCCTTTCCAGGAACCTCGTGTTCCTGACGCCTCAGGGTCTCAATGCCTTCTCTGCCGCCACCGGAAACAGACTGGTAAGTTGCCACTGATATCCATTCAATAGGAGATACATCCCGGAGTGGCCCCAGGGCCATGACCAACTGGATAGTGGAGCAGTTGGGGTTTGCTATCAATCTGTGCCCGGGGTTGATTGCTTCCGGGTTAACTTCCGGTACAACAAGTGGAACATTCTCGTCCATTCTGTACGCAGAGGAATTGTCAATGATACAGGCTCCTGCATCCAGAGCATCCGGAACCCATTTACAGGCGGTTTCCGAAGATGTTGCGCCTAGAATGATCATGCCCTTTTCCCAGGAGTGTTTTTGTATTATTTCAATAGGATGGGGGAGACCTCTGAAGTTGAGTGTTTGCCCTGCATTTCTTGCAGTTGCAAAGAGTCTTAGTTCACTAATGGAAAGGGTAGTTTCCTGAAGAACAGAAAGCATTTCCCGACCGACCAGGCCAGTGGCCCCTACGATGCCGATCTTAATCATGTTCTTACCTCTCTTTTTAAGTACTCGGCAGTTATTCCAGTTCTGGGTGTAATATTGCTTATTTCATCCTGTTCAGGGATCAGGGTTCGCAGTGGTTCTTCAGTACCCGACCAAACACATGCAGTGCAGGATAGTACTGAATTATCTATCTATGCGGAACAACCTGTATTCCAGGTTCTTCATGGAACATCTGGAAGAGTTGAGTCAGAGAACATACCTCTCCACACACCTCATCTCAGTGATCTTGTTTACAACTCAAATGACTATCCGGCAAAGAGCGGTATGAGGAGGCTTCTTGAAGCCCTGCTGAAAAGCCAGGGAGCACCTTCAGATCTGGTGGCTTTGCCGTGGGTGGAGAGCAGCTACTATGTAGGTGACTATTCCCGCGCAGGGGCAGCAGGTCCCTGGCAGTTCATGAGCGGTACCGCAAGAGATCTTCAGATGGATATGACTGAGGAAGTTGATGAACGCTATTCCTGGGCAGCTTCCACTAGAACAGCGTCGAATTATTTACTGTATCTTAACAGGCTTTTTAATGACTGGCATCTTGCTCTTGCTGCTTACAACTGCGGCGAGGGAACAGTTCAAAGGGCTCTTTCCAATGCACATCAGAAACAGTACGGTATGATCGAGCTTCCCGGAGAAACAGACGCTTTCGTACCCCGGTACTCAGCGGCTCTTCAGGCTGTACGCCTGTTGGAAAGAGAAGAACCTGAGCTCTCTGTGATACTTGTTCCTCCAGGTCTGGATCTCAGGCTACTGGCAGCTGAAAGCGGGATAGACCCTGAAATCTTAGCAGAGTACAACAGAGGTTTTCTCAGAGAGACTACACCTGCAGGGCAGCGAAACTGGGAAGTCGTAGTTCCTTCCAGTCGTGCCTCCCTTGCTTTTCAAGCTGCCTGGTCTATCAGACGAGACAGATATGTTGTGAAAAGTGGTGACTCATGGACATCGGTTGGATTGGCAACTGGTATCGCCGTCAACGATCTAAGGGATGCAAACGGTGCATCAATGCCTCTCCCGGGGGGATACATGCTTTTGCCTGAAAGCAGCAGGATACCAGTTAATTCTGATGCTGCTGTGAGAGCAGGCTTTTTTCAGTATACTGTGAGGTCTGGAGACTCTCTCGGGGGTATCGGTGCTCTTGTGGGGGTTTCATCCAGAGAGGTTGCTTTATGGAATGATATTCCCGCCTCTTCGGTGATACATCCAGGTCAGGAACTACTTCTCAGAGGAACTCCTCCGGAGGGGTCTGGTGCGGTAACAATAGTTAGAGCGACCAGCCAGATAACGCACACCGTGCAGGCTGGCGACTCCATGTGGGACCTTGCCAGGGAGTACGGAGTGTCGGTTGAACAAATTATGGAACTTAACAATAAGAATTCAGCAGCATTATCAATTGGTGAAAACCTGATCATTAAACCGGAGTAGGTGTTATGGCATTTCTATTCGGATCGAAGGCACAGAGAGCATTTAAGAAAGTTCAGGATCTTGCTTCAGACGACATGGTGGATCAAGCGGCAGTAATGATCGAAGAGGAGATTGACCTTCTTCTATCAGATCATGAAGTGTCTGCCCAGCTTGTACCGTTCCTCATGGACATCGGGCACCCTGATCTGGGTGGAAGAATCGGCGAAAAGATCATGAAAACGCATACTGACTTGAGGATGAGTGTTTCCCGTCTTCTTGACGAGAAGCAATCTCAGTTCCCAAGGTCTATCGAGTTGCTCAGGGTTATCTGGCGATCGAGGCTGCATCAGAGGGATTTTGCGGGTTTGATGGAAATTCTGGGAAGAACAGAGAGAGTGACAGTGAATCGTTTTTCTGACTCTGCCCGTAGTGCTTTCCAGACTCTTAACGGGGTGACCGGCAGAGAACTTGGAGCCGGTATTGACAGAGTTTTGGCCTGGGCAATTATTACCCTGCACAAGGGAGATTCCATAGCAGCCATGGATATACTTGTGGATTCCGCTGAAAGATGCAGGTTCCCGGAAGAGAGCCTTGCCAGGCTTAGCGGATGGATCGCCTCCCGTACTGGCGGTACAGATATGGATGTCAACCTTAAACGGATATCTGTTCTTGCTGCTATCGGCGATACGGAAAGAGCAATTTCAGAGCTACCCAGTCTCTACGATGCTGAAGAGGATATTCTGAACAAAGCGATGGCACTTGTGGAGAAAGATCTTTTATCATCCGACAAAACACCCAGGGCCAGGATCTCTCTTGCCAGGTTGACAGGTCAAAGTGGCAGGATAAATGAAGCCTGCCTTATTCTGGATGATCTCATCGATGAGTTTGGTAATCTATCTACTCTTGAACAGGCTGTTACCAATCTTGTTATCAATTCTTCCGGCAGTGCAAGAGTACACCTGCTTCAGGCACGGTTAAGACTTACCAGAGGTGAGAACACTCAGGCTCTGGATTCAGTGGACAGAGCTTTCCAATGTTCGGATGTAGTGGATTCTCCAGTGGTTGATATCTGCAAAAAATTTATCGATTCAGATGTTGACAGAGAAGGTCTCATTACAGGAAAACTCGGAGAGTTCCTGGTGGAGAAAGGTGCTGTGGAGGACGCTGTTGAAATACTTGGACTCAGTGCGGAGCGAGTTCCGGAATGGGTGCTTGAACAATTGCAGAAGCTTCTGAAACGTGATCGAACCAGCGCAGCTGTACTGACTCTTCTTGCTGTGGTTCTTCTTATTGACAAGAGAGGTGGTGAGGCAGCTGCCACTCTGAAGCACCTTGCTGCCCGAAAGGACCTCAAGTCCAGGCAGGACATTGTTTCAGTTCTTGCCAACTTCGATGATCTTATGGGATCTCACCCTGAATTGAGAAGGTTGAGAGCTGCTGCGGGGTATAATACAGGCGGCGGTAAGGAGTCTGCCGAGGACTGGCTTGAGCTTCTTCTTTCCGGTGAGGAAGTGAAGGACAATGGTCTCCTTGAAATTGTTGACCAGGGTATCCTGGAGAAGAGAGGCGCTGATGTCCTTTCATCAGACTTTGTCCCGGCATCACCGGCAGGAGAATTGTTCCTTGCCAGTGCAGGCATCCATTCAGGAAAGCTGAAGGAAACTGCAAGACACCTCACCGAAGCCCTCTCTGATCCAGCACTGGTGGACAGGGTTACTGTTCTTGTTTCTGCTCTACCCTTTTCTTCTGTCTCATCAATGAAACCGGCGAAGCTGTTTAAAGCACTGAACAGGAATGGTCGTGGAGGAGTGGTGGAGAAGCTACTTCCTCTTATGGCATCTGGAGATGCAGAAGAGTGGATGGATAAACTTGCCTCTGAGCTTGTTCTTGGTTCAGACATAGACACAATTCTATTCAGGTTAAGTTTCTTCATAGAGAGGAATATGCCTGGAACCGCAGCTTCATCCGTACAGGGATTAAGTACTGTGGAAGAGGATATTTCACAGCTTATTCACGGCTGTGCTTCAATGGCTGCAGGTAACAGGGAGCAGGCAACAGAGTTCCTCTCCAGGGCAGCAGCTTCAGACAGAACCGCTCATCTTGCAAAGGAGGTTTTGTCCGAGTTTATCAGTACCGGAAAGGCTTCTCCTGCCAGTGCAATTGCTCTTGCGCAGGCTCAGCTGAGCACAGATGACAGTGCAGGAGTAGCAGCTACGCTTAAGGACTTTCTTGACCAGAAAGTGGTCCTGGAGTACTTGGAAATGGCTGTTCCAGAGGTTCCCGGTTCTTCCGAGCTTCAGAGTTGTCTGGCCTTGGCCCGGCTCTTCTCCGGAGATCCTGAGGGGTATCGCATGGCGGCGGGTACTGCTGTTGAAATTGATCCTGAGCAGGCAGAGGGGCTGGTTGAAGCAGGGGTGAGCTATTCTCTGGAAAACCGGTATGCTCCAGGGCTTGTCTTTGCTGCTGAAGTAGGTTCCAGCCATATTGATGCATTCGATCCATCCGGGATCCTTATTAAAGCACTTTGCTTACAGCCTGACCTTGCGGAAAGAGTAGCTGAGCACACGGCAGGAGACAAGGTTCTTGGGATGCTGCTCTTACTTGCTGCCGGTAATCATGACGGTTTTGTATTCCAGCAGCTTCCAGATGATGTTGTTCTTCCCGTTGAGATGATAGATAAAGCCCTTTCTCTCTGGAAGGAAAGAAAGGAACTGAACGCTCTCAGACAGCTTGAGGTACTTGCTGAATCAACAGAGAACAGCAAACAGGCGCATGACATCAGAGTAGCACTTTCAGAGCTTGGAGAAAACCGTTCTGAGGGGCTTTTAAAAGATACTTTGCGGGACGATGAATATCGCGGTGATTTTCTTGAATATTGTACAGACAGAGAGCAGGCAGTTCTCAGTATTAAGCAACTATTTCCGGATGGACCATGCAGTTCCAGCCCTGAGGAGATCGCAGTTGCAGTTGATATGTTGATCCGCTGCGGAGCAACTGAAGAATTGTTCATGTTCGCTTCCAGTCTTCTGGAGAGCAACAGCGAGGATAACTGCGATGCTGCTGGAAGGATAGTAGATATTTTTATCCCCACTGCGGGAGAAGAAAAGTCACTTTCAGTTTCTCAAGTGGTTGATCTTCTGCTGATGTCCGGAAGAATTTCGGAGGCTTTTTCGTTTGCCCGCGGTGACTCTGTTCTTCTGGATAAACTTAAGGGTGCTGTTTCCATCAGAGATTCCCATTCAGATGTACCGGCAGCACTTCTCAGAGAGAATAAGGTTTTCGATGTTATCCTTTCAAACACGGCCACATCTGATCCTGTAGCTTTTGGAGAAGCTATGTGGCGTCTGGGTAAGAGGATAGCTGCTTGTTCCATCTGGCGGGAAGCCTATTCCAGAACAAACGAGCCCCGCTTTTTGCAGAGACTTCAATATGCACAGGAATGCATGGGTTCTACTGAGGAAGCTAATGCCGTGGCAAGACTTCTTTCGGAGAAACACCCAGAGTCAATTCAGCAAATGAAAAGCGGTAGTTCGCTGTCAGGTAATTCAATGAAAGTGATTACGTTCAATTTTAAATAGAAAAGATGGAGGAAATTATGGCTGAAAAAACCACTGGATTAACAACGGAGCAGCTTTTGATCGAGCTTGGTAAGGTTGTCATGGGGCTTGGCAGGAAGATTGAAAGTCTTGGAGAAAAGATGGATGCTATCCATTCTGTCCTCGCAGACGATATTGCCCCTTCACTGAAAGCTACCGAACCCGGGGAAGCTGGAGAAGCAGTTGCATTTGACATGACTCCTCTTCTCGACAAGCTCGATGAACTCAAGGTTATTCTTGAGAAGCAGACCCCTGCGGAAGGCTCTGCCCCGTCTGACATGACTCCTCTTCTGGAGAAGTTTGATGAGCTTAAGGTTATTCTTGAGAAACAGACTCCAGTGGAAGGTTCTGCCTCTGTGGACCTTACACCTGTTGTGGAGAAGATCGACGCGGTTACTGCAGCCATAGGGGAAGCAAAGGTGATGGAGGAGCTTAAACCCATCCTTGAGGGTCTCTTATCTTCATTTGAGCAACTGCCGTTAAAGATGACAGATAAACTGAAAGAGCTTAAAGACGGCGATCCCTCCAACTCCATGGAGATCGTTGAAACAAAGCTTGCAGAGGCTTGCGACAAGCTGGAGGAAATTCTTAAGGTCTCAAAAGATCGGGATTATGTTGAGACGTTGTCAAAAGGTATGACTGAAGTGAAAGATGAGCTTGCTTCATCCGGTAAAAAAGTACAGGAAATTGTGAAGCAGGTCCCGGATAAGATCGACAAAATGGGGAAAGATATATCCGGCGCCATGAAGGCTTTTTCGGATACCACAGGAACCATGCTGAAAAAGACAGAGAAGAACATTACCGACTCCAATAAATCCCTTGATAAAATAAAGACCGAGCTGGAGAAAGGTCTAAAGCTGAGTACCGACATGACCAGTCAAATGGTGGACCTCACCTCCAAGTTTGCCGACAAAGTAGAGGAAGACAAGGTCTTTGATCTTAACACAAGGGCGATCGGTCACTTCAATCGGGCAGAGTACCCGGAAGCGGAGATTTGTCTGAATGAAGCTCTTGCTCTCTCTCCGGAGAACCCGGAGCTTCTCTGCAACACAGCTCACCTCAAGGCTGCAATGGAACAGATGGAAGAATCTGAGAAGTTCTTCAGGAAGGCTCTTGAGGCATCTCCCGATCTGGAACCTGCAATATCCGGTCTGGGAATGCTCATGGTTAAGACTGGCAGAGCCGAGGAAACCATTGAATTCCTTAAGAATGCGATACCGGATGTTGACATGTCTGTGCGGACTGTACTTGCTCTTTCACGGGCACTTGCAGCAGTGGATAAACACTCTGAAGCAGTTGAGCTGCTTGAAACAACTCTCAGAGGCGCGCCGAACCACCCGGATCTTACAGATGAGCTTGCCAGATACGGACACGAGGATAAGAGTTAGTTGAAACTGGCTTTTGTTTTCTGCATCTTTCTGATAGTCTCCTGTGGGACGGTGGCAGACTCGCCTTCTTCGCTGAGCGATCCTGAAAGAAGCGCTTTTGAAGTGCACAGGGCTGATTCTCTTCTTGCTTCGGGAGATCGGAACTCTGCTGCAGCCGTGTATGCCGGCGCTGCTCTTCTTCTACCACCAGATTCTCCTCACAGGCTTGACATTGCCTGGAAGGCCGCGGATGCATCAACCTCGGGACCGGTGGAAATAGCCCGGATCCTCCTGGAGGATCAGGATAGTTCTGCTCCGTTCAGAGCACTGCGGATGAGTGGAGGAGAGATAGCACCTGAGATAATGTCAGGTCTTGTTGCAGGAAAATTCCAGTTACCTGACCATCTTGCTCTTCTGGTTGCTGAATCACTGCTGATCTCCGACCCGCATCTCGCCATGGATTTCCTTGATATGATCCGCTCTGATCTTCCTGGAAGCGCAGGGAAAGACAAGCTTCTTACCACATACAGGGCCGCTCTCGGCACAGGTGCCCGGGGATTACAGGAGTTGTCCTGGAATTCCGCCATGGATGGGGATGATGACCAGCTGAGGTCGAAGTTCTACCATTACAGAGGAATGGCCAGGGGTAACTACGGATTCAGAGACTTTGTGGACTCGTTCAACTTGTGGCCTGCGGGAGATATTCATGCAGCTGCTTATGCACTTCTTCGAGATACTCTGCTGGCAGATTCTACCCTTGCCAGCCAGGTTGCCGATCCTTTTTACAGTGGTGGACTCTGGAATGAGGTTTATGACATAGCGGTGAACTCGACTGATCCACCGGCCCATATTGTCTACCTTGGAGGCAGAACCCGTGACAGGCTTGGCAGACATGACCAGGCTGTTCAACTTCTTTCCGAGTACCTTGAACGGTGGCCCCGGGGAGAGGATGCTCCCAATGCGTGCATTTATCTGGGACGAGACCTTGCGGCTCTGGGCAGGGTAGATGAGGCCATGCAGTATATGGAGCGTTACGAATCCACCTGGCCCTCTCACAGCAGAATAAGCAATCTGCCCTGGTACAGAGGTAGTATTCTTGCGGAGAACGGTTTCTGGGAACAGTCGATCCCCTATTTTGCTGAAACTGTCAGCAGATACCCTTCCAACACCACTGTGGATGATGCCCAGTTCTATGGATGTCTTGCTCTTATGAAGACCGGAAGAACTGCGGAAGCTATTGAAGCCTTCGGTAATTTCAACAGCAGGTGGACCCAGAGTGTTTATCGGCCCTCTTCCAGGTACTGGTATGGTGTTCTAAAACTTGAATCCGGTGATGATTCAGGAAGAGGTGTTCTGGACAGGCTTATCAGCGGAAAACCGGAGAGCCTGCCGGCTGCTTTTGCCAGGGAATACCTGGGACAGCCCCGGTGGCGACCCCACTTTATTGAGGAGCCCCTGGGAGCCTGGATGGCAAGAAATGGAAGGCCGGAAAGTGAGCCGACTCAGAATGCAACTGATGGACTGGTTCTGCTCAAAGGAGGCTGCCGGAAATGGGCACTGGATCTCTTCCGTCTTGCAGAGGAGGAGGCAGGCAGTGTTTACAGACTTGCTCCTTTTTATCTTGCGAACGATGTGTGGGAAAGGGGACCTTCTGCTGCATGGCAGATATGGAGCCTGGCAGGTGAAAACCGTCCTCTTGACCTCTGGAGATTGCGTTATCCAGCTGCGTGGAGTGACGATGTACTTGCTGCAACAGGTCGTTTCAACATGGACCCTAAATTGCTCTGGTCCATTATGAAACAGGAAAGCGCCTTCCAGCCAACATGTTTTTCCACTGCAGGAGCCAGGGGGCTTATCCAGATGATACCAAGTACTTCAGAATACGTTGCCATTGAGAACGGCTGGGAACAGCATTACAGCCCTGATATCCTTTATGACCCAGCTACTTCCGTTCTATACGGTACAGCTTGTATAAGCAGCTACGGTGAGGATTGTGACTGGGACATACCTGGAACTCTTGCCGGTTACAACGGAGGACCACACAATGCCATGCGGTGGGGATGGGGAACAGTTTCCCAGGAGGAATTTTTCAGCAGGATCACCTACAATGAGACGAAAAAGTATGTTGAGATCGTAAGCCATAATTACGATATTTACAGGGACATCTGGTCAGAGTTCAACTGATAACACTTTTTTGTATTTCTCTTATCATGGTTGTTATAATCAGGGCTGCATTTCATGGTGCTTGTTTGTCTGATGGTGTAATCGAAGGGAAATAGCATGTCTCGAAAAATATACAAAGATATCACTGAGTTGATTGAAAAAAGAAGAGTTCAGGGGCTTATCAAGGAGGAGAGGATCATCACCTCTCCACAGGGTACCGAGATAGCAGTTGGCTCAAGAAAGAATGTCTTGAATTTCTGTGCCAACAACTATCTTGGTCTTTCGAATCACCCGGAAGTTTGTCAGGCTGCCAAAGATACTATCGATTCAAGGGGCTACGGCCTGTCCAGTGTAAGATTTATATGTGGTACCCAGGACATCCACAAGAAGCTGGAAGCAAAGGTCTCTGAATTTCTGGGCACTGATGACACTATACTCTACGCTGCCTGCTATGATGCCAATGCCGGGATATTTGAACCATTTCTGGACTCAAAGAGCGCCATAATCGCCGACCAGTTGAACCACGCATCGATAATCTCCGGAGTGAGACTCTGCAAGGCAAAACGGTATATCTACAGTCACTGCCAGGTTGGAACCGGAAGCTACGCTTTTGACGGTAAGGAACTTCCCGGTCTTGAAGCTATTCTTGCCAGTGATGAGGTACAGGCCTGCGAGTATCGTATGGTTACCACTGACGGTGTGTTCAGCATGAACGGTGACATTGCTCCCCTTGATAGAATTGTAGAACTCTGCGAGAAGTATGATGCCATACTCATGGTTGATGACAGCCATGCCACCGGCTACATAGGTGCCACGGGCAGAGGTACACATGAGCATTTCGGAGTCATGGGCAGAGTTGACCTCATAACCACCACCTTCGGGAAGGCTCTGGGAGGAGCCAGTGGAGGCTGCACTTCCGGCCGGCAGGAACTGATCGACTGGCTCAGACAGATGTCACGGCCGTATCTTTTCTCCAACACACTGGCCCCGGTGGTGGTTGGAGCAACTCTCAGGGTTCTGGAAATGCTTACAGAGAGTACGGCTCTTCGCGACAGAGTTCACGAGAATGCAGAGTACTTCAGAAGCAGGATCAAAGATGCCGGTTTTACAACTCTCAACGGTACTACTGCAATAGTAGCTATCATGTTCGGTGAGTACGATGATGATGCCGTTCTCGCACAGAAATTCGCCAATGATCTTCTGGAACACGGGGTTTATGCCATAGGTTTCTTTTACCCGGTTGTGGCAATCGGTCAGTCAAGAATAAGGGTACAGCTCAGCGCCGCCCACACAAGAGAGCAACTTGACAGGGCAATTGCAGCATTTATAGCAGTCGGCCGGGAGAACGGAATCATTAAATAAAGGCTATTTCTCTCCGGCTCAGGTACGAGTTTGAGCTAACTAATTGCTTAAGCTTGACATACCGGGTAAATGTACAGATATACCCAATATGAGTAACAATCCAAATGAACTGCTGGGAGAGTGCCTTTTCGGTAAGGTGAGGAGGAAGGTACTTGCCACTTTTGTTCTCAATCCGGAAAGAACATTTTACCTTCTTGAACTAATTAGACTTCTTGACTGCGGGCGTGGTGCTGTGCAGAGGGAGGTTGCCAGACTTGCCCAGGCAGGGATTCTTTATCGGACCCGGGTTGGTAATCAGGTCCATTACTCGGCTGATACAGAAAACCTCATTTTCCAGGAACTTCGTTCAATTTTTTCCAAGACAACAGGTCTTATTGATCTCCTCACAGCTGATCTGAAATGCTGTCGTGATACCGTTGGAATGGCATTCATATATGGAGACTATGCCAGGGGTACTGCGGTTGATAATTCACCGGTCAATCTGCTGGTAGTAGGCGATACAAGCATGGACGCTGTGAAGGAGTGTACCGCTGCATTCGCAAGATCAGCAGCCAGGAAACTTCATATTACCGTTCTTCCCGCTTCAGAGTTGATGAGAAGAGTGTCCGGTTCTGACAGAAGGATTCAGGAAATACTCAGCGACAGAAAAATATTCCTTGCAGGAGGACAGAGGGAGCTTCAGGTTCTTACAACTCCAGGGGATGATCTGTTTGCAGGCATCTTTTAATCTGCCTGCCTTGCCTGCATCGCCTGGACAGATAATATTTCACTGACAAAAACATAAAGTTGGAGGAGCATGACAAATGTAACCACACGTTTCCAGGAAGATGTTACAAGAACCATTCTTGGATTGCGTAAGGCAATTGGCATAGTAGTTACCAAACTTCCCGAGCGGATCGACAGCCCACATGATGTGTATCAGGTGCTGGGACTGGACAAAAAACTTGGATGGCGAATCTACAAGATAATACACGAAGATGATCTCTATTTTGCTGCTCAGTTCATACCAGGCAGACATTCTTTCGGGCGCTTTATAAGAAGTTGCAAGGCGAAAGGTGTGGAAAAGAAATATCTTGATGAAGCTCTTAAGACAGTGGAAGAGTTCTACGAGATCATTGACATTCATTCCGGAGACAGACAGTCCATGGATATGATGCTCATGGCAAGCTCACGGGACGGGAAAGAGCAGGCTTACAATACGCTGAGGAAGCAGGCTTACTACGCACAGAGCCATCTCCTCGGCCTTCAGGCCGAGACCCAGCTGGATGCATGGTTCTTTGGACCATCTGCAACTGAGGGAATGCTCGATGTTGCAGAGGTGAAGGGTTTGTTTGGCATTAGAAGAAATCGTCCGGGGGTTAAATGGGTTATAGACACTCCCTGCTTTTTTACAGGTACAGAGCATGAGGAACAGTTTTTTACAGACACTATTGATCCAAAGGTATCCTGTAATCTCATGGAGAATGTCCCCTTTTTGGAGATGTACTGCAGTAACCCTCTCCCTGCTCTTAAAACAATAACATCTCACAGTTGCGGCCCGGTTTATGAACTGGAAGAAGGACCTGTGGGAAACACCAATCTCATCGATACCGTCACGGGAACTGTATCCAGAGGAATTTTTCCTATTGTTTCGGAGGAAGGGGAGGATTATCACGAGATCTCTGCCAGACTCTACACTCCTGTTCAGAATTTTGTTCTGGATCTTTTCTTTCACGAGACGATGGCTGAGAGCATGGCAGGTAATCCCGCAGCCAAAATGCTCTTTGACTACTACTCCAACGGTGGAGCGCTTGCATACCGCTCAGACAGAGACAGGATACCAGTGAACATCAAGCCTATCATGATAGGTACCGGCACAGGTTGTGCATACACACCTCTCATACCGCAGTATTCTGAAATGCTGGCAGATGTGTTCCAGTGTCTCAGGTGGGATCCGGATGAATTCGTAGTATACAGAACCAAGGTGGAATTCCCGGTGGTTCCATCATCCCTTTACTACACAGATGCCATGGTGAAGAAAAGCTAGTTTACTCTTTCTCTCCCATTGCTCTTTTACTGGTCTTCAGAGCACAGAGGTGTCCGCACATTGAGCAGACATCTTCGTCCTCCGGCAGAGCTTCATCACGGAACTTTCTGGCTGTGACAGGATCCATGGCAAGCTTGAACTGCTCTTTCCAGTTGAAAGTTGCTCTTGCTTCCGCCATGGCATTATCCGGGTCCATGGCACCGGGGATACCTCTGGCAATGTCCGCAGCATGTGCTGCGATCCTTGCTGTGATAACACCAACTCTCACGTCTTCAATGTCAGGGAGCCTCAGGTGTTCCGCAGGAGTGACATAGCAGAGAAAATCCGCTCCGTTCCAGGCAGCAATTGCTCCTCCAATAGCGCTGGTAATATGGTCATAACCAGGTGCAATATCGGTTACTATGGGGCCCAGTACATAGAAGGGAGCTCCGCCACAGAGGCTTTTCTGAATTCTTATGTTCTCAGCGATCTGATTCATAGGTACATGTCCGGGACCCTCTATCATTGTTTGAACTCCTGCACTAAGAGCTTTTTTCTGAAGCTCCCCAAGGGAGATCAACTCTTCGATCTGACCTCTGTCTCCGGCATCCGCCAGACAGCCGGGGCGAAGGCCGTCGCCGAGAGAATAGGTAACATCGTATTCTCTGAGGATCTCTGATAACCTGTCAAATCCAGTGTAAAGGGGATTTTCCTCTCCCCGTTTTTCCATCCACTCCGCCATGAGAGACCCGCCTCGGGAAACTATTCCCATTTTGCGTCCCTGAGCACGGAGCAGAGCAACAGATCTTCTTGTGACACCGCAGTGGAGAGTCAGGTAGTCAACACCGGCTCTGCAGTGATCCTCGACTGCGGAGAATATTTCTTCAGGGGAGACATCAGCAACATCTCTGCCTTTGTCCATGGCTACTCCGAAGACCTGGTACACTGGAACTGTTCCAATGGGGACCGGGCTGGCTGCTGTTATACTGTTCAGTATTGTTTTCCAGGCAGTTCCAGTTGATAGATCCATAACAGTATGTGCCCCTGATGAGACAGCCATTTTCAGTTTTTCAAGTTCCTCGTTCATGGATTCATGATCCATGGAACTTCCTATGTTGGCATTCACCTTGATCCGGGTTCCTCCGCCAATTATGCAGGGATCGGGAATTTCTCTGGTATTGTTTGAAGGTACCACTGCATGCCCTGCTGCTATTTTCAGAAGCGCATCCTCAAGAGAAAGACTCTCATTTCTAAGAGCAAGACGAACAACGTCATTGGTTTCACCTCTGCGCGCCTTTTCAATTATCGTATTTGACATTTCAACCTTTCTAATCAACCAGACTTATCACCGGCGATTTCTCCAGCTATGAATTATAGTTTACTTTCCGTCGAATCGCATTACTTATTCAGGAGGAAAACATGATATCTCTCGCTCTTATTGCTCTGCTTGCCTCAGTTCTCTCACCGCAGGAGGCACTTGATGCCATGCTTGACGGGAATCCATTTCCTTCTGCTCAGGAATCGGTTCTAATAGAATACGGGGACTCCTTTGAGATCCCTGGGGGTCCTGAACTGGTGAAATACGCCATACTCAGGCAGTTTCACAGAATGGTCTTTCAATATCAACCTGAGCCGGTGGATCAGCTGGCAGGTTACATCAGTGACAACTGGGATTCCCTTGATACAGAAACACGGAACCTGTGGCGAGAATTCGCAGGTGGAGCTGGACTGGGTGTTCCCATGGAAGATGTTTCAGGGGAAAATCTTACATCAATCCTCAGATACTGCTCTGAATCCGGTGCCGCCCTTCCTTCTGTGAGCGTCGGGGAGCTCACAGGCCTTCAGCGACTGTACTATTCTTCAGCCCTTTCCCCGGATGAGGTCATGGAGCTTATTCATGATCCCAGCTGGGCTGTTAGAAATGCCGTTATTCAGAGAAACCCCAATGCAGCTTTTGAGATGCTGGATGACCGGTCCCTTTATGTAAGGATGAATGCAGCACTGGCCACGGGAAGAGATGATCTGCTTATGGAACTTGCCTCCACACCTGGCCCCATCGGGCATATTGCGCTGGCAGGAGTAGGACAGATCCCCATACTTGAAGATTCTCTTTTCAGAAGCTCAAGACCTGACATAAGGGCATCGGCTCTAATGGCACTTCTTCAACTGGGATGGGAGATCCCTCCAGAAAGACTGGATTACCTTCTTACAGATGAATATGTGATGGTGGGAGCAATTGCTGCGGATGCCACCGGTAGAGACTTCGCAATGCCTCTTGAAGGAAATCTTCCCCACGAAGCACCTGCACTGGAAGATGTGCCTTCCCAGGTGGTGCTGGTAACCGGTGCCGGTAACTTCACCATGACACTTTTGAAGGAGAACGCGCCTGTGACATGCCGAAGTTTCTGGTATCTTGCGGAGACCGGATTCTATGACGGTATCTATTTTCACAGGGTCATTCCCGGCTTTGTAGCCCAGGCCGGGTGTCCTGAAGGCAACGGTTTCGGTGGCCCCGGATACTCCATTCCAGCTGAGAACAATCCAGTTGCATACCACAGAGGAGTTGTGGGTATGGCTGATTCCGGTATGAACACAGGGGGAAGTCAGTTCTTCATAATGCTGGACGACCAGAGAAGACTTGACTGCCGTTACACTGTCTTTGCAGAAGTAAAGGACACAGACGGTCTGGACAATATAGAAGTTGGCACAAGGATACTTGAAATTCGCAGAGTAAATCCTTAGAATTGCTCTGACAAAACAAAAAAGAAACCCTTCAGCGGAGAACCTGATGACACAAAAAAAAGTGCTTGTTACCGGTGCAATGGGTCAGATCGGCAGCGAACTGACCGAGGAACTCAGAAGAAGATACGGCTCAGATAATGTAATTTCTACTGATATTCGCAAGCCGGAAGGAAAGCTGTCAGAATCCGGTCCCTGCGATGTTCTCGATGTAACAGACAGGGCAGCAGTATTCAGTATGATCAAGAAGTACGGGATAAACACCATTTATCACATGGCTGCCATACTCAGCGCCACAGGAGAAAAGCACCCTGCTCTTTGCTGGGATGTGAACATGAACGGTTCCATCAACATCATGGATGCCGCTGTGGAATTCGATATGGGTACGGTGATAATTCCAAGCTCTATTGCAGCATTCGGACCGGAGACCCCAAGGTTTAATACGCCTCAGGAGACTATTCTGAAACCAAAGACAATGTACGGAGTAACAAAGGTCTGTGGAGAGCTTCTGGGAGATTACTTCGTAAATAATCTCGGCGCTGACATCCGCGGACTTCGATATCCAGGTATCATCAGTTCTGAAACTCTTCCTGGAGGCGGTACAACCGATTACGCAGTAGACATATTCTACAAGGCAGTTGAAGAAGGCAGATACACCTGTTTTGTGAAGGAAGATACTATGCTTCCCATGATGTATATGCCTGACTGTATCAAGGCAACCATCGATCTTGCTGAAGCTGATAAGAAAAATCTTATCCACAGCTGCGAGTACAACCTCAGTGCCCTTTCTTTTACCGCAGGTGATCTCGCGGCAGAAATAAGGAAGCACATCCCTGATTTCCAGGTTACCTACCAGCCTGATTTCCGCCAGGCTATTGCCGACACATGGCCTGCCTCAATTGATGACTCCGCTGCCAGAGAAGAGTGGGGATGGGAGCCCCACTGGGATCTGGAAAGCACAGTAAGGGACATGCTGGAAAAACTCCAGGCAAGAAACTAGTCTTCGAGATCAGACGATCAAGGGGTTGCAGCAAAAGTCTGCGGCCCCTCCTTTTAAGTGGTATGAACTGCCCCTTTGTCAGGATCACCCGGGATCTGAGTGGCAAATGCTGTTTCACAGAAGAAGCCCTTAAGCCTGGTTGCCGTGCTCTGACAATTACAGCCATTACGGAACGTACAATTCAAAGGAGTCCTTTGTTACCGGCGGGGATATCTTTGAGAAAGCAGGCAGCAGAGAGAAGCGGTCAACCTTTACAGGAAAGCCAGGAAGACAGCCAGGCGTTTGAACATTGAAAAGTATCTGAAAAAACTAGACAAAAAGGTCACCAGGTTTGATAACTGATAAATGCATTGTTCAGTGATCTGGCACTCAAGTACCTGGAGTATCGTGTTTTTTCGAATCCTGTTCAGGGTAGCAAAGCGAATGAGTAGAACTTCTTCTACAAAAAACTAGAATTGTTTTCTGGAAAAATGAAGTATTCAGGATAAAGCAACAACCACATTTATAGATTTGCTTGTAGCTGCTATTTACGCAAGTAACCTGCTTTGATATAATACCAAAGAAGTTGGTTATATAGCCAAGTAAGGTGGTGATTAAGTTTATGCTCCTTGAGTCTATTCTTGTTTCGGAAGATGCTGAAAGAGTGCTTGTGTTTATTGCAGCAAGAGAAAAGGGATACGCAAGTGAAATTGCTAAGTTTTATCAGCGACGTATTTATGGTATTCAGAAGCAGCTTGTGAAGTTTGAAAATGGAGGAGTGTTCTTAAGCAGCAAAGTCGGCAGAACAAGGTTGTACGAATTCAATCCGAGATATCCTTTACTGAGTGAGTTACTGCTTCTCCTTGGAAAGGCTGTTCAGTTTTTGCCAGAGGAGGAGAAGCAGCGCTTACTGGTTTTCAGGGGAAGGCCAAGGCGTAAAGGAAAACCACTGTGAAGCCAATTTCAGAAATGAATCGACTTGAGTTAGCATCCTTTGTATCCACAAGGCTAAAGAGAGTGGAATCTCAGTTGTGTTAAGCGGTGGTTCCTGTGTTTCCATTTACAGTGAAGACAAGTACGTTTCAATGGATCTTGATTTCATTGAAACAGGAGTTTCATCCAGGGCAAAAGTCACCATGTGTATGGAGAACCTTGGTTTTGTGCAGGATCATCGCTATTTCAAGCATCCTGAGGTTGAGCTTCTTGTTGAGTTTCCTGCAGGTCCCCTTGGAATTGGGAATGAACCTATTACTCAATTCAATGAAATCCCTACAGCCGTAGGGGTCCTCCGGCTCCTCACACCTACTGACTGTGTTAAGGACAGACTGGCTTGGTTCTATCATGCAGGTGATACTGAGTGCCTTGAACAGGCTTGTCTGGTCGCTCGAAAGCACGTTATCGATTTCGATGAGATTGTCCGCTGGTCGGCTGGGGAGGGTAAGGCGGAGGAGTTCGAGAAATTAAAGAGATCTCTGATCTCTACTCAAGGTAACTAATTTGATTTATTACCGATCCTTCAGCCCCAAGTTTCCAGCATGCCAGTTCCGAAAGCAACCGCTACGGGGTGCCCAAAGGTTGCGCCGTTACTGCAAAGGCCGGGCGAGAATAACCACCTGTGCGTCACTAAGTTTATCACCGGCACAGACAGCTTCAGCGAAGACGATGTATCTGCCTATGGGATATTCGTTCCCAAACCATTCCAGGATCAGCACTTCACCGGGAACTATTGATGAGTACAGTTCTTCAAGTACCATGCCCCGCACATCGAAGACTTTTACCGTTACATTGCATGCCTGCATGGGGAGATTCACTTGGATGAGCAGCGGCGTTTCAGGCGGGTTGAAGACAGTGGGGGAGAGGCAGAGGAATTCATCGGATGATACCTCACCGATGCTGTTGGGTTCCCCTGGTGTTGCATTTGACAGGGATGTTCCCCAGTTCTCTTTTAAGAAACCCATTACCGTGTGAGATCGTCTTTCCAGACTGGAACCTGCGTTCCCTCCCCACTGACTGGAGTATGGGACCATATCAACAGCCTGGGAGCCTTTTGTGAGGGTAAGTGAGTCTCCGGAGTTGTTCAGGGTGGGCCATTGCTCGAGCTGGACCACAGGGCAGCTGAGAGTGCCCCAGCGGTACTGAAAGTCGTCTTCGCACTCTGTGAGTATTATGAATTCACCGGAAGCCAGCTGCTCCTCAGGCAGAGGAGATTGGCAGGCAGGGTCGGAGATCAGGTAATCTTCGAGAGATACGGCGCCTTCGGTGCCGTTGAACAGCTCGATCCATTCAGTCTCGTGATAGAAGACCTCATTGATACAAAGAACTGGAGGCGGGTTCCAGGTTGCTTCTGAGGTGTTATTTACCGTGTTCCCATCTGCTGAACAGAGCAGTTCGCCCATAATTACGGTCTCTTCTGTTGTTCCCCGCCACACTGTTTTGATGGCTAAAGTATCTCCAAGAACCGGTGGAATGGGAGTACAGGAATGTATCTCTGTTCCATCAGCTGTTATTCTTATGCACAGCTCTCCTGTGGCAACAGAATCTGTGCCTGAGCAGGTGAGCTTTACCTCAACCTGTGTATCCGTTGTTTCCTGTCCCATGGGAGGGGAAAGGGTTGTTGATACTATGCAGTAGTCTACACCTTCGGTGATTCCTTCCGGTGGAGCACCTGGAGTGGGTCCTGACGGATTGGAGATCCAGTTCTCTTCAGCGTCTGGATGGCTGGGAGTGATCCTTTCAACACTGAGATCTGTCCCGGGATCAAAGGGAATGTCATCGTCGGGATCATCCGGTGTTCCATAGGTTGAAACGGCAAGGGAGTCTAAGAGAAGAAGGAGAGGATCGGTGCTGGAAAGACCGTCACCTATTGTTGTATTTGCCGGGTGGAAGATGGCTGTTCCACTTGGAATGTCGTAGGGCATGGACCCCTCTTCATACTCCGGGTCAAGGATAAGGGCATAACCTCCCGGAAGAAGGAACTGTGTGGTTAAAGCGATCAATTCATCATCAGCATCATTGTCTGTTATGGAGTATTCGGTGATATCCACCATTCCAGGGCCGGGGAAGAACAATTCAACGAACTCGTCACAGTCTTCATTGGCAGGGTTGCATAGAACTTCTGTGATCACCGGCCATGCGGGTTTATCAGGAATTAAGCTGCAGTGTCGTGTGTTGTTGGATGTGGTTGTGTCCGAGGGGTTGTGAATGGTTGCAGCTATTACAAAAAGGCCACTGTCCGGAGGAGAAAAGAGAATTGACAGTGTGTCACTCTGTCCGGCACTCAGGTTTACCGTCTGTTCGTGAATGACTTCCCCTGATGAGGGTTGGAGGTCGCCGTTCATATCAGAGAAGACAGTGCATAAACCTTCTGCATCAAACACACCGCAGTTACTGAATACTGCAACGATTGTATTCTCCATGTAAATGGAATCAGTTCTGAGGTCTGTCCACCCCTGATTCTCCGGGACAACCCCCGGTGTGCCCCCGGGCTGTGAAGCTATCCAGTTGAATTCTGCATCAGGGCCTTCAGGGGAGATCCTTTCCATGGAACAACCGTCTCCCGGGTCGAAGGCAATGTTGTCAAGTCCGTCATCATCACACATCAGCGGATCATCAAAGAGCAATGGAGTTCCTGCAGTGGAAAGAAGTGCTGCCAGTGACGGTTCACCCTGGAGATAGAGAAGTATGGGATCATCGGTTGTGAGACCATTCCCGATGGTTGTGTTGGCTGGAGAAAAAAGAGGAGTGTCTTCAGGGATGTTCAGGGTACCCTGATACTCCGGGTCAAGGATCAGCGCAGCCTGACCAGATATGATGTACGCTTTTCCGTTGAAGGAAATTATCTGATCAACAGCATCTCCATCTGTGAAGCTGCATCCAGCCAGGGGGAAAACACCGGGGCCGGGGTAAAATACCTCGATGAATTCCTCCTGGTCCTCATTGAGAGGATTCGCCATTACTTCTGTAACAATGGGATTGATACCGCCACCTGTTGAAAAATGTATCCTGGTGGCGGCTCCCGGTGCTGAGCAGACTGCAGGGTACCAGCCAGTCTCAGGCGCGGGAAAGAAAACCTCCAGGGTGTCTGTTTCCCCTGGTACAAGGCTCCATGCAGGGTAACTGTAAAGAACTTCATCCCACTGCGGAATGGAGTCTCCATCGGCGTCTATGAAAAGGATAACCTCACCGGTGTCAGGTGAAACTGTGCCCCAGCAGGACACAACTGCAGTGAGGAGAACTGAGCTGCCTAGAATCGGGTCCATATCGTTCATAAAGAGAGAATCGATGGTAATGATGAAAGTATCCGGTGGAGCTTCCGGAGCCTGCCCAGGGGTTGGTTCCCCTGCAAACCAGGCTTCCTGGCAATCGGGACTGTTCAGGGGATATCTGCCGATTGAAAGCCCCTGGCCGGGGTCGAAAGGGATGGAGTCGAGACCGTCGTCATCGCAGTCTTGCCAGTCGTCGAACTGTGCGGGAGTTCCGAATGTGGAAACAACATCATTCTGGGATGAACCGGTAGCCTTGTAGAGGGTCAGGGGATCTGAGGACGCTGCAAGCCCGTTGCAGATCGCGTGATCTCCGGTTGAGAGGATCACAGTTCCATCCGGGAATGTGAGCCACGGGTCATCGGGATAGTCCAGTTCCAAAAGGATAGCATACGCGCCTGCGGGAATGATCGTAGTTCCGGTTGTTACACCTGCCTGAGGGAAGGCTCCACTCCAGGGGAGGAGATCATCCAGCGCGTCACCGTCGGTGATCGAGTAACCGGCAATATCAATGGCTTCTGTGGAGTCGTTGTGGATCTCAATGAATTCACCGGTGGTCTCGTTAAGAGGGTTTGAGCAGACCTCTGATATCACAGGCAGGCTGTAGAGCATGGCAGTGAAGAGAAAAAGTGTTCCCATACTGAACAGTTACCTTCACTGCTGTCAGTTTTCCAAGTAGCTCATTCATCGTGATCTGTAAGAAGCTCCAGAGGCAGACCTTCAAGAAGAGGAATCAGGGAGTCCGGGGTACCTGAATCAGGGGCAAGATCCGAGAATTCCATAAGCAGTTCGCAGTAGGTGTTGTTGCCCCAGAGATGTATCTCATCAGGGGCAGCTTCAAGGCCGATCTCTGCAAAAAAGATCCCGAGAGCCTGTGGTGAAGCTCCGGTGAGGGTGTTCTTCAGGACAGCGAGAGCGGAATCCATGTCAGCCGGCGGGGTTGTGAAGAACCCCACCAGTGTTACAAGCAGAATAATCATTCTCTAGTCAATAGCGTAGGAGACGGAGACATTCAGTGTTACGGATGAATTACCAGGTGATATTGGCGGTGATTCGTAGTAATAATCGTCGGCATACCCACCGTATGCGTAACTGTCATAGCCTCCGTAGTAGTCAACCCATTCACTGACATTGATCGGGTCTCCAAGAGAAACACCCAATCCGCTGGCCAGATGCTCTGCAGTTTTTCTTGCTTCCACAATGGCCATTTCTCTGGCTTCAGCAATAAGTTCATCTCTGTTGCTGATGGTGAAACTGATTCCGCCGATGGAAGTGGCTCCACCTGAGACCAGTGCTGCAATAACTTCTCCAACCTGTTCGATATCATTTACTTTCACTGTGAAAGCATGTGTGAGATGGTAGAGGTTCTCACCTGTGTACTCGTAGGTGTTGTAGTCGTACTCTTCTTCCATGTACAGGCTGTAGCCCACAGTCTCGATGTCCATCTCTTCCACACCGGCTTCCACTGCGGCAGCAATTGCGCCTTCAGCCAGCTCAGTTGCTTCGTTCACAGCTTCTCCCGCATCGATGTCAGATACATCAATACTGAAGTTGATCACCACCAGGTCGGCAATGCCTGTTGCTGTCCCAATACCTGTAACGCTCACAGACGGGGGATAGGGCTGGTACTGACCGCCAACATCATTCCCTGTGTCTCCGCAACCTGTCAGCAAAAGGGTAACCGCACTCAGTGCAACAAGAATGCGCATACTCTCCACCTCACTCTCCGATTATTTTGACCATTACTCTTTTTCTTCTTCGGCCGTCAAATTCACCGTAGAAGATCTGTTCCCAGGGACCCATGTCCAATTGCCCGTCTGTAACTGCTACAACCACTTCACGACCCATTATCTGGCGCTTGTGATGGGCATCCCCGTTATCCTCACCTGTAAGATTGTGTCTGTACATAGTCGGATCATGGGGTGCCAGTTCCTCAAGCCACCTTTTGTAGTCGCTGTGAAGCCCGGGCTCATCGTCATTGATGAACACGCTTGCTGTGATATGCATTGCATTCACAAGACAGAGCCCTTCCTGTATACCACTCAAATGCAGTTCTTCTTCCACTTCACCGGTGATGTTAAGAAAACCAACCCGCTCAGGTGTGTTGAACCAGAGGTGCTTTGTGTGTGATCTCATTTTTCCTCTTCCTTCAGAAAAGTGCATTCATAAATATGCTCTATTTCAACAATCTCATTCTGCGTCAGTGCTGAAAACTCATTCTTCTTTGCTCTTGCAGATAATCTGCCACCGTTCTGTCGCAGAAACTTATGCAGAGTATCCAGTTTCACAGAAGGCATTTCAAGAATTCTTCCAATGCTGGAACGAAACAAATCATAGCTACGCAGGTATTGCACTTCTTCAGGCAGTATTGTTTTTACTGTATTCTCGACACATTCATAGAGGAACTCAGTGTGCACTGTCGCATCGAAGTAACGATAGAAATCAGCTGTTTCATTCAGCACTTCTACATTGCCTGTTTCGGTCGGTTCCCATTCGATCAGTGGCAGTAACCGGGAGGAGTAGCTCTCCAGTATAGTTCGATATCCCTGGATGTTATCCAGTATCGCAGCGGAAACGGGAAAGATCAGTTCAGGTGGATTGTATCCCATTCTTGTGAGAACATGATGTATCAGTAACCTGTGAATCCGTCCATTCCCATCTTCGAAAGGATGAATGTAGAGAAATCCAAATGCGAGGACAGCAGCGGCCACAACAGCATCCAGTTCAGGGGCGAATAGCCTGTCAAAAACCATAAGCCCATCCAGAAGGAGGTTGATGTCTTTCGCTCTGGCGCTGATATGAACCGGTAGCGGTTGCCCGGTGCGCCGATCATGTTCTCCAACAAAACCACCGGTGGACCTGAAGCCTTCCGCAACGAAACGAAAATCCCCTATCAGTATTCTTTGAAGCCGGATCAGCTCCTGCTCGTTCAGGGAAATTATTCCGGCTTCCTTTATTGCCTGACCCCACCTCTGAATGCGATTCAGAGACACCTCTTCTCCCTCAATTGCAAAGCTGGCCCTTGAGTCATCCAGAAGCAGGAAGGCTGCGGTTCTGGCAAGGATGTCATCGGAAATCCCCCCTAAAGCCTTAGCCGCCATTGATGGGAGGTTTGCTTTGCTGTAGCTTTCCAGCAGGTCCGTCCGAAATACCAGAGGACAAAAATTCCTTGTCCCGGGAAGATTATCTTTGACTCTATGTCTTGGAGAGGAAGTCCCTGGAACAGCATACTGCAAAGCAGGATCGATCACATGAGGGTAATTCCCGCCTTTTATGGTGGAATCAGGAAGGTCAAGCAGCTCATCCAGAAGCCATTCATACAAAAACCAGAGCCGTCTTGAGTAAATGCTTCCGGGCGTATCTCTGACCATCTGAATAATGGGGAAGGAACCTGTTTTCCGGAACAGTCTTTTCAAGAGAGCCAGATTAACCCCCTCGTACTTGAGAGCAAAGGTCAGGTGTCCGTAGAGAGTAGATTCAGGCATGTGTCGGGGAGTCAAGATGCTCCAGCCATCCATTATGTATTTTCTGTGCCTGTTACTTATCGCACACAGAGTTACCGGCGTCGGAACCTGAAGCTTGAAAGCATGGATCAGAGCGGCATAACCCACAGGCACAGCGTTTTCCGGTAGTACCCAGCTCGAGAAGTACCTGCCAGGTCCAGGAAAGACCGCTTTCTTCATGAAATACTGTTTCCTTTCATGAAAATTAAGGATAAATGGCTATGTTCCTGAAAAACGAGTATAACACATGAAAACTACGGACACAAGTGTGTTTATGTGAAAAGTACGGATAGCAGGGTAAATCTGTGAAATATACTTACAGGTGAGAATACACTGAGCAGCAAAGAGAGTGAAGAGTTACCTCAATTGAGTTGCTGAAGCCGTGTGCTGGAACAGGTTTTGAAGTTGAAACTTCATCAAAGGGCAGCGTACCGTTGAAAACCAGCTTCCAGGAGCCTTCCATAGGTATGCCTATTCTGTAGTTCTTCCTCTCCATGGGGGTCATGTTGAAAATACAGAGTATCGGGGAATGTCCTTCTACTCTTCTCAGAAAAGAGACTATGGTGGAATCAGTGTCGGAGAAGTCCACCCACTTAAATCCTTCTCCCTGGCAGTCACTCTGGAAGAACTGACGGTGCTCTCTGGAGAATCTGTTCAATGATGCTACGAAATCCTTCATATCACTGCTTCCCTCAGGAAGGTTGATACTTTGGTCCCACTCAGTTTCCTGAGCCCTCTCTCCGCCCATGAACAGAAGCTGCTTACCGGGGAAGAACCACTGGTAAGAGAGCAGAAGCCTCAAATTTGCTTCCTTCTCTTTTTTCGTGCCGGGCATCTTGTTCAAGAGAGATCCTTTTCCATGCACAACTTCGTCGTGAGACAGGGGAAGGATAAAGTTCTCGCTCCAGGCGTACATGGCGCTGAAAGTTATTTTGTCCAGCATGTGTTTTCTGTAAATTGGGTCGGCTCTGAAGAACTCAAGGGTGTCGTTCATCCATCCCATGTTCCACTTGAAATGGAAGCCTAGCCCGCCCTGTTCAGGTGGTTGCGTCACCCCGGGCCAGTCTGTGCTCTCTTCAGCCACCATGACTGCACCCGGGAACATTGATCCCACGTAGTGGTTCAGTTCCTTCAGGAACTCAACAGCTTCAAGGTTCTCACGGCCACCGTATTCGTTGGGTATCCACTGACCTTCCTCCCTGGAATAATCCAGGTATAGCATGGAGGCCACAGCATCCACTCTGATGCCGTCGGCATGGAATGTGTCAAGCCACTGGAACGCACTTGCATAGAGAAAATTCCTTACCTCATTCCTGCCGTAATTGAATATCAGTGTGTTCCAGTCCGGGTGGTATCCTTTTCTGGGGTCACTATGCTCGTAAAGACACGACCCGTCGTACTTAGCAAGAGCCCATCCGTCAGTTGGAAAATGTGCCGGTGGCCAGTCTACTATTACTCCGATCCCCTCAATGTGACATTGGTCAATGAACCGGCAGAATTCCTCCGGAGTTCCCATTCTGCTGGTGGGCGCAAGAAAACCCGTCACCTGGTAGCCCCAGGATTCGTCAAGCGGATGTTCCATGACAGGAAGAAGTTCTATGTGGGTAAAACCCAGCTTCTTTACATAGGGAATGAGCCACCTGCCCAGATCGCCCCAGGAGTGGAAGTCATCTTCCTTTCTGGTCCAGGAGGAGGCATGAAGTTCGTATATGGACATGGGTGAGGTAAAGCAGTTTCTGTTACTTCTTTCCTTCATCCAGCCCTCATCGGACCATTTGAAAGAAAACGGATCATCTACCCTGGAGGAGTTTCCCGGTCTTTTCTCGAACGAGGTTGCGTACGGGTCTGATTTCTCAATTCTCTTACCGCTGGCGGTTGTGATGATGTACCGGTAGAAGTCTCCGCAGGAAACTCCCGGTATGAAGAGTTCCCAGACTCCGCTTGAGCCCAGGTTCCTCATTGGGTGTCTTCTGCTGTCCCAGTTGTTGAACGAGCCCACAGAACTTACTGCAAGTGCGTTGGGCGCCCAGACTGTGAACAGTGTTCCCTTTACATCACCCACCTTCCGGATCCTTCCACCCATTTTTCTGTGGAGCTGAAGATGCTTGCCATTGTTGAACAGGTGCAGGTCGATCTCACCGAACTGAGGCAGGAATGAGTAAGGATCAGGCGTCTGCCACGAAGATCCGTCTGAAAGTTTGATCTTTAGCTCGTACTGGAAGAAATCTGATCTTCCGGTGGAATTCCAGATAAAGAATCCCTCTGGATCGATCATATCCATCTCCAGATTTCTTTTCCCATTAACTACCTGAATTGAAACTGCTCCGGGGCAGAAAGCTCTAATTGAGATGGAATCTTTTACTTTGTGCATTCCAAGTATGGAATGAGGGTCTGACACAGGGCCGTTGATGAGTTGTACTATTTCAAGAGAGGTGGGTTTGTGTTTCACTTGATGCTTACGTCATTATGTGCATTGCAAGCCCCAGCAGAAGCAGGTAGCCGATGGAATCTGTGCATGCTGTGAGAAGAATATTACTACCCATTGCCGGATCTCTGCCCAGAGCTCTGAGTGTAAGAGGTATTCCTGCTCCCAGAAGACCGGCCAGAGCCATGTTAGCCACAATAGAGATGAAGATAACCGTCCCGAGAGACATGGACTGTGACGGATCACTGGCTGTGAGGTAAGCCACTGACGCAGCCACTGTACCTGCTACCAGACCGAGGAGAGTACCCAGAGCTGATTCTTTGAACAGTGCCTTTCTGGCACTGGTGAAATCCAGCTCACCCAGGGCGATGCCTCGGGTTATTACAACCAGCGACTGATTACCTATGTTGCCACCCATTCCTGCAACCACAGGCATGAAAGCGGCAAGGGTAGCGAACTGGGAGATGGTTCCCTCAAAGGCTCTAACCACGGTGGAGGCTATGAAAGCAGTTACCAGGTTTACCAGAATCCATGGGAATCTCTGCCTGAAAGCTGTGGGAACAGGGGTGAAGATGCTGTCATCTTCAGAAAGACCAGCCATGCGGTACATGTCCTCGGTGGCTTCTTTTTCCATTACATCGAAAAGAGCGTCTCCGGGAATCACTCCCATGAGGTGATGATTGTCGTCAACTACTGGTACAGCCATGATGTCGTACTTGCGGGCGATTGCAGCCGCTTCCTCACTGTCATCATCGGTGTCCACGGTGAAAGGGTCATCAACCATCAGCTCTCGTATTGAAGTGTCCTGAGGGCAGGTTACAAGCCTTCTCAGGGGCACAACGCCCATAAGCCTGTTGTCCTCGTCGGCCACGTACACATAGAAGGGGACATCCACAGATTCGCTTTGATTTCTTATCTGTTCCACCGCTTCACTGGCTGTGAACTCAGGTTTGACAACCATGTAGCTGGAAGCCATCAACTGACCGGCGCTGTCCTCGGGGTAGATCATGAGCTGTTCAATGCGGTAGCGATTTGTATCCGGAAGAAGCTTCAGGATCTTTTCATGTCGATCCTCTGCTATCTGTGAAAGGAACTGAAGAGCATCGTTGGGATCCTGTCTCTTCAGTATCCTGGCAATACTGTCGTCGTCGATATCTTCAAGAACCTCGGTGAGCAGTGAGTCTGGGAGCTCCGCAAGAACATCTCCCGCTTTCAGCTGGCTGAAAAGCATATCCACCAGCATTCTTTTCTCTGCAGGGGTGAGGCTCACGGAAAAAAGGTCTGCAATATCAGCAGGGTGGATCTTGCTGATGGCAACCGCAGCCCGTCCGGTGGCTTTCTGGACAAGCAGTTTACGGATGTAGTTCATCTGTGTGGGTGTTATTGCCACAGTGGCCTCCTTCCGGTGAAAAATGCAGCTGACTTAAGGTAGTAAGTTAAACAATGTCCGGCAGTTGTCAACAGCATAGGAACTATCTATTCCCCGTTGGAGTTCTCGGGTTTGCAGATGCCGAAATTGTAGGCCAATTCTCCAAGCAGTGGAAGAGGTTCAACCTTACCGCTGAAACCGTTTACCAGTCCGATGATCAGGAGTACAAAAGCCCCGAGCCCACATATACCGTCAACAAAACCGGGAGTGCCCGGCAGGAATCTGACAATGAACAAGGCAGTCGGAATAAGAGATTGCTGTGCATGAAACATTACATAGCGGTTCTCCCGGCTGGTTACAATTGCAATGATGAAACCAATAATACCGAAGTAAGATATCCCCGCCATTGCCTTGCCGTTCTCAATATCTGATGAGTTCATGTTAAATGCTGCTGCCATTTCCAGTTTCTCCCTAAAGAAAAAGGGGACGATATATACCGTCCCCTTAAACAATGTATCTTTTCTGCTATTCTACGTCAGGGGAACCTGGAGCTTCAGGGGCCTGAGGAACGTTTCCAGCTTCAGGCTTGAGAATCCCGAATTTGAAAGCAAGGTTGCCTACGAGAGGAAGAGGCTTGATCTCGCCCTTGAAACCATTGAGCATGCCAATGATAAAAAGAACAAAAGCACCGATGCCGATCAGCCAGCCAATAACAGGAATTACTACAACAAGAAAGCAGATCACTATTATCAGACTTTGCTGAGCATGGTACATCACATACTTGTTCTCTCTCTTGGTAAGGAAAGCGATAAGGAAACCGAGAATACCGAAATAGGCGATTCCGCCCATGGTTTTTCCATCCTCGATCTCTTCAGGTGTAATATTAAACTCGTTGGCCATTTAAAGCCCCTCCTTATTTTGTGTCTCTTTTTAACTGATACCTGATTGCACGGGGCAACATTCTGCAAAGTTGATCTCATGTCAAGTTCACCACTTGCAGGGTGCGCAAGGTGTGTGCATTATAAGGCTATTGCCGGGAGGTGCAGGAATGAGTGATGTGACCAGACAGGACAGTGATCTGCTGTCCATAGTTTCAATTTTTCATTACGTGCTGGGCGGTTTTCAGATGTTGTTCTCCCTGATCGGCCTTGTTTATGTGGCCATGGGGATACTTATGGCTTCAGGAGCAATGGAATCTTCCAGCGGGAATCCACCACCGGCGGAAATGGGTTGGGTTTTTGGTGCAGTGGGTGTTGTATTTGTTCTGGTGTTCATTACTATGGGTATATTAACCATAAGAACCGGAATTAATATCAGCAAACGAAGGCGACGTACATTTTGCATTGTGATAGACTCTATATTATGTATGATTGTTCCATTTGGAACCATTGTTGGTGTTTTCGGTTTGGTCCTGCTGACGAAGCCGGAAAATGCAGAAGAATTCCAGGGGTAGGGAAGGAATTTGGATTTGAACATAAACGCTGTTTCTGAGAAGCGTCGCGAAAAACGTTATGGCGGTAACCTTCAGGTGGTCATTGGTACCCACGGGATGCCGGGCCACCCTGTAACCGCTCTCAACCTCAGCGCTTCAGGTCTCTATTGTGTCTGTGACGAACCTCTTGGCGATCTCACAAGAGTTGATGTGTCTGTTGGTCTGGATGAGAATCAGGTAATGGCAAGAGCCGTGGTTATCAGGGAAGAGGAACTTCCTGACGGCAAGTGGGGTATAGGTTTATTCTTTACCAGGATCAGATTCGAAGACAGGCAGTTTCTTGCCAGACATGCAAATGGAGAGTGATTTTTTGAGAAAAACCCTGCTTTCTTTCATCCTTCTGGCAGTGCTTGTGATTCCAGTAAAAGCAGACAAGTACGCCGGAGAGTTCATGTACGTTGGCGCCGGAGCAAGGGCACTTGCCCTTGGAAGTGCGTATTCCGCAGTTGCAGACGATATTACTGCCGGCTACTGGAATCCTGCTGGCCTTGTATACAGCAGAAACAGGTCAGTTGCATTCATGCATTCTGAAAGATTCGGCGGTCTTATCTCCTACGATTATCTTGCGTATTCTCAAGAGTACCGCGGGGATGTGTATGCTGTGAGCCTTTTTCGGACAGATGCTGGTAAAATAGCTGACACCACTGATCTGCAGTGGTATGATACTGGAAGTGATGGAGTTTTCGGTGAAGATGGTACAGGTGCTCCCGGAGACAGCGGGAACGATGATTATGACCAGGAAAGCAATCCATCCGGAACCGAGGGCAACGGCCAGTGGGATCCAGGCGAAGAACTGATCTATGACGAAGGCAGGATAACCTGGAACAGTGCCGCGGACAATGCTCTTTACCTGTCATGGGGCAGAGCTCTCAGTGATAGACTGTCTGTAGGAGCAACTTCAAAGATCATATACAGAAAACTCATGGACTTCAGCGCATGGGGGGTTGGCTTTGATGCGGCGGTGAGATGGAACGCCACAGATGCTTTCTCTCTTGGACTGAATGTACAGGATGTTTTTGGAACGTATATGTTCTGGGATACCGGGGTCAGTGAGAGTGTATCACCAACCGCAAAGCTGGGTGCTGCATTTAAATGGCCTGTTTCCAGATTTCACTCTGTTATTACTTTCACAGCTGATGGTGATTTTCGCTTCGAGGGAAGAGATTTTGCCAGCCAGTACAGTCTCCCGGAAACCGGTATCAGTCTGGACACCCACATGGGTGCTGAGCTTCTGATAAAGAACACCGTGGGGCTTCGTATAGGCTCCTGTGAGGGAAATATGACAGCCGGTCTTGGCTTTACAATCAGTTTCAGTGGGCACCCTGTTTCAATTGACTATGCCTGGGTTACCCATGATCAGCTTGACAGTACCCACCGTATCTCTGTGGGAGTAGGCCTCTAGCCCCAGATATGGGCTACGCAAAAGAAATTCTGCGCAAAGGGGTTCATTTCGGTTCACTGATCATACCGGCTTCAGCGATATTCATACCCAAAACGGAAATGGTTCTTATACTGGCAGCCCTCTCTTTAGGGATGCTCATAGTAGACATCATCAGGTCTCGCAACAAGGTGTTCCGCAAATTTTTCCTTGGCCTGTTCGGAAAAGTTCTTCGGGGAAAAGAGCAGGATGGTGGAATGACAGCATCAACAGTGCTAATGGCCAGCGCGGCTCTTACTATCTTTCTTTTCCGAACAGAGATCGCAGTTGCAGCTCTTGTTTTTCTCTCGGTGGGTGACTCTTTTGCCGCACTGGTGGGTAAGAAGTTCGGGAAAAGTGTTCTTGTCTCGGGAAGAACTCTGGAAGGAAGCCTTGCCGCCCTTCTCAGTTGTCTTGTGGTTTCCATGCCACTTTTACAGATATCCGCCGGCAGAGGCTGGTCACTATCCCCGGCTGGGCTTGCTGCAGGGGCTCTTGCCGCAACACTTGCTGAACTTTTTGAGATTCCCCTTGATGACAATCTCAGGATCCCGGTGCTGGCTGGAATGGTTATGGAACTGGTTATTCCCGGATGATCTGCCACATAGAAGTTTATGGATGCCAGATGAATGTTCATGATGGTGAGATCCTGTCCGGCATCCTGAAGGCTGCAGGCCACATCGTGGTGGACGATGCAAAAATAGCTGAAGCAGTTTTTGTTGTAACCTGTGCTGTCCGTGAGCATGCAGAAACAAGGGCTTTGGGAAGGGTCACCCACCTGGCGGGAATTCCCGGTAAGAAACCCATTGTGGTTCTGTGCGGATGTGTAGCCCAGGAGCACGGCGAAGAGCTTCTTCGAAAAATGAAGCTTATTGATATTGTCATTGGCCCGGACGCTTATCACAGGTTACCGGAACTGCTTCAGGAGCAGAGAAGGGTGGCGGTTACAGATCAGGGAATAGAAGATTATGAACAGGTAACGGCGGTAAGAAAGCAGTTCCCAAGATCATTCGTTACTGTTATGCGGGGCTGCAACAATTTCTGCACATACTGCATTGTTCCCCGTGTTCGTGGAAGAGAACGCAGTCGTCCGGCAGATCTGATACTGAGAGAAGTTGAGGGCCTGGTAGAAGCAGGGTACGGTGAGGTTACCCTTCTGGGGCAGAATGTCAATTCATACATTCACAACGGTGTGAATTTTCCAAAACTTCTTGAAAAAGTTTCCAGGATCGCCGGCGACAGATGTCGGGTTAGGTTTGTCACAAGCCATCCTCGGGATCTAACAAGGGAACTTGCGTCGGTAATGGTCTCCAGAGATAACATCTGCAACCAGTTTCATCTTCCTGCTCAATCTGGCAATGACAGAATTCTCAAGGCTATGAATAGAGGATATACCCGAAATGAGTATCTTGATAAAGTAGCTATGCTGAAAGAGGTTATGCCGGACATCGTCCTCTCCACAGATATGATAGCCGGATTTCCCGGTGAAACCTCAACAGAGTTCGAGGATTCAATTTCCCTGCTGAAAGAGGTTAGATTCGACTACGCATTTCTCTTCAGGTACAGTGAACGGAACGGAACCTCAGCGCTGAACATTTCTCCTGCTGTGCCTGTTAAAGAAAGGCTGGAGAGGTTGTCAGTTCTTCAGGACCTCCAGGCTGAGATAACCATGGAGAGATCAAAGGAAACCATTGGCAGGGAATTGACAGTCCTTGTGACGGGTCCTGCAAGACGACCGGGGCAGATGGCTTCAAGAACAATGGGTAACAGACTGGTTATCCTTGAATCACTTGAGTTTACTCCAGGAGATCTGGTGCCTGTGAAAATTACTAAAGCTGACGGATACACCCATTTCGGAGAACCACTCAGCTTTCTATCTCAGTAAGCATTTCTGAGACAGATTTTTCTGTTTTTTTAAGCCGTTTACGGAGTGCCTTTATCAGGGTGCCGGCTCTTTGAACCTTTTCTTCCAGTTCATCCACAGGGCAGTCATCGCGGCTTACAAGGTCTACGATCTCCTGAAGCTCTGTAAGCATCTGTGAATAAGTAAGTTCCTTAGTCATTTATCTTCTCCTTCACAATGGCTTTAAGTGAACCCTTGTCCATTGAAATGTTTACCGTTTGACCTGTGTCTACTGCATCAATTGTTCGGAGTGGTATACCCTGTATGTCCCGGACAACAGCCCACCCCAGCTTAAGCATTTTTCCCGGATCACGCATTTCAACCTGCTTTTCCATTTCGGAAATGCATGAATCAAGTTCATGCAGTTTAGTGGTAACAGAGAAATTCAGTTTTGATGCAAGTTTCTGCAGTACTTCTCTTTTTCTAGAGGGAAGAGAGGCAAGATGAAGGGTCAGGTTATTCCCGATATTCTTCAGCGTAAGCTTTTCGAGCCGGATCCTTGGTGAGACACTGGAGACCAGAGCATTACTAAGGCTGGAAACCCTGTCATCAAATCGTGCAACCATGTCCACAAGCAGCGAGGCAGCATGTGTGGGGGTTTTAGCTCTGGTGTGGGCTGCATGATCCGGAAGAGTTGTATCTACCTCATGGCCTATGCCTGACACAACGGGCCAGGGGAGTTGAGCAATTGTTCTGGCAATCTTTTCGTCGTTGAACCATGCCAGGTCAGTTGCAGAGCCGCCTCCTCTTGTCAGAACAACCGCATCAAGTCCTTCAGAAGTACCACTCAACATCAACCTGTTGAAGGAATTGCAGACAGAATCAGATGTAGAGGAACCCTGCATACTGGCGTATGCAGCATATACCTGAAACGGGTACCCTGATTCATCCAGGGTTTTTACAAAATCCCTTTCAGCAGCAGAACCCTTTGATGTTACAAGCCCAATGCGGAGAGGTATTTCTGTAAGGGGAAGTGTTCCATTCTCGTAAAGAACTCCCTCGTCCTTCAGGTATGCAATCAGCCTCTGCAGGTGGATAGCTGCAGAATCTCCTGCAAATTCAGCATCGAAACCCTTAATGATAAGCTGGAAGCGACCTGAACGGTCCCAGAAACTGATGGAAACACGGATTCTTACCTCAGTGTCATTTTCCAGCTGGAAGAGTTTTCCCTTCCTTCCGGCCTCAAGTGAAATTCTGGACCGGTCTCCGGCAAAAAGGGCACAATCAGCAACAGCAGGAGATTGTTCACCCGGGTCTGACGGGTCTGCCAGCTGGAAGTAGGTGTGTCCCCTTCCAGAGACCCTTCTAAGACCTGTTATCACGCCCCTGATCCATACTGGTTCAGGGTAAGCTGATTGCAGAACAGTTTTTACAGACTGGTTGAGCTGCAGGACAGTGAGATCGGAGGATCCAGTCATCAGTGAATCTTCAGTGCGAATACTCCACCATTTCCACCAGCATCATGTACAACCACATAGACCATTCCGGAGCTTTCGGTGAAGAGGGTTATTGACTCGTTTCCCGATTCCGTACCACTGACTATGGCAAATTCCAGTGCGTGCAGAAAATCTTCACCGTATGGAAGATTCATGAAATGCTCAAAATCCATTTCACACGAAGCGGTGACAACATCGAAATTTGTCTGTCCGTCAACTGACTCAAGAGTTATCCAGTATACAGTCTCGGCATCAAGAGAAACTGTATAAACTGCAGTAGCTCCACGGTCCATAGTGTCAGTTACATTCAGCAGGGGAGAGGAGGCCGTGAGTAAAAGAACAATTCCACATATAGAAATCATACATTCTCCATTCTTCGTACCCTGAAAATGATGAAGAAGAGTACTCCAGTCAACCTGAAGATCGTTCCACCGCAGTCACTATTCGTCCCATAAAGGATAAGTCACCATGACAAGAGGAAATAATCTTATAGATACAGAATGACTGTCGCGATGTCCCAAAAAGTGAGTAAGGTTCTTGAACCGTGCGAGTAAGACGTTTTAATGCCACAATAAAATCAAAGTGTAGTCAAGTGCTGAAGCCTGAGCTGATCATTTTCTGAGATAGTGGAAGCAGAAGGCGCAGTGGCGGGTTGTCATTCTCTGGATGAATCCCATGAGATGGAGTGTACTGTAAACATCCATTAGAAGGCATGATAGATGCATATAGTATGTCCATGGATTCTATCTGTGGGGGGTTCCCATTTGCCGATGATTGGTGTATTATCACTGATCAACAGCAGAAAGGAACAGTTTCATGGGAGCAGATACCCTGAGCGAAAGAACATCAATTGCAGTGAGAGATGCATCAGGATCCATAGTGCCGCTTGGATATTCCAAAGGAAAAACAATACATCCCTGGACAACAGAGGGGAGAGAAGTTTACCGTAGAGGATTGATCCTTGCGCTTGACCTTGCCGTTAAAAGGGTATTTCCAGAGTGGAAACTCTGGGTGGAGCATTCAATCTCTCTGGGATACAGGTGCAGGATAGAGGGAATGAAAAGAGGTTCTGAGGCTGAGGTTTGCAGCAGGCTAGACCTGGAACTTAAAAAAATTGTCGATGAAGCTCTTCCAATTACTTATCGTAACCTGGCTTCTGGAGAAGCATTAGACCTTGTGGGCGAGCATTCCCTTCTTCCCAGATGGCACATGGGTAAGGAAAAGTACACAGCAAATGTGCTTAAGGATTCCTGGGCTTTTGCCATGGGCCCCACGGTTCCGGATACTTCCTGGTTGACAGTATGGGAACTGCTTCCCGCTGACGGATGCTTCCTTCTCAGATTTCCCGGTAGTAAAGCCTGGCCTGAGATCGTTCCATGGAAGAGTCGTCCCTCTCTCGCGAAAGAGCTGGATCTGGAAGAAAAGCATATTTCCAGAATGAAAGTTCATACTGTGGATATGCTGAACAGAAGGATTCGCGAGGACGGTGGAAGAGAAGCTGTCATGATGAGTCATTTCTACCAGAACAGGCGTATAGTGCAGATCGTAAGCAGGCTTGGTGACGAATTTCCCGCAAAGAGGATAATCATGATAGCAGGGCCATCCTGCAGTGGTAAGACGACCTTTACCCGCATGCTTGCAACTTACTTGAGAGCAGAGGGATACAACACTAGAATGATAAGTGTTGACAACTATTTTAGAAACCGCTCTGAAACGCCGAAGAACAAAGATGGAAGTTATGATTTCGAGTGCATTGGAGCACTGAATACTGAGCTTTTTGGTGATCATGTTAAGAAACTGGTTAACGGGGAAACTGTGAAACTGCCTGTTTTTGATTTTCATACCGGCGTCAGGGAAGATGATGTCACCCCTATGACACTGGACAGTAACGAGTTCCTTCTTATTGAGGGAATACATGGCCTGAATGACAGCCTTACTCCCGGTGTGGATGTTAAAGAGAAATTCAAGATATACATAAGCGCTCTTACAACCCTGAATATTGACAGGCTTACAAGGATGTCCACCTCTGACGGAAGGCTTCTCAGAAGGATAGTCAGAGACAGTTTCAGGAGAGGGTATTCCGCCACAGAGACAATACTGGGCTGGTCAAGCGTAAGGCGGGGCGAGAGGATGAATATCTTCCCCTTCCAGGAGCAGGCGGATATGGTGTTTAATTCCGCTCTGCCCTACGAGCTTCCGGTATTAAAACCTTATCTTGTGTCCCTGCTGGAGGATGTGGAGGAGGGATCCGGAGCTTATAATGATGCGGACAGACTTCTCAGGCTTCTTGACTGTGTGGAGCCCATAAATGAGAGCGTTGTACCTAGATTGAGTATCCTTAGAGAATTCATAGATGGCCTTCTGCTTGATTGGAGTGAATGATGCAGATACTGTTGATCCTCTTTGCAATGTACAGCCCGAGATTCGATCCCATGGTTCTTACAAGACCACTAACTCCTTCTATAGAACCTCTTTATCAGCAATTTGATCTTGAACCTGTTGATGTTCTTCACTACGATCTTGCCATAGCTATAGATCGAGAGGCTGAAACCATTGAAGCCACCACTGAAGTTACATTTATACCTACGGAGGATAATCTTACCGACTTCAAACTGTATCTCAAAGCACTTACTGTGTCAGAGGTCGCAGGGGCATCTTCTTTCAGCCAGGATGGAGATTCCCTGTTCATCACCCTGCCTGCACCGGCATCCACAGCAGATACCATAGATCTTATTATTGATTACTCCGGGGCTCCTGCAGAGGAATCATGGGGTGGATTTCATTTCCATCCATACGTTACATACCATATGGGCGTTGGCTTTGTTGCAGATCCATCAATGGGCAGGTATATGTTCCCCTGTCATGACAGACCAGCGGATAAGGCGTCTTATGATTTCCATATTACAGTTCCGGACACTCTCTATGCGGTTGCAAATGGAGACTCTGCAGGTGTTACCGACAACGCAGACGGAACACTTACCTATCACTGGACCCTGGATCAACCCATGTCAACCTATCTAGCTGCCATCAGCGTGGCAGACTATACCGTACTGCATGATTCAACAGATTCCAGGCTGTACTACTACGTTTATTCATGGGATGTTGAGGATGCTCTTGGCTCATTCGTTCATGTTGATCAGATGATGGCCAATCTTGAGAATGTCTACAGCCCTTACCCATGGGACTGCAAGTTCAGCTACGTACAGACTCCACTTGGAGATATGGAGCATCTCTCACAGGTGTATCACTTCGCTGCAGCCATCAATGGCGGGACCAACTACGACTGGCTTCTTGCCCACGAGATGTCGCACATGTGGTGGGGTAATTGTGTAACAGAGGAATTCTGGACAGAAGTGTGGCTTTCTGAAAGTTTCGCCACCTTCAGTGAAGCAATATGGATGGAAACCTACGGGCAGGAAGAGTATCTTGACTACATAGTGAACAACATTATGAAGCCCTACCTTAACAGCGGAGAGCTTTTTCCCATCATTGACCCTCAGACACCTGCAGAACTCTGGAGCAACACAACTTACGAGAAGGGTGCTTCTGTTCTCTACATGCTTAGACACATAATGGGGGATACCGATTTTTTCAATGGATTGAATACATATTTTGCCCAGCACAGTTACAGCACTGCCACCACAGTTGATCTTGTGGGCTATATGGAAGCGGAGTACGGTGCTGATCTGAGCTGGTTCTTTGATCAGTGGGTCTATGGTCCCGGTTATCCCATCTATGATGCTTCCAGCGACTGGGTACAGCAGGGTTCAGACTGGCAGTTGACCATTAACATCAACCAGATCCAGACCGTGGAGAACTTCTTTACCATGCCGGTTGAATTTCTTGTTGAAGGTTCAGCATCTGATACCATCTTAACATTCCTGAATGATACTCCGAACCAGGAGGAGATATTCATTCTTCCCTTTGAGCCGGTAACAGTGGAATTCGATCCGAATATCAAGATACTCAGCACTTCGATACTGGGAGTTGAGGAACAGACATTTCCTCCTCAGGGTGGAGTGGGAACTATGTATCTGGGACCCAATCCAACCTCTTCAAATGCAACTATCAACTGGCTGGGTACCGGGGATATGACTCTTGAAGTTAAGGTTTACGATCTTTCCGGCAGGATCATACAGAGCGGAACCATGGAGCCTTCTTACAGAACACTTGACCTTTTCGGGGTTCCTGCAGGTACGTATTTTGTTGATGCAGTTGCTCCAGGAAATATGAGGCAGACTGCCAGACTGGTAATACTCTCCAACTAAAGAACATGCAGGTGTCCGGGCTCCCGCCCGGGCACCATCTTTCTTTTTACATAGGACACTGGATCAGAAGGGCACGGGAGACCGTGCCCTTCATGACAGCTGGAATGCTATCTAAGGAATTCCGCTGTTGCGGCAAATACAGAATCAGGTCTGTCTACTACTATCGCTCCAGCTTTTTCCAGAGCTTCCTTTTTAGCTTTGTAGCTTTCACTCTCATTTCTGATCATGGCACCGGCATGGCTCTGCGCCACTCCTGCTTCCGTGAATTTTCCTCCCAGGAATACCACAACAGGTTTAGATATATCTCCGTTCTCTATTGCCCTGGCCAGATCATTCTCCTGTGTAGTTCCTGTCTCAGCGTAGACAGCCATTACTTCTGTCCTTGGATCAGCCTCAAAGGCTCTTGCAGCATCAAGAAGGGTGAGGCCTGGAACAGGGTCTCCTCCAACGCAGAGAACCGCTGAGAGGCCGGGAAAGTTCTCTCCCCACAGTGGGCCGAAGGAACCGTCAGGTCTTGGGCCCGGCAGGTCCCTGCGGCAGTGAAAAGCTGCCAGAAGCTGACTGAGCCCACCGGAACGGCTGATAACACCTACTTTACCGGGCAGATAGTTCTTTTTTGCCCAGGAGGCCTTGCCTCCTATAAGACCAAAGAGATACCCGTCTGTGTCCAGCATACCTACGGTGTTTGGCCCGAGGCATTTCGCCCCGCTCTCAAATGCTTTTTCTTTTATCCTGATGGAATCCTGAGTTGCAACTCCGTCAGCGGTAAGAACGAGAAATTTGATCCCTGCATCCATGGCATCAAATGCAGCTTTTGCTATGGCACCAGCCGGGACGAAGAAAACAGCGCTGTTTACCTCGGGGTGTGCAGCCAGTGCTTCTATAGCGGTGTTGTAGACTGGTACATCGTCTACCTCCTGACCACCCTTTCCCGGCGTGCAGCCAGCAACTATCTCTGTTCCAAAACCTCTCATCAGCCTGGATCTGCTCTTTCCCTGTCTCCCTGTTATTCCGAAGACCAGCACTTTCGGAGTGTCTATGTCACACAGATATTTGAGTATTCCGGCCATTACAGTACCTCCCCGGGAAGATCAAGCTCTATGGTCAGCTCTCCGTTGCCCTGAAGAAGAGAAACGGTCTCACAGACCAGGCACCCTATACATTTTGCATCAGGGTCCGTGGTTATCCTGCCGCCGCTCCACTTCAGGAAGCCTGTGGGACATTCTTTGATGCATAGAGGTTCAACCCTTTCAGGATTCTTATCCGGGTGGTAGACAAATCTTGCAGGTGGTGTTTCCACAGTGAATGCAAGTTCACCGGGTTCCGGTATGAACTTTTGTTTTACTCTCTCCCTGGTGGCTGTCTCACTGAGATGTTCAACCATTGCATTTGGGAATATTTCAGGTTTAAAGGTTTTCACCTTCACAGGAAGATCTTCTGAAACGGTATCCATGAGTTCCATTGCTTTTTCCTGATCGGTACCGCCGAAACGGAGCAGACAGGGAAGGGGTGATGGGGATTCCCTTAGAGCCTTCCAGACAGCAGAGGCCAGGTGGAACTGATTCTGGAATGCCATTCCGCTACCGGTTAGAATGAGAACCTGTGCTTCAGGTTGACTCATGATGACCCTTAGGATCCTGTAGCTCTTGAAACCGCTGAGCCCACCGGATGTATCGCTTTCGTTAAGAGAAAAAATGTCATCCCTGCCACCTGTTGTCATTTCCCACAGCATTTTGCCCCCTCCTCCACAGAGGTTTGTGGCAACTGCAATGGTACCATCAGGCACCTTTTCTCGAGACGCCCGGAAAAAACCTGTTCCTGCAGGGTCTGCTGCATTAATGGCCTCGATCACCTTCTCCAATTGCGTGCTGTCATCAACGGAGTTTTCAGGGAGCTCAAACAGATGTACATTCTTTTTTGAAACAGCGTGTTTTTCAAATTCCGCACGACAGTCCACTGCCAGATGGGAGCCGTCTTCAAGGACTGCAATGGGGTTCGTCTCAAGAACAGTGAGTTTGTACGAGATAAAGGTAGCTATCATTTTCTCCAGGAAGTCAGCCAACTGTTGAGAATTGGATGTCTCTTCAAGCTTCCTCTCCAGTTCGGCAGCAGATGGCGGGTTTAGAAGGCTGAAACGAATTCTCAACAGTGATCCGGTTCTTCCCTCTATGCCTGTTCCGCCTTCGGCGCTGAAGAGAAGAACGCCTCCTGGCAGAGTCTCACCGTCTCCCAGATCAAGAAGGCATGCGGCGTAGTATTCCTTCTTTATATCCACTGCTTCCGCAACCAGAACACCCTGGCAGTTTTCTTCAGAAAGAAGTTCTTTAAGGCCGTTTGATATCTCTTCTCTTGTAGATGCCCGTCTTACCAGGCCTCTTCCCGCTCGGCTTGTGGCACCTGGGATCTGAGCCTTCAGGTAGACCACAGGTTCTGGAAGGATCTCGGGCATTGTATTGTGGAATACTGCAGGAACCAGGGGTACTTCGTGGTTTTCCAGCAGTATCCTGGTTCTGTACTCGGGCAGAGCCGGCATTTTACTCTCCAGTTCTCTTCATTTTGCGAAGAAGATCGTCGGTTCTTTTTACCCCTTTTACCCAGTCCAGAGCAACGGGAATATTAAGGGAATAAAGGTAGTTGTATTCAGGATAGCAGGAGGCGGTACACGCGTTGCATGGCAGTTCTTTCTCGCTCAGGTGAAGGAAAGCCTCCTTGAACCCCCCGTCAAGTGCGTTCTTTGCACCGTCGTATTCCCCGATAAGAAGGGAGCACGGGTAAACAGTACCATCCACATCAATGTTGCAGTAAGCTCTACCAGCTTTGCATGATGTGCCATAAAATCGATCCATTATTCTTGTTTTTGAATAGTCCTGCCACCGGGAGGCTGCACTGAGATAACTGTTGCTGAGAAGAATAGGTGCTCCTGCCCTCTTCATCTGAAGGAGCTTTTGGAAAGCTTTAGAATACTCATCTGCAGAGGGCATCATGTCAGAAGTATTTCCACCAAGCGTGTCGTTGTGATGAAGTGTCTGGAATGTAGTCATTACGCCGTATTTTTCCGCAGTTTCCATTATCTCGTCTAAAAGGTGGATGTTGTTCTTTGTGAGCACGGTGATAGACCAGAGTCTGACCTTTCCTGAGGCAACTTCAAAGGCAGCTGTAACCTTTTCCCAGCTTCCTTCCTCCCGGTTCCTGTCGTGCGCCTCCTTAGGGCCATCGTAGGAGAGGACCAGGTGGTCTATATTGTCAAGTATCTCAGCTCTCGAAGGTATCATGTAACCGTTGGAATCAAGGCTGACATACATTCCCAGTTCTCTTGCATAAGCACAGAGTTCAACAATGTCTCTTCTTGCAAGTGGTTCGCCACCCCATACACCGATCCGCATTGTACCTGCTTCCGCGATCTGGCGGAAAATATCCTTCCACTGCTCTGTGGAAAGGTCTTCTCTGCATCTGGACGGGATCTGGCAGTAGGAACATCTGCTGGGGCAGTGATCCGTGATGGAAACCATTACATTCAGCGGGATCTTTGCGCCAAGTCGGCATCTGAGTGCTCCCATGCCCATTTTTATCTGTCCGGCAAGCTTCATTTTTCCTCCGGTTCACCAAGCCACTGAGGGCCGTAGGGAAGACTTTTTTTCCACTCTTCAGCTTCTCTTTTCTGGCCGAATATGGAGTAGGATAGATTGTACCAGCGCTTTGCACCGGCTTTCATTACGCCTATAAAGGGGCCATCCCCTGGTATCTCTTTCTCCTTTTTCTTTCCGCGGAGCTTTTTTTCCACCTTTGCAACGAAGTTGGGTTCTGCAGGCTTGAAGTTGAATGATGGTACCTCTGTCAGCGGGGAGATGCAAACGTTCTCCACGTCAGCGCATGTTCCCACCTCTCCGTTTCCCTTTTGAATGCTGTCTATTTTTCCGGGGTCAAGTCCCATGACCTTTGCAACAGAATGATCCAGAGCTACCGGATCTGTTGAAAGCGCAAGAAAATCGGTCTGTTTCGGGATCCCCGGTTTTGGTCCTGAACCCTCCAGACTTACTGTGCCGTCTGCTAGAATGAATTTAACTGGAATTGCTTTGTTCACCGCTACAACGTAATCTGAAAGTCTGTAGTGGTAATTATGTCTGCCGTCATTAAGGCATCCGTAAAGATGTTTCAATGCCACAGAGATCACAGAGCGGTAATGGGTCTTAACCACAGGGACAGAGATCACAGGCATTTTCGTACAGATATCAGGAATACCGAAAGTAAGACCATTGACGGTAACTTCCTTCCATGGATTGTCGCTGAAATTATGCCAGATAAGTCCCTGTCTTTCAACCACTGCATCCATCCGCTGGACCCTGAGTGCTTTTGAAGCATCTACAAGTATTTGACTGGATTCACCCAGATAGATCTGTCCGGTATGCTCTTTTAATCGTCTGCACAGTGCTTCAACAACCCATGGAGAAGTGTTCACACCGGGCCGGAGGTAGTCCCAGGTAAGATTTACCTTAACTAGCACAGGTCGCCCCTCAGGCAGAAACTCACGCCATGGAAAGGAGTCCAGTATCCTTCCCACTGCTTTGTCAACACCTGTATCAGTTGAAGTATAAAGAACTTTCATCGTTTTCCTCTTTCAGTACCTGCCAAGCCTCTAATATACTATGGAATACTGCACAATTGTCTGGTGTAGATTTACAGCAGGGCATTGACATCGGTGCTCTCTTTAAGAATTATCAGACAAGTGATCGGGTATTCTATTCGATCGTGGGTCAGTGCATAGTTGCTGGAAAACAGGGAGGTTATTTTGAAAAGGGCACTTTTTATCCTTGTAATGGTGTGCGTTGCCGCATCCTTTGCAGGGCGTCTTGAGATCACTAATGATACTGGAAACTACAGTTTCTTCTATGTCTATATCTCACCTTCATCCGCAGAATCCTGGGGTGATGATATGCTTGGGTCCAGCGAGACTATCAGCGCGGGTTACAGCAAATCTTTCCGCCTGAACAACGGTACATACGATATTAAGATCATAGACGAGGACGATGATGAGTATATCTTCTGGAATGTTGATATCAGCGGAACCCTTGATCTGTATGTAAGTCTGGACGATCTTGGTGAGCAGGACTGGGGAAGCAGCACAAGCGTTGGTTCTTCAGGTGGAGGAATGGCTCCTGTCACAATAGAGAACGACCTGGGCAGCTGGACTATCTGGTATGTCTACGGTGATCCCAGTGATTCTCCATGGGGTGACGATCGTCTGGGTTCAGATCTTCTTGATCCTGGTGAGACTCTTACATTCTACGTTCCCGCAGGTGACTACTACGATTTCAAGTGCGTGGACGAGGATGATGATGTATACACCATCTGGGAAGTATGGGTGGATGAGGATGGCTTCTACTGGAGTGTAGATCTTTCCGATATGGACTAAGACTGGTCGAGTTAAGTTGTTTTAAGTGGAGTCCGCTTTTGCGGACTCCACTTTTTACAGTAAGGACAGAAGCTGCTAAGTGAGCAGACGGAGCAGAGGGGTTTTCTTGCTTTGCAGATATTTCTGCCGTGGGTGATCAGCCTGTGAGAGAACATGGTCTGTTCCTCTTCCGGAATGATCTTTTTCAGGTCCATCTCTATCTTACCCGGGTCTGTGTGGTCAGTAAGCCCCAGTCTTGCGGACAAGCGCTTAACATGGGTGTCAACGGTTATGGATGGCTGTCCGAAGATCTCACCCATGATCACATTTGCTGTTTTTCTGCCCACTCCGGGCATTTTGATAAGTTCATCTATCGTATCAGGAAGACCTTTTTCTGCCATGAAACCGGCAGCTTTTATGATGAATCCTGTCTTGTTCCTGAACAGGCCTATGGTCTTCAGGATATCTTCCACGTGAGATCTGTCTGCTGAAGCAAGGTCTTTCATTGTGCTGTATTTTTTCCAAAGGACAGGGGTGGCTTTGTTTACAGCTGCATCAGTTGTCTGCGCAGACAGTATGGTGGCAATAACAAGCCTTTCAGGAATACCCTGGTATCTCAGCTGACACTCAGCCTCCGGGTAAAGTCTCTTAAGTAACTCGATGAGACTGCTGATTGTTTCTCTGCCTGACATAACTTCCCTTTCAGTTCAATACGGTAAGCATCAGTGTTTCAGATATGCCTGATGTTACAGCTGTAACAAAATACAGGCCGGTCCCCAACTCTCTCAACTCCACCGTTATCTCATTTGAATCATCAGGGGTCAAGTATATTCTCTCCATGGTCCGCCCGTGCAGGTCTGAGACCACCAGGGTAATCCATGCTCCGGCGATTTGTTGAACAGAGAGAGTAACCAGAGCCCCGTTTGAAGGGTTGGGTGCATGAATGATCCTCAGGTTGCCCTGTATTACTGAGAGTAATGATTCTTCCTCCTGTTCCATGAAGAACGCAGGTCACAAGAGAACCGTCCTCGCTTTGTGATATCCCGGTTGGTGAAGAATCATCAAGGACGGTAAGCCATTGAAATTCACCTGAAACGTCTGTTTTCAGGATTAGAGAGGATGAGGTTCTTGTGTTTAGCAGCTGAGATAAAATCACATAACCACTATCAGGGGCGGAGATGATCATTATTGGTGAGCATTCGGAATACTCTGGATAAGCAACTGTCCAGCAGTGAGTTCCATTTGGTGTTGTCTTTTGAAGAAAAAGCGCATTTTGTTGAATAGACACAGTAACAATACATGAATCCATAGACAGACACCCGCATATGTCTGCGCAGGGAGGTGTGGAATCCTGAACACAATCACCGAACATATTCGTTCGGATTATTCTTGACCCCTCTGCAAAAGGAGAATCGGTTGAACCAAACATCAGGTAGTCATTCTCAGGGAGTACAGTAACACTCCTGACGAAGTCATTGTACGCTGTGGGGTACGTGCCTGGAAAGGTAATACTGCCCTGCAGCAGAGTCGTGACTAGACAAAGAGTTGAGACTATCATCAGGGGCTCTCCCTTTTCATTTGTAATCCTTTTTGTAATAATTGCGGAACAGTCATACCATTTGAAAGGATCCAATGTCTCATAATATCGTTCAACTTCATGGAAAAATCCACGGTGTGGAATTCAAACAATGCCAAGTCTTCAACGACAGTCGCGGAAGCTTTACAGAGGTATTTCGTTCTGAATGGCCAGACGGGGTTCAGTTCCGGGATGAGATCCAGCTTAATATCTCTAGATCCATCACAGGATCAATGAGGGGATTGCACTTTCATCGCATTCAGAGTGACTGGTGGATTCCGCTCTCAGGTGATCTTCAGATCGCTCTTGCGGATCTCAGGACCGGTTCACCCACTTTTTTGAGCACTCAGGTGATCGAGCTCAGTAGCAGTGACTCTGCCTGCATTCTCATTCCTCCGGGAGTAGCACACGGTTTTCTTGCAATAAGTGACATTACCCTTCTATACGCGGTGAACAGGTATTACGATGGCTCTGATGAGCAGGGGGTTGCATGGAATGATCCTGATCTGAACATACGCTGGGTATCATCTGATCCAGTTAGATCTGAAAGGGACAGGAATAACCCAGCTGTAAAAGAGCTGAAGACTTCAGGGCGTCTTCCGCAGTTCACAGGTTAAAAATCCCAGTCGAAGGAAGGTTCGGGCAATACAAGTGTTTTGTCCAGTTCTTCCAGCAGGGAAGACGGTGCTTCTATGTTGTCAGTGTAGGGAAGCATTGATGGTTTTGCTGTACCTGTCCAGAGTTTTGAAAATGTGTTCACTGAGCACTTCATCACCGGGAGATTTGCTGTTAAACCCTTTTGAGTGTTTGATGATTCGGAGAGTTCAATAGTATACTCGCCACCGCACCCTCTCCATTTGAACGATGGATCAAGGTATTCTCCAATGGGGTCGGTGAGGATCAAATTGAAATTGTATTGTGCTCCAGTGCACTCCATTCCATTTATGCATGCCTCAACATCGAGGATCCTTCCCTGTGACCAGCATCCTGTTCTTATCCCGACCTTGGAATGGGGAGAATCTGAACTTCTCCGCCCTGAGGATATGGGCCTTTGCTGAAGAGACTGGAATTGTATTCCCGTAGGTTCCTGCATTCTTACAAGGTCTATCTGGTCTCCAAACGACTTTATGGAAAGCAGGATGTCCTGAAATTGCTTCGGTGTACGGAATGCCATCCAGGCAATACTCATTGGCCCATGCTCTCCTTTCACAGACCTGACAACATAATGATGGGTCAGTTCTCCATCAGTATCTCTGAAACCGATGGCGAAGGTTCTTTTGTTAACTTCCATGTCAGCTCTGGTTATAGCCGCTGGAAGATTGATGGAGCCGTGCCAGCGAAGCCGACTGATCCTGCAGCGGTGGATATCTGCCCAGTTCTTCTTGCTGAGTCTGACTGGCTCCGATGAAAATGACCCGGACAGCTTTAAATCAGAGGGTCTGAATTCTGAAATTCTTGTATAGGGAAAATTTGCAAACCCCAGTCTGTCATAGAACCCCTGCTCAAACATTCCAAGTCCGGCGAATGCTTCGCCGCGTTCTGCCCCGCGAGCAAGAAGCTCGGCTGTGAGTGTACCGGCAAAACCAAGTTTCCTTACATGGTAGGCAACTGTTACCGCTGAAATGGCACAGAAGGGAAGATCCTGATGGTGGCTGGCATGACGGAGGGTTCCGGAGTGGGCAAAACTCAGGGCGACAGCCTCACCATCATGTTCGCCAACAAGAGCATCTGAAGAATCAAACAAGCGTTCAACGAGTTTTTCCTCCCCCTTCTCCAGCCATCCGACATCTGTCCAGATGGATAAGCACTTTGCAAGATGTTTTTCTTTGTTGTAAGGGATGCCTCTCATGGTAGTTCCTTCCCGTCTGTGATAGATTGTGGTGATAATATAGAGAAAGGGCCGCAACTTTCGTTACGACCCTCTGGTACCGTGGGGGGGACTTGAACCCCCACAAGGTTGCCCTCACTAGGTCCTGAACCTAGCGCGTCTGCCAATTCCGCCACCACGGCCCCGTCATCACAGGCGCAATTATGCTAAAACCCGTGCAAAAGTCAATCCCCTCTGATATATTCCCCTGATAGAAGGGGCGGAAATGACCGAGAAAGCACGGACAGTTGCCAGGAATAGAAGAGCCAGGCACGATTATCACATAATGGAATCCATTGAGATGGGGCTTGTTCTTGCAGGCAGTGAGATCAAATCCATCAGAGCTGGAAAGGTAAGTCTTGTGGGAGCTTACGCACAGTTTGATGATAATCTGGAACTGTGGGTTCATGGAATGCACATTGCCGAGTACCCTGAAGCAAGAGACAATCACGAACCAGACCGCAGGAGAAAACTGCTGGCCCATAACCGGGAACTCAGAAAGATCAGGCGAAAAGTAGAGGAAAAGGGAGTCACTCTTGTTGCACTTGATGTTCACATCTCTGAGGGTGGTCGGGCGAAGATCCAGATCGGCCTGTGCAGAGGTAAAACAAAGTATGACAAGAGATCCGATATAGCTGACCGGGACAGCAAAAGAAGAATGGATGCTGCCATGAAGCATTCCCTGAGGGAGCAATGAGCGGTCTTATACTAATTTCTATCATGTCAGGGATAGCTCTCAATTTGTTTCCCCGGCATGACGGTGTTGTTGTTGAACTAATTGGTCAGCAAAGACTTGATCCCATTATTCATGCCTCTGGCAACACTCTGCAGATGTGTTTCAATGCTCCTGTAGAATGGATAGAGGGCACACCTCTTCCTATCTGGATCAACCGTGTTGCGGCAGATTCTTCCAGCGTTACTGTCGAATTCGATCAGCTGATAGTTTCTGCTGACTGGGCTCTCAGCGGTGATTCCATGGCTATGATCATCTTCGCCAGGGCAGAGAACGAGATACTCCTTCCACCGGTTGCCTGGCAGTCGCCTCCCGTCCCCCCGGATACATCTTTATGGTCGGACTCCCTGGTGTATGCTGCTCTTGAAAGGGGCGAGGGGTCTCCATGGCTGGTTGACTTCGACTGTATTGTGATAGACCCTGGCCACGGGGGAAGAGATCCCGGCGCCGTGGGTGGTTCAGGCAGTCAGGAGAAGGATCGTACTCTGGAGATATCTCTCATGGTCAGGGATCTTCTCAGAATAAGACTGCCGGAGTTAAGGATCGTTCTTACAAGAAGCGTTGATGAATATGTATCTCTTGGTGAGCGAACGCGCATGGCAAACAGAAACAGAGCGGATCTGTTCGTAAGCATCCACTGCAATGCTGCAGTAAACCGATCAGCCCACGGTTTTGAGACATATTTTCTTTCCCGGGCAAGAACTGATGATGCCAGGGCGGTTCAGATGCTTGAGAACAATGTTCTTGAACTGGATGAGGTTTCCACTGTTTCTGACGATCCGCTTTCTTTTCTTCTTGCCGATATGGCACAGTCAATTTTTCAAAACCAGTCCAGCCACCTTGCAGGTTCCATACAGAACAGCTTCACCAGTACTTTCCCTGTTAGAAGAGACAGGGGCGTAAAACGAGCCGGATTTTATGTACTCCGGGGAGCATTCATGCCTGCAGTGCTTGTGGAGGTTGGTTTCATATCCAATCCAGAGGAGGAGCAGGCGCTCATGTCACTGGACTTCCGTTTCCGGGCTGCACAGGCTATTGTTGAGTCCATAGTTGAATATGCTGGAAGGGAGAACTGAGTGGCCGAAAAAGGAAAGATATCCAAAGGACCTGCACCGTCCAGGATGGTCAGGTCGATAATAATAGTTGTGGTTCTTGCGGTACTCATGGGTGTTTCAGCCGGGATAATTATGGACAGCCTGAACAAAAAGATGGGTCTCGGACCCGACGGAAATGTTCAGATATCTGATACCACACTGGCGGAAGAGATCATGGAAACAGTTGCCATGCCGGAATTTGATCCGACACAGGTTATTGAAGCAGGTTCCTCTGTGTGGGCTCCGGACTGGAAAGTAACACCTTGCTCTGTATTTGTAACTTCAGAGTCCGAAGTGATAATTGATTCACTTCCGGAATCTCCAGGCCCAGCTTCAAGGAACACGGAGCTTCAGCTTCTTGTTGAACTCTGGGCTGATCACAGCGGTTTCAGCCCTGGGGAACTTGAGAAATTGTGGGTTTTTGCAAGTGGTGATTCCTGTTTTGTTGACCTTCCCAGATCGGGAGACTGGCAGGGAATAGTGAGAACTATTGAGGGTAGATTCATTTCGTATACAGTGTTGTTCCCGTTTGTTGCCGGTGAGGTCCTTGAGGGATTTGAAGATGGTATCTCTGTAAGGGGTATTTCTTCAAGCAGGTAAACAACCAGGAGAATTCAGGATTGGCAGTAGAATGACTGAAACAAAGAGAATTGACGGCAGACTCTGGAACCATCTGAGGGATTTATCTCTGGAGACAGGGTATCAGCCAGGGCCTCAGGGTAGCGTTCTTGTTTCCTGGGGAGAGAACAGGGTTCTCTGTTCCGCAACTGTAGAGTACAAAGTTCCCATGTTCCTCCGGGGCAAAGGCAGAGGCTGGGTGACCGCTGAGTATGACATGCTTCCAGGAAGCGGTGATCGCCGGATCAGGAGAGACCGCACAGGTAATGGTATAAAGGGTCGCAGTCAGGAAATACAGAGACTGATAGGCCGCTCTCTCAGACAGTGTGTGAACACGGCAGATATGTCTGACAAGACAATAACGGTAGACTGTGACGTACTGGTGGCGGATGGTGGAACCAGGGTTGCAAGTATCACAGGAAGTGTTGTTGCTCTTCGTCTTGCAATTTTAAGACTTCTTTCAAAAGGTAAGCTGGAGAAAGACCCCTGGAAGCAGTATATCGGTGCTTTGAGCCTGGGTGTGGTGAAAGGTGTACCTCTTCTTGATCTCTGTTACGAAGAGGACAGCAGAGCGGACATGGACATGAATGTGGTTGCCGGTGAGGACGGAATGCTTATAGAGATACAGGCATCCGCTGAAGAAGAGCCAGTGGCCCATGAAACAGTTTTCACCATGGCCGCCAGCGCCATTGAAGCCATAAGAGAGATAGTTATTCCGGCGCAGAGGGCTGCAGTGGGAGAACTATGACAGATATGGTTCTCGCTTCTGCCAACAAAGACAAGCTGAAAGAGCTCAGAGAACTTATCGCCCATGGCGAGATAGTTTCCATAGGTGATATCATTCCAGGCTGGGACATTGAAGAAACCGGTCTCACTCTTGAAGCTAATGCTCTCCTTAAAGCAAGAGCGGCTGCGAAGGCCACTCAGAGAACTGCCATAGCAGACGACACAGGGCTTTTTGTGTGGGCACTGGGCGACGCTCCCGGTGTTTACACTGCAAGGTATGCAGGGGAGAGTTGTTCTTATCGAGACAACACCGAGAAGCTTCTTAACGCCCTCAGCGGCGAGAGGAACAGTAAAAGAAGAGCTTCCTTTCGAACCGTCATTGCTCTGGTCACTTCCTCAGGGGGAGAACACCTTTTTCAAGGCTCTGTTGATGGTGTGATAACCGAAGATCATTCCGGTAGAGAAGGGTTCGGCTACGATCCCATCTTCTTTTCCACAGAGTTGAACAAGACTTTTGCTGAATGCACTCTCCGGGAAAAGAACCTGGTTTCCCACCGTGCCCGAGCCATACAGAAACTCAATGACTTCTTAAATAAAAGCGATAGTTAACTCTGTGTCACAGAAGGGAAGCAGATGAAGCATCCTCCGGTGATCGAGACTGCTCGCCTTATTCTGAGGCCTTTTACAACAGGGGATTCCGCTTTTGTGCAGGAGAATGCAGGCTCTGAAGAAATTTATAGAAACACCCTGGGTATGCCTCATCCATACACTGAAGCAAATGCTGTGGAGTGGATCAGTACCCATGCTGCGAAATTCTACCTGGGGCAGGGGATCGAACTTGCAGTAACACTGAAAAGTGGCGAACTGATGGGTGTTGTGGGAATATCAGTTTCAAAGAATCACAACCGTGGTGAGCTGGGGTACTGGTTTGGGAAACCGTACTGGAACAAAGGTTACTGTTCAGAAGCGGCTGCAGCACTGGTGGAGTATGCCTTCAGTGAAATGGGACTTCACAAGATCACTTCAAGACATTTCCTGCATAACCCAGCCTCGGGACGGGTGCTGGAGAAGATCGGTTTCACAAAAGAAGGTATTCTTCGTGACGAGTATATGAAAGACGGGAACTATATAAGCGCTTCTGTCTTTGGATTGCTTAAAGCAGACCATCCCGGATGAGAACTGAAGTGGATCTTCATGGGTATCAGGTTGTTCAAGCTATCGCTATCTTTGTAAAACACTACAATGGAAGAGTGAAAGGCGGAGACCTTTCGCCCATATCCGTGATCCATGGATACGGATCCAGCGGTGAAGGTGGTAGTATCAAGACTGCTCTTCTGAAACTTCTTAATGCCAGCGAGGAGGATCTTTCGTTTCAGCAGGAGGTATGGAATCCCGGGAAGACCATTGTTTACCCGAAGAATCTGCTTCCCTCCGGCGCAGGGATCATCGCAGGTGAGATACTTGAGTACTGTGTTGTCTCCAGAACAGAATCCAAGATACTTGGAAAGCTCAGGCGGTTTGGAGGTCTGAAAGTTAAGGGAGCACTGCGTATGCTTGTGAAGCAGGGATCTCTGGTTACTGTTCAAAAGGGTACCCGTAAATTCTATCAGATCAAGTAAGCGTGGTAACCTTTTTCCCATTTGTTTTATTTCATCAATAACAGGTATTCCAAAGGGGTAAGAGATATCTTATTCAAATCCTTTTTGAGTTAATAAACTTCCTCTGCTTGACATGGTGAAAGTTCTCCAGTATTGTATTTTCCGGCAGGTGATGGATCATGTTTCCGGGTAAAGCAGTTGTCTTTTGTTACTGTGTCTGAAAAACATCCTGCCCGGTGAGTACCTGTTCCCGGTAGAGAAGGTGTACACACTCCGGCAGGAGATCATTTTGAAGAACAGCAGGAAGACGAAAGCCCAGTTGATCCTTGAAATGGAAGAGTTGCATGCTCGAATAGCTATTCTCGAGTCTTCCTCATCCATTCAACCGTTGTCAGACGGGGCTGATCTCCGTACCGACAGATTCAAGATCGATAGTATTATGTTTAACGCCAAGGGTTTCGGTATCTATCAAGTAGAGCTTGCCAGTGATAAGACTTTTGAGATACACAACACATTCGCGAGTCCTGCAATAAAGGATATACTGGGGATCGAGAACTTGGATGACAACGCAAACTGGTTCGCAAACATTCATCCGGATGACACCCATAGAGTTACAATGGCACATCAGATGTTCCACGGCGCAGGTGATGATGTTTTTGATGAAACTTTCAGGAATTACCATCCGATAAAGAAGGAGTGGAGCTGGATCCGCGTTATTTCTTCATCGGGTTTGTCCAAAGATGGAACCTGTGCTGTATTCAACGGTCTGATCATGGATGTAACTGAGACAAAACAGGATGAAGAGGATCTGGCTTACAAGACAATGATGCTGGATAATATCCTGCAGAGTGCCAGCGACGTGGCCATCGCCACAACGGATATGGATATGATCATTACCTTCTACAATCCCATGGCAGAAAAGCTCTTTGGCTATTCCGCCCGGGAGGTTATCGGGAAGACTGTCATGGATATCCATAAACTTAAGAATGTTTCTCCTGATAGACTGAAAAAGGCAATTGAGAGAGTTCATTCCACAGGAGAGTACTGTTACTCGGTTGTTCAGGAGATCGATGGTGCCCCACGTTATCTTGATTCACGGGTTTCAGCAATTTTCAATACCTCTGGTGAAACGGTGGGCTACTGCCTTTTCAGCAGGGACGTGACAGCCGGCAGACTGGCTGAGGAAAAACTCCATGAGAGCAGGGAGCGTTACAGAAAACTGGTGGAGTCCACTGCGGACCTTGTCTGGGCCATAGATCTTAAAGGTTTTCACACATTCACCAATAATTCCATACAGAGCATTCTTGGCTATGAGACAAGTGAAGTACTGGGTAAGTCTGTTTTCTCCATGATGTATCCGGACGACAGAGAACACATTAAAAAGGTGTTTGCCCGTGGGATGAAGAAAAAGGAAGGCTGGAGCAACGTTGAAATCCGGTGGGTGCATAAAGATGGCTCTGTCCGCATTTTAGAGAGCACAGCCAGACCTTTGTTCGACTCCGATGGTGAGGTGGTCGGGTTCACTGGTATCGACCGAGATGTAACTGACCACAGGAAGGCACAACAGGCATTACTCAAATCAGAGAATGACATGAGAGCCCTGTTCAATGCCATGACAGATGTTGTTTTTGAGATGGACTATGATGGGAATTACATAAATATTGCACCAACATCACCGAGCCTGATGTATAAACCTGTCTCGACCATAGTAGGAAAGAAACTCCATCAGGTATTCCCTGAAGCAGATGCAGATCGTTTTCTGGCCTTTGTACGGGAGTGTCTGGACAAGACTGAGGCCCTCACCATTGAGTATCCTCTTTCAATCGGAGACAGAACGGTCTGGTTCGAGGGCAGAGCAACTCCCAAAACAGAGAACACGGTACTTTACATTGCCACGGATATCACCAGAAGAAAGCATCTTGAAGAGCAGGCTAGACATCGATTGATCGCTCTCACACAACCGGAGGTCGAGCTTGGTGACCTGTCACTGACAGATGTGATCGGTCTTGATATGCTCCAGGATATTCAGGATGCCCTGGCAGATGCTTTCAAGCTGCCGTCTGTTATCCTTTCACCTGATGGTGCTCCCATTACTGTTCCATCACGACTTCCCTCATTTTGTGAACTGATACAGAGTACAGATGCAGGAATGTTCAGATGCCTGAAGCATCACAGAAGACAGATGCGCTCCATGCGAAAAGATCTTACCCCGCAGGTAAGACGGGGTTGTGCTTTAAGTAGCACGGTTTTTGGCTCAGTTCCCATAATGCTTCAGGGCAGACATCTTGGCAGCTGGGTTATCGGACAGATGATCATCGGTGATCTTGATGGTGATGAAGTGCGGCAGTATGCAGATGAGGTGGGTGTTGACCGAGAAAAACTTCTTGTTGCCGCAGGTTCTATTGCTTCCGTGGAAACTGAGGCTTTTAAATACACTGTGGATTTTCTTAACACTCTTTCCAGCCAGCTGAGTCTGCTTGCACTGCAGAACCTGCAACAGGCACGGAATATCTCTGCCAGCGAAGAGGCTCTGGTTGAGCACCAGCGATTGATGTCTGCCATTGAGCAGGCAGCTGAAACAGTGGTGATAACAGATGTTCATGGAAAGATCGAGTATGTGAACCCTGCATTTGAGCAAACAACAGGTTATTCTAAAAACGAAGCTATCGGCCAGAACCCAAGTTTTTTGCAGAGTGGCAAACATGATGATTCTTTTTACAGTGAGATATGGGAAACTCTTTCCACCGGTGAAACCTGGAGTGGCAAGTTGATCAACAGAAAGAAGGACGATACATTCTTCACCGAAGAAGCGACCATCTCACCAGTAAAGAACTCTTCAGGAGATATTGTCAATTATGTTGCAGTTAAGCGGAACATCACTGTTGAGGTCAAGCTTGAGGAACAGCTTCGTCAGGCTCAAAAAATGGAGGCTGTGGGGCAGCTTGCCGGAGGAGTAGCTCATGATTTCAACAATCTGTTGCAGGTTATCAACGGTTACACGGCACTTACACTTGCAGAGCTGGACAAGAACCACCCTGCCCGTGAATTTGTACAGGAGGTCGTTAAAGCCGGGGAACGCGCTAGAACACTGGTCAGTCAACTGCTCTCCTTCAGTCGCCAGCAGATAATCAACCCTGTGGACCTGGATCTCAACGAAGTCATTGAGAATCTTATGAAGATGATCAGACGGGTGATCGGAGAGCATATACAATATGAGTTCATACCAGGGCATAATCTGGGAACCATTCATGCTGACTGGGGACAGATGGAGCAGGTATTGATAAACCTCTGCCTCAATTCCAGAGATGCCCTACCCCAGGGAGGCAGGATCACCATCGAAACAGAAAATGTCTTCATCGACAACGAGTATGCAAGAACTCACTCCGGATCCAGTCCCGGTCGATATACTCTGCTCAGCGTTTCTGATAACGGGTGCGGTATGGATAAGAAAACTATGGACAGTATCTTCAACCCGTTCTTTACCACTAAGCCTACAGGGGAGGGCACCGGGCTGGGCATGTCCACGGTGTATGGTATAGTCAAACAGCATCACGGGGAAATTCAGGTTTACAGTGAGCCTGACAAGGGAACGATATTTAAAATATATATGCCCATTGTTCAACGCCGGGCGGTCCATGTTTCCCGTGAGGTGAATGGTCCTGTGCCAACTGGAACGGAGACCATTCTCGTAGCTGAGGATGACGAGATGGTTCTAAGTCTTACCAGGGAAACTCTGACCATAGCAGGATACAATGTTATTGAAGCGGGAAATGGCCCGAAAGCACTTGAATTGTTCAATGGAAGTCCGGAGAAAATAAGTCTGCTGATGCTCGATGTGGTAATGCCCGGGCTGGGGGGAAAAGAAGTTTACGATAAGATACGGGAAACCCATCCTGATGTTCCGGCCCTGTTCAGTAGCGGGTATAGCCATAATGCGGTCCATACAGGGTTTGTTCTTGATAAGGACCTGAATTTTATCCAGAAGCCGTTCAGTCCTGACACCCTGCTTCGAAAAATTCGAAAGATGCTGGACACCTGAACCAGTTTCCTGTCTAAGTCAGGAGGCTAAATTCGTTTTGAGGTAAAGTCCCAGGATAAAAGCGGAGATCCCGGCCAGCACATTGATAAGAATGAAAACGGCTGCAGTTACAGTTTCTCCTGAATTCCAGAGTTTAACTGCATGTCCACTGAACGCGCTGAAAGTAGTTAGAGCGCCAAGAAAACCTGTTGCAGCAAAAAGAGCGAATCTTGAGTCGTGAGAAAGAAGACCCATAACCAGGCATCCGGCAACATTTACAGCTATTATTCCGATGGTGCCACCAGTTACAGTTACCACAAGATGGCGAACCACCGCGCCGGCAAAACCTCCAGCACCCACTGCGGCAGCTTCATAGATAAGCTTCACCCTTTTTTATACTCTTTCAGGACTTCTTCGGCAACAGCCACAGGTACTGCTTCATAGTGCTCGAACTGCATGGAGAATGTTGCTCTACCCTGTGTGGAGTTCCTCAGATCGGTTGCATATCCGAACATTTTCGACAGGGGTATTCTTGCTTTGAATTCTTTTGCATTTCCACGGGCTTCCATGGAAACTATTGTTCCCCTCCGTTCATAGATGCTTCCGGAGACTCCTCCAGAGTACTCTTCCGGACTGATTATTGAGACTGACATCATCGGCTCAAGCAGTCTTGGACTGCACTTCATGAAGGCCTTCTTGAATGCATTTCTTGCGCAGGTACGGAATGCCATCTCAGATGAATCAACTGCGTGACTGGAACCGTCCTTAAGGGTAACTTTAACATCGACAACAGGGAAACCGCAGTAGACTCCGTCCTGCATGGCATCAATGATACCCTTTTCCACTGATGGAATGTACTCTTTGGGGATGTTGCCACCTTTTACAGCGTTCTTGAATTCGAACCCGCTGCCTGCAGGAAGAGGTTTGAGAGTAAATATGATGTGAGCATATTGACCCTTGCCTCCAGTCTGCTTCTTGTACTTTTCATTCCAGTCAACGAAACCGTTAATAGTTTCTCTGTAAGCAACTTGAGGCTCATTGACCTCCACCTCAACAAAGAATTCCCGCTTGATACGGTCAATAAGGATCTCAAGGTGAAGTTCTCCCATGCCTGAGAGAATGGTGTCTCCAGTTTCATCATTTGTTTCCACTGTGAATGTGGGATCTTCCTCTGCAAGCTTAGCCAGAGCTTCGGTGAGTTTGTCTCTGTCTTGTCTCTTCAGAGGTTTTACGGCAATACTGAGTACTGGTGCAGGGAATTCAATTGCCTCCAGTATGATGGGATCGTCAGGAGAGCAGATGGTGTCCCCGGTTATTGTGTCTGAAAGGCCGATAACCGCACCTATCTCACCGGTGTTCAACCGATCAACCGCTTCACGCTTGTTGGCGTGCATTCTAAGAATTCTGCCCACTCTTTGTTTTTTACCGGTTGTGGAATTAAGCACATGTGTACCTGCTTCAAGGACACCTGAGTAAACTCTAGTGTAGATAAGCTTCCCTGTATGTCTGTCTGTTACCACTTTGAATGCCAGAGCAGCCAGGGGGCCGTCGTTTCCAGGTTCTCGCTGTTTCAGTTTGCCGGTTTTGCTTTTACCACTTATGGGAGGAAGGTCCACAGGGGAGGGAAGATACGCAATAACAGCATCAAGAAGTCGCTGAATACCCTTGTTCTTGTAGGCACTTCCACAGAGAACCGGACAGACCAGCCCTGCATGCGTAGCTTTTCTGATAGCTTCAGAAAGTTCCTTCTTTGTTATTTCCACATCGTCACAGAACTTGTCCAGAAGCTCCTCGTCAACTTCACTGATCTTCTCAATAAGTATCAGCTTTTGCTTTGCCGATATTACTTCCATATCCGGAGGAATGGGTTTTTCTACAAATTCCTTACCACCTGAGGATTCATCGTAGTAAACAGCACAGTTATCCACAAGATCAACAATACCGAGAAATTCCTTTTTTTCTCCCAGGATAGGAATTGTTATGGGTATGGCATTGGCATTCAGCCTGGAATGGAGTTCCTTGAGAACGCCGTAGAAGTCTGCTCCAGCCCGATCCATTTTGTTGATAAAGGCTATTCTTGGAACTGAGTACTTTTCTGCCTGCCTCCAGACTGTCTCACTCTGGGGCTCAACGCCTCCAACTGCACAGAATAGAGCAATGGTTCCATCAAGAATTCTTAGACTTCTTTCTACCTCGACGGTGAAATCAACGTGTCCCGGGGTGTCAATGAGATTGATCTGATGCCCTTTCCACTGGGTAGTGGTTGCAGCACTTGTTATGGTGATCCCCCGCTCCTGCTCCTGTGCCATCCAGTCCAGAGTGGCCTCGCCGTCGTGAACCTCACCGATCTTTCGAGACTTACCGGTGTAGAATAGTATTCTCTCGGATACTGTGGTTTTACCGGCGTCAATGTGAGCCATTATGCCTATATTGCGAATACTCGCAAGATTGTATTCTTGAGCCATCTAACTGTCTCCGTTCCTACTTGATTGAATTGGATGGGCGAATATACCCCAACTCCCCTGTCCAGTGCAAAAAACTATATTCCACTCCTCACATATACCGGGAGACAAACATGAACATTCAAGAAAGAATTACTTCTGAACTGAGGCTGGACTCCCGCAGGGTGACGGCGGTACTTGATCTGATGGAACAGGGATCAACCATACCGTTCATTGCCCGGTACAGGAAAGAGGCTTCAGGAGGAATGGATGAGGTTGTTCTTACGTCCCTTCGTGATACCTGGCAGAGACTGGAGGCACTGGAGAAGAGGAGAAGTGCTGTTCTTTCCTCCCTGAAGGAGCGTGAGCTGCTTACCGGGCAGTTGGAATCCAGTATCAGGAAGGCTGCTGATCTAACTGAACTTGAGGATATTTACCTGCCATTCAGACAAAAACGGAGAACAAGGGCATCAAAGGCTATAGAGAAGGAGCTTGAGCCATTGGCGGAACTGCTGCTGGAGCAGAATGACAGTGATGATCCTGCCCTGCTTGCCCGGTCTTCTGTCTCTGTGGAAAAGGGTGTTGCAGATGTTGAGGAAGCTCTTCAAGGGGCCAGAGATATCATCTCTGAAAGAATGTCCCATGATCCAGGAGTAAGAGCAGAGATGCGAAGACTTTATTTATACAGAGGTCGTTTCGTATGCAAGGTAATAAAAGGCAAGGAAGAGGAAGGGAAGAGGTTCCGTGACTGGTTCGACTGGTCTGAGAAGGTGTCCGGTGCCCCATCCCACAGGGTTCTCGCCATGCGGAGGGGGGAGAGGGAGCTTTTTCTGAATCTTACGGTCCGGGTGGAAGAGGAAACTGCCATCTCGATCATGAAAAAGCATTTTCATTTGAGAAGTAACCTCTGTGGCGAACAGGTTCTCCTGGCTTTGAAGGATGGTTTAAAAAGACTTCTGGGACCTCAGATGGAAACAGAGGTGAGGCTGGTTTCCAAGGAGAAGGCAGACAGGGAAGCTACAGCAGTTTTTGCTCTGAATCTCCGCGAACTTCTCATGGCGGCACCTCTTGGTGGAAAAAGAACAATGGCAATTGACCCGGGGTTTCGTACTGGTTGCAAGACTGTATGCCTGGATGAAAGGGGCAGGTTTCTTGAATTTGCCACCATTTTTCCTGTGACGGGAAAGGCGGATTCTGCTGCTGCCGAGGTCAGGAAGCTTATAAAAAAACATTGTCTGGAGTACATTGCCGTTGGAAATGGAACTGCAGGGCGGGAAACAGAAAGCTTTCTTCGAGGTCTTGAACTGGAGATACCTGTTGTTATGGTGAATGAGAGTGGCGCTTCCATTTACTCTGCATCGAAGATAGCAAGGGAAGAGTTTCCGAAACTGGACCTTACTGTAAGAGGCGCTATTTCCATTGGAAGAAGGCTTCAAGACCCCCTTGCTGAACTGGTGAAGATAGACCCTGGAAGCGTAGGTGTCGGGCAGTACCAGCATGACGTGGACCAGAAGAATCTCAGGCAGGCACTGGATGATACCGTGATGTCATGCGTGAACTCTGTGGGTGTCAATTTGAATACTGCAAGTGCAAAACTGCTCTCTTATGTTTCCGGACTTAGTCCAGCAAGAGCGTCTTCTGTAGTAAAATACAGAGATTCAGAGGGAGAGTTTACTTCAAGGGTCCAGTTGAAGAAGGTAACAGGCATTGGACCTGTGGCATTCCAGCAGTGCGCGGGATTTCTTCGCGTGGATCATGCATTAAACCCTCTGGACAGCAGTGCAGTGCATCCTGAAAGCTATTCCGTGGTGGAGGAGATGGCAGCTCATGCTGGAACGGATGTTCGCGGACTCATGAACAGTGCTGAACTGAGAGAGCAGGTAAGGCTTAATGATTATGTCACGGAGACAAGGGGAATACCCACACTTCGGGATATCATGGCGGAGCTCGATAAACCCGGGAGAGATCCCAGAAGTGTTTTTGAGTCATTCTCGTTTGCAGATGTACACTCCATTGATGACCTTGCAGATGGCATGAAACTGCCTGGTCTGGTCACCAATGTTACAGATTTTGGAGTATTTGTTGATATAGGGGTGCACACTGACGGGCTTGTCCATGTAAGCAGACTGAGCACCAGGTGGATAAGGCATCCGTCTGAGGTTGTCCATGCAGGCATGAAGGTTGATGTTACTGTTATAAGTATTGAGAGGGCAAGAAAGAGAATCAGTCTGTCCATGATCTGATGCAGGGAACCGGGAAGGCTTGAAGGGGTAAAGGCTGGTGAAGGGAGTTACACGGAAAAATGAAAATATCCTTGCTGTTGCTGTGCCTGCTGTCTTTGACGGCTCTCGCCGGGTATGGAAGTGCCACCGTTGAGATAAAGAACTGTACTTCCACGGAGTTCTACTTCGTGTGGGTCACGGAATCCGGCCGTGAGAAGTGGATAGACATGCTGGGGCTCTCGATTCTGCCCCCTGACAGTTCAGCTATATTTCAGATTACTGAAGGGTGGTACGATTTCAGGGTTGAAGACTGCGAATGGAGAACATTCTCCTTTTCCAATATTCCCATTGAAGGCGGATCAAGTTTTTTGTGGGAGGTACTCCCGATCCATGAAGATTCTGATTGACCTGATTGTGGATCAGGTCTCTTCCAGTTCCATTCTTACAGCAGCGTGCATTTCCGCTATGGCTTCTTTAAGATGTGCGTATTCCTGATTTATGGTTTCTCCTTCTCCAAAAGCCACCTGGAGCAGAGCATCATTTGCTACTCTCAGTCTTCCGCTGACAACTCCTGAAAGAAATCTGAGAAACTGAACTGCAACTTCAGGTTCTTTTTCCAGCATGTTTGAGAACTCTTCTTCCCCCATGATCAAAAGACTGCCGTTGCACGTTGCTGTTACAGATGCAGACCTGGTGGAACCGTCAAGGAAGGACATCTCACCAAAAATATCTCCCCGTCTGAGTATGGCCAGAACGAAGTCTTCTCCAGCGGAGTCATCGTGGACCCTGAACTGACCTCTGCTGATGATGTAAATATCACGGTCAGTGCTGTTCTTATCTATTACATTGTCTCCAGTCTGCACATTCTTGCGACTGCAGAACCATACGATCCTTGCTGCAAGCTCCCTGGGAATGGTAACATTCATTGGATACCGTCCATTTTCTCTGTAATCAGATAATCCGGTGGCGGTGACAGGTAGTCCGGATAGTATAGCCCTTCTCTTTCTGCAGCGACTACAAAGGCTCTGCGTCTTCTGTAGAAGAGGCTGTAGGGATTAAGTGAATCGGCTCCTCCATCAATAATTTCGGATAAAATAACGGCGGAAGAGGATTCGTTGTAGGGTTGCTCCGCGTCACCTCCCGCTCTTCTCATGAGAGATCTGTATGTCAGAATTTCATCCAGTATCTCATCTTCTTCTCCAGCGCCGGTTGCTAATAGAAGGTATGCAAACTCATATCTGACATCGAGACTGTCAGGATTGTTCGCTACACCCTCTCTGATAAATTCCAGGCCTTTTTCAACCTCGCCGAGGTTAATTATAAGATGGAAAGCGGCATCTGTGTAAACATCTGTGAAGTTGGGGTCAAGTTTTGCTATCAGCCACATTTGAGGCAGATAGTCGGTAACTTCGGTCCATAGCATTCCCTGAAATTGTGCAATATGATGGTAATCATCAAGTTGAAGATACAAAGCACTGGCCATGAAGTGTGTCAGTCTCTGGAATCCTGAGCCGAACAGCTGAATATGCTGGGAGGTATCAACGGAAGCTCTTCGTGAAACAGATGCTCCGGAAACAACTGCCAGAAATAGAAGAATTGCTGAAACAGGAAGAAGAAATCTCACTTTCATCTCTTACTTCTCTTCCTTGTTGCAAAGAAAATACCGACAGCAAGGGCTAGAAATACAAGAGAATCCCTCACTAGCTTTCCCCAGATGAAAGGTGCAGCCCAGGGCTGGTTGAAGAACCACTGTGTCCCGTGATTTCTGTCGCCTTCATCGTGCGCATGACCTGCGTGAGCTGCTTCTCTTTCTTCATCTATGGATGTAGTCTCTTCACCGGTAAGTGGTTGTTCACTTTCAATATCAGTCTCATAGCAGGGTTCGCCAGGTGCATGATCATGTCCCGCATGTTCATCCGTGACAAGATGTTCTGCAGGAGCCACCTCGGTTACATCATAGTCTGTGCTGCAGGCTGACAGCACCAGAAGTGCAAAAACAGGAATGATGGTTCCTGTGGCGAAAGTCCATCTCATTTAATATCACGCCCTCTGAAAAGAGCCAGTGCCAGAGAGAGCATGAATGCGGCGTAGCATAGCCCATAAAAAATGGCAATGATGAAGTACACCGGTTCAATTTCGAATCCATGAGCTATGGGATCTTTTATGTGAAAAACATCAGCGTGGGGAAGAAGCAGGCGAACAAATCTCATGAACCCCGGTGCAGATGGCATGATGCCCACGAATTCAGAGACGCTCATCTGACTGACCACGAAGAGCATTGTGGTCAGTGGCCAGTTCAGCGGTGGTGAGGCAATAAAACTGAAAAAGAACACCGTTGATAGAAGGAACCATCCTTCGACAATTATAAGCAGGGTTGCAGGGAGCAGATCCGCAGGGATGGGAAGTTCATGGAAAAGAAGGATCAGCATAAGACCGAGACATGTTACTATGAGAGCAGCAGCCTGAACCAGGGCTGCCCCGAAGAATCTTCCCAGAAGGTATTGCCACCGGGCCAGTGGAACTGCAAGCAGGGGCATAAGGCTCCTGGTCTCCCGGTCTCTGGGGTACAGGTTGGATGCAAGACCCAGTGCAAGCAGCAGGGCGCCAACCTCAATTCCGAATAGACCAAAGTCAAGAATGAACCTGCCCTGGTTGCCCACATCAAAGGAGGGTACCGATGATATTCCAACCAGTGCCAGAAAGATCACAATAAGAATTCCCCACAGTGTTCTTCTGCGAGCCAGCATTCTTAAAGTCATGAGAGAGAAGGTAAAAACAGTTTTCATTTGCTCTCACCCCCTGCTGCTGAGAGAAAAACATCTTCCAGCGATTTCAGGGCCATTTCCACTTTCACTATGGGCAGATTGTCTCTTCTCAAAGAGTCAATCCTGCTCTGTAGATCAGCTTCCGGTATTATCTCCTCAATTTCTTCGCCGGTCTTTCTGCTGATAACTACTATTCTGTACAAGTTCTCGCCACCTAGAAGTTCCTTCATAGAGCCTTCTGTAACCAGTTTTCCGCGGGAAAGAATAACAGCTCTGTGACAGATGGTCTCAACATCTGAAAGAATATGAGAAGAGAGAAAGACCGAAGCTCCTCTTTTGTTCTCCTCAATGATGATTTCTCTGAATTCCTTTCTTGCCATGGGATCAAGACCGCCTGTTGGTTCATCCAGAACCAGCAGGTCGGGATTTGACTGTAGAGCAATGGCCAGGCTCATGCGCTGTCTCATGCCCTTGGAAAACTGTCTGATACCAGTTGTTTCCCAGCTGGACAGGCCAACCCTCTTCAGGAGTTTCAACCAGCTCTTATCATCTCCAGACAGCCCCCTCATGGAGGCGAACATGCTCAGGTACTCCATGGGTGAAAAAGAATCATCGTAATCCGGGTTCTCGGGTATGTATCCTATCCTGGCTCTTACCTTCCGGGAGGCAGGTGTATAACCCCAGAGAGAGATACTGCCTTCAGATGGTTTGAGAAGTCCCAGCAGGCATTTGATAGTTGTGGTTTTTCCTGCTCCGTTGTGACCTATGAACCCTACTATCTCACCCTGCCGTACTGCAAAAGAGAGGTCCGAGACAGCCTGGACAGAACCAAGTCCCCGTTTCCTGGGGAATCGCTTGCTGAGCCTCTTTACCTGAAGCGGATGTACATCAGCCATAAATGCTCCCGTCGTTCTTCTGTTAGCTATGGCAAAATATGTTGAATTGTCTGCCCTTAACCCAGGTATCCCAGTCCTTCCAGTTTCTTCCGTATTTCTTCTTCTGATTCATCTGCACCAGGGTCAAGCTTATCCAGCTCCCGCTGTACAATATGCAGAATGAATTCCTCAGCCGATGAGTAGCCACCAGCTTCCGAGACCTTGTCAAGACGGTCTTTCAGTTCATTGTCTATTTTGAATTTCAGTTTAGCCATGCCAACCCTTTCGGTATTTATACCTTTACTTTAAAGATCACTGTTCCCAGGATGGCCCAGATGCTGGAGAAAACAAGAAATACCGCAAAGAAACTCCACCTGCCACCAAGAATGATGTACCGGGTCTCCTGAATATGTGAATTTATTTTCAGTATGCCCTCTCCAGCGTTTGCATTCCACGGACGGAAAAGAGCTTGAATAGCATTGCTTTTCTCAGCACCTCTCACAAGAACAGAACCGGAAGGTCCCCTGGATCCAAGTTTGATCCCAATGGTCTGATGAACAAAAATACCATTACTGCCGGTAAAAGAAAAACTCTGTTCCAGAGAGTCTGTAATGGTAACTATAGGAGAGATAATAAGTCCTTCTTCCGGTGCTCCGTACTGAGATTCGGGAATAGAGTCTTCCCAGTAAACAGTGACTGTTGATGGATTCTCTGCATTAAGAGGCTCCCTGGAATACCTCGCGTCAAGCTGTGAAGTAATTATCACAAATGGTAGAGCAATGATCAGCATTGGTTTTAACAGGTGCCATAGATAAATGAAATTATCCACTATCAGGCCAAGAGCCAGCCTGATCACAGTGGGCGGGCTTTCCAGGAATAGAAGCATTCCCAGTGCCCGGGATCCCATTCTTTTTCTCAGAAGAGATATTGCCTGCTGATCTGAAGTTTTCTTGAACACCAGGATCATCATGATCCCTGACAGGGCGCTTATCCACATGAGACCCCAGAGCGGGTCGAATCGTCTAAACGGGAATAGAAGAGCATCAAAGAGGACATTCATAAAACACTATCTTCGTCAGTGAGGATCCGGTTGATCAATGAACCCATCTCCGTCAGGGTGGGATTAGCGGGAATGGTTTTCAAGGATGTTACAAGTGAGCCGGGGCAGACATCAGGGGAGATACAGTGTGTTCCACTCCATGGATCCATGTTGTCTGTTATGACCCCTTCTGGAAATGCTCCCAGGGTTGTCTCCCAGCTTGCCCTGTAGCCGTGGGAGTAGCCAACCAGCATGTCAGGTGCCCAGGGGGGCATATCATAGCCAGGGTACACATCCTCCAGGATGAAGAGGTTCTTTACAGGTTTTTCACCGGTTAACGGATCAATGGCACCTTCAAGAGATGATTTCAACCTTTCCATGAGACTTCTCTTGTCCGCGGAAGTAATGATCCCGTTCTTTTCTCTTCCAGCCTGATTTATGTAAAGACCGTTTAGACCCAGACCGTAGGCTCCAGTCTTGCTCCAGTCCAGGCAGGCAAACATATCACTGTTTCTCTGGTATGGGGAGGAAATATCAGCAAAACCTTCTGCAGCGAGGAATGAATTAAGGTTGAAGCTTCTGCGGAAAGGAGCGAAACCGTGGTCGGACAGAAGAATTATTTCGGTTCTGTGGTCAAGAAGCTCCATTGCTTCACCCACAGCAATATCAATTCTGAAGTAGAGATCGGCGATCACACCGGAAAATCTTGATTCCGTTGCGTCGTAGAGAGGGCTTGCAGGGTCCATTGACCGGTAGAACATATGGACGTTCAGATCCAGGCTGGTGAAGTAGAAGAACAGAAGTCCTTCTCTGTATCTGGATAGAACCGAGTGGAAAAGGCTCATTCTCTCTTTAAGGACCATTTCTGCCTGGGAGAGGTAATCGTCATCGTTAAAGATCCCTCTGGACAGAGCTTTGGTATCCTCGGGAAATCCCTGTGTGTAAAAGAGACCTGCATCTTCAGCCAGATCCCTTGAGTACCAGTCAGGGCTGGAAATGGGAAGGGCCGGGTTCTCGGGATCAATATTCAAAGGGGAGAGATAGAGCTTCAGCTTTGGTGCAGCTTCCTTCAGATAGAACCTGCCGATTGCGTGAACTGTGGATAACGGGCCAAGTGCAGGGAAACTGAAATGCATCCAGGGACTCCACTGTTTTTCACCTATGACAACGGAAGCATCTCCCATATCGATCCTTACAGCTCTGGAATCTCTGTCCACCCAGGCTTTAACTTCAACACTCATAGTGGGATTTCCCTCTATGAGAGAATTTGCAGGACCATCCACACGGCAGGTGTAACAGCCGTTGCCATAATCCCGTACAGGGATCACAACACCACCTCCAGTGTCATCGGATATGGCTCTTGGATCGTCTGTGAAGAAGGTAAAGCTTCCCTGGCTGCCTCGTATATCAGGGGTCCCCAGGCCGGAGAGGAACAACCCGTGGCTGTTTGCAGGGGGAGGCGGGAAATCAACAGGAAGTTTCACCATGGTCACCGGTATACCCCTTTGAAGCAGGGAATTCCAGAAAGGTGTGCCTTTTCTTAACAGATCGACACCTCCACCGGAGATGGGTAACCGGAGCTTTCCCAGGTTCAGAGTTGAATCCGGCGGGGAGACCTCGGAAATGGAGAGAAATGGTCTCATGGTTTCAGGGTCTCTGTGTATGAAATCAAAAATACCGTGAACCGGTGGAGGGGCTCCTGTTATGAAATTTGACCATGCAACAGGGCTCTGGGGGGGATTCGATGTACCCAGCCTGCTGAAACTGCCCATCTCCATCAGTCGTTTCGTGTTGGGCATCAGCCCTTTTTCCACAAAACTCTCAAGAAGATTCGGGTCCATTCCGTCAACGCCCAGTACGATCAGTCTTTTGCCGGATACGCCGGCTGTTTTACCGCAACCTGCGCTGAGCGCTGCAAGAGCTGCAGGTGTCAGTAGAGCTTTTTTAAGAAAGTCTCTTCTTTTCACAGCGTTCTCCCGTCCATGTAGCCAGGTGGATCAACTCCAAGCATTTTCAGTACAGAGGGAGCTACATCCATAATGGAAGGGTTGTCAGAGCCATGTTTCCAGCTTGTGAAAAGTATACCCTTAACAAGGTCAGAATCATGACAGTGATCACCGTTCCAGTGTCTGTCGTTGGGATAGATGGTTTTCGCACCTACGCAACCTGTAACGCATCCCCAGTCAGCCCGGTAACCGGCGTTGGTACCCGGGATCAGGTCAGGGCTGCGACTTACATAGCCACCTGAGTAGATATCTCCGGCGAATTTGACAGAGCGGATAACATGATCGTTGCCATCTTTAAGCTGAAGGAGCTTTTCCTTTATCTCAAGCATTAGGGAGCTCCTTTCCTTTTTTGTAACTATACCCTTGCCCTCGCGACCTTTCATGTTCAAGTTTATACCTGAAAGCCCCATGGCGTAAGCTTTTGTTCTGGACCAGTCCACTCCGTGATAGGATGCATCAATGCTCTTTACTCCATCCTCAAGTACCATGTAGTCGTTATCCACCAGCCATCTGTTAAAATCGACACATGTATGGAACGAGGTGAATCCGTGATCTGATAATACTATAAGTCTCTGGTTCTTTTTCATCCGTGCAACCGTTTCTCCCACAAGTCTGTCCATCTCAATGTACATTTTGTGTATCACGCTTCCAGGATCAAATCCATCGCCCCAGAACATGTGCTGAATTCTGTCAGAAGTATCAAAGACACAGACTGTAAGGCCATCTTTGCCGTTAGTGAGCGCATTAGTGAACATCCTTTTCCGCTCACCGTAGTAAGCCCAGGCCATATCAAGGAAACTTTTTTCATCAAGGTGACCGTTCGAGAGAGCCCATGTGTCCTCCGCAAGACCCAGTGTGGCGAACTGCCCCACAGCCCCTGCAAGGTATCTGGAATAATGAACCGGGTGAGAGAGAGGTACAACAGGGCTGGATGGATCAACATGGAGTGCAGTGCAGTAGACAACAGGACCATCGGTCACTCTGAAACGGGCTATCCCTTTGATCTTTGTCCTTCCCGCTCTGTAGCAGAGGGTGAGCCATCCTGACAGTCTCTTGTGTTCAATCTTTATCATTTCATCACCAGAGCGAATCTCCCAGATGCCGTCACCGCTTTTTTTCAGAAGAACATCAACCGGTTCACAACCCTCCGGGCCTGGAATTACCCCCAGCCACAAGCCCTTTTCCTGCTCTGTCAGAGCACAGCCAATGCCACCGGTGAAACTGGTTGCAGCACCTTCAGGAGCCATCACAGTATAGCTTCCCTGGCTACCCCTGAGGTCAGGCACGCACATTCCACTTAAGAGCCTTCCGTCAAGGGGCTCGGGTGGATAGGTGATAGGCACCCGGAGGATCGTGGATCTGACACCATACTTTCCAAGAAGAGCCCAGAATGGTTTACTCATACGGAGCAGGGTAGAGGACATTTTTTTCTTCCTGATACCCAGGAAGTTCCTCTTTGAGAACGTTTTTGTTTTTACCGAACTGAGAACAGCCAGGTACCTTTTGCGGTCGGCGGCGAGGAAATCAAAGATGCCGTGTTTACCGGGATTTACGCCGGTCTGAAAGCTTGACCATGCCACAGGTGAGATGCCGGGAGTTGTTGTTCTCATCCGTGTATATGATCCTTCCTCTGAAAGCTTTTTCAGGTTGGGCAGATCTCCATTTTCCCAGTATTTTTCTACCAGATGCGGAGAAAGACCATCAAGACCAAGGATCACTACTTTATCGCACTCAGCTTTAAGAGGCCGTCTGCGTTTCTTTATGGACCTTATAAACACCATCACCGGCCAGAAGAGAAAAGAAAGGAGAGAAACGGCGATTGCGTTCAGGAAGACCACAAAGGACGTAAGAATCCCAAACCCCGCACCGGGACCAATGTACCCCTGTGCAATTGCTGGAAAAAGTAACAGGGCTGAAATGAAGATCAGTTTCAGAGCTATCCTCCCGTTCAGAGTTAAAAGCAATTATACTTCCTAAGTAAACCGGGGTAAAAGGATAGGTTCCACAATAATTGGAGGAAACATGAAAAAGATACTTGTTCTATCGGCGATCGTTCTTCTGGCAGGTTGCGGAGGATCAAAGATACAGCTTAAGAATGGAACAGGAATGGATATTGAAACTGTGACACTTACCATTGCCGAGAACACAGAGACATGGCAGAACATCGGTGTGGATAAGACCTTTGGCTCGGACATGGCTTTCCCTCAGGCTGCAACAGTAATTCTTCTTCAGTGGGAAGCCAATGGACAGCAGTGGGATATTGAGTACGCTTCTATAGATTCCGCAAGTCTGGCAGAGAGGGTAAGCATTCTTTTTGCATCTGATGAAATGAGTGTAAATTACACGTTCTGAACGCGATAGGTAGTCCGTAAGTGCTTTTGGGGGTGCCCGAAGGCTCTCTGTATGAACATATTCCCGGTTCAACTGTGAACCGGGAGTTTGTATGAACAATATAACCGCAGGTATTGATATAGGGTCTGTCGCCATAAAGGCAGCATTCCTTCAAGATAAAAGAATAATTCAGAAGATCTACCGCAGACACCAGGGTAAACCTATGGAGACGCTCTTGACCCTCTTCAAGGAACACCCTGAACTTGGCAGTACGCCTCTGGTCCTTACCGGGGCCGGTTCATCAAGACTTGCAGAATTCACCGGAGTCAGTATGGTGAATGAAGTCGTGGCACTGGGTATCTCTGTTTCAGAGTTTCTACCTGATGCAGGCTCTGTGATCGAAATGGGTGGTCAGGACTCAAAACTTCTTTTAATGCGAACCGATGCAACAGGTGAAACGGTGATGGATGAATTTTCCATGAATTCCATCTGTGCTGCGGGAACCGGGTCATTTCTTGATCAGCAGGCAGGCAGGTTGGGGCTTACACCAGAGGAAATGGGAGACCTTGCTGTTACCTGTAACGCACCGCCGAGGATAGCAGGCCGATGCAGCGTGTTCGCAAAGAGTGACATGATCCACCTTCAGCAGGTTGGAGCAACTGTAGCCGAGATCGTAAGTGGTCTCTGCTTTGCAGTGGCAAGAAACTTCAGAAGTGTTATTGCTGCTGGAAGACGGTTCAGATACCCTGTAATGTTCGTTGGGGGAGTTGCTGCTAACAGAGGCATGGTCAAGGCATTTCAAAGTGTACTGGATGGTAATGTTACCGTTCCGGAGAACTTCAATGTACTTACTGCTGCAGGTGCGGCGATGTCAAAAGAACCGAAGATCCTGACCGTTCAACAGGTTCGGGAATTGATCAATTCCATGGGCAGTGAAATTGAGATCCTGCCTTCACTGAGACCCTTTGCAATGGAGAAGGCTGATTTCACCATTTCGGAGGAACTTCCACCAGAGGGTATCTATCTGGGCATTGATGTGGGGTCCATCAGCACCAATCTTGCTGCTGTATCCACAGGTGGAAAGGTAGTGGGTCGTCTGTACCTGAGAACAGCCGGAAAACCACTGGAGGCAGTTAAGAACGGTCTCCGGACCATGGGACCCAGGCTGAGTTCAGCACCGGTACTCGGCGTGGGAGTGACAGGCAGTGGTAGATACATGACAGGTGATTTCGTCGGTGCGGATGTTGTGAGGAACGAGATATCAGCACAGGCAAGAGCCGCCATCGAGATCGACCCTGAGGTAGATACCATTTTTGAGATAGGTGGTCAGGATTCAAAGTACATCTCCATTTACAAAGGTCGTGTTGTTGATTTTGAGATGAACAAGGTCTGCGCAGCTGGTACAGGGTCCTTTCTGGAAGAGCAGGCGGAGAAACTTAACATAGAGATAGAGGACTTCGGGCCCATGGCACTGTCAGCAGCAGAACCCTGCCGACTGGGTGAGCGGTGTACAGTTTTCATGGAGAGTGATGTGGTCTCTCATCAGGCTGTAAGTACGCCGGTAGAGCAGATAACCTCAGGACTCTGCTATTCCATTGTCAGGAACTACCTGCACCGTGTTGTGGGTGAGAGGAAAATTGGTAAAAAGATTTTCTTCCAGGGGGGTACTGCACATAACCAGGGTGTTGTAGCAGCCTTTAACGCTGTTCTGGGAGAGGGAAGAGAAGTTATTCTGCCTCCTCATCATGACGTTACAGGTGCCATTGGTGTTGCCTTAATGGCACGGGATTTTATGAAGGAAGGCCAGGTATCCACCTTCCGGGGATGGAGCCTTTCTGAAAATAGCTACACACAGGATTCATTTATATGTAAAGCCTGTTCAAATAACTGCGAGATCCACAGAGTGACCCTGGAGGACGGTACAAAGCTCCTCTACGGAGGCCGGTGCGAAAAGTATGAGACCGGCTCAATGCAGACAACGCCAGGTGGTGAGAATCTTTTCAAGGAGAGAGTGGAGAATCTTTTCAACTGTTCCGGGGATGAATGGGGAAAGGGACCCGTAGTGGGCATTGCCAGATCTCTGTGGTTCTGGGAGTTGTTTCCATTCTTCGGCACATTCTTCAGGTCCCTCGGGTGCAGGGTTGTTGTAAGCGGCAAATCTACAGCCTCCACGGTACATTCAGGCGTGGAGAGCGTTGCCGCTGAAACATGTTTTCCTGTAAAAATAGCCCACGGTCATGTTATGGAACTTCTGGAGAAGGGTGTTAAGACTCTTTTTCTCCCTTCCATTTTAAGAAATAAACCTCAAGGTGATTTCACCGAGTCCTACAACTGTCCTTACATACAGGGATCTCCTTACATTCTCGATGCAGGACTTGTGCTGAACCAGATGACTGATGTAAAAGTTCTCAAACCTGTCCTTGATTTCTCGCTGCCAGGTGATGAATGGATGAGTACGCTTATTGAAACAGCCGTAGAACTGGGATTCAGTACCGGTGACGCCAAAAGGGCCTTGAAGGCTGCTGAACTTGCCCAGACAAAGTTCACAGAGGTTAACTGGGAGATCGGCGCAAGAGCCATCCGTAATCTCAACGGCCGGAGAGGTTTTGTTATTGTCAGCAGACCGTACAATGGTTCTGATCCTGTGGTGAACACTGACCTTCCGGCAAAACTTGCAAAACTAGGCGGAGTTGTCATTCCTCTTGATCTGCTCCCTATGTCCATGGAAAGAGCTTCAGAGGGATACAGCAACATGTACTGGCACTACGGTCAGAGGATACTGGCCGGTGGCATAGCCATCAAGGAAAATGAGAACCTTCATGCGGTGTATATCAGTAATTTTGGATGCGGTCCGGATTCCTTCATAGAGCATTCATTTAAAGAGATAATGGGGGAGAAGCCATACCTTGCCATCGAGATCGATGAACATGCTGCTGATGCAGGCGTTATTACCAGATGTGAAGCATTCCTGGACGCTCTTGACGGTGCAGGAACCTCTGGTACGGAAACTTATGAGCCCCCTGAGGTCAAGAAGGAAGATATAACTGGAAGAACTCTCTGGATCCCCCTGATGAGTGAAGCAAGCTACCTTGCAGCAGCAGCTGTGAGAAATCGTGGACTGGATGCAAGGGTCATTCCGCCAACGACATCTGAAACTGTTGCACTTGGTCGAACGGTAACAACAGGAAGAGAATGCTATCCCGCCATAATTACCGTGGGGAGCATGCTGAAAATACTGGAGACTGGAAAACCGGAGAAGTCCGCGTTCTTCATGGCTACTGCTTCAGGGCCTTGCAGGTTTGGCAGGTACTGTAACTTCCAGAGACAGGTTCTGGAGAAGAAGGGCTACACGAATGTTCCGGTGCTTACAGCAACTTCAAGTGACTCATATTCAAACATTCCAGGGCTTGGCTCAAAAAAGTTTCAGAAGGATCTACTTCAGAGTCTTGCAGCAGCTGATATCCTGAAACGGGCCCTTCTCAGGATCCGTCCCTATGAAGCAACCCCAGGAAGCGCAGATGCTCTTTTCAGCAAGTGGCTGGGGGAGTTCGAGAAAGCTCTTGAGGAAGGCAGATCCCTTCCTGCGCAGGTTAAAAAAGCTGCTGCAGAATTCATGAAATTTTCCAGGAAAGATACACCGAGAAAACCCCTGGTTGCGGTTTTTGGAGAGATCTATGTACGAAACGATGATTACGCCAACGACAATACCATAAGGAAGCTGGAAGACCTGGGAGCAGAGGTGATCTATACCCCTCTTACCGAATGGTTTGACTATGTGAATCACAGCTACATAGAAAAGTCAAAACAGAAGAGGAAGACCGCTTCAGTGATCAAGGGAAAAGCTATCGGCATGGTTATAACCAAGGTAAAGAGGGCGGTAGAGAAGCCTTTTGATACCCTTCTGGAGGGCACGCCTCATGTCTCAGCTTCACAGGTGATGAAAGCTTCCGCACCGTATATGGCTGAGAACATCGGTGGGGAAGCTGTTCTCAGTATAGGTGCCCCCATTGCACTTCTGGAACACGGTGGTATTGATGGTGCAGTTAATATATACCCCTTCAACTGTCTCCCAGGCACTATTGTCTCTGCTATATCGAGAAGAATAAAGCGTGATAAACCGGGTCTTCCATGGCTGAACCTTGCATTTGACGGCCAGGAGGATACCGATAATACATCAAGATTCGAAGCATTCATGGATCAGGTCCGCAGACTTCATCATGGTAAAAGAGGGCAAAAGGAAGGGAATAGATAATGGACAGGGATATAAAGGGACTGATGGAATTCTTGAAGAATTCCCCTACAGCTTCTCACTGTGTGCAGACTGCATCAGAACTGCTCGACAAAGAGGGTTTCAAAGAGATTCATATGGTAGATGAATGGAAGCTCAGCATCGGCGACAAGTGTTATGTGATCGATTCTGCTTCAACTCTGGCTGCTTTTATCGTCGGCGTCAAACCTGCGGCAGAAGCAGGTTTCAGAATAATTGGTACCCACACAGATTCCCCCGGCTTCAGACTGAAACCTGAACCTTATGCCTACTCAGAAGGGCTTTCAACACTCGGTGTTGAGATATACGGTGGTCCCACTGTTGCCACCTGGTTTGACCGGGATCTGGGGCTTGCCGGAAGTGTGTCCTTCATGGAGAACAACGATCTTACCACAAAAACCTTCAGAATAGACGAACCTATCCTGAGATTCCCTTCACCTGCTATTCACCTCAATCGTACGGCAAACAAGGATGGCTTCAAGGCGAATGCAGAGGAGCAACTTCTTCTTGTATTCGGTGATGAGGAGAATGATTTTGACAGACTCAAGGTGATCATCGCGAAATCAGTGGGGATCAAGGTTGATCAGATCATCGATTTTTCCGGAGAGGTTTTCGACATCCAGCTACCTGCGTTAAACGGGATAGACAATAACTACCTCATATCAGCAGGTATAGATAATCAGGCCAGCACCCATGCTGCACTGGCTGCCATCACAGAAGCAGGATCAGCTGATCCCACTGCTGTTGTTTTTCTCTTTGACAATGAGGAGATAGGCTCCAGAACTGTTAACGGAGCCGCCTCCCCATTCATGGAAAGGGTTCTTGAACGCATTTCCGGTACAAGAGCCAATTTCTTCAGAGCCTGCAGCCGAAGCATGAATGTTAGTGCTGACTGCGTTCATGCCATCCACCCCGGCTGGGCAGGAAAACACAGCAAACTCTCAAAACCTCAGCTCAACAAGGGCCCTGCTATCAAAATGTCCGCAGGGGGCAGTTACGCTTCAACAGCCAGAACTTCCGCCTACTTCATGAAGTGTGCTGAACTTGCAGAGAGCCCCATTCAGAAATTCGTTTCTCGTGCAGATGGCAAAAGCGGTGGTACTCTGGGGCCCATAGCTGCAACCGGCACAGGCATTCCCACTGTTGATGTGGGCAACCCCATGCTCTCAATGCATTCCGTCCGTGAAATGGCTGGAACAGTTGATCACATGAACATGATCAACTGCATGAAAGTTCATCTCGAGGGCCGCGTAGCGATCTCCTGACATGGTGCTCCAGAATGGCAGAACCAGGTATGACAAGGAAGGAACAGAATGTCCAGAGAAGTTGATGTAGCAATAATAGGTGCCGGTACCGCAGGGCTTTCTGCTCTGGGGCAGGTAAGAAAAAGAACAGACAACTTTGTAATCATAAATGATGGCCCGTACGGCACCACATGCGCCAGGGTCGGTTGCATGCCGTCAAAGATGCTAATTGAAGCAGCAGAGATTTGCCATAAAAGACATCTTTTTGAGGAAATGGGTCTCAGGCTCAATGGATCTGTGGAAGTAGACGGGCCGGCAGTCCTTAGAAGGGTAAGAAGTCTCAGGGACAAGCTTGTCAAGGGTGTCAATCGGGCAACAGACAACCTTGGAGATAAGAACATTCCCGGCAGGGCGAAGATCCTTTCTCCTGATCTTATTGAGGTCAACGGAGAGCAGATAAGAACAAAGGCTTTGATCATAGCAACAGGTTCAACTCCTGTTGTTCCGGTACCATGGAAGAACTTCGGAGAGAGGATCATTACCAGCTCAACGCTTTTTGAGATGAACGACCTCCCCAAAAGCCTGGCTGTGGTGGGTCTTGGAGCCATTGGATTGGAAATGGCTCAGGCATTCAGCCGCCTGGGGGTAGAAGTTACAGGTTTCGATACCCTGGACACTGTTGGAGGAATCAGCGATCCCAAGGTTGCCCAGTCGGCTATTGAGATACTGAGGAAAGAATTCGCAATACACCTTGAGAGCGAAGTCACCCTTGAAGAGGACGGACCGGAGAGGATTCTGGTTCGCTCCGACGATCTTGAGATTTCAGTTGACAAGGTTCTTGTTGCCGTGGGAAGAAAGCCCAACACCGAGGGTCTTCACATGAAGAACCTGGGTGTTCCACTGAACAGAATGGGAATTCCTGAATTCAACCAGCACACCATGCAGGTGGGAGAGTTGCCTGTATTTATCGCCGGGGATGTGAATACAAGAATGCCTATTCTTGCGGAGGCCGCAGATGATGGTCATATAGCCGGAGTTAACAGTATCAAAGATGAGATACGGAGTTACTGCCGAAGAACATGCATTGGTATTGTATTCACCCATCCGAACATTGCGGCGGTGGGCTCAAAATACACTGATCTTAACATGGATGATATCGTTGTAGGGGCAATGAACTATGCACGAGGGACCAGGGCAATGATCGCGCTTCAAAACCACGGTCTTCTCAGGCTTTATGCCGAGAAGAGTACAGGTAAGCTCATAGGTGCCGAAATGGCTATTCCAGACGGAGAACATATTGCCCACTCCATCTCCTGGGCAATACAGAAAGGTCTTACAGTGTTTGAAATGATGGAGCTTAACTTCTATCATCCAGTGACCGAAGAGGGAGTGAGAACAGCGCTTAGGGCTGCTGTACGGAAGATAGAAAAGAGAGAGTCCGGCCCGGAGATTCCTCTGTGCAGGTGAAGGAGCATGCGAACCTGTTGTAAGCTTATTTGCTTTGGCTGATATTGCCTGCGTCTGCAGGGAACACTTATAGTATTGAGGCACAGCTTTTTTCTGTTAGCAGATTCCCCGCAGGGCCGGGTTCCTTGCAGAATGGCATTTGTTGCATGGGAAAGGTTTTTTCCTTGTAAGGAGAGGAAAAACAATATGGAAGGATTTTCAACAAAGCACCCGCTTTTTCTGATTCTCACTGTTGTTCTTTTGGTTTCTGTTGTTTCAGCGCAGCCTGTAATGCTTACCGATTCACTTTCCACGAGCTTTGGAGAGTTTGTTCTGACTGATCCGGGTACGATTGTATTTGTTAATTCCATCGGTTCACTGAGCTCTGTAAATATAGATGACCCGTTTAACACGATTCCCATTCCAATTGGCTGGCTACCTGAAGACGATGGATGGGACGGTCCCGGAGAGATCAAGTTTATAAAGAGCAACTCTTATGGAAACCTTATCTGTATTGGAATGCAGGTTGCCGTACCTGACAGTGTGTTGCAGGTAGGTCTTTCAATGCCGGACCCGGTTGTCATCATCGTCTGCAATTCTCTTGGTGAGGATGCAAAGGTGATAGGAGTAACAGTAGACTCCGGGGAAGAGCTTTCGTTTGACTTCACAATGGATTCCAGATTACTGTATGGAGCAGGTTTCCTGCCCTGTAACTCGGATCCGGAATCGTATTTTGCCTACCATCTGGGAGATGAGAGCAGCTCTATCAGCCCCTATGACGTGGTCGATCTGGAAGTGGGAGTCAGATTCAGTACCAATGGTATTATCAAAGACCGTCTCATCAGTAACCGGTGGTCTGATCTTATTGTTGCAGGTTCTGAACCTCTGGGAATAATTGCAGACATGACAACTTTCTCCACTGTTTACGAAGACTCTGCACTTACTTCTGTGATCATAGAGCAGTGGATCGAGCCGGATGCGGGACTTGCAGAGATTGATGGAACACAAGTAGTACGACGTGCAGACGGAGTAGTTTATGAAAACCAGGAGGAGCCATTCATCATCCTCTGCAGGTTATCGGAAGGTAACTACCTGTTCACCAGGAACGGTGGAGAAACCATAAGTACAGGAATCATTGACTGGTCGATCTTTGCAGAAGAAGAATCAACGGAAATGACCGCACTTGCAGGCTATATGTCATTGAACAGCATAGTAAGAGTACTCGATTCAGGAAGCGGAATAGTTTTCAGTGCCGGCAGAGGTTTGTATTACTACGAATTCTAGTTATGAAAGATCAATTCTTACAGGTTTTATCCTTGCAGCAAGCAGAGTGAAGTCATCCATGTAAGAGCTCGACCCGTGGAAAATGCTGACTTCTTTTTCAATAAGGGCAAGAAGTTCATCCAGTGACAGTTCCCGGTTCCTGGCAACAATATGAGCAATATGCTTCTCACCGAATTCTTCTTCATTGCTGTCCATGGCTTCGGAGACACCATCGGTGTACATCAGGATCATGTCCCCATCATTCAGGGATACTTCACCCTCTTCATATAGAGCATTTTTTACAACACCGAACAGTAACCCGCCTTTTGTGAGCATTTTCTCATGACCATCGTTCTCGACCAGGAATGGCGGGTTGTGACCGGCATTTACATAGCGGAGACGTTTCTTCACAGGGTCGATACAGATCATGAAAAAGGTTATGAACATATCGGAAGGTGTGTTTTCAAAAACAAGCTTGTTTATCCTCTCAGCAGATTCAGACAGACTTGCCCCCATTGCCTGTGCAGTCCGAAGGGAAGCCTGGAGGTTAGCCATCAGCAGTGCTGCGCCAACACCTTTGCCGGAGACATCTCCTATAGAAAGGACCACCCGCCCGTCTTCAAGGGGTATGATATCGTAGTAATCTCCAGCCACATCCAGGCAGAATCGTATGAGAGCTGACATCTCAATACCTTGAACCGCTGGAATATTTCCTGGAAGAAGACCCTGCTGGATGTTTCGTGCAACTTTCAGCTGTTCTTCAAGTTTTTCCTTCTCCAGCCTCTCCCCGAGAAGTTCTAGATTCTCCGCGACAATTGCTGTCTGCGTGGAGAAACTCTCCAGGAGGTCAAGTTCCTCTGCTGTAAAATCTTCTCCATTGGTCTTACTGCTTATCACGAGGAAGCCTAACAATCCGGATGTTGTTACCAGGGGGAGCAGAATGGCGCTCTTTCGTTCAATGAACCACTCTCTCTGTTCTGAAGACAGTACGATCTTACCACTGGCTATCATCTCATCAAAGAGCAGCGGGTTGTCTTTTGATTCCAGTCTGCGAATAAATGCGTCACCGGGGGAGAAGGGAGCAGGTTCGTCCAAGTCCACAGTAAAGAATTCCTTACCGTTGACCCTGAGAACCGGGTAGATCTTCTCTGCGGAAAGACCGTCTGCAAGTTTTTCCTCAAGCTCTTCCCAGAATTTAGCGCTTTCAGTGCGAGCCATACTTGAAGTAAGGAAATCTTTCATCAAAACCCGAAGTTTGGCCCGTTCAGGATAGAAGTGTTCTTCGATCCTGTGTCTGATCTGTCTTTGAAGGCTCATGAAGAAGAAAGCGAGTACGATCCCAAGTATCAATATCGGTGTCTGTGAGTTAACTCCGATCTTTTCAAGTAGAAATTTACCAACAGCCCAGATGATACCGGCAAACAGAGCCAGAAGAAGAAAATTCACAGCAAAGAACCTGGTTCCACGCTTCAAACGCCCTTCAACATGAAGCAGCCTGTACTTTCCGAAAGCATAACCAAGAGAAACAGGAATGGTGAGAACGATTAGAAAGAGGATGTTGCCGATGAGCATCCTTGTGACCACTGGAAGATCTGAAAAACTATCTCCTGAGAACTGTAGCAACCAGCCGAATAGAACGTATATGATCAAACCGGGGCCTGCCCCCAGCATAACCAGCCTGGTCTGACGCTTTTCAAGGAATACATTCGCTTTTTTATAGTTGCGAACAAGAAGAATATATCCAAGCACAAGCATAACAGATGAAATAGCATTACCCCAGATGAATCGTTCCAATTTCAGGAAGAGCACCAGAAGGGTAACCACTACAACAGGCAGAAAGATCAGCAGGTTGTAAATGATCCTGTGTTCATCGTATACAGGATTTCTGGCAGGGAAAAGCAGTTGCAGTTTCAGAAAAAGAGGGGCTGTAAAGGCGGATAGTATATAGACACTGGCGAGAAGCGCCATGGGTAGAGTAAAACCGGCGTATGCATCAGCGATAGACCCGATTGTAGCCGTGAACTGCAATGCCACTGTGAAGCAGAACAGAGACAGTGTAAGTACAGCTGAAGAGTATGGCTGCTTAATGAATCCCCACAAACTTACAGCGATCAACCCGAACACTATCAGTGTCCGGAGTATCATCATCAGCCATACCTGAGCTTTCAGTGCTGTGGGAATTGTGTGTGTGGCAATGGTTGTGGTGTAAAGGGAATCTTCATGGGAGAATACTATTTCGTACTCTTCCCCCCTGGGAGTCTCGGTTCCAAACAGACTGAAGTAGTTGTTCTCGGAGGCGATCAATCCTCCCACAGAGATCAGCGAATCACCACGGGCAGGGTAGGGAGCAGTTACAAAATCGTCCAGGTTGACTTCATGGAACATAGCATGCTCAGTGGTATCATTGAAGAGGAATAGACTCCACATGTCACTCATACGGGAGAAGTTGTCTGCTTTTGTGAATTCCCTGGCCATGTAGGTACTGCAGAAACCAACAACAAAGACAGTAGCAGTGATCATCAGAATGGTGGACAGCTTTTTCTTCATGAATTCACCTCCCACACACTGATATACAACAAACGCTGCAATCTACGCAACAAATACCACAGAAATGCCCTGTTACATTGATCGAAGCCGGTTATCAAGAGACTTATTGACTGAAGAGCAGAAAGGTGAAATGCTTCACACACAGCTTGCAATATTTTTCCTTCTTTCTCGTCTTCACTACTGAAGAGAGGAGAAAATGAATGACTAAAAGCGGAAAAACATCACTCGCAGAGTTCTGGGAGAGAAATCACAAGAAGCTGGTGAATTTCGTTAGAACAAGACTTGATGATGCTGCGCACATGGACAGCGAGGATATTGTCCAGGATGTTATTCTCAACCTTCTTGACCGTCCGGACCTGACGAAGCCTGTAACTGACCTTACTGCTTACATTTTCCGTGCATTGAGAAACAGGATCATAGACGAATACAGGAAACCGGACAGCAGGATCCAATCCCTGGACGAGCACAACCATGAGCAACTTTGTCTTTATGACATGATACCTGATCTGAAGTATGAACCACAAGACTCATACGCAAGAGAGCAACTGAGGAACCACATCTACACAGCCATCAGCAACCTCCCCGGGGAACAGAAACAGGTGATCATAGAAACAGAGTTCAACGAAGTATCATTCAAAGAACTTGAAAAACAACTGAATATCCCAATCGGTACTCTTCTGGCCAGAAAACACAGAGGACTGAAAACAATAAAGAAACAACTCGAACACATAAAGGAGGAACACAATGCTCTTTTCAGCATTTAGATTCGGAAAAACATACGGGGATGATACTCCCCGCCACCCACTGAAGAAGGTATTTGTAGTGCTGGGCTTTGTGATACTGGGAATTATCGCCGTCACCGCTCTTGCCATCATTTTCGGTCTGGTTGTCCAGTGGCTCTGGAACGCTCTTATGCCGGTAATCTTCAGCCTGCCTGAAGTTACCTACTGGCAGGCAGTTGGTCTGGTGGTGCTGGGCCACATCTTCTTCGGTAACCACAATCACTCTACAAAAGTCAACAGAGGAAGCAGGCACGACAACCACAGTGATGAAAAGCATGTTCATATCAACGAGAATGGGCATGAACACCACTACGACTCTTTCCGTGAGTTCTGGAACGACTACGGCCGGGACGCCTTCGACAAGTGGTTGAACAGGAATGAACCCAAATCAGAACCAGAAAACACATAAACCAGTACTGTAACAGATTTACTATTTAGCTGTCGACCTTTCCGGGCCGGCAGCTAATCTATTCGGTCGAAGACAGAGCACTATGGGGTCTCCCGAAGGTGAACTAGAGCGGCGGCGGTATATTACATGTATGGAATACGTTTAGACAGCTCGTTAACTTTGAAACCCTGAAGAGAACGCCGAAGCTCAGTGCATACTATTTGAGAAGTGTTGCAAAGGAGAACAGAGTCCTTTAGTTTCATTGCTGTTGCATATTCTTTATGAAGGGGAATCCGTATGAAAGTGAGCAGGAGAAGCAGTGAGAGAAATCAGTTCTCTCTGCACCGTCTGGAGGGTCTGACTGATGGGATATATGCAATTGCGATGACACTGCTGGTGCTGAGTCTGCCTTTACCTCACCTTGATGGAGTAACCTCAGACAACGACATTCTTGATCATTTAGGGGACATCACAGCTCTTTTTGGAACCTACGTAATGAGCTTTCTTCTCCTTGGAAACTTCTGGATAATTCAGCTCAAGATATTCAAGTACATAAAATCAAGTTGTATACCGCACCTATGGGCGAACCTTGGTGGTCTGCTGGTGGTCTGCCTGATCCCATTCTCATCTTCTCTTATGGGTTACCATGGTCATACATTTGTTGCAAACTTGTTCTTTCACATCAATATTTTCCTTATTTCTCTCTTCTTCCTGCTCCAGTGCAGAGTGCTTCTCGATCACCCTGAAGCAATTGCCGATCAATACGATGAGACTGCTATTCGCAGGGTTATCAGAATTAACCTGACACTTCCGGTGGTCTCTCTTATAGGTATAGGTCTAGCCTTTCTATCACCTTCGTGGAGCACCGTTGTTTACATTGCGGTACCATTCCTTACATATCAGTTGAAGTCCAGAACAGCTGGTGCAACCGTGAAGGATTGTGATGTTCTTTAGAATATGTTCTCTCTGCGTAACAGGCTATGCTCTGGTTCTTCTCTCTGGTTGCGGTGATCCTCCTGATGTCTCCGGTGAAAGTGACTCAGCTTTTACAGTGGACACACTTGTGTTTGCTGATACAATAGGAGTTCTCATGGGGGACACGAATTATGTGTTCGGCGCATTAAGCACAGTTGCAGCAGTGCCCGGTGAAATTGCAGTTCTTGATCGTATCGGATGCAAACTATCGCTGTTTGCTGCAGATGGTGAATTCATATCCTCTCATGGACGCCATGGCAGTGGTCCGGGTGAGTATTCACGGCCATGGAGCATGTGTCGCCTGACCGGGGGAGAGTATCTTGTGTTTGATCTGGACTCCAGAAGAATGACTCTTCTGGACCAGTCCATGGGCTATATAGACAGTTTTAACTCCCATATGAGCATTCCTGTAAGAATGGCACCGGGAGCTGATTCAATGGTTGTAATAAAAGAGCTTGTCACCGAATTTGTGGATCAGGAGCTTATGTCCGGGTACAGGATATTCTCATTGAATGCTTACACCGGGGAAGAGGGAGTTGTTTACAGAGAACATCAGCTTGTCATGGGTGCTGCGGAGGTAGATCTGCGCCCATTCTATTCTTTCTTTACAACTGATGCTGCGGGCAATGTCTACCTGGCGGAATATGATTCCGATCAGTACTCTGTAGAAGTTGTTTCACCGGAGGGTCTGCTCTTAAACACTGTTACCATGGAAAGTATGCCCCGGGAGAATTTTGACTCTGAGATACATTCACTGATCTTTTTACCGATAACGCTGCCGCTTACAACTGAATCAGGAACCAGTGTAATGACAATTTCCTATCCGGAGAAGCAGCCCTACATCTCAGACCTGGCGATTGACAGGGACAACAACATCTGGACAAGAAGGGCAGGCCTTGCAGACAGTGAGGTGTGGGATGTGATCTCACAGGAGGGAGAATTGCTCCGTCAGGTTGTTCTTGTGGCTGATACTACAGGTACAGGGTCTTATCCCGGTCTTCATGTATCACCCTTCGGTATGGCTGCCACTTTTAGCGTGGAAGATGACTTCGCCAGATTCTTTACCGTGGAGCAGGTCATTAATTAGAGCTTTGGTATTGTTGTTCTACTGAACTTTCAGGATGTAGAGCTTCTGGAAGTTCTCAGGATTTTCGTTCCATGTGACAATAAAATCAGGTCCGAAGGTCATCCTCCAGTTCGCCCCGCTTCCTTCCATTGATGGAATTGATGCGGTACCTGCATGTTCCAGGTTCTCGTCCCAGATATCGAAAGTTGGAATGTCTGCTCCACCCCGCCTGGCCCATAGATTGCCCCGAGGTCCCATGTAGAGGCCTGTCACCGGAAGATGGTTGGGCCACGGGTCGCAGTCGTAGTTGAATCCATGGTTGTTCTCGCTGTTACCGCCCAGGGTGAACACTATGAAGTCTTTTTCTTCCTGGATCTCCTCAGCAGTCTTTGGCACAGGGGTATGCTCCCTTGTGATGGTGCCTGTCAGTGAGCCGTCACCGTTGAAGCACTGGATGCTGTACTGGTCTTCGTTGAAGGGGCAGACGAAAACACGACCGGTTGCCGGGTCTGCAGTCCAGTAGTTGGTCAGGAAAAGTTCAAGAGTGAGATTACCCATGTTCCCGGGGTCCCAGGCTTCAGTTTTTTCCCAGTAGGAGATACGAGGCGTCAGGGAGACGGGGAAGAGGCCAATGGTAGCTATCTCATTTACAGTTTCCCCGTCCATATCGAACCTTGCTTTGTGGCAGACGAATTCACTGTCACTCATGACTATGGGATCTGCAGGAATGTTGTGACTTACAGCAAGCTCCAGTCCCAGCCACTGCCCGTCTTCCGAGAAGCGGTGAACTCCACCGCTGTTGGGGTCTATTACACCGATGGTCCCGTCATTCCAGTTGAACAGACTTTTAGGGTGTGAAAGCTCTCCAGGCCCCTCTCCCCGCTTGCTTATTGTTGAAAGATGTCTGCCTTCAGGAGAGAACATACGGATGTTTGCGTAAGAACCGTCCAGCACCATTATTGTTCCATCTTCCAGTATCTCCACATCAGTTATGGCACCGAAGACATAGAGTGAATCGCCCATTTCTATCCCGATGGAATCCACTACTTCAATGATAAAACCGGTGTCTTTATCCTCTGCTGCCTCTGGAGTATCAGGTGATCTGTCTCCACAGGAGACCATGACAAGAGAGAGAGCAGCAATGGGGACAAACAGGAATAGTTTCATTTTCACTCCCGAGAATGAGAAGCAGATTCAATAGTTAACAGATGGTTTAACAATGGAGTGAACATAAGGGCCGGAGGTTCCCTCAGGAATCCCCCGGCCCTCTGATGCTACTCAGATATGTAACTGCCAGTCCACTCCGGTCTTGCCGGTGGGTCACTGTTGAGCATCTCACGCCATGCTTCATCTGTGAGCCTGTCGTTCATTGGATGGGTGAACTGATAGTAACTCAGTACAGGGCCTATGGCAGCTTCAACAACTCCGTCAGCTCTTCTGTAGATCACCATGCAGTTATCGAGATTCCCTGAGGCAACCTCAAGAACGCTTGAGCTGTTCTGGTCCGTGTGTACATCGGCAATAAGAGATGTCTCAAGCCCTTCGGTGGTTGTGGCACCCCAGGCGATTGTACCGTCAAGGTATTCTGCAAAACCCTTGAGGAATTCTGAATCTCTTTCTGTGAGTAATTCACCAGCCAGCTCTCTTTCCGCGATGGACTGGAGAGTTTCCAGCAGAGATTCCGCGTTGCTGAAACGGTTGGTAAGGTTGTTGTCTGAGATCTCGTAGTACTCCAGGGCTACTCTGGCCATCTGAAGGGTGGCTCTCAGTTCAGCATAAACCTCTGGAACCGGTTCAACAAAACCTGCCGACGGAATCGGCACATCAGGTCCCGGAGCACAACCGGCCATGGCAGTGTAGCTTTGCTTGGCATAGAGAATCGTGTCGTGCCTCAGCATGGCCCAGGAGGCCAGGAATGTTGACAGTGTGCACCGTCCCCAGGCGTCTGTCTGCATGAAGTTCGCATACCCTTCACCTCTCGGGGTGGAAAGAAGTCTCAGAGAATGCAGCCAGCACATGTACAGCGTGGCATGCCAGTCATCTTCACTGTATCCGTCCACCATAACCTGCATACTGTCCAGGGTCTCCCCGTAGCGTCCGAAGAGCATTGTACCGTCCTCATCAATTATCTGAAGAGCAGCCTGGCATCTGAAGGAGGCTGCAACATCAAGACCTGACGGCATAAACCTCTGCTGTCCCTGGGGGTTGGGAGTAATATTCGGGAAAACGAACTTGCCCAGCATTTCACTGTCAGGTGTGTATCTCTGACCGAAAAAGCGGAATCCTGTGGTTTTAGAGAGGAGGGTCTGAAGCTCTTCAGGATCGAATGTACCAGAGTCGTCAGGCATCACCACAGACTCACCTGTACCGCTGTATATGGAAGGACCGCTGAAATTCTCTGCGATATGGTCCCTGAATTCACTATAGAAGCTCTCTTCATAAAGCGTTGTGGAGTTGAAGGTCTCTCCTGAAACTGCTTCTGCAGCTGCCTGATACTGGGAAGCGGAGAGATCATCAGCAAACCCTGCGAAGAAAGCGGTTATCTCATAGATCCTCTGCCATTTGTGCTTCAGAGGATAATCTCCTGCTCTGATGGAATTCAGGTCAGACACAACAAGCAATGCAGCCTCGGTCATTTCACGTGCTGCTTCCTCTGATACAAGGTATTCCTCATCAGGACCGTTGGGATCCCCTCCGTTAAGAAGGAAGGTAATTCTTCCCATGTACATCATTGCCATGAAGTAGTTCTCAAGTTCTTCACTGGCTGTGTAATGCCCTCTCGGTACATACTGGGAGTAATCTTCTTTGTAACCGAAGACCGGGCTGAAGCTGAACCCTTCATGTGCCCTCATCAAAGAAACTTCCTGAGCCACTGTTTCTGCAACGGAGCTGTGGGGAACGAAGTCTCTGTCCAGAAATGTCAGTGGGACGGCAAAAAATGAAGCATTGAGAGAGTTGTTCCTCCTCAGGCTGCTCTGATAAAGTTCCCTGCAGATGACAAGCAGATCAGGGGAGAGGTGTTCAGTTTCCACCTGCTGAAGGATCTGATCGAAGAAAATGTGCAACATATGCAGAGGTATACCGCTGGAAACAAAGACAGGCTGATTCATGTTATCAAGGAGCTCAAACGCCCTCACAGGGTTGTCTGTTGGACTGGGCATGGGAAACACTGCGAACCCGTTCTCAGCCAGCTGATCCGGTGGATTAGATTGTCCTGCAAGAAGAAGAACTTCCATGAGGTTGATAACTTCATCTGTGGCCAGAGGAAGCGGCAGTGGATCCATTGCCGGAGTAGAGATGTATTCCACGGGGGTGTAGAACCTTACGAATGATTCTTCCATGGCTTCCTCCTTCGGAAACGAAAGATCCTCCGCCGGGATATCAGCGGAGCAGCTGCTTACAAGCAGTGCCAAAAGTGAAATTTGTACGATCTTTTTCAATTGGATCCCTCCTTTGTATTTCTCATGCAAACTAACAGAAGTGATACACCTCTGCCAGTAGCATATTCCCCCTGAGGCGTAAATTGTTTATCTTGTTGTGTTAAATAATCAGGGAAGGGGAGTGTTTTCCATGCTGGAGAAATTACTGGGTGAGATAAGGGATTTTAATAACGAAAGGGACTGGGCTCAGTACCATTCCCCGAAGAACCTTGCAACTGCAGTTCTCATCGAGGCAGCGGAGCTTGCAGAGATATTTCAGTGGCTTACGGAAGAAGAAAGCTGGAAACTGGACGACAGGGCCATGGCAGAGGCTGAGGAGGAAGTCGCAGATGTATTCATCTACCTCCTGAACATGGCTGATAAACTTGGTATCGATCCGGTAAAGGCATCCCGGAGAAAGATCCAGAAGAATGCGAAGAAGTATCCAGTTGAGGCGTCCAGAGGAAGCCGTTTGAAGTACTCACAACTTAAGTAGGGGAAATCGAAATGAGTGTGACTACAGCTAGTCTTGTACTGGTTATGCTGATGAAGTTCGTGGAGTTGTTCCCAGGCTGTTCCTCTTCAATACTGTCGCATTACCTGCATCCCGGTTCCGGGATCAGTGCTGAACTTGATCCCATGGAATTTTCTGAGAGTACTGCCTGCTGGGCGACTGTCTTTCACTTGGCCGAAGCCGGGGTGGACGAGATACAGATCTGCGAAGTTATGCCCATAGAAGCCCCCCTTTCAGGTTATCTTGTTGATGCTACAGGGTACTGGGACTCCGGCAGCGGCAGGATAATGAAAGTATTCAGAGTGGGTATTCACGATGACCGGGAACAGTATTTCATCGGTGGAGAAAAATTCGTATTCCTTGCAGCGGGTTTCACAGACTCCGGTGAGGTTTTTCTGTATCCTGAAGCGGTCCTTACGGAGGACTCTGTTCCATCCTTTGTCTATGAGCATGAGTTTCTTGTTAAGAGAGATAAGTTCTTTTCACTCCCTGAGCGATTCCGGAACTGAAGAAAAGACCCCGGTTGCCCGGGGTCTTCAAATCAATCTGTTCTCAACTATCTAATACGTGGTTTTGATGGTTGCCCAGGTCGTTCTGGTAAGAGCAGTAACATCTTCAAGTCTGTAGATCTCATCGGTGTTTATGTTGCTTACCCAGAGATTGCCTGAAGAATCAAAAGTAATACCATAGGCAGACGGCAGGGCCGAGGAAGGAATGGATTCCATTAATACACCACTTCCGTTGTATGCACGAATGGGGAAGGATGAATCGTTACAGGCAAACCACCATTTCGCATCGTAGTAGGCGATATCATAGAAATCGATTCCCAGTTCAACCATAAACTCGGGACCTGTCTGAATATAGCCGGTAAGGCTGTAGATCTCAAGACATTCTTTCATGGTCTGAGCATCAACACCTGCGCCGTAGATCTTACTGTTTCCTGTCGCGAGACCGGTTACCTCCCGGTCGAGATCGCTTCCTCAACAGTCCAGATCAAAGTTACCAAGGTATGTTCCGGAGGCGTTGTACCGGTAGCAGTAGGGATCGGTGAGATTGGCCGGAGCAGCACTTGCGATATAAACGGTGTTGTTAGCGAAAGTAAGGCCTGATGGTATCCTTGTGCCGTTTGCTGCCACGAACCAGGAGTTCTGTACAGCACCGGTGGCAGGGTTTAACTGGTAGGCAAACTCAGTAACCTTATCAACAGCCCACAGGGAGCCGTTTCCAAAACCCAGTCCGGAAATGTTCGTGTCCGGGGCATCGATAGTTGCGACGATCTGCCAGTCTGCAACACTGATGCCGGCGAACAGGAACAACGAAACAATGGTCACAGCAAATTTCATGAAAACCCCTTTCGCTTGGTGTAGCAGATAGATAAGCATGTTTGCAGTTTGAGTCAATACCCAGTAGTAAGGTAAGATATTTAGGGTTGTTTCTTGCTGAAAAGTTCGATTACAAGTATTATATGTAATGGTTTTTTGGGATGTTGATTTTAAACAGAAATGAGGGAGATAAATGAAGAGTATTCTTGTTCTTGTGCTGCTGTTTGCAGTGGCACAGTTCGCATTTGCAGAGATCACAGAGAATTATGGCTGGGAGGGTACACAGACCATCCTGGGTAACTACGGTGATATTATCGCTACTATAGACACCGAGCAGACCCACGGTGGTTCACAGTCTCTTAAACTGGTTGATGATGATGAATCCGGCACCCCACAGGCTTATGTGGGCTGGGTTGTAGGGCTTTCGGACGGCGATCAGGTCACAGCTTCATTCTGGAGATATGATACCACTCCGACTGCACCCCCATCCTGCAGGATCTGGGGCGGCTGGAACGATGACCCGGATGACATCTACGACTACGGTGGAAGTGCCAGCGGACAGAGCGATTACGGTCCAGGCACAGGCTGGGACCTTGCAGAGTACAGCTGGACTGTAGAGGGTGGACACTCCGGACTTGTGATCCAGGTAAGAACTTACTCGGAAGCGGGAGCTACTGTATGGGTGGATGATCTGACAATTACTGCACCGGATGGTGCTGAGATCAGAACACCAGACTATTCTGCTGCACTTTCACCTGACACATGGGCTGCTATCAAAGCTACTTTCTAGGATAAGATCTATATACTGCCGGGTCTGCATTTTTAAAGGTGCAGGCCCGGTTTCCTACACTATGCACCGTTCTGCTTCACCGGGAAGTTTCATTTCATTGTAAAGATCAGCTGCAATTCTCATGTGTCTGCCCGCTTGATCCTTATATCCGTTACCCACTGCTTTCAAGGTATTAGCAAAGCTTCTGCTTGCGTTTGCATGAGCCGGTTTTGCATCCAGTTCCTTGAATATTAACGCTCCTTTATCAAAGCTTTCGAAGGCTTCTTTCATTCTGCCGGCGGCAGCGTGAAGCTCTGCCATAGTACAGAAATAGCCGGCAACAGCTGACTTCATTTCCGATTTCTCAAGGAGGTCATGTACTTTATCAAGAGTTTCCTCTGCTTTTTCAAGCTGACCCTGGGAGATCAGGATCCTGGCTATTTTGAGATATACGGCTTGAAGGAGGGGAGATGAATGGACTTTTTCTGCAGTGGTCTCCGACTTTCTGAAGAGGTCCATAGCGGAGTTCAATTCTCCCTGACTGGCCATGATATCTCCCAGAACGCTATGTGCGTATGCTGCTTCTCTGTCCAGTGAAGAATCTCTAGCGAGTTCAAGAACTTTCTCAGCATTCTTTTGACCGGCCTCATACTCTCCCATGGAGCAGTGGATCGCGGCAAGGTGGTTGTAAGCCAGTAGAGTGTCGTGTGCAGCACTTAGAGATTCAGAGAGTACTCTCTGCTTTCTGCCATGGAAAAGAGCCTCTTCGTAGTTTCCAAGTTCAGCATTACTTGTACACAGCTCTCCGTGGGCGCTGAGAATAAGTAACTTGTCCCCGATCTCTGTGGCCATTTTTAACTGCTTTTCCATACCTTTTGTTGCCAGGTGGTATTTACCCTGCTTTTCAAGGACCAGTCCTATGTTTCCATAGGTCAGAGCAGCCTCCCGCTTCATACCGTTTTTCAGGGCAAGCTTTATCGCCCGTTCGTAGAGACCTTTCGCCAGAGAATACTCTCCCTTTGCCCAGTGAACGGTTGCAAGCGTATTCAAAGCGTGTCCCAGCTTCCTTGCCTTTACCAGCTCTGGAACTCCTTCAAGAGATTCACCTATCTGTACTGCAAGGAGAGCCTTTTCCATAGCTGCATCAATATCACCGGTAACGCAGTAGGTCCATGCTCTAAAGGCTTCAACTCTCAATGTGAGCGTATTGTCTTCACAAGCGGCGAGCTTGAGCTTCTGGCTCAAGTCATCAATAATCGTTAATCCCTGCTGAAGTTCACCCCTTGTAAAAAGGATCTCTGCCTCTCCCAGTATTGCTTTTCCAATGAGAGACAGATCCGAGGAGAGTTTGGAAGCTCTCCTGTAGCATTTCGTTGCCGCGGGATAGTCACCGATCAATTCTCTCACAGAGCCTGCCAGGAAACTGCATTCTGCCAGGCTCTCTCTCTCTTCCGGGATCTCGTCATCAAACATCCTTATAGCCGAAGCATAATGGTCAAGAGCATCCTGGTTCCTGAACTCATCAGCTGCAGCTTTACCTGCGCTCATTGAGTACTTCACCGCCTTACTCCATTCCTCTGCATTCTCAAAATGGTATGCAAGAATTCTGCTGTGATCCTCCATACCGCTGCTGTGGAGATCCTCCAGAATGAGACCTGTGTCTCTGTGGATAGTTCTTCTTCGTTCTCTGAGAATTGAATCGTATGCCACATCTCTGATAAGCATATGGCTGAATATGTACTCCAGCTCCGAGAGCCTGTGTGCAAGAGTCAGTCCCGCTCGAGAGGACTCCAGCATATCCGTGTGGACATTCCTCTGAATTATCGATCTGATAAGGGATTCCTTGAATTTTACACCCACAACGCTTGCAACTGTCAGACATTCCCTTGTACTTTCAGCAAGGGCATCAATTCTGGCCATGATCATGGAGAAAATGCTTTCGGGAAGACTTCTCAGGCTTGATTCTCCTGTTCTTACCCATCTGCTGTTCTTCAGCACGATCAGATCTTTCTCTTTAAGGTAAAGAAAGAACTGCACAAGAAAGAATGGGTTACCCTGTGATCTGTCGGTAAGAACCTTGAGGATATCATCTTCAATAGAGTTTCCCGCATTTTTCCCACAGGCTACGCCGGAGAGAAGTTCAAACGACTGTTCCCTGGGCAAACCCTCAAGGCGAAATATGGACAGGTCTGAAGCGCCCTTGAGGAGATCTCGCTCGTCCGGTCTGGTTGAGAGGAGGAAGCTCAGCTGCTTTTCCGAGTTCTGCTGAGCTGTGCGGATCACCTCTTTGATTGAACTGATCTCTTCAGGATCAGAGTAGTGGATATCCTCGACTATCACACATGCCGGTGAAGGCAGTTCTCTGATCATCAGTGAAATTGCTTCAATAAGGTTTTCTCTTCGCAGCTTCGGAGGCAGAGCGTCAAATGTTTTGTGAGGGAAATTGAGGCCAAAAAGCATTCTGGCAATAAAGACTTCCCTTGCTATCAGCTGCTCATTGCCTGAAGTGGTCAGAAAGCTGTGGAGCTTTTCAGAGGTAGATGACCTGTCCATGCCTGCCTGGACACCGGAGATGTCTTCCACCAGAGAGATCAGTATCTCGTTGGCTGGGCCGTGACTTGTCCTTTCACCTTTGACCACTTTAGTATTCAGCCCGTTGAGGATCTCAGATAATCTTATCAAAAATGAACTCTTGCCTATTCCTGCGCTTCCGGAAAGAAGTACAGTGTCACTTGAGTCTGTAACCAGTGCAGTAACTTCCTGAAGTTCTCTTTCTCTGCCTACGAAGGGAATGGAGTTTTGGCTGGAAGCAAGTTTGCCTGTTGGCTTGAACCGTTTAAGGGGTTTGTTCTTGCCTTTTACCCTTATCCCGGGAAGTTCTTCATATCCGAAGTGAATAGAAGTTCTGTTGAAAACGCTTTCACTTACATTGATGGTTCCAGGAGTTGTGTTGTCAGCAAGTCTGGCAGCTGTGTTCACAGAGTCACCTATCACAGTGTACTGCTTCCTGCTGTTGTTGCCTACAATGCCTGAGAAAGTGTATCCGGTATCTATGCCGCAACTTATCTCGAATCCATACTTTTCCTGCTCTTCAGAGAACAACTCACTCATGGCAAGCAGTGAGTTTAATATGTCGTTACCAGCTGACACGGGAGCACCGAAAAGAATGAGGATTCTGGAACCCCGGGGAAGCATGTCATCAATGTGGTGCAGGTAACCGCCGAACCTGTTTACCGATCTGGAAATATCCAGATACAATCTCTGAAAATCCTCTGTTACACCGTGGCCGGAGTTCTCTGTGTAAACATTCAAGAATACTGCAGTTACCGATCGATGCTCTCCGAACAATCTACCGGAACCGGGGGAGAGGAAAGCATCATTGCTTTCAGGAAGCACCGGGAAAGGCGCTTGAGAAGCTTTTATCGCAGACTGGAAACGAGTAAAGGTATCAGCGGCGGCATGGGATTCTCTGCTGGCGAGTTCCCTTATCAAACCACCGGAAAGAAGAAGATGAGCCCTCTGATCATCTCCGATAATGTACTGGTTCCACTCCCCGGATCCCACAACGACTTTTGATCTGAGCGAGAAAGAATCCCTGCTGTCTGGAATGGAAACACCGGTGAAGGAGTCCATTGCATCAAGCATTTCTCCTGCACATTCAAGGGCCTTTTTCTCTTCATTGAAGCGAACAAGAAGGGAATCACCGGAAAATGTTATGATGCTGCCACTGTACCTGTCTGCAATGGTGATCATCTTGTGAAAATAGCTGTTGAGAAGGACTGTGAGCTGTTCGGTACCCTGCTTGCCCCCCAGCGCCAGCAACTCAGTTAATGCAGTGAACCCTGATATATCTGTTAGAAGAAGGGCGCCATTGAAAACCACCTGCCCGCTCCTTATCAGATCAATATCCTCTTCAGGGATAAACGGGTTGCTCACAGATCACTCCTCAAGTTTTACAGGATTTGTTCTTCTGTTGAAGATAAGGAATTCTCAGATAAAGAAAAGGCATGCAAGGGTGGTTCTGAATTGATTGCAATGATATGGAACTTCCACACAGATTTAAGGATATACACAAATAACATAGGGTGAATATCGCCTTATTATTCTGTTAAGATTCTTTTCTGTAAGGGATGGTGCTGTTATGAGAATTGTCTCTGGAGGTTTTATTCTTTTACCAGTGCTTTTGTCAGTGCCCTGTTTTGGCAATTCACAAAGTTCTTTTTCGTATCTCTCCCCGGGTACAGACGCCAGACCTGATCTGGTGTGGGAAGAACACAATCTTGCAAATCTCTGGAGCGGTGTTGTGAACAACGGTTCTTTCGGGGTCCGCTTCTTCTGTACTCCCGTTCTTCCACCCTCTTCCGTATAGTCTGCCTTTGGGTATTACCGATCTGGAGGGAAAAGAATGGCTGCTTTTGAACTGAACCCCGGTGAAAGGGTCTTTGCCGATACGAACAGGTACACTTCTCAGGGAAAAAAAGTGAAGTTCCCCGTGTATTGCCGATGTATTGTAACAGATCAGAGATTTGTTTACTTTGATATGGGCAGGATGGCAGAGAAGTGCTTCTGGACAGGTATGAGAAATCTCTTGACTGGATAAGGAGTGTTCTTGCCCAGAATGGCACTGCTCTTTCGCAGACAGGGGAAGAAGAGTGGCGAGTCTCTTTCTGAACTGTCATCGTGGAACTGCATCCTGTTATCTTTAGGCGTCGGTGATCTTTCAGCAAACAGGAGTAGGAGTATCAATGATTCGTATTCTTTCATTGCTCATTTTTGTGATCTTCAGCATCTCTTTTGCTGAAACACTGTTCACGGATGACTTCAATGACGGCAACGATGACGGGTGGACACATACAGGCTCTGCATCCTACGAAGTGATAGACGGTGAGTATTTTATCTATACCCAGGGTGAAAAGGGACAGGGGAAGAGCCTTAACGGTGATGCTTCCGGCGTAATGAGCACTGCTGACTATTCCATTCTCTGCAGCATAGTTATTGAATGCGGGCTGGAAGGGGGAATACTGGCAAGATATCAGGGAGTCGATCAGTGGTATTACAGAGTGGTTGTAAAACCCAATTCATCAAGAATATTCCTTGAAAGAAAAAATGATTCCGGACCGACAATGAAGCTTGATGAACACAACTTCACTTTTGCATACGGCACCAGGTACTGGATCCGGTTTCAGCTGGAGGCGGATACAGTCTGCTGCAGAATATGGCCTGGAATTGTTGAGGACGAACCGTCCGCCTGGCATCTGGAAGCTGTTGACTCCATACAGCAGGAACCAGGATCCTTCGGGTTGATTGCCGGGGGATACGGTAAGGTCTCATGGTCATCGGTTTTTGATGATATAGTTGTTTCAACACCTGTTCCAGAGGGGTTTCTCCAGACCACATGGGCTTCAGTCAAGTGTTCAGGCATTTCACTGTGAGCGATCCTTCTCTGAACCTTGGAACGCCTGCTGAAGAGGGGCGCAGTGTTGCTAAAGCTGCCGGGCTGCTTGGGGTTCTTACTTTTGCAAGCAGGATACTGGGGCTTGCCAGGGACGTAGGACAGGCGGCAATACTGGGTACGGGAATGGCTGCAGATGCCTTTACAATAGCCTTTATTATCCCGAATATTCTCCGTCGTCTTTTCGGCGAGGCCACTGTAGCCTCCGCACTGGTACCTACCTACACAGAGACTCTGCTGAAGGAAGGAAAAGCTGAGGCCGGGAAACTTGCCGGGAAGATACTGACATTTGTAGGCGCAGCCCTTCTTGTGGTGGTTCTTCTTGGTATGCTTCTTGCCCCGATTCTTGTGGATCTGTTTGCTGCGGGGTTCCAGAATGAGCCAGGAAAAACGCAGCTTACAGTACAACTCCTCAGACTTCTTTTCCCGTACATTCTTTTTGTTGGTATTGCTTCAGTATGCATGGGGATATTGAACAGCCACAGACATTTTCTAGCTCCTGCTCTTGCCCCGATCCTTTTTAACGTTTCTGCTCTTATTGGTCTGTTCGTTCTAGCGGGGATGTGGCGGGCGGATATGCCTGTTTGGGCTTACTCTATTGGAGTGCTCACCGGGGGAGCCCTGCAGCTTGCTGTCCAGATACCGTTCATGAAGAGCAGGGGGATCAAACTCAGACCTGATTTCTACTGGAAGGACGAACGATTCAGACGGGTATTGAAACTTGCGGTTCCTGCGCTGGTCGGTCTCATGGCTGCTGAGGTCAATATTCTTGTTGATCAGCTTATTGCCTCACTGCTTGCTGAAGGCAGTGTCGCTGCCCTCTCTTATGGATTGCGGGTTACCCAGGTGCCCCAGGGAATATTCGCCGTTGCTCTTGCCACCGCTCTTCTTCCCACGTTAAGCAGACAGACTGCTCTTGGTAAACTTGATGAAGCAGGAAGAACACTTGGTCTTTCAACTCTGGTCATTAGTGGAATCATGCTTCCTGCAGCACTTTACCTGATAGTTATGGCGGAGCCTGTGGTCAGGGTGATGTTTTTCAGGGGTGAATTCACAGATGCTTCCCTGAGGCTTACCGCTGCATCTCTTCGCTACTACTCTGTAGGCATGGTGTTCTATGCAGCTGTTAAGATCACAGCCCCGGTGTTTTACGCCTTGAAAGACACAAAGACCCCTGTGAAGATCGCAATTGGCTGTATGGGGCTTAACATCGTCCTGAACGGTATTCTTACCTACATTTTCCTTAAAACCGGAATCGCAGAACCGCTTGCAGGTCTGGCTCTGGCCAGCAGCATAGCTTCTGTGGTAAACCTTGCAATGCTGAAGCATAAGCTCAAGGGAAAGGTGGGGAAAGCCGGTGTCCCAATGAAGTCCTGGACTGCTCTTGCTTTCAGTGGAGCAGGCACTCTTCTTCTTCTTCTTTATCTGAGACCGATCGTAGAGGGTTTTTCTTCAGCAGGACTGCTTCAGGGAGCTGTCTCCATTGCTTTGTCCTCGCTTTCCGTAATGACCCTTTCCATGGGTTTGTTTTTCATAACTGGAGGGGATCAGGTAAGAGTTACCATCAGGAAGATAATCCGGCGTGGCCGCTGATTCTCTGAAAAGGTCGGTTTCAACAGCCCCTGATCTTCCCGGTGTATACCGCTTTCTTGATGAAAAAGGGAAAGCTTTGTACATTGGTAAAGCGAAGAGCGTTATCAACCGACTCCGGGGACACATTTCAAACAAGGGAGACCTGCGACACAGAATTCTTCTGGAAAAAGCGATTACCGTTCAGTGGACGGTGACAAGAACAGAGCTTGAAGCTCTTGTTCTTGAAGCAGAACTGATAAGAACACATAAACCTCCGCTGAATGTGGATCTTCGCAGTTCAAGTCGTTATCCGTGGCTTGAAGTAACTACCCATGAGGAATACCCAAGACTTGTTATAACCCGAAACCCGGATCGATCTGTTGATATCCCCAGGTTCGGCCCGTACCCCGATGCGGGAAACCTCAGGTCGCTTGTTACTTTTCTTCTGGAGCTTTATCCGCTGCGCAGATGTAAGACCCGAAATCTCAAGGTACTGAAAAGACCATGTCTCATGGGTCAGCTTGACAGGTGTCCATCTCCGTGTTCTGCCCACCAGAAGGTGGAATACGACTCCAGAGTCAATAAAATTATTTATCTTCTTAAAGGGCACTGGGACGAGGTGCGAAGTGAGATAACCACCAGGATGAGAGAGTCTGCAGATAGTCTTGAATATGAGCGGGCGGCTGAGCTGAGAGATCTTCTGAAAAGACTTGATTCCTTTGGATGGCCAACACCTGAGTCGATTCGGGATACCGTATCAAGAGATGTAATGGCTGTATCCGGTAACTGGGGCATAATTCTTCAGGTCAGAAGCGGAAGGTTCATGGGGAGTTTAAGACTTCCTTTCAGTTCACGCTGGAAGTATGCCTCGGAGGCGGAAAGGATATCCATTCTCCTGCGATCCTACTATTCTGAGACAGGAGACATACCCAGGCAGGTTCTTCTTGCCGGTGAACCGGAGGACACAGGGGTTCTAACCCAGTGGCTCAGGAACAAACGAGACTCCGCTGTGGATGTTCTTGTTCCAGAAAGAGGTGCCCTCAAGTCTCTTACCGATGTGGCTCGGAGAGATTTGAAGCATTTCCTCGCAAAACTTGAATGGAAGCATCCAGCAGGCCGCGGCGAGAGGCTGGAGGCTGCGCTGGAAGCCCTGGCGGATATCCTCAAGCTTGAAGAGCCTCCGAATTGGATGGTATGTCTGGATGCATCCACCTTCCAGGGGCATGCTTCAGTTGCAGCCCTGGTGAGTTTCAGGAAAGGGAAACCTGATAAAGATGGTTACAGGCGGTTTACCATGGCTGATGAGATAGCACAGAATGACCCGGCAATGATAGGTAATGCGGTTTCCAGATTTGCTTCTCACCTGGATGGTGAGCACCCGGATGTCTTTCTTATTGACGGGGGGATAACCCAGCTCCGTGCGGCATGGTCTTCCGGGGCTCAACTTATGCCTGACACAACATTCATCTCCATTGCCAAGAAGGAGGAACTTCTTCTTAAAGCACCGGAGGAAAATGAGATAAGACTGCCTGATGATGCCCCTCCTCTGCTTTTGTTAAGGGCAATGAGAGACGAGGCACACAGGTTCGTCATCTCCTTTCACCGAACGAAAAGGGCCAGAAGTCACTTCCACTCCGCTCTTGACGATGTTCCCGGTATTGGTCCGGCACTTAAAGCGGCCCTTTTGAAGAGGTTTGGCAGTGTCTCCAGGGTAAGTGCCGCATCCGCGGAAGAAATTGCCTCAGTACCGGGGATAGGGCGCAAGAAGGCCATTACTGTTAAGAAGGTCTTGAAGTGATCTCCATACCCCTTCTCATGTGGTCTCTGATCCTGCTTACACCGGTGTCCGGTGTCGTCTCAGGAGGCAGATCCATTTCCTGTGGTATGGAAGGCGGTTTGATACATGTGAGTGAGTGGATGCATGTTCCGGGACTGCCGGTTGAGAAAAGAGGTTCTTTTTCTGAGATCACTTTCCAGGGTGGTGTGCAAAGAGTCTTCAGGGTAATTTCTTCAGGTGAGACTGCGGGTTTCAATCCGCTGATAGCATCAAGAGTTACAACAGATGGCTTTGCTGCGCAGATGGCTGTGGGAGTTTTTTCCATGCTCTGTTTGAAAACAGAAGAGAGAGAGAACTATTCTGTCTCTTACGACAACGCTACCATTGATTTCAGAGGTTCTTCATTCAGCGACCTTCGACCCGGTGGTGAATACCATGACAAGTATTTGCTTATTGCTGCAACAGAGAATACCTCCGCTCTGGGATTCTCCATCCCTTTCTGCGAAACCCTTGCTATTGGCCCGGCATACACAACAGACCGATCAGGTGCCGATATCTGGCTTCTTGGCGAAGCTGCTCTTGGTCCGGCAAAGATAGTTTTTGCCCCTGCAATTGATGAAGAAAGCAGCTACCAGCGGGTGTATGGCTTAGCAGAGTATGATGCTATCCGTTTCATCTACGGCTGGAACGGGCTGGAGCAGTTTGGTGAATTATCCCTTTGTGGAGAAGGGTTTATCACAGCTGTTTCACTTCCATACCCAGGCGTTATGGTGGGGTATCAGCCTTCAGATAATATTCTTCTAATGGTTTCTCATAGTGAGGGTGGATTTTTTCAGGGAGAGATCCAGGGAGAGTACCTTGGTATAACCACCGGGCTTGAACTTCTCCGTTCCTCTAGAAACGTAGTTCAGTGGGGATTCTCTGTTGGTATTGACATTGGCCGCAGTGATATGGGTGTGTTTTCCACTTCTGATTCAACATGGTTCTCCCGAATTGCGGTCACTCCGCTTCAAGAATAGTATATTTGGTGCGTTAACACTATTCAATTGTGCCGGGATGGTGGAATTGGCAGACACAGCGGACTTAAAATCCGCTGCCCCACAAGGGCGTGAGGGTTCAAGTCCCTCTCTCGGCACCAGGAGGAAAATGGCTGAGATAAGAAAACTCCCGGATCATCTTGTTAATCTCATTGCAGCGGGGGAAGTAGTAGAGAGGCCGGCGTCTGTGGTAAAAGAACTGCTTGAGAATTCCCTCGATGCCGGTGCAACTGCAGTGGAAATTGAGCTTGAAGCCGGTGGCAGAAAGCTGATAGCTGTCCGTGATAACGGGGCAGGACTGGATAAACATGATCTTCTCCTGGCCATTCAACGGCATGCAACCAGTAAGATCATATCGCCATCGGATCTTAACCATATAGAGACCCTGGGCTTCCGGGGAGAAGCACTGCCCAGTATTGCCAGCGTTTCCAGAATGACTATTCTCACAAGTCAGGGAGAAGCAGGATGGAAACTTTCCATCACAGGTGGCAGGATAGATTCTCTTGAGCCTGCCGGGAGAACGCAGGGAACGACCGTCATTGTGGAAAACCTCTTTTTCAATCAGCCCGCCAGAAGAAAATTCCTGAGATCAGAGTCAACAGAACTCATGTGGATAGAGAGAATAGTTACCGGTGCTTCCCTTTCCAGGAGCCATTGCTCTTTCACTCTTCAACATAACGGAAGAAGTGTATTTAGTCTTCCAGTGGTAGATTCGCCGGTTCAGCGATTAAGGGATAGGTACGGCCTTTCCGCTGGAGACCGTTGTGTGGAGGCAACAGGCAGAAGTGAATCCGTAACTGCGAAACTGTACATTTTCCCGGATAAGAGATGGTCAAACAGGCGTCATCAGTACACGCTGGTTAATGGAAGGCTGGTTTATGCCCCTCAGGTAAGCATGCCCCTGAGAGAAGCATTTTCGGGGCCTGCAGGTGATCCGTTGATTCTCTGTTCTCTTTTAGTTGATCCTTCTCTTGTAGATGTGAATGCCCATCCGGCAAAGAGAGAGGTTCGTTTCAGAAAGCCTTACCAGGTGGAATCTGCGGTAAGGTCTGCAATTCCGGGAATTACTGCTCACCGCATTGGATCAACTGTGGCAGTCGTGGCTCCTGTAAACCAGGAGCAGTCCCATATTTCATATTCTTCAGTTCCCTACAGGAGCAGCGACAGGGTATCCAGCGGTGCATATCAGGCTGCTATTGAATTTGAATCGCCGGACGGTCAGAAGCTTTCTGCAACTAAAGACAACATGAGTATTTGGGAAGATTCTGTGGAAATGATCAGGATCTCAGGTTCATACCTTGTTACTGAAACCGCCACAGGGCTACTCATAGTGGACCAGCATGCTGCCCATGAAAGAATTCTTTACGAAAAGATAATTGCCTCGGTTCGTGGGGCCATGTCTGCAGGACAGCAGAGAATGCTTCTTCCTGAGGAGATAAGTGTGGACACCCATGAAAAGTCCATTCTGAAGCTGTACAGTTCAATGATAAAGCAGGCGGGATACGATTTCAGGATATTGGGGGACACCCTTGAGCTTCTTAGTGTTCCTGTTGGAATAAAAAGAGGGACAGAGGCACTTAAGGAAGTTGTAAAAGCTCTCTCCCAGGGAGCTGATGTATCAGAATCCGAGGCTGAAAGAATTGCCTCTGCCAGCGCCTGCTCCGGAGCAATAAGATTTGGAGACAAGATCACCCTTGCCGAGGCCAGGCATCTTTTTCACACCCTGTTTACCATGGATGACCCCTTTCACTGCCCACATGGAAGACCTACAATGATAGAGTTGCCATTCAAGGAGCTGGAGAGCCGTTTTGGAAGATAAGAGACTGATCCCGGTAATTACCGGCTGTACCGCTTCAGGGAAGACTGAGGCGGCCTTTTACATTGCCCGGCAGCTACCTGCTGTGGAGATCATCAGTGCAGACTCCAGGCAGCTTTACAGAGGAATGAATATAGGCACTGCCAAACCCACTGTAGAACAGTTGAAGGAGTTTCCCCATCACATGATAGATGTGGCAGACCCTGACGATCTTCTCTCGGCTATGTGGTTTGCGAAGAATGCCATGGAGATCATAGAGGACATCTTTAAAAGAGGAGCAACTCCACTTGTAGTGGGCGGTTCTGGACTTTACATCATGTCGCTTGCCGGTCTGATGGATAGATTGCCCGCAAGGAATGACCAGCTTCGTGCCTCGCTGCTCTCCCTGGAGGATACTGTTCCGGGCTCGCTTCATCGCTTCCTTGCCGGACTGGACAAAGACGAAGCAGCAGTAACGGGAATAAGAGACAGAGTAAGACTGGTTAGAGCCCTGGAGATCACTCTGTTGAGCGGCGAAAGGTCATCGATACTCAAGAAAGGTGGAAACCCTGATAAAAGATTCAGGTTTGTGTTTATTGAAAAGGATAACACTGTCCTGCGGGAAGGAATAAAGAAGCGAACCTCTGAAATGCTCTCAAATGGTCTTCTGGACGAGGTCCGAGGTCTTCTTGAGAGGGGTTACAACCGTGATCCGGTTCTTGGGGTGACCATAGGTTACTCCGAAATTATTGATCATCTGGATGGGCTTTGTTCAATAGAGCAGGCTCAGACAGCTATTGAGACCCATACCTGGCAGTATGCCAGGAAGCAGAGAAACATGTTCAGGCGCCTGCCCGGGGTGGTTTCCGTAAGTAGCGATCCGGTCACTGTTCAAGCAGCACTTTTTGGTGAGAGGAGCTCCGATGGATAGAGAAATAGAGATCAACGCCGATCATCTTCTGCTTGAAGAAGTGATGATCACGGATATTGACGGTATTAATGCCCCGGATAACTGGTCCGGAATTGCAGGAAATGACACTCCGGATTCCCCTCCAGTGGTAATTCAGGAGAACAGGGGTTTTTCTCTTGTTGGTAACCACCGTGCAGTCTGGCAATTAAGAAGCACTGGAAAGATAATGGTGAAGTGTCTTGTTGTTAGGAATGTTGTTCATGTTAAGCCTGCCCACATGCTCATAAACAACTGCACCGAGGAGGCTATGCTCTTTGAGGGTCTTCTCAGGTTGGAGATCGTCCCCAACAGAAGCCGCCTGGCAGAGATGCTTGGTTACTCCAGGGCCAGGATCACCCAGCTGCTCAACCAGCTCAAGCTGCCAATGAACATCAGACAGAGGGTGCTGGTAACAGACGAACTGAGCGAATTCAAGCTGAGACCACTTTTGAAGTTCCTTGATGATCCTGATAAACTTCAAGCCGGATTTAAAAAACTCATGGAAAAGAAGTTATCAGGTAGACAGATGGCAATTTTCACAAATTCGGACATGTTCATCAATGGTTCTCCTGGTCCAGAAAGCAGCGGTAGTGAAGAAACGAATAAGGTTTCTGCTGTTTCGCACAATGAGCCGAGTAACTCTGTGAGTGAGCTTGAAGATGTTTTCTCTGCAGATGAGCCTGATACTTCCACACAAAGCGGGGAGACTCCTGCAGATACGGACACCGATCCAAAGAGTGCTCCTGATACAAAGCCACAGCAGACGGATATGGCCAGAGTTCTCCGGGAGCTTGGTAGTGTTCGTGAAGACGGATGGAGAATAAGAGCTGCTGAGTACATGCTTTCTCCACTGGAAATGGAATTCCTCACAGGAGTGTCAAAACTGCGTACCGGGCTTTATACCGAGGCAATGGATATTCTCGGTGAGGTAGTCTCCGAGGATTCTTCCCATCATCTTGCCTGGTTCTATCTGGGACGCTGTTCCAACCTCACAGGGAATCTTCAAGAGGCTGAGGAATACCTGAGGAATGCGGTTTCAAGGCGCTCCAATAACCCTGATTACCTTGTTGAGCTGGCTATTGTACTGGAAAAATTGAAAAGACATTCTGAAGCAGAGGCATTTTACAGAAGATCCGCCAGAATAAGGAAAGAGCTGGCACTGGCGAAATGAGATACTATTCTGCATTGACCCTGCTTCTGTTTGCATCATGTGCAAAGATCGTTTCTCCTTCAGGCGGTCCTGTGGATGACAAGGCTCCTGAGGTTGTTACAGTTCTTCCCGAACCAGGATTTGTTGATAGTATTCCCCGGGAAGTAACCATCACATTCTCGGAGAAGATCAGTGCTTCGGAAGATATTGTCCAACTGTACCCTGATCTCGATGGGGAAGTCACCATTAACGGGAAAGAGGTCAGTGTTCACACAGGGGCAGGTGAAGGTGTTGTAATGATCACCCTCTCTTCCAGCCTTGAGGATCTGCGAGGTAACAGAATTGGAAACCCGGAGACCTTTGTATGGAACAGCATTCCTGAGGACAGCTTTGCCACTGTTTCTATTATTGTGCTACGTGACGGTGGAGGCAGTGTAACATCAAGTGCCAGATGTGATTTCTTTCTTCTCCCTGATACAGTCTCACCCAGGATCACTCATTATCCGGATACTCTGAGTGCTATCAATGCAGGCTGGCTCCCCACAGGTGAATACAGGGTGGTCTGTTACGAAGATATTGATCAGGGAAGGTCCTGGGATCCTGAGAGGGAACCGGGCACAGAGGAAAGCGTAGTTCTGGCTTCAGGAGAAGAAGTACATTTGTCCATGACCATGACAATCATAGACAGTATTGGACCGCGGATCTCCCAGGTTGATGTTGTGGACGGGTGGCACCTGGAAGTCTTATGGAATGAACAGGTCAATGTAAATTCCGCCATTGAAAGATCACAGACGGTGGCAATTACCGGCCCGGACAGCCTGCCGGTAACTGTATTTGGAGTGAAAGCTTCTGCAGGAAGAAGCTCCACCGGAAGAATGACAGTGTATACTGAAGAGCTTTCCGACACTTTGTATACAGTTGTAGTCCAGGGAATAGAGGATCTTGCAGGCAATCCTTCGCTTGCAGATACCCTGGAGTTCTGGGGCTCTGATTCACTGCCTGTAACACCGCTGGCTGTACAGTCTGCTTTCCCTGCTGACGGAGGAGTTGAAGTTACTTCCTCCGGACCATTCATGATATCCTTTACCGACTGGGTGGACGAATACGCTTTAGACAGTCTCTATACCGTAAGAAGAGTATCAGACAGTACACTGGTTGCAGGTGTACTCTCGCGGACATCTGCCACAGCATTCTCCTTTGTTCCGGACAGAGAACTTCTGGGAGAGAGGCAATACCGGATTGATCTTCTCCCAGGGCTTGTTTCTCTTCAGGGTGATTCCATTCCTGGACAGAGCTGGACATTCACTCCTGCGTGGAGTGATCTTCCCGGCAATATTTCCGGAACTATCTCTGGTACAGGTGCCTCTTTGGTCACAATGGTTGTGTCGCCAGCAGGCAGTGGAGGAGAGGTGCTCTCAGAAGTTTTTGCTCCGGGGGAATACTCTTTTGAGGAAATTTTTGGAGGCAGATACACAGTCTCCGTCTTTGTGGACTGGAACCAGGACAACATCTGGAACCCAGGTGAGCCCTACGGCGCCTGGCCTGGAGTTGTTGAGGTTTTCCCGGGTATAGAAACGGAAAACATAGACATACAGGTGGTACCCTAGTGTTGTTCAAACCCGCAGACAGATTTATCAGTGACCGGTGTACAGGATGCGGTATTTGCTCGAAGATCTGCCCTGAGGACGCCATAGAGACACTTGACTCCGGCAAGGTTGTATCTTTCACATCCGCCTGCATTGGTTGTACCCATTGTGGTTGTTACTGCCCTTCCAACTGTTACGATCTGCCAGCAGAGCAGCATGATGAGACAGCTGATCCCCTGAGGTTGCAATACCTCTTTGAGAGCAGAAGGTCCACCAGAAAGTTCTTAAAAAGGGGAATTGAAGAAGCTGTGGTAAGCACCCTTCTTGAGCCTGCAGGCTTTGCTCCCACCGGCCAGAACGCCCAGGGCATCACAGTGGAAGTCATTCTTGGAAGAGAGAGTATTCAGAGGCTGATAGTAAACCCTCTTGTTAAACTGGTAAAAGTACTTGACTGTTTCCGTCTCTTAACCCTGTTTGCGGGCTCAGCCAGAGGATCAGTGCGGAAGATCCGTCAGGGAGAGGATATCATTACCTGGAAGGCTCCCTGTGTACTCCTCTTCCGGGCACCCAAAGGGAATATTACAGGTAAGACAGATTCTATCATTGCGGCAACAATGGTTTCCATAAAGGCAGAGGCAATGGGTCTGGGCTCTTTCTGGAATGGGGTGGTTCAGGTGGCCTCAGTTATTCTGCCAGTAAAGAAATGTCATGCAGTACTTTGTATCGGCTATCCCGCTCTGAAGAAATATCAGCATGTTCCAGCAAGAGAATGGGCCCGAAAAGACCTTCAGGGTCTCCAGGGAAGATCGTCGTGAAGTGATGGCCGTGCATTGCTTTTCACCATGATGTTGGACCAGGCAAGAAGCCTTGGGACACTGTACAGTGCCATGTCTATCCGGCTTATCCTGTATTCGCCAAACCCTTCCTGTTCATAAATCCGCTTGAAACTGCTTACAGCACCATCCACAAGATACCCCTGGATAACTGCCGGGCGCCCCTGAAATTCCATTGAAGCAAGAGTGCTTTCAGCATCAGCTCCACTGGGAATCCGCCCACCGGGATAAGCAACAACATTGATATCTGAAACTCTGAGTCCCAGCCTGTGCTGGAACGAGACAAGGGCTGGAATGACCTGTTCATGGTATCTGGACGGCGGGATCTTAGTGAAAGAAAGGTGGTCTGCGGAGTGATTCCCGATACAGTGCCCCATATCCAGTACGGTATTCAGCTTTTCTTCGGTATGAATTCCGAATGGAACCTTGTCCCAGCTGATAAAAAAGACCACACCACGGCCGAAATCCGGGTGTTCTTCAATAAAGGTGTTCACTATAGCCAGTGCACAGTCAGGGTCTAAAAGCTGTTCACCGTCTGGCTCTTCAACGTACCTGAAGTTGTCCTCCCAGCCATCGTCAAAGGTTATCATTATTGGTCGCCGGTCAAAGGGTACCCTGCTGAGCCCGTCATCAATGTCCATTGGCAGTATCAGGAAGAAGCCGGCGTCATACAACCTCTGGAGATCACTCCTAAGTCGTGCCGGGGTAGCACTGTATGTACTCCTGTGAAGGGTTATCTGGTGATAGGTGATGACAGGAATACCGCTTGCATAATCAGATGCTTCCGGGGGGGGTCCATAGTTCAGCGCGGGAGCTGTGCCTGCCCGGGGAAGAAAACCTGCGAGTATCAGAAATAGTAAGATCACAGCGGTATCACCGTAATACGGTCCAGTTCAGCATTTACGCCGGCATCAATGAACACACCAATCTGACCGGTGGGTGGAAGGGTGGTTCTGATGACCTGAACCAGTTGACCGTTGACTGAAAAATCGGTGTAGTTTCCGTGAACTTCGGCTGTGAGTTCAACCTGATCCAGCCGGTAGGGCAGAAGCCTTGACGATTCAAATGAATCCAGCCCCATCACCGGGATCCACAGGCCGTTCAGGCACCTCTGTACCGTATACTGCCCTCTTCCATTCACTCCCAGCAGAAGGAAATTGTCTGTTCCGTCTGCCCTTAGAACAATACCAACCACTGAGTGAGCCGAGGCATCAGTTACATTGAAAACTGCCTGGACAAGGCCGTCTTTCACAAGACCGGCAGTACTTAGCAGCACAACAGGTTCACTGAAATAGTGATTGTCTATGTGAAGTGCACCGTTGTACACATCGTATGAGATGTCCGGTCCGAAAGGCCTGTCAAGAACCCTCTGGAAAGTGCAGTTCAGAAGTGTATCGTCAGGCGCCGGGGCCGGTTGATCAATATCTGTCTGTTCAGTGGTTTCAACGACTGTTTCCGGAGCATCCTGTACAGGGGCACCTACGAAAAAACCGCTGGTCTGCTGTGTGGAGCCGCAGGCCATAAACAGCATGGCAGCAACAATAATGTATATTTTCCTCATTAAGGGTTCCTCATTTATTGAAAGTGATTAAAATAGTGCTGAAAACTATCGTATTTATCGCCCTCTGTCTAGTGCTGTGCTTCCTGCCCGGATGCACTGATGAACCCCCGGCTGTCAGGATCGTTCCTCTCTCTGAAGATCCCGGGTTTGCCGACCAGGGTCCGCTTTACATCGTGACAGTCCCAGACTCCATTCAATCTGCTGTTGTGTGGGAGCAGAACCTGCCCCTGCTGATCAGCCTGGTTTCTCAAAGCACTATGGTAGTGGCTGGTGACACAATACTTTCCGGGACAGACCCTTTCTTTTCTGTGGAGATAGAGCGGCTTGAGATGGCACTGAGTATAGCTCAGGCCACCGGTGACACCATTGCCATGGACAGCCTCATCGTTTTGCTTTCGGATTCTTCCTCTTTCGTTTTCGTTACTGCTCCGATCACCGGAACTATGACTGTTCAGGTCTCCCGGGGAAGTACACTACAGCCCGGTGACACCATTGCAATGATCACAGGCGCTCCTCCTGATTCCGTGTACATCCTGTCACCTGACTATTACCACATCAGATGGCCTGAGAACCTTCAAGGATACACAGTTACTGAAACAGGCCTGCAACACCGCGGAGCCTGGCCCGGGGAGAGAACCTCCATACCGGGAACCTGGTCTATTCAAGCCCGGTACATCTACGAGGATGGTCTGGATTCATTCCTTATTGCAGCAGCCGGTGACACGCTTCCAATAACGATTATCGGTTCCACTGACACATCGAAGATCATCTACTCAGAATTTCCCCTGGACTCCCTGCCGCTCACTCCCTGGTAAATCTGTTCACCCTGGCGTGACAGCCGTAACCTGCACCGTTGCTGTCGAAATAGTTCTGATGGTAGTCTTCAGCCTGCCAGAAGCTTTGAGCAGGGCTGACCTCAGTGGCGATCACATATCCGCGATCTGTGAGAATTGAAATAAGATCATTGACCACGGTGAGCTGTTCCCCGGTTGTGTAGAAAACAGCAGATCTGTACTGGGTACCTGTATCAACACCCTGACCGTTTTCCTGTGTGGGGTCATGGATCTCGAAAAAGGTCATAGCTTGCTCTCTGAAGGTGGTTACTCTGTTGTCAAAAACAACTTTTACAGTTTCCGTGTGGCCGGTTGACCCTGAGCAGACCTCACTGTATTCAGGATTATCAACATTACCGCCCATGTAGCCGGATTCAGCAGAAAGAACCCCTGCAGTGTGGTCAAAAGTGTATTCCACACCCCAGAAACAGCCACCGGCAAAGTAAGCAGTCTCAATGTTATCACCGGGAATAAAGTCCATTGATATTGAATTCACGCAGTGTCTTGTATCTGTTTCAGTGTAACCTTCTCCTGTGAAAACATGTCCCAGATGGCCATTGCATGAAGCACAGCGTATCTCCGTCCTTACTCCATCATCATCGGGGATCATCCTTACTGCACCTTCAATGGCCTGATCGAAAGCAGGCCAGCCGCAGTGGGCCTGAAATTTGGTTTCAGATATGAAAAGTGGAGCACCGCACCTTTTGCAGGTGTATATCCCTCCTTCAAAAGTGTCTACATACACGCCTGAATTGGGCATCTCAGTGCCGCCGTGAACAATGACATATTCTTCTTCAGGGGTGAGATCACGATATTCCATGTCTCCCTTTCCATTCACCATTGATGCGGTGAGTAATACTATACCGGCAGTAGTGAGAAGGGATGCGGTAATTTTCCACATATTGTTACCTCCATCCGGGAAATACCCCCGGCAGGGTAAGAGGTTCCAAACTTCCTCCACTGAATTATATTCACCATGCAGGAAACTGTTATTCTGTTTAAGAGAGGGGATTCGTTTGCCTGGAAAACTTTTTGATTTCACCACTGATTACAGGTGGGAGAATGTCAGTGAAAAGGCTTTTGACCTTTTCTACGCGTGGCGTAAAGAGGGAAGGCTCGGCTTTCTTGAACTGCCCTTCAACATGAAGCTTGGCAGCGATACCAGGGAGCTGGCGGAAAGATACTCCAGCAGCAGAGAAACTCTGTTTGTTGCGGGAATAGGCGGATCATCACTGGGCCTTAGAGCGATCCTATCCGCTCTTGATGAAGGCACAGGAGGAAAAGTTGTTGTTGTTGATTCTCCGGATTCAAAGGTCATAGGAAGAGCTGTTGCGGCATATCACAGAAAAAACTCAGCAATAAGTGTTATCACCAAATCAGGTGGAACCGCTGAAACCCTCTCTATTTTTATGGAGCTTCGCAGAATTCTTGGAAGAGAAACGCCTGTTGCTGCAGTTACAGACCCTGACAGGGGAGAGTTGAGAAAGCTTGCCCTTTCCAGGGACTGGGATACTCTTCCAGTGCCTTCAAATGTAGGAGGCAGATTCAGCGTCCTCTCTCCGGTTGGTCTTTTCCCTGCGGCATTCGCAGGGATTGATACAGCTGAGCTTCTCAGCGGCGCTGCAGCCGTTGTTGAAGACTTTGACGCAAGGGGAAGTGAGAGCCTGGCAGGCAGGATAACAGGCGCGTTCCTTTCAAAATTCAAAAGCCATCCCGTTCATGTTTTCATGCCCTACTCAGATCTTCTTTATGACACTGCACTCTGGTTTGCCCAGCTATGGGCGGAAAGCCTTGGCAAGGCGGAAGATCTTTCAGGCAATGCGGTTCATGCAGGTCAGACCCCTCTGGCATGCAGGGGACCTGCGGATCAGCATTCTCTTGTTCAGCTGTTCATGGAAGGACCAAAGGATAAAACTGTTACAATATTGACAGAGGGCTCACCGGTGAGTTCAGAACCTCAACCTGGTGAGTTCAGCAGTGTACCCACCATGGGTTATCTTGAAGGCAGAAGCCCGGATGAACTGCGCATGGCTGAGGCTGAGGCCACCGCCACTGCTCTGTCCGAGAGAGGTCTTCCCATGTCAAGGATCAGCATCTCCGGGATCTCAGCGGAATACCTTGGACAGATATTCATGTCCCTTGAGATCGCCACTGCACTTGCAGGGCTTGCTCTCGGAGTTGATCCACTGGATCAACCGGGAGTTGAGAGGGGTAAGATCCTTACATACCAGGCAATGGGCAGGGAGGGATATTGATACTGCTACTGGCTGCAGCTGTTGCGGTGTTTCCATCTCCCCAGGCGGAGGGGTGGTACACTCTGCTTCAGGGGAACTACATACAGGGATGTTCTGCTGATTTTCTCCTTGCAGGGGAAAATGATAATGGCATTCTTACAAAGGGCCTTCCTGTGATTGCCCTTGGAGACCTTCCGGATCTTCCATGGCCTGATGCAGAGACATTCGATCCGCTGGCCAGTGGTATCTGGGGCGGAGGCAGATGGAACACAGCCATTGAAGGCAGGGCTTTTCAGGACTCAATAAGTATTTCAAGAATAGGGCTGATCCAGAATACACGGGACCACAGCAGATATGTTTTCCAGCTCGACAGGCCACTGCCGTGGAAAACATCAGGTAATTTTCAGATGCTCAGGGACGATACTCAACGGTTGTTCTCTGCTGTTCTGGAAAGAGGCCAACTGAGCATGAGAACCATGAGCTGGGAGGCTGACAGCTATGGCTGGGGCTCGTGGACTGGCTGGGCATCAAAGCACTTCTACACCAGGGCAGGATTCGCCAGACTTGACCCGGGAGACAGGAGACCGGAACTGCTTGCGGGAGTTCGGGCAGCTGTTTCTACAGTGGCTGTGGAGGTGGGAGGCGCAGCAGCGTACATCGACTCCGTAGTCCAGGGAAGGGGGGTCGCAGGCATTTCCAGTGATCTGGGAACTTTCATGGCCTCCGGTTTCTTCGAATACAACGACCAGGGAGAAGGTTATTGGGGTGGATTCACCCTGCCTGCTGGAGATGTTGAAATGTCCGCAGCTCTTTCCAGCCCTGCTGGAGAAGAACTGTTCCAGACTGTTGCTCTTAGACATGAAGGCTTTAACCTGGTGGCTCGATTCTCTCAGGAGACTGCTGTTGCTGCAGATGCGGAAATCGGAATGGGCTTCTTCCGTGGAAAGGGCGCTGCAAGCTGGAATTTTGACCGTGATTCACTTTCCACCAGTGCATGGCTGTTACTTGGAGTTGACTGGTACAGAGGAAGATTTGAGGCAGGTCCCAGAGTTTCAGCAGGAATGAATTCTGCAGAAGTCTGGAATGAAACGGTAGATATGCTGATCGGATTTACACTTACCTCCTTCTCCCTTTCAAGTGCGGTTGAGGACATTACCCATGAAGCAGAGAGAAACTGGTCATTCGGGATTACATGGGCTTTTACCGATCAGTCTCCAGTTCAGCCTGAAGGAGAAACGGAAGGACGAGATGCACATTAAGATAGCGGTACTTGCTTCCGGTGCCGGATCCAACTTCAAGGCACTTGTGAGTGGTGATACAGCTCCCGGAATAGTTGATATTCTCCTTACAGATAATGAAGAAGCCGGTGCTCTGAAGCTCGCAGCAGAGCTTGGAGTTGAAGCCAGGTACATGTATCCCGGTAAATACCGAACAAGATTCGGTATCAGAGAGGAAGAACTCTGGGCAGAATATCTGCTTGGAAGGGGAGTGGAACTGGTTTGCCTGGCTGGTCTTATGAGAATAATCAAGGGACCTCTTCTAGATGCTTTTCCTGGAAAGATCATGAATATCCATCCTTCTCTGCTTCCTTCTTTTCCAGGCCTTGATGCCCAGGGGCAGGCATTTAATTATGGTGTAAAAGTAGCCGGGTGTACTGTTCACTATGTGGACGGCGGAACAGATACCGGTCCTATCATCCTTCAGGAACCCGTTCAGGTACTTGATTCTGATACCCGGGATTCCCTGGCTGCAAGAATACTGAAGAGGGAACATGAGATATACTCCATGGCGGTAAAAGCTCATTGCCGGGGAAGAGCAGTATATTCCAAGGTTGTCCGGTAACACCAGAGGGAGAGAATGTCTGCATGAACGGTATAGTTATGGTTCTGATCTATCTTCTATTCGGAGGCGCTGAAGATCCTGTTCCCGCAGGCCCCGCCTTTGCAATATCAGTTGATGGTGTACCGCTTCAACCCCACATGATGGTTTTTACCGCTTTACAGGGTGAACAGGTAACGCTAACTAACGCAGATTCTCTGAACTGGTCGATCTCATCTCTCTCGCTAAGTGGAACCGGCAGGGAATTCACTTTCACACTGCCCAGGTCTCATGGTACATATACTGTCTCTGCTTCGAATGTTGAGTCGCTCCAGGAGTGGATCATGATAGTGCCCCTGGATAAGACTCAGTTTCGCACGGCATCTATCAACTCTTTTCCTGTGGGCTTTTACGGTGACGGCAACAGCAGGGATCATCTGCCGGAGAGAGGTTTTATTGAACTCCGGCCGGATGTATTCAACGCAAGAATTTCCACACACCTGAGTTTCTCAGACTTTTTGGGACATACAGAGGGTAACTGGCCCCAATATATGGTTCTTGACTTGAGACTTGTATACAAACTGGAATGTGTTCTTGAGGAGGTAGCGAAATTTTATCCGGAGGCAAGGGATATTCACTGTATCAGCGGTTTCAGGACTCCCGTCTACAATGCAGCCATTGGAAACGAAACCGGTTTCAGTCTGCATCTGTACGGTGCAGCATCTGATTTCTGGATAGAGGGCTGGCCGTCGAATGAACTTATTGACGACCTTGACAGAAACAAACGAATAGACGTGTTTGACGGTGAGTTCATAGTTGCCGCAGCGAGAAGACTTGAAGCTGCAGGTGAGGTTGCAGTGGGTGGAGCTTCAGCATACAGATGGATCACTTCCCATGGTCCTTTTGTTCACCTGGATACAAGAGGAAGTCCTGCGGTGTGGCAGACCCGGCGCACTCTTGTTGATAACCCGGTCATCTAATCGGAGTGTGTAAATGAAGATTCCCCTTATTGTTCTGTTGTCTGTTCTTGTAATGGCGCTGGCAATCAGCCTGACCACTGTTTATCGTATGGACGGGAGAGTTTCCCATATGAGAAGCATGATGGGTGAATGCAGTGATCAGGCCCAGCTGATATTGAACCAGCGGGATACACTCGCCCTGATAAATGCTGCTTTTTCAGCACGGGAGGACTCACTGCCATACCTTCGCCATACTGCTGATTCCCTGCAGGTTCGCCTTGATGAAGTTGAGCTGGTGAACAACTATCTTGGTTATTATCTGATAATTGATACAGGTCAGAATAGATTTCATCTCAGGAGGGGTGGTCTTCTGGTTCGTTCCGGGTACTGCGGAACAGGGAAGGGCTGGACTGAGAATGACAGTGGTATGGTGTGGAACTTCAGTACACCAAGAGGCATAAGATACGTCGTTAAAAAAGGCGAGAACCCCTACTGGTACAAACCGGACTGGTACTGGCTTGAACAGGATCTTCGCCCGCCCAGACCCGGTCAGGATGTTCTCATACCGGACAGCCTTTCCTGGGAGGAGCAGATCGTTTACTACAACGATTCACTTACCTCCAGTGAGAGGGTATGGGTTCGAGCTGTACCGGGAGCACTTGGCAATTTTAAGCTTGATCTTGGCGGAGGAATTCTTCTTCACTACGGTGTGGGCAGGGGAAGGAATGTAAGCCACGGTTGCATTCGTCTTGGTAATTCGGATCTTGCTGCAATTTACAGAGCCCTTCCTGTGGGTGCCCCTGTTTTAATCTACTGATATGAGAGGCTGATATGTTATCCACAATTGCAGATGCCGGTGCAGGAACCTCCGGAAAACGATCAAGACTGAACACATTTATTATTGCAGGCACTCTGGTTGCTGTGTTGATAGTGATCTTTGTGATCAACCGGGTGAATTCCGACCCTGTAATGCCTCTGCAGGAACCGGTAGCAGAAGTAAATCAGGTGGTTCCAATCGTTGAGCCGGGTACGACTGTTCCAATGGAGCAGCCTCCGGATCTGTGGCTTCAGGCTTACGGTTCTTCGTCAGGCAATGCCGCCTGGGGGCATCCGGTGGTAGCCCCTTTTGATACTCTATGGACCATCTCCACAGGAAAGGAGATCTTTTCTACGCCGGCATTCGTGGGGGATATGATCTTTCTGGCCGGCAACGATAAGATCCTTCGCGGGATCAACAGAGATTCAGGTTTGCAGGAATGGTCAAGAACGGTTACCTGTGGCTTGTCTGGAGGAGTGGCTGCGGATTCGACCACTGTCTATTTCAGTGGTCAGGATGGGTATGTATATGCTTTGAACAGGGAAACAGGATCTGAGAGATGGAAGACCGGTCTGGGGTTCCATGTGTTTACAGATGCCTGCATTTTCTGTGACAGCCTTGTGCTTGCAGGTAATTCCGCAGGTTCCATTGCTGCCTTGAACAAAGAGAACGGGTCTCTGATCTGGAGTGACACAATGGAGGGGCTTCTTCTGGGACCTGCAGTTTCAGACAGCATTGCAGTCTTCACTTCAGAGGCCGGCAGTGCGGGTGCATGGGATCTTTCAGGGAATTCCATATGGTCCCGCGGTTTCACATCCCAGCCCTCACCACCTTCCATAGGTTCCGGTCTGGTCTTTATTGGCTTTTCCACAGGCAAGGTTCTGGCTCTTTCTCTTCAAACAGGGGAAACTATCTGGGAAACAGCACTTGAGCGTGTGCAGGGGAGAGCTGTTGTTTCACGCCCTGCTCTTGTGGGAGACTCTCTTCTTGTGGCTGGAACATGTGATGGAAGGGTATTCTGTCTGGAAACCGGGAATGGAGAGCTTGTATGGGAGGCACAATTTGAGAACTGGATATCAGTTACTCCGGCTGTTTGCGATACCATCGTTTACGCAAGCTGCGACGACAATCGAATTCATCTGTTGAGTTTGAATACTGGATTCCCCATTGATGCCATTGAAACAGGATCATATTCAGGGACCAGTCCTGTAATTATTGAAGGCGTACTGTACACAGGGAACGCAGCCGGTGATTTTACGGCTATAAGAGGAACTTCACCGCACAACAGAGCTATGGAAGAAGAGGAGATAATTTGCCCAGTGGAATGATACGAAGTGGATATGCTCTTGTGACAGGTCTGTCAAATACAGGAAAATCAAGCCTGCTTAATGCGCTGACTGAAACCAGGATATCTCCCGTTGCGCTTCAGCCGGCCTCCACCAGAATGCCTATCACTGCCATTTGTACCCCGGGGAATGCCCAGATATGCTTTGTGGATACTCCACCTCTTGAGAGCGGATATGACTGGTCTATTATTGACTGGGTGGATGTTATAGTTCTTGTGATAGATATAAAGACATTCGATTATGATCTGGAGAAACCTGTTATCAAGAACTTCTTAAGGCGTACAAACAACAAGCCTGTAGTTCTCGCCCTGGGCAAAAGCGATTACATCAAGCGAGAGCACCGCGAGGCGTTTATATCCAAGGCAAGACATATAAACCGTTTTGCTTCTATTGTACCTGTAACACCCCTTGTAAATTACGGTATCAAAGATCTGATGGATGCTGTCCTTCAGAATGTTCCAATGAGAAACAGGCTGTTTCCAAGAAGCATCAACACCCTGAATTCCAAGCGTTTCCTTATCTCCGAGCAGATCCGTACTCAACTGTTCAGCATTCTTCCGCTGGATGTTGCCGCAGGAACTGCTGTGCAGATCGAAGAAACCTCCCATAGGGATGGAAAGCTGTATGTACGAGCCAATCTGATAGTATCAAGAGCTTCCTCCAAAGGAATGCTTATCGGACGCAAGGGACAAACCCTTGAGCAGATAAACAGGCTTTCTCTAAGTGCCATAGAAGAGTTCACCGGTGAGGAGTGTAGACTTGATCTCTGGGTAAAGGTCCGTGAGGCATGGACGGAGAACAAAACAGACCTGCTTGAATTCGGATATGTCTGCTGACAGCCAGAGAGCCTGCAGGATCAATATTGAAGACTTCGAAGGACCTCTTGATCTTCTTCTCTTTCTTATTCGCAGAGATGAACTTGATGTTACCACAATTTATGTGGCTGAAGTTGCGGATCAGTATCTGGAATACATCAGGGAGGCGGAGGAACTCAACCTGGATATAGCCGGTGAGTATCTTGTTATGGCTGCCACACTCACCAGGATGAAGAGTCGGATGCTTCTTCCGGTTGAGAGAGCTTTGATGGAAGAAACTGAGGATCCCATGGAGACTCTTATGAGGCATCTTGTACTCTACAAAGCCTTTAAAGAAGTTGCGTCCGATCTTCGTGAGAACGAGTCGATCTGGCGTGATGTTTTTACCCCTCCGGGAGAGCGTGAAAGATACAAAGAAGACATAATTGAAACGGACCCCGGTCAGGCATCTCTGCTGGATCTGCTTCTTGCTCTGGAGAATATGACAGAAAAGAACGTTCCTCCTCCCCGGCACAGGGTACGGAAACCGCTTCTTTCTCTTACTGACTGCGTTAATGTGCTTGACAAGCTTCTTCCTGCAAATGTTTCTCGGGATTTTGCGGATGCACTTGGTAAGAATGCTCGCCAGGCGGTGGTAGTATCTTTTTTTGTGGCAGTTCTTGAACTAGTGAAGCGTGGCTGGCTTACTGCTGAGCAAAGATACCCTTTTGCAGATATCACCATAAAAAGAAAAGAGGAAAGGTGGGAAGTAAATGCTTGATCAGCTTGCAAGGCAGATAGAAGCCCTTCTAGTTGCTACAGATTCTCCTGTTACACTGAACAGGATCTGTGAGCTTACAGGATGTGGGACAGAGTCCGCAGAGCAGGCAGTTCTACGCATTGAAGCAGAGCTTTCCTCAGGAGGGCATGCCATGGTGGTGGCCAGACTGGCAGGGGGGTACAGAATAGTCACTGATCCTGATCTTGGTTTTGTTGTGGGCCAGTTGTTCGAAGGAAAGAGGCACAGCAAACTCACAAGAGCATCTCTTGAAACTCTTGCAGTGATAGCCTACAGACAACCTGCAACAAGGGCCCAGGTGGAGGCTGTTCGCGGGGTAAACAGTGACAGTGCCATGAGAACACTGCTGGAGAGAGATCTCATAAAAATTGCAGGGCGACAGGAATCACCGGGAAGACCTCTTCTTTATGGAACTACTGCAAGATTCCTTGAGTACTTTGGTCTCGACAATCTTGAGCATCTGCCAAGAATGGACGAAATGGAGAATCTTCTGAAACTTTCAGCGGATGATATTGAACGAATGGCTTCAGAGTTATCGGGGGAAGAAAGTGACCAGATCCTCTAAAGGGAAAAAGACAGCGTCAGCAACCGCTGATGGAATGAGACTGAACCGCTTCATAGCCAGATCAGGTATTGCCAGCAGAAGAAACTGCGATACTGGGATCAAGAACGGTATGGTTACTGTGAACGGGAGACTGGTCATCAATCCTGCAGAGAAGATATCTCAGGGAGATCTAGTTTTGTGGGACGGCTCCTCAGTGACCCTTCCGGATATGTTTGTTGCAGTGATGAACAAACCGTCCGGTTATGAGACAACAATGAATGAAAGCGCCAGCAGACCTGTATCACAACTCTCAGTTGGAATGCCCCGTGGTGCTGCACCGGTTGGTCGTCTGGACATCAGGACCGGTGGTCTTCTTTTGTGGAGCAACGACGGTGAACTTGTTTACAGACTCACCCACCCGAAGTGGAAGATAGAAAGGGAATACTCTCTGATCCTGGCAAAACCTCCAGAAAGGGATGCCATTGAAAAGATGCGAAAGGGTGTTTACATCGCCCCTGGAGAGTTCTCAAAGCCTAGATCAGTTGAGAGAACAGGCGCAAAGACTCTCAGTGTTGTTCTGACAACCGGGCGAAACAGAGAAGTAAGAAGGCTTTCCAAGTTTTCCGGAATTCCCCTGATTGGGCTTGAACGGATCAGATTCGGTCCTGTTCTGCTTGAAGATCTTGAACGGGGTAAGTGGAAGACACTTGATCCTGAAGAAATAGCATCTCTCTGTAAAGCTGTTAGACTGAACAGATAGACCTTATATGTTGCATCACCATATACTGTAAGTTCATTAGGGACTTGACAAACCGTTACTATTTCAGGATACTTCCCCAATCTGAAAGAGGGGATGTGAACTTGCCTGCCTGAAATAATTGCTGTAGATGGTCCTGCTGCTTCTGGTAAAAGCACTACTGCTAAGAAAGTAGCATCAAAATTAAATTTCGAGTATTTAGACACCGGCGCAATGTACCGAGCGTCGGCTTTTCTAGTTTCTGCATGGGGTGTCGATCTTCATGATGGAGCAGTTGCAGCTAAGATTCTCTCCGATCACTCTATTCATGTATCCAGTCGGGGAGTATTTCTTGATGATGTTGATATATCCGGAAAGATCAGAACACAAGCTATTGGCGAAGCGGCAAGCATAATTTCAGCCCACCGCGAGGTAAGAGAATTCATGGTCTCACTTCAGAGAGCATTCGGCAATAAATACAATACAGTTGCAGAGGGCAGAGACATGGGTACAGTTGTGTTTCCAGATGCAATACTGAAAGTCTACATTGTTGCTGATCTATCCATTAGAGCATGGCGCAGATTGAGAGATATTGATAACGGTGACATGGACACTATGGTTCACTCTGTATTCAGAAGAGACCACAGAGACCGTAACAGGACCGAAAGTCCTTTAAGAGTGCCACCAGGGGCTCTCTGGCTGGATGGAACAAGTATGTCCGTAGATCAGCAGGTCGGTTTTATTATGAACCATTACAGAAAGCGGTTGGGCAGATGAGACGCTCTTCGCTGGTGGACATTATTCTGAGACCGATAATTGTTACCCTGGCAGTAGTTCTTTTCAGAATGAAGGTTGAGAACCGAAAGAACTTTCCAAGGGGTAGCTTGATACTCGCAGGGAACCACATCTCAAACTGGGATCCTCCATTTATTGCAGCAGCAGTTCCCAGAGCTGTGCATTTTATGGCAAAATCAAGCTTGTTCAAGACCCGCTTTCTCTCATGGGCAATGTATAAACTTGGCGCATTTCCAATTAACAGGCGATCAGCTGTTAACTCTGGTGCGCTGAACACTGCTATCGAGCTTGTGAATCAGGGAGAAGCTGTAATAATCTTTCCCGAGGGGACAAGAAGCAGGAATGGCAAGATGCTTACGGCAAAGGCTGGTGTGGGCTACATTGCACACGCCACAGGTGCTCCGGTATTGCCCTTCTTTCTTAAGGGAATGGATGATCCTAAGAGTACACTGCTGTTCAAATCCCGATTCCGGGTAACTTTCGGCAGGAAGATAGAGCCGGAAGAGTACGAGGAAATGTATGAACAGGGCGGTGCAGGAAGATCAGCAGAATACATATTAGACAAGGTTAAAGAGATCAGAGATAGAAATGAACACGGTAACGAAAGGAACATTGAATGAGTGAGTTGAAAGAGTTTGTTGTAGGTCTTACCCCTGAGGAAATAGAGACCATTGAAGGCCATGACTACACAGCCAGTGAAAGAAGCGAATTTGAGGAGGCCTATGCGGGAACCATCGCCAACTTCACGGTAAAGGTCGGCACCATTATTTCAGGAACTATTCTGAAAACAGCCAACAACGAGGTTATCGTTGATCTGGGTTACAAGAGTGAGGGAGTTATTCCCCTGCAGGAATTTCGTGATGAGGATGCTCCTGAAGCTGGAACAAAGGTTGATGTCTTTGTTGAGTCTCTTGAGGATACAGATGGCCGTGTGACAGTTTCAAAAGAGAAGGCGCATTTCCATACTGTATGGAATGACATCAAGGTCGCTTATGATGAGAATCTCATTCTCAAGGGCAAGGTCATCAAGCGTATCAAGGGTGGTCTTACCGTGAGGATCATGGGCGTTGATGCCTTCCTTCCAGGTTCTCAGGTTGCTCTTCGTCAGGTTCCCAACCTGGAAAAATTTTGCGGGGAAGAACTGGACTTCAGAGTTATCAAGCTCAACAAGCGTCGCAGGAACATCGTTGTCAGCAGGAGACAGGTTCTTGAAGAGGCAAGAAGTGAGCTGAAAGAGAACCTTATCAAAGAGCTTGAGGAAGAGCAGGTACGCAAGGGTATCGTGAAGAATATCACTGACTTCGGTGCCTTCGTTGACCTTGGTGGTATTGATGGTCTTCTTCATATCACAGATATGAGCTGGGGAAGAGTGCGTCACCCGTCTCAGCTTCTCAACATAGGTGAAGAGATTGATGTGAAGGTTCTTAAATTTGACAAGGAACGCGAGCGTATCTCTTTAGGTCTCAAGCAGCTGCAGCCATTCCCATGGGAGGGTGTTGCCGAGCGTTACTCGCAGGAAACAATGGTTAAGGGCAAGGTTGCATCCATCACGGATTACGGTGCATTTATAGAGATCGAGCCTGGTGTAGAGGGTCTTATCCACATTTCTGAGATGTCCTGGACAAAGCATGTGCGTCATCCGTCCAAGATACTCACTGTTGGAGACGAGGTTGAAGCCGTTGTTCTCAGTGTCAACGAAGAAGAAAGAAAAATATCTCTGGGTCTCAAACAGACCATGGAGAACCCCTGGAATTCCATTGCCGAGAGATATCCTATTGGATCATCTGTGGACGGCAAGGTTCGTAATCTGACCAACTTCGGTGCATTTGTGGAGATTGAGGACGGTATTGACGGCCTGATCCACATTTCGGACATGAGCTGGACAAAGAGGATCAGTCATCCCTCCGAGATCGTTCAGAAGAACCAGCCGGTAAAGGTCGTTGTTCTCAGTATCGACAGAGAGAATCATCGTATATCACTCGGTCTCAAGCAGACAGGCGAGAACCCATGGGACTCCATGAGCGAGCGTTATCCCGAGACCGCCGAGGTTAAGGGGAATGTAACACAGATCCTTGACAGAGGCGTTGTTGTTGACCTTGAAGACGGTATAGAAGGATTCGTACCCCTCAGTCAGCTTGGATGGGATGAGCTTGAGAATCCAGCACTTGTTATTCGCAAGAACGACGAGCTTCCCCTCAGGGTCATAGAGGTTGTACCTTCAAGTCGCAGAATAGTGCTCAGCGTAAGAAGCTACTTCAATGGTCGCCCCATGGAGGAATTGCAGGAGTTTAGAACCTCCCTTGAGGGTCGCCCTGTGGAAGAAGTTGAAGAGGTTGCAGTAGAAGAAGTCGCCGTGGAAGAGGCTGTGGCTGAAGAGGCAGTTGCTGAAGAGGTTGCAGTGGAAGAAGTCGCCGTGGAAGAGGCTGTAGTTGAAGAGGCAGTTGCTGAAGAGGTTGCAGTGGAAGAAGTCGCCGTGGAAGAGGCTGTGGCTGAAGAGGCAGTTGCTGAAGAGGTTGCAGTGGAAGAAGCTGTGGTTGAAGAGGCAGTTGCTGAAGAGGTTGCAGTGGAAGAAGCTGTGGCTGAAGAGGCAGTTGTTGAAGAAGAACCGGAAGTTCTCAAAGAGTCCACGGAAGAATAGATTGATAGACCGGGCGGAGGAGACTCTGCCCGGTCACCGTCAGGCATATCATGAACCTGCCAGAGAACACAGCGGTGTTTGGTTATACCCTTGGGTGCAGACTGAACTCTTATGAGACAGAGGCACTTGTGGGAGAGCTAGTTCACAAGCTTTCAGGAAAGAGAGTAACCTCTCCGGAGGAGGCAGATCTTATCCTGGTGAATACCTGTGCAGTTACAGGCCGAAGTCAGGCAAGATCAAGAAAAACTGTTCGAGCCTACGTGGCCAGGCATCCTCACGCGAAGATCATAGTAACAGGATGTGTTGCTGTAGTGGCCCCAGAAGACTATCTGGGAATGGACAGAGTGACTGTTGTACCTAATGACGGGAAAAGCTCCATCGCATCCATGGTGACAGGACAAAAGAGTGTATTCGATGAAGAGTATCTTTATCCGGTATTCGCTCCTCTGGCAACCTCCAAGACAAGAGCTTTTCTTAAGATTCAGGATGGTTGCAGTAACAGATGCACCTACTGTATTGTGCCTCTTGCCAGGGGTGATTCAAGGAGTCAGCCAAGAGAGCTTGTTCTTAGTCAGGCCAGGGAAATGGCAGAAGCCGGATATCGCGAAATATGTCTTACTGGAGTGGATATAGCGGATTATGGTAGAGGTCTTTATTCGAATGGCTATGGTCTGCCTGAACTTGTTGGTGAGCTTCTTGAGATTGGAGGCTTTCGTTTACGGATAGGCTCCATTGAGCCACAGTATCTCACGATAAAGACTCTTGAGAACCTTGTTGTCCCTGGTCTTTGCAGGCACTTTCATATTCCATTTCAAAGTGGCTCAGATGATATCCTGAAAAGAATGGGCAGACGATATTGCAGGGAAGAGGAGAGAGAGCTTCTTGATGCAGTTGCTGCACTGTTCCCTGGAGCCTGTATCGGAAGTGATGTAATTGCCGGTTTTCCAGGGGAGACCGAAAAGGATCATCAGCAAAGTCTGGATCTGGTTAACGATGAACGTATTAACTATTTGCATGTTTTCCCATTCTCTCCCAGGCCTGGAACTCCAGCTGCTGAGATGAAACCTATTCACACGGAAAAGATAACCACGAGATCTGAAGAGCTTAGAAGGTTATCTGCCAGCTCCAGGAAGAAGTTCAGAAGAAGCAATCTATCCACAAAACAGACAATGCTCGTTGAGAGTCGTAAAATTGACGGAAGAATGATCGGACTCACAGATAACTATATTCCTGTGTATGCTCCTGAACAGGCTGCGGAAGGGGAACTTACGGAAGTGATGCTTTCTGAGGAGAACATCTGCTGGGGACAGCGCTGATGCTCTGGGGAATAACCGGATGCAGTGGTACAGGTGCATCTACCGTGGCTGCGGTGTGGAAAATGCTGGGTGCTGATGTCTGCTCTCTGGACAAAGTAGGGCACCGCTTTTTAGGCAAGTTATCTGTTAAGAGAGCCCTTGAAGCTGAACTTGGGATCACAGGTTTATCGGGGATGTTTCAGAAAGAGATAAGGAACCAGCTAAGAGATAAAGCATTTGCCCAGCCGGAAATCCTGAAGGGTATTAACTCTGTTCTTCACCCAAGGTTGAAAAGATGGGTTTCCAGGTCTGGAGAAAAGCTGAAAGAAAAGCGCGGTGTGTTTGTTCTTGATGGTGCTCTTATATTTGAGCTTGGTCTGGACAGGTATATGAATTATCTGATAACAGTCACCGATGAGCTGGATCGCGTTATGGGGAGGCTTAGAGCTCGAGATGGTGTTTCTGCAGAAACTGTTATCGGACGATGGGACAGCCAGATAAGTATAAAGGAAAAGAGTTTTAGATCCCATTTTGAGATAAGTAATGAAGATACTGAAGAGAAACTGAAGATGAAAGCGGAAAAATTCTATAAAGGCGTAATACAACCCATGGAGGAGGCCAGGTGGCACACAGAACAAGAAAGAAACTAACAAAAAAAGAGATCGAGCGGGATCCAATCGGTGAGAGACTGGAGATCGGAGTTCTTTTTCTTCAGACGCATTTCAAGGAAGTTATCGGTGGACTTGCTGCATTACTTGTGATACTGCTTGTGGTGCAATACATTGGCGGCAAGAGAAACGCCGCTTCTGAACAATCCATGGCCGGCTTCATCACCGCCAGTCAGATATTCGATCAGGCGATGAATGCTGCTGCTGCAAATCAGGCCGAGCAGGCATTCCAGGCTCTGGACGCAGCCTACTCAATGTCAATGCAGACCTGGAACGAGAACCCGCAGAGCGACTGGGCCAGGAAGGCGGCTGTTCTTGCAGCAAAGATAGATATCATCAGAGGCAACTACGATGGAGCCCTTGGTACGCTTTCAACGGTTCTTGCAGCAAACCCGGATATATCCGTCAAGGTTCCGGCTCTTCTGCATATGGGGATAGTTCTGGAGAACCGCGGAAGTGAGCAGGATCTGACAAATGCTGTTTTATCTTACCGGGAAGTGGTTGAACTTACAGAGGAGAATCCAGCAGTTGAAGCCGAAGCTCTTTACGGATTGTCAAGAGTTTATTTTGCACAGCGCTTGTATGCTGAGAGTGAAGAATCACTGAACAGTGCAATGGCACTTTCTGCTGATACAACTTCATTCGAGATCTACCAGATGACAAGACTGGCAGAGGTAGGAAACTAGAATACAGAGGGAAGCGGGTCTTAAGGGCCCGCTTTTCTTAATGGTTATAATGTCCGATAATGGATATTATGTAAAGTAAGAAACATTACATAATATCCGTAAGAGCGAGTGAAGAAAGA
>JAGLDY010000129.1 GCA_023145375.1 Candidatus Sabulitectum sp. | reverse complement strand
TTGGAATATCTGAGATCTCTGCCTGCAAGCAAATGGAAATTGCTTGCGTTAAAGATTCTGCCCAGGCTGGTTATTGCATGGTTTGTTGTCTTCCTTTGTAACAGGGTTATTGCTTCCTCATGGTGGAGCCACGGCATATCGGCAACCTGGTTAGGCTCTGGCCTTGGAGAGTTTCTAACAAGAACAATATTACCGCTTCTTCTAATGATCTCAGGATTTCTTCTGGGAATATCAGATAGAAAAAACCCATTCCTTCTTCTTGCATTCGTCATGCCTGTTCTCTTCTTTCAGTTATCCGGGCCTGTCCTCTCCAGAAAGATTCTTATGCTCTATTACTTTAACTTCATGGAACCAAATGCAATAACAATGACATGGGTGTGGCAGGTGGGGAGATTCCTAGCTTTCACAATTGGTACGATCATTCCTTCAATACTGCCTGTACTAGTGGTATTCCCTCTCTACAGATCATGGGACTGTTCTTCAGGAAAAGTCAGGAGCCAGAGAATGTTAAAACGGATGGCTGGTCCTCTTGGTTTGATCATCACCTTGTATACACTCAATCAGCTGAATGTGTTTTAGGAGGGAGTGGGAATGTTAAGAAAAGAGATCATAGATACCTTGAAACAGACTGCCTTTGTACTGAGCTTCCTGCTTTTGATTCCTCTTGTGTACTGGGTCAACAGCATGAGGCTTACCAGCCATCGGCCGTTCTCGCACTATGCTGGAGCAGGAGTAGCACTGTCAATTTTTTTACTGGTATTCACTCTGGCCTACAACATGTTCTCCTCTGAGGATTCAGATAGCGCCTCAGAGTACTTGAAATCTCTACCCTTTACAGGGTGGAAGCTGCTGGCAGTAAAAATTCTTCCCAGGCTTGCTGTGTCCTGGCTTTTTATCCTTGGGTATTGTGCGTTCATATGGTTCCTACCGGCACAGATATCAAGTAACGATGCACTCTTTCTTATTGGACTCTCCATAACTGAATTGTTAATGATTATTGTGATACCCCTTCTGGTAATGCTTTCTGGTTTCCTCCTGGGAACAGCAGACAGAAAGAACCCTGTGCTGGTTGCTGCATTTCTTCTGATAACACTCTACCCGCTTGTTCCTGGACCACTGCTTGCCGTCGATTTCTTTAACAAAGTTTTTGTTCATTCGGGAAGTCAGATTACTATCCTCATGTCCTTTCCTACAATTATTCTGCTTCCTTCTATTGCTTCCATATGCGTTCTACTGCCCCTCTACAGATCATGGGACTGCACATCCAAAAGAGAAAGAACTCAGGCAATGCTGAAGCGAATAGCAATACCGGTGGGGCTAATTGCGGCAGCATGGGGGTTTGCTTTTGTTCAAAGGTGAGCAACACCGATGAAAAACCGGAATTGCGGGTCTCCTGGAAATCCCGCTGTTTCATGGACCTATCCTATGAAAGCTCAGTGGAACTCAAGATAGAAGATGTTGCCTTGCAGACTGCGTCATTCTTGTCTGTGCTGACCTCCTTGAAACGATGGAACTAACATTATATATTACTGCGCTTCATCCGGAAGCTCAGATTAAACCCGCACTTTCAAGGAGTGAAAGAAAAAATGAAAGTTTTTTACTTAATGTTAGGTCTATTGGTACTTGCCATGGGATGTGGAGAAGCCACACCTGAGACACAGGCAGAAAACACTGAAGATGCAACTGATATTGCTGATGTTCAGGAAGAAGTCGTAGAAGAAGTAGTGGAAGAAATTGCAGATAATGATATTATTATTAGTGGAACTGAGCGTGATGAAGACTTCCCTAACATCGATGGACAAATGGAAGTTGTTTCAGCTTTTGCTGAAGAGGGATTTGACTACGGCGTTGAATTCCTTATTTCAACCTACCAGATCGAAGAAGATCCTCAGTTTGGCTGGAGCGTTCCAACAGGTATTCCCAGTGTTCCAGAAGGTGGATTGATCTTAACGTGCAGACTCAATGTTGAAGACGGTCTTCAGGTTGGAGAATACACCAGTGAAGACAACGAATTGGGCAGGATCGGCAATATCGGTCTCTACCACAGCAGTTGCAGAATTAATCCTATTAGCAGTCCTGTAATAGTTATCACAGAAGTCACAGACGAATACATCAAAGGTGAGATCAGTACTGTTGGCGAAACTGAATATCAGCAGTTCGCTGCCATCAACGGTCATTTCAAGTTAGAAATACTCTAACTTAAACCATTCCCTGTTTTGATTAACCCCGTATAGTTACTGAATTACATGTATTCAGTAATTTTTACGGGGTTTTCCAATAGCTTAACCAGACATAAGCAACCGGAGCAGCGTTGGGCCGGAGGAATGGCAATACTGTAGCAGCTTCAGAGAAGTCTCATTTCCTTGACTGTTTCGGCTATGGCTTCTGTTTCAAGGTCTGATGTACTGGTTCTAGTTTTCTTAATTATCATCATAGTGATCTTTTCCAGCAGATTGAGTTTCTCCCAGTAGACCTCATCGCCGAACAGTTTCTTTGACACAGCGTGATTGTAGAGTTCATCGCTAAAGAGTTTCAGATATTCTCTTCCTGTTTCACTATGGTTTCCGGAACAGATGAACAGGCCAAGCTTCTTTGTCAGCAGTTGCTGCTGGTGCTCTCCGCAGAAGTCGGTTATTTCCTTCTGGATCCTTCCCATATACACTGAGGCACCCAGGATGATCTTGTGAAAAGATGTAACATCAAACTCCGGTAACTCCTTGAGGTTTACCACCTTTATCATCTCTGATGCTTTTTCACTCAGGATCCCGGCGCACTTTGCCACGGTACCTTACTTTGTTGTGTAAATTATAGCAGTGCTCATAGTTTCACATTCTCCTCAGTGAGGTCCTATCGCACGGTAGTTATCCGGTGGCAGTGAATCCACTGCCATGTAACCTTCGGGGACCGAACCTGTGAATTCATAGATGATCGTGTTGCCTGACTGTGTTCTCCAGACTTCTGTGATGAATGGTGGAGGTTTTATTACATCCCAACCGGTACCGGGGATCTTCTCCAGCAGCAGGAAAGCCATGGTCTGAGGGTGGGTAGATTTCTGTCTACAACCATGGGAAGCACATAAAGGTATTTACGCAGTATCAGAAACTGCATCTGGTGAGTACAATCTGCAGGATTCTTCTTTTAACAGGATGTCATATCAACCTTGCATGATGAGCAAACTGACACATAATTGCTAACAGTTATTCTTCTGAATTTATGCGCATTAATTGCAAAGTTTGTTAATTTGTGTGTTTTGCGTATATTGCCAGTAATGTCTAACTATGGACATCACCGGGCTTCTTTTATGTCGTCGTGAAGATTCGGTAAATTTGATGATGACATAAAACGAAAGAGATACAATGAACTTATACGTAGGAAACCTCTCCTGGGGCATTGATGATGACTCGCTCAGAACATTCTTCGAGAGCTATGGTGAAGTAACGGATGCAAGAGTTATCA
>JAGLDY010000128.1 GCA_023145375.1 Candidatus Sabulitectum sp. | reverse complement strand
AACCTGCAATCAAGTGTTTCAACCACTCCGTACTCGGATGGTGGCTCAAAAAGAGTTGCCGGTTCAGTAACCTCCATATCCCGGGAAAAATCCGCTGGAAAGGATGTTACCAGATGAGCAGCGCTTCCAACCACTTCCACAGGCTGTGGCAATTCACCTGTCATCCCACCGGCAAAAACCACCGAGGACAAAAGGACAGTTGCAATGTATCTCATATTCTTCCTCCTTGAAATGCTTGAATACAACAAAATCACAGTCACAAAGATACATTTCAGGAAACTGTTAGTAAACCCGCAGAGCCTTGAATTGAAAGTCATGGTCTTGCCTGGGTAAACGAGAAGGGCCGCAGAAGCGACCCCTCTCTCGTATGTGTCCTAGTGTCTACAGCTGGAACAAATGAGCCTTGTTAAGGAATTCCACAAGGAGTTCAACTGCCGTTTCAACATCATGCTTGTTAATGATGGCAACCGGGCTGTGGCCGTTCCTGGTGGGAATGGAAAGGCAGGTTGCGTGTGTGTTGCCGCCGAATTTCTGCATGGAGCTGGTATCGGTGCCTCCTCTTACAAGGATCTCCATCTGGTGGTCTATCTTCTTTGCCTCTGCAATGTCTCTGATGAAATTCACAAGGGATGGAGAACAGATGACACTGGAATCCTGCTGCTTAATGGCAACACCTTTGCCCAGGTCGCAGATCTTCTTTGTTGCGGGGAATCCCGGGGTATCTCCTGCTCCTGTGATGTCTGCGGCAATCCCTATGTCAGGCTGTATGGCCTGTGCGGCAACCGTGGAGCCCCTGAGGCCCACTTCCTCCTGAGAGGTACCCACACAGTAAACATCAATATTGGGGTTGCTGTACTTCCTGAAAGCCTCAACTATGATGTAAACACCAACTCTGTCATCAAACGCCTTTGCAACAAGACAGTCTCCCATCTGATGGTAAGCGGTGTCCATGGAAACCCAGTCTCCTCTGGAAACCTTCTCCTTAACAACATCCCCTGCCATGCCGAAATCGATGAAGAGCTTGTCGAGCTTGATTGCTTTACCGGCTGCCTCAGGTGTAAAGGCGGGAGGGGCACAGACAACACCTGTGAGGA
>JAGLDY010000127.1 GCA_023145375.1 Candidatus Sabulitectum sp. | reverse complement strand
GTGCACTTTTTCTTCATATTCTCCACAGATGACTGAATCAATAACCGGTGGAGGGTACACCATGACACTTTTTTTAATTTCTCTGTTTTCCACATTTTCCATTGCAGCGTATGACTCTGATGCAGGCGAGTGGGGCGTAGCAGTGGCTTCCTGTGTTCCATTCGCCTACCACTCTGTTGCATGGGCTGAATCTGGCGCAGGAGCAGTTGCTACGCAGTCGTGGACAAATCATTTCTACGGAACGGATGGGCTTGCACTTCTGGGATCCGGCTTAACTGCAGATTCTGTAGTGTTTCTTCTCACCGAAGCAGATTCTCTGAGAGATCAGAGACAGCTAGGCATTGTTGACCGGTATGGTAACACTGCGTCTTTTACAGGGGAAGGGTGTGCCAGCTGGGCTGGAAGCATTCAGGGGGACGGGTACACCATTCAGGGAAATATTCTTACAGGACCTGAGGTAGTTACGGCAATGGAAGAAGCTTTCCTTGAAACTGAAGGTTTTCCATTGGCGGAGAGGCTGTACGCTTCTCTGGTCGCCGGTGAAGATGCCGGAGGCGACTCCAGAGGAAGGCAATCAGCAGGGATCCTCGTGGTTCGCGAGGCTTCCGGTCACCATGGTGCTACAGACAGGTTTGTTGAGCTTGTTGTAAATGACAACCTGGACCCTCTTGTTGTGCTCGGTGCGCATCTTTACATCTGGGAACTGTACAACTGTTTCCCTGTTTATGCCTCAGAGATGGAGGAGGACCCCATATCGGAGCAGAGGATGATACACTTACTGCAGAGATTGGCTTATGAGGGCAGTGATAATCCTCAGCTTCTCAATCTCGGGGCATGGGAACTTGCCATAAGAGATCTGATGCTTGACGAGGCAGTGGAGATGGCACTCAAGGCTGTTGAGCTTGCTCCGGAGGACTCCAACATCAGAGATACTCTTGCGGAGGCCTTGTTCAGGAATGGAGACAAAGAGGGAGCAGTTGAGCAGGCACTGTTTGCTCTTGAACTCGATCCCGGGAATATCTACCTTCAGGAGCAGCTTGAACGGTTCAGTGGTGACTGAAGCAAAAACAACAGTTTAACCTGTTGGATCTCCAAAGAGAATAAAGGAATTGATAAGCACAGAAACAGTCATCCAGCCGAAGAACAGTATTTTTTGAGTCTTTGAAAGATTTCCCTTAACTGCTGCAATGAGTCCTGAGGCTCCTGCAAGCATTAGAAAAGGCTGGTAGGGAACTCTGAACCGGTGGTTTGCGAAAAAGATAAAATACACTATCAGCATGGAAGTCAGGCTGGAGAGAATCACAAGGGCCAGTTGCTTTGAAGAGCGCCAGAGGTTGTATATACCCAACAGCAGGAAGGGCATGATCAGCGTAATGATCACATTCATCCTGCCACCCATTTCAGTATAGACAAATGAGCAAAAGACACTGCTGACAGAATGACGAAGTGTCTGAAGCGGGTGAGAGCGGATGTACTCAAAAGCCATTGTCTTCAGCTCCCGATCTGCTGCAATTTCATCTAACCCGGATAGTCTGTCAACCACTGACTGCTCAAAAGAATATGCCTGGTACCTCGGTTCCATATTGTATATTGGGGTCATACGAGCTGGATCACCACCGGTGACTGTGAAATAGCTTTTTGGGTCAACCTCCCGATTAACTCTTGCATACTCTTCAGGAACTCGTGTTGTCTCATCTGAGTGGAGCGCATTGTTGTGACCGAAAAGCCAGAAAGTAATGCCGCCGGATGTGGCAAAAACGGGAGAACTCATAACAATCTGATTTCTTGCCAGCCATGGAATCACTGGAAGAAGACATCCAGCTATCAAGGTAACGGCGAGAACCATTCTCTTCTTTAATCTGTGCTTGTTCTGAAACAGAAGAATAGCTGCAAGCAGAACTCCCCAGATAATGGCCACTGGTCTGCAAAGGGTGGCAATCCCCAGAATAACTCCCAAAACAAAGAAAGGTACAACCTTTTCCTTACTCAGTATCTGCATGGAAACAACGGCTACTGTACACAGAAGAAAAGAGAAAATAGTCTCTGACAGCATCATACGAGAATACGATACAAGTTCTGGGTTTATTGCAACAAGAATGCCCGCTACATAAGCGAGGATGTTACCACCAGCTTTGTATCCAAGCCAGGCTATCATAGAAGCAACCAGTGCTCCAAGAAGTGACTGGAATAATAGAAAAGGGATGTACCTTTCTCCGAGAGTCCGAAAGAAAAGAGAAAGAACACCAGGAAGGAGAGGATATCTGTAAGCTGTTGGATGTCCGGGCTCGTTAGCGAAACCATGCCCCTGAGAAAGATTTCTTGCAATCAGAACATCGTGCGCCACATCCCAGTGAGCTGATGGAGGATGAGGATCCAGCATAGTGATAACTACTCTGGGTGTTAGAGCAAGAAGAAAGACAGTAATAAGAATTCTGCGAATGTCCCAGGAAAGCATCCTTTTTAACATGCGTTGTACTATACCTTTGCTCATGTCCATTGCTTACTCTCCCAACAGTCGGGAGGTATTCTCATATCTGTAATTATTAGAACAAGTTGAAAATCCAACGGTTGAATAATATACTAGGAGTGTCTCTGATAATGTTGAAGCCGAAGTCTGTTCACAGACAATTGGACGGATCACAGCCGTTCGGGGTCTTTTGTTCTTACTGACCGGGAAGAGATGCTGAATATGGAAAGAAAAGGCAGGTTGCAGGTTTATACAGGGAATGGAAAAGGGAAGACCACAGCCATGCTTGGTCTTGCTGTAAGAGCCGCCTGTTCAGGCATGAGGGTTTACATAGGACAGTTCATGAAGGGACAGGACTATTCTGAACTGTGTCTTCCTGAGAGATTTCCAGAGATAACCATGGAGCAGTTTGGAACCCCTGATCTCATCCTTCCAGGGAACAAACCAGCAGCAGGTGATGTTCAGCTTGCAGAGGCGGGGCTGGCTGCTGTAACAGGTGCAATGCTAAGCGGGGATTATGATATGGTGGTGGCGGATGAGATCTGTGTGTCTGTCCACATGGGGCTGCTTAGTGAGGAGCAGGTATTGGAACTTGCAGCGGCGAGACCGGCTAATACAGAAGTGGTCTTTACCGGAAGGTATGCAACAGATGGAATTATTCAGGTAGCAGATCTTGTAACAGAGATGATGGAGATTAAACATTATTATGATACTGAGAAACTCTCAGCCAGAGCTGGGATAGAAAACTGAAGAATAAGGAGATGTCATGAAAAAAGTGTTTGTGTTCTTACTGCTAATTGCAGTGACTGCTGTTGCTCAAGAGGTTGACCCTCCCAGGGACAGTATGGACTTTTTCCTGGGTTATGGAGCCTGGCTGCCTGGGTTGCTTAACGACGACAACCAGCTTGAAGTGGGCTCCGCATTTCTTGTTGGAGCAGAGACTCCCATGGCTCAGGGTGATCAGTTCCGTCTTTCTTTAGGCGGCG
>JAGLDY010000126.1 GCA_023145375.1 Candidatus Sabulitectum sp. | reverse complement strand
AAAAAGCTCTGGTTAAAGAGGCGCATTACACAACACACATAGAGGGTACTCGTTTGACCCTGGACCAGGCAGAGCGACTTTGGAATGGAAAAACCGTTACGGAAGCCGATCCAGAGGATGTTCGAGAGTTGCTTAACTACAGAAAAGCCTTCGAGTTAGTTTCTGATTGTCTTGATACCGGAGATCCTATTACTGAAGGCCTGATTCGCAACATCCATCAGAAATTAGTGGAAGGGGTTCGAGGAGGTAAGACAGATCCAGGCAACTATCGTAGTGTTCAAAACTATGTGGTTAGTTCTTCATCAGGAGAAACAATTTACACTCCACCATCGGCTTTGGAAGTACCTATCTTGATGTCTGAAATGGTGATGTGGCTCAGATCCGATATAGAGATTCATCCAATTCTTGTTAGTGGTATTGCCCAGTTCCAACTTGTCCACATTCACCCGTTTTTAGATGGTAATGGTCGTACCTCTCGTTTGCTGTCAACTCTCTGTCTTTACAAAGCTGGCTATGATTTCAAGCGCCTTTTTACAATTAGTGAGTATTATGACCGTGATCGCTCAAGCTTCTACAAATCAATACAGAGTGTGCGTGAAAATGGAATGGACATGACCATCTGGCTGGAATATTTCATCACAGGCCTGGAAAGCCAGATGATTGAGGTGAAGAAGCGAGGTGAACAGGTGATCCGCAGAGATATTCTGGTTAAAAAGCATAATTTGAATGAACGTCAGGCAAAGGCGCTTGGATTTATGATGGTACACGGTAAATTAACAATTCAGGATTTTAAAGGACTTTGTTGTGATGTGAACAGGCGTAGTTTGCAGCGCGACCTTAAAGGGATGTTGGATAAGGAACTGATTTCAAGTGCAGGGTCTACGAATCAATTGGTATATGTGATCCGTATGTGAACTTGTGACGTCTTGTGACAGCAACTTGTGACACACTCATGACAAAACATGCAAGAGGGGCATTTTCTTAAGAAAACACCACTTTATAAAATGAGATTACCCATCCAACAGACAAAAGTGTTCCAACT
>JAGLDY010000125.1 GCA_023145375.1 Candidatus Sabulitectum sp. | reverse complement strand
GTTTTGTGCCCTGACTGGCTGCTTATCGGCTGTTACGTTTGCTATGTAATCCTAATATTTGTATTATTATGGGTGACTTGCATATTCCGTTTAATTTGGCCAGTGGTTCCGGAGTTATCTGGCCAGCAGATTCCGGCCTAAAGTGGCCAGGCATTCCGTTCCAAAATGGCCACTTGAATTTCTCATTTCTCCAGTTCAGCACTGCTGATCTCAAATTCTAATTATTATCGTTTACTTCAGTCAACCCACACGATATTCCCCTCATGGAGTTTTCAGCATTCAGGCTGATCTTGTAAGAGTTGTTAATCAGTCTATCTACGATAGCATCTGCAATCGTGGGGTCCTTGATCGTTGCATGTAAATTCTCGGGCGGGATCTGTGATGCAATGATTGTTGACTTGAGGTTGTATCTCTCCTCAAGGAGTTCAAGAATGACCAGACTCTGCTGTTGGTTCAGCTTTTCCAGTCCCCAGTCATCAAGAATCACCAGATCTGTTTTCGCCAGTGAATTCATTAACTTGTCGTAAGTACCAATTGCCTTGGATGTTTCTATCTCTCTCAGGAAATTGGGGACACGCTTGTAGATAGTCGAATATCCCTGCAAACAGGCTTTATGAGCCAGTGCACAGGCAATCCAAGTCTTCCCGGCGCCAGTGGGGCCCGTAAGCATTATCCCACGGTGTTCGTGGATCCATCGACATGATGCGAATCCCATCATCAGAGACCGATCGATTCCTCTTTCGACAGTGAAGTTTATGTCCTCCATACATGCGTTGACTTTAAGCTTGGCTTTTTTCAGACGACTAGTGGTTCGGCGATTCGATCTTGTGATTGTTTCCCGATCAAGCATCATTCCCAATCGGTCTTCAAAAGAATATTTCAGTATGTCTTTTGTTTTTATCTGCTCTTCATAACAAGTAGCCATCTCGTGCAACTTCAGTTCTCTCAGCTGTTCAATCAATGGGTATTTCAGCATTTTCCAGATCCTTCCCTTGCGTAGAATTCCTCACCTCTGATGTTCTTGTGCATGATTGGTTCATCCTCTTCGTCCTTTCCGTCAAACTGGTTAAGATCAAGCTCTTTCTGCAGTATCAGTTTCACATCCTTCAAACGCAGTGAATTAATTCTCAAGGCCATACCGCAGGCCTTCTCCAGACGCTCTTCGCCGTATTTCCGGCTCAAGCTCATAATTCCGAGAATAGCCCGGTAACCCTGGGCTGGATGTTCTCTGCGCTTCAGTATTGTCTCTGCCATTTCAGAGGCATGGCTGCCAACCCTAACAGCCCACCTCATGATTTTGTCCGGGGTCATTTTCAGGTGCTTCACATGATTCTCAGGCATATGTTTTACATGAGTACTGTAGCGGTTCCTGCCGGTCAGCTCTCGCATGTGGCTGGCTACTCGTTTCTCTCCATTGAAAAGCTCGACAGTTGTTCCTGTGATCCTGGCTGTCAGCTTCTGACCGGCAAGGACATAGGGAACACTGTATTTGTTGTAGTCGATTTGAACATGGTAGTCGATGTGGACTTTTACCTTCTTCCACTCCTCAAAAGTAAAGTGTTCCGAGGGCAAGGGCCTGAGCAATGGCTTATCCAAATCCTCAAACACACTTCTCCGACTACCTTCACGGACAGTGAACGGTTTGCTGTTGATCTTTTCCAATTCGTCGAAGATTGACTCATTCATCTCCCCCAAAGTGAAAAACTTTCTCTCCTGGAGCAGGACAATTATCCAGCGTAATACTTCCTGCACGCCACGCTCAGCTTGAGGCTTGTCCTTCGGTTTCCGCACTCTGGCAGGGATAACAACTGCACCGTAATGCCTGACCATGTTCTCGTAGGTTCGCTGGATATCCGGATCATACCTGCAAGGTCTTTTCACTCCGGTCTTAGGATTGTCGGGGATTAAAATCTCTGTGGCTCCTCCATAAAACTCAAACATTCTCATATGAGAGCCTATCCAGTCTGGAAGCTTCATACTAAGAGTGGCCTCCGCATAGAGGAGACCCGATACACCAAGAGCGCTCACAAAAACCGGTACCTGCTTTACAACACCTGTTACAGGATCCGTTAAAGGCAGTGTTGAGCCGGCATAATCCACCTCGGTGTTAACTCCTGCTCTGTGTTCCTGGTGCATAGATACATTTTTCTTCTTGCACCAGCGATTGTAATACTCACAAAACTGGCTGTACTGGTATCCGTCAGAGTGCTTATCCTTGTATCTCAACCATTGTAGTCGGAGAGTCATTCCCTTACGCTGCATTTGTTTCCAAATACCTTCCCAGTTGGGTTGAGGATGTTTGGACATCGAATGACTTTTCCGAGGATAACAGATTTGTTGAAGCAGATTGTTATCTACTTCATCAGACAAAGGCCATGTATAACCTGCTTCGTGAACAGCTGTGCATATCTTACTTACTGTCGTGTGAGACATCTTATATGCCCGAGCTATTTCTCTGTCGCTGTATTCAAGCTCATGATGAAGCCTGAGTATTTCTCTGATTCTTCTCAATTCAGTCCTCTTCCGTGACATCTGCACCTCCAGTTTTTACTGAAGATGCTACATTACGTACGCTGCAAGACAGCATTTTACTAAACTGAGTAGTTTGAGAAATTCAGAAAGAATT
>JAGLDY010000124.1 GCA_023145375.1 Candidatus Sabulitectum sp. | reverse complement strand
GATCCAGATAGTATGTGCTTTCATGAGCAAAGTCGTTGTAGGAGTAAGAGAGAACTCTGTTGTTCTCTGATCCTAAGCCGTCCTCGATGTAGAGAGCGATCAGAATGTGTTTCTGCTCAGATGCATCTCTTGCAATAGTTACTGCCCCTGCATTCAAACCCGATTCCATAACAACCTGGGTAAATTCTCCTCCAGTGTACTTCCCTGCAAAAACAGTGTCCTCAAGTGACCAGGAGATTATCAACTCATTCTGAGCAGCATCTCCCATAACCATGTCAACATTAGCAAGGGATACAACTGGAAGCAGGAACATAATCAGAGGTAATGGTGACAGTTTCATGGTATACCACCTTTCGTCACCATCATATCAAATTCCAGCTCTCAGGGAAAGGCAGTCACTGGAATGTGGCCTTAAGAGAACCCCATGTAGCATTGTCAAGGCTCAACGAAGTGACTGCTATTCTCACAAATAAGTCACCATATTCTCCCCATGGCTCCCATACGATGAAATCATCAGTAAAGAAACTGTGAGTACCAGGAGTACCGTCGCCGAGATTTGAAGGCCATCCTCCGTCATCCATTTCAGTGTTTGTAATACCCCAGAAGTTGCCTTCAGCCTCAAGCGATGGTGAGTATTCAACAAACACAGGTGCATAGTGAACCGCTGTGGCCATTGTCTGGTCAAGCCGGGTCACGGGGGCTTCTGCATCTCCATTCCAGACCTCAAGATAGACATCTGAGATAGTCCAGGAATACATACCTGTAGGGTGATAAAACCAGAATTCCGATTCCTCAATGAAGGCGGTGCCGGCTCCGGGAGCAAAGTCCTCGATATTAAACCAGACGCCTCTGTATGTACCAGCCCAAGTGATCCAGGCAGCAGTACCGTCGTCGTAGACCAGCCAATCTGCATCATTCCCTGGAACAGGATCCAGATTAACTGCGATCTGTCCGGCGAAAACTGTCAGTGTAACAAGACCCAGAATTAACATTGACTTCCTCACAATTTCGCTTTCCGCACAATTGAGCGAACTGGATCAAACTCCAGCGCTAGAACAAAGCCTTGATGCCACCCCAGGAGGTTCTCTGGAGTGAAGCATCGGTCTGTCCCACGGTAATGAAATACTCTCCCAG
>JAGLDY010000123.1 GCA_023145375.1 Candidatus Sabulitectum sp. | reverse complement strand
CTGAAAGAAAAGAGAAGCTTCTCTGCGTGCAGATGGTGCCCCTGAAACCCATAAGGCAGAAAAGGGCCCTTCCGAAAAAGGGCCCTCCTGTGGAAATTCTATCTTCTAATTGCAGATCCTGGTGACTGAGATACTTGCGTTTCGTCCCAGATGATCCGACACTCTAACGAAGTATACTCCTGGAGGTGCTCCGGACCCGTCAAGGGCAGAGCCGTTCCAGTTGTAGTTATCTGTGAATTCGGATTCGACAACGATACGACCATTGATGTCACAGATCCTTATCGATGCTGAGCTGGAGAACCCTGCTCCGGAAATGATGATGGATTCTGTGAAGGGGTTTCCCGATACAGAAAGAGCAAGTGGCTCAATTGAACCTGAGGATCCCTCTGCTACACCGGTTTCGTCCAGTTCGATCTGATAGATCTTGTCGTCATCGGGATTACTTGCCCAGATATACCTGCTGCTCCCGCTGGAGCTGTAGGCCAATCCCAGAGCTGCAGGGATCAAATCGATAGCAGCTGTAAGGTTTCCACTGGTGTTGTAAGCTCTGATGGGGGAATCCGCATCATCAGTTGCAATCCACATTTCACCGGTGGAAGTTGTGCCGTTGGCGTCGCCCTCACGGGCAATGTCATAGGTTGCCTGGCCGGAGGGAATGGTTGCCCCTGTACTGGGAGCTTCCGTTGTGCCCATGGGAAGAGGGCTCTCGTAATAGATCTTGTTATTGTTTCCAAGGAAATACGCTGAACCTGAGCTTCCTGCTGCACCACCCACTGGGTAGTATATGCCGCCGCCTCAACTGGCGCAGTAAAGACTTGTCACCCCTGAATACGTTCCAGTAAGGGTGTACTTGTAGACATTACTCGTTCCATTGGTGATGTAGAGAAGAGCACCTGCATATCCAATGCCGTTGGAGTTGGTTGCAGTGATGGAGAACGAATTCTGGGTGGCACCTGTTGCCGGATCAAGTTTGTAGACTGTATTCCCACTGAGGGCATACAGACTGCCGCCTGCATAGGCAAGACCATTGACGCCTGAATCAGGTGCATCAAAGGAATTCACTATCTGCGGCGCTGCAAGAAGGGCAGTTGTAAAGGCCAATAGCAGAACCATAACAATTCTCATTACTTACAAACCTCCTGTAAGTTGACTACTGCCAATAAGAAAGAATTAGACTAAAGACACAGAAATACCCTAAATAAAACTGTCGCGCCTGTCAAGTCCCTGCTAAGAAGCGACTTCTCTCTATTTTTTGAGACAAGTTAGTTAATGATCAGGAACTGCTCTGTGGCAGTAAATCCCCCGGACCGTAACTGCACCAGATAAACAGCTGACCTGAGATCTCTGAGAACAAAGCTGTTCTGGCCCTGTTCGTATTCACTGCTTGTGGAATTTACCATCCTGCCGGAAACATCGAACAGCTGAATGTCCACAGATGAATCGGACGAGAGAATGAAGCGCAATTCAACACTTCCGCTGGAAGGATTGGGATAAGCTCCAAGGAGCTGAACAGGCCCCTGGGAAAATTCATCTCCTTCTATTCCTGTGGGTCCGTAATACGCATACCACAAATCATCGCTACCGTTGTCATAATAGGAAATGTGGGGTTGTTCACTCGAGTCAAGAGCAATCGAAGTTCTGCC
>JAGLDY010000122.1 GCA_023145375.1 Candidatus Sabulitectum sp. | reverse complement strand
TTAGTCCCTAATTCTTCTCAGCATGAAGAATACTTCAGTCGCCGGTCTAAAGAAAGGGCTGTGACTTAGTGCGTGGTTTTACTGAACTTGCTCTGTGAACTGTATTTGACATGGCTCCGCATATACATGTATTGTAGGGTGTGGATGCAATTTTGCATCATGCATCAGAATTGCTCCAGGCTCTCCTGTGTGACAGAAAGGGGGATCTGATGTCCTATGTGAGGGATGTGCTCACCGGCGGTTTACCCGTTGATCCAGGGAACGAACAGAGAAGTGTTTTTGACTTTCTCATCGAGCTCTGGGAAGCGGACAGAAACAGGGAAGAACTTGAAGCCGGTTTCAGAGAGCTGGTCCTTGATCCCGATCCCATCCTTAAATCTGCTGCTGTGGAGTTCTTCACAGGAAGAAATGCCGACGACAAAGACACTCTTCTCAGTGCCCTGAAAAACTATCCTGAAGAATTCCGAAGTATAAAGCGGCACTGGTACTCCGGCAGAAGCAGCCTTCTCTGCCTTCTGATCATGTCCGCTTCCAAACTTGAAGAAGTCGACCGGGAAACAGTTGAGGTATTCAGGAAAGAAGCCTTGAAACCTGACTGCAATTCTTATGCACTGCAGGGTCTCATGGCACATGACACCCTGTGGCTCACAGAGAATGTCGCTGACATTGTTGCAGGTGATACAGCCAACCTGCAGGCCATTCTCTATTCTGTAAGGTTATTCGACAGGGTGCCTGATGATCTTCTGCTTAAACTCTCTTCGTCTTTTGACAGCTCGATACTTATCAGTGCAGCTGGCTCTATTCTGCCCAATGACCTTCCAAGGATCTCCTACCTGCTGGAAAGCCGGTGGAATGATGATAAGACAAGAGCTTTAAGGGAATCACTGCTGGCCACTTCAGCACGGGAGCGGGTTGAGGCGATAAAACAGGCTTCAGGATCACCTGCACTTGTGCCGGCCCTTTCCATGCTGCACAATTCCTCTCTCGAGGATTGTACCGATCTGAATGATCTTATCCCTGAAGATGTTGA
>JAGLDY010000121.1 GCA_023145375.1 Candidatus Sabulitectum sp. | reverse complement strand
TGATAAGAAGAACTGAGAAGCTTGCAGAGATGGAGTCCATTAATATTCGACAGCTTTGCGATGATATGGTCAAATCTTACCCTCCAGATCTGCTCAGGCGCGCTCTTGGTTATCTATACGGTAAAGAAACAAGATCTTCTTTCGAGATAGAACATCTGAAACCCAGCGCATCTCGAATAGAGAGATATATCTCTTTGCTGGAGACGGCAACTCACAAGGATTTTTGCGAAAAGCACCTTCTTATTGATATTCAGAACCATCTTGTTGATTCTCGCTTCCGGGATGATGATTACAGAGTTAGGCAGAATTATGTTGGCCAGAGGATTTCATTCAAAGATCAGCGTATTCACTATATCTGTCCAAAGCCTGAAGACCTGCTGGCACTTATGGACGGTCTCCTTGCTTCACACAGGAGAATGATGGAAGCGGCAGTACCAGCAGTCATGCATGCTGCTGCAATATCCTATGGTTTTGTTTACATGCATCCCTTTGAAGATGGGAATGGTCGCATTCACAGATTCCTGATTCACAATATTCTTTTCCTGAAAAATGCTGTACCCAAGGGTCTGATGTTCCCGGTATCTGCTGCTATGTTGAAAAACATGGATCTCTACGATTCATCACTGGAAACATTTTCAAAACCTCTGATGAGTATGGTTAAATATGATCTGGATGATCTGGAGAAAATGACCGTTAGAGGTGAAACTGGACACATGTATCGCTACATAGATATGACAGTTCAGGCGGAAGCGCTGTACGAATTTGTAAGAGTAACGATTGAAGAAGAGTTAACTGAAGAACTGGATTTCCTGGCTGATTACGATAAAACCAGACATAAGATTCAGGAAATAGTTGACATGCCTGACCGGTTGCTTGATCTCTTCATCAAACTCTGCATGCAAAACCTCGGTCGCTTGTCTGAGAAAAAGAAAGAGTCTATTTTTAGTTTTCTGACTGATAGTGAGCTTTTCTCCATGGAGGAAGTTGTACAGAAGTGTTTGTATCATCGAACTTCACATTGATTGAGGAGATTCCGAAAGATTTCAGAAAGCTTCTCACCGGAGATTTGTTTCCAGCAGAGTGGTCTAAATCTGCTACTCAGAATAATCTCACACGTCCTTGAATGCAGCAAGATAACTGCAGCGAATCCGGTTCTTCACGTTTTTATGCTTGGACAAGAGGGAACAGAATGC
>JAGLDY010000120.1 GCA_023145375.1 Candidatus Sabulitectum sp. | reverse complement strand
CATCCTGCTGACTGCGGTTGAAACGGTGGATCTCGTCCACGAAAAGCATGGTTCCCTGCCCGGACTCTCTGCGCAGAGAAGCCTCAGCAACTATTTTCCGGACATCTTTCACCCCGCCGGTCACAGCGCTGAACCGCACAAAGTGTTCCTCCACATGATCCGCAACTATAAGTGCCAGGGTTGTTTTTCCACATCCCGGGGGGCCCCAGAGAATGAAAGAGCCCAGAGAAGATGTCTCCAGTGAACGCCTGAAAGAAGCCTCTTTTCCCAGAAGCTGTTCCTGACCGGCTATCTCATCAAGGGTCCCCGGTCTGAACAACTCTGCGAATGGAGCCGAAACACAGCCTTTTTCTCCTTCAGTAAACAAAGTTTTTTTCATTGCACGAATATAAAACACTGAAACCGGAGTGAAAGGGCAGGGCAGAATTCTGTGATTAAAACAAAGTGCCCCTCCTGCTTTTTACTGCAGGAGGGGCACCCTTATTAGCTGATAGATCTCTTACTGATTAGGCTGCATCTGGGAAGCGAATCCCTGAAGCATCATTGCAAGAGGGATCACCTGATCAGGTGCTTCGGTCATCAGGTTCTCTGCTCCGTCAAAACCAAAGCCGGTAACAAATACCATGCCACCCTCTTCCTCAGGGTCATTGGGTGTGATTGTAGCTTCCATGAGAGGAAGAATTGGAAGTTCGCTGGAGATAACAGCAACCATACTTCCCTCATCAGGATGAGATATTGTGAACTCCATGCAGTTCAGCCCGTCAATCTCGACTTCTTCCATGCTGAAGTCAGCACCCTCAAGCTTGGCCATGAACTCTTCCATGTCTGAATCTTCAGTATCGATCTGCATGCTCTCTTCAAGCATCTCTGGATTGTCGGCTATCATCTGCTCCACAAGCTCCGGAACACCAGCCATGTCAAGAAGCATAAGCGTGTTACCGTCGTTGACCTTGACCTGCTTGATGGCTGCGAGAGAAAGCATCATGTTCTCCATGGCTTCCTCGTTACCCATAAGACTGCCGTCCTGGGGCATGTTCTCTTCGATGTAAGCAACAGGATCAGCAACGAATTCTTCCATGTGAACATTGCCTATGTTGATAAGTTCATCAACAACAGCTGGATCAACGAGGATCTGAGCAACAGCTTCACCGTCAACCTCGATCTGGTACCAGAGGCATGCGATGCCTTCGTAATCCTCTTCGGCAACGATCGAGAGCTTGAATTCGCCCTCTTCATCAACAACAGCGTAGGATATCCACTGGCCCACTTCAGGAGCGGCCAGTTCAAAACCGGAGATCTCTCCATTTGCAGCGGAAGCACCACCGGCTTCAACAGCTTCACCGTTCTCGCCTGTTTCACCGTTTTCGTCTGCAGGAGCAGGGTTTCCCTGGTCTGTGCAGCCGAAAGCGAAAACTGCGAGAAGAATAGCAAGCATCATAGTGATCTTAATCATTCTTTCCCTTTCGTTTGATCAGCATTCATCAGCTGATTCAGTTAGTCAATTTTAATCAGTGAGCGAACCGGCACACCGGAGTCCTCGAGTCTCCCGGCTCCTCCAAGGAACCTGAGATCCATGAGGAATGCCGCTGCCACTGGCAAACTTCCATCTCTTCTTATCAGTTCAGCGGCGGCGAGAGCGGTGCCCCCTGTTGCCACCAGATCGTCAATAATAAGCACTTTTGAGCCTTTGGCAAGTGAATCGCGGTGCATCTCAATTGTATTGGTACCGTATTCCAGCGTGTAATCCTCGCTGATAACATCAGCAGGGAGCTTGCCCGGTTTACGGATAAGAACCAGCGGGATGTTCAGTCTATCCGCCACTATTCCACCGAACATAAAACCTCTTGACTCCACAGCAGCGACTGCATCAAAGTTGATGTCATCAAGCAATCTCAGCAGATGGGTAACTGAGTCTCCAAGAGCGCCTGGATGGGTAAGAACTGTGGTTACATCCTTGAACAGTATACCCTCTTTGGGAAAGTCGGGGACATTCCTGAAAAGATCTGCTATTTCATCGATACTATGCATCAGTTCTCCCCGATCATTTCAAGCACAAATTCCAGAGCCTCCTCAGGTGTAGAAACTCTGCTGATCCCGGGAATGATCTCCCAGTTACCGTAGCAACAGACAGGCTTTCCTGCCTGAAGAGCAAAGGAAATCTCTGACAAAGTCCCGTATGAACCACCGATCGCACAGACCGCTTCACCTGCAAGGACAACCATCCGGTTACGGGAAACCCCAAGACCTGTTGGCAGGGCCAGGGAAACAAAAGCGTTTGCCTGTGAGGGCTCTTCCCCTGGAAGTATCCCCACAGTAAGCCCGCCTGCTTCAGTACAACCTCTGCAGACCGCTTCCATCACTCCGGAGCCACCGCCGCACACAACTGACAATCCACGATCAGCCAGAAGCCCACCCAGCTTGAAAGCAAAGTCATGCTCCTCCTGAGAGGAGGTGTTCCCACCTATCACACTTATAAGTCTGTACATCGGGGTAAAATAGCAAAAGTCATGAGAATTTCAAAATTTGGATCGTGGTCGGGGCGAGAGGATTCGAACCTCCGGCCTCCTAGTCCCGAACCAGGCGCGCTAACCGGGCTGCGCTACGCCCCGACCGAACGGTGATAAAATCTAAACGATAACCGTGGTTATTGCAACTTTTCCTTACAGAATAAAACTGAGCCCGGACAGCGCACCCTTCATTATTAAAGTGATTATTGCTCCTGCTGTGAGCACTCCCAGAAAAATGGAAGGAATTGCCTGTTTTTTGGGAAGATCAAAGATGAATGCTGCTACGCTTCCGGTCCAGGCTCCTGTTACAGGAAGGGGAATAGCAACGAACAGAGTCAGCCCCAGAGCCTCGTACTTTTTTATGTGAGGTCCAACGCGGTTGCGGGTTCTTTCAAAGAGCCAGTTAAAAAATCTTTCAAATATCTTCCACCTTGAAAGCCACCGGCTGGCTGGACCAAGAAGCATGAGGATGAACGGTACTGGAAGCATGTTTCCTGCCACCGCAAGCAGATACACCTTCCACCAGGGCCAGTTCCAGCTTTCGGCCATAACGGTAAAAGCAACAGGTATGGAAGCCCTGAGTTCAGTAACCGGCAGTGCTGAAAGCAACATGAGTATCAGCTCTCCTGGAAGGTCCTTCAAACTGTCTATCAGAACCAGAGCAATATGCTCACCCATTCCATCCCTCTTTCCC
>JAGLDY010000012.1 GCA_023145375.1 Candidatus Sabulitectum sp. | reverse complement strand
AAAGAATACTTAACATCCGTAAGAGAAAAAGAAGACAATAAATCTGGAGCAGTGATAACCTTCCCTGAACCTGATGGATGTGCGCTACTTTGCTGTATTCCAGGAAACACTCCAGTATCCGTTGGATAAAGCATTGTATTGAATGTTTTCAGCAAAGGGTTTCAAGTCGTCGAGAAGCTGACTCTCTTCCGGGATGTTCTTCAGAAGAGAGAAATTCTTTCCCGAAATTCTTCTTTGTGCGAGCTTGTTCCCATATTCATCAGTAACATGAGAATCTACATCACTGTCAGCAAGCTGATCAATAAATACCACAGGTGAACCCGATTTCAGTTTACTGCAGAGGCCGGAAAGAAACTCCTTTACACGCTGTCTGGGTAAATGACACCAGAACAGAACTGAAAAGGCTCCATTGAATTTTCCTTTAATGCCAGACAAACTTAAGGCATCAGAAACTCTGAAACTGATGTTATCCAGATGAGAAAGCCTCTTCCCTGCCTGAGCGATCATTTCAGGGTTCACATCTGTTGCTACAACAGAGTTTGCGTCTTCAGCAACAATTTTTGTCCAGAAGCCTGTTCCACATGCTATTTCAAGAACATCACATCTTTTGAATGCGGTTTTCAGGATATCCACCAGGGGTTTGATGAGAGGGTCAGAACTTGATTGAGAGTCGTAGTATTTGTTGTGATAATTCTCTGCTTGAATACTGTAATAGTCTGCGACTTCTTTTATATGTTCCATAAGTGATTCAGAATACACGAATTACCCCGATTGCTTACACAGGGAAGTCTGTGAAACTCCCCTGTGTGAAGTAAGTTTGAGCATTGCTAGCTTTTCCTGTTGGCAATACCCAGAATTAAACCAAGCACAAGGGACCATGCAGCTGCAAGGCCAACCTGAACATCATGGTTGGCAATGCTGAAGGTTACCGTATGGGCAGGGATCCAGAACCATACAAGGCTCTTTATGGCGATCTCCATGCCCTTGTAACCCTTAGTTCCCTGCAAAAGATTGTCTTCCCAGCGGTGAAAAAACATCATCTGAGGACCAAAAAGGAGGTTGGTGAACGTACTCATGCAGAAGGCTACAAAGATCGGGCTTGAGGTGGGCCAGTTGAATTTGGCGAATATGGCTTCGTTGAACCCGTGCATGCCGATGAATCCTACTTTGATTATCAGGCCCAGTATTCCCCACCCAAGCATCTTCAGGAGAAACTTTGGTATGGAATAGCTGAATTTCTTTCGCATAACTGACGCAGCTATCCAGTCGCCCACCATTCCCAGTATGGCAAACTGTATAAATGCTGCCTGGAAAGGGTAATTGCTAACAGTTCTCAAATACCATTCAAAGATTCCACTCATTTTCTATTCCTTTTGTGAGTTCAGGTCTTTGCGGAGCTTGTAGAGAAGCTCGTTCGCAGTAGACTTCAGTTTTGTGAAAGCAGGACTGGTTACCTCTTTGTCAGAAAGTGATTGCTCGAGGCCTCTCCAGAATCTCAGTATCCTTCTTGCAAGGAAGTTGTCAGTGCCTGATTGATCCAGAAAATCTGCAAGTTCTTCATAGCCAATGTATTCCTTTTTTCCCCTGAGCATAGTTGACAGCTCACTCTCCAGTCCGGAGAGAAGTTCATCAATATCTTCAGCGCCCTCTACTGAAGCGAGATTCCTCTCTTTTCGCTTTGCAGAGATTCCCATAAGGACACTCATGGTGAGAACGCCGAGAGCGCCAAGTATGATCCAGAATATCGGGGAGCCGCCGCTGTCCACATCCTCAAGTTCAATTGTTCTGTCGGGCCATGGTATAACGGTTACATCCAGTGAGCATGGTTGGATAGTTACCGTCTGGTAGCTGCTGTTTCTCCGGTTCAGCCAGACAACGGAATCAGGTCCCAGAACGCACAAACCGGTCTCTTCAGGTTCCAGGATGTAGTCCCACCATCGCTTGTTGCCGGCTGAGCCGTTCCCTGCTTCAATAAGTTCTGCGCTGCCCTGGAGAGTCAGGATCGGAGGGTCATCCATATAAACATTCCCAGGGCCTAAGCAAGTGATCCTTACTGCAAGCTCTCCCCCCTGCCCTGGTGGTGCCGGGAGTTGTTCAACACGTACTTCAACGCTGTCAAGAAGAGTTTCATCCCAGTTTTCAGGCGGGTTGGCCGGGAAAGGATAAACAGGAAGTATTATTGGCCTGCTTTCTATATGCCATTCTATGGCCTTTCCCCACCTGTCGTAGCCCGGTCCGGTGATGTCCGCCCAGAATGCCGGTGCAAGAAGACTTCCAGCAGCAGCTGGAGCCATTTCAATTTCCGCTAGAAGGCTTCGACTGGTGTTACTGTGTTTTGAATCAGCACTCTCCCAGTTACTGTCTGGTATAGTCTCAACATGTATGATAGCACCCAGTTCAGGTGCTCCCCACCAGTAAGTTACATTCTCAACATTTACTGTGCTGTACACATAATAGTCTAAGAAAAGCCTGGTTCCGGGATAGATCAACCCTTCCGGATCGTGCAAGGTCCCTTCCAGCCAGACCTCTTCGTTTTCATAAGTGGGATCTCCACCTGCTGTAACAGGTCCGCTGACTTCGACTGTGATCTCCTGGAGAGTGTATGATCCGATGCCGTGAAGGTTAATCTGCATTGGACCTATCGTTTGAGTCACTCCACCAACTGCAGAGGCTGAAAAGATCATCTCCAGTACTACCACCTGTGTGAGCTGACGACCGCCGGGTGTTGTTACGGTGGAAATACTTGTAGAGGTTGAGCTCCCCAGAAAAGCAATGCCCGGTGAGGAGATAAGCGAACCGGTGGTAATCCCGGAGCATCCAGGTTCAGAACAGGTTAGCCGCAAAGAGAATGGCTCTCCGGCTTCAACCGACTGTGGACATTCCCAGCCAAAAGGTTGGCCTGCAAGAAGAAGAAAGAGTAATCCTGCCCCTACCAAGTCGGAACTCCAATTGCTCCATCCATGGTGCCGCCTGTTGTATCTGCCTGGGCCTCTTCAACCATATCAAGGATCATCTGTGCTACTTCAGGCGTCATTCCCGACTCAGACGGAGGCGGAGGCTGGTTCTCCTCAGGCTCTTCCTGGTCCTCATTGTCCTCAGGCTCTTCCTGGTCCTCATTGTCCTCAGGTTCTTCCTGATCTTCCGGAGGTGGAGGTTCGTTCTGCATGAGCCACTTCAGCGCAACTTCGTAGTTCTGACGAATGTGCTCTGAAGATTGACCGGTTGATAACTCAGGAAGAAGCATCTCAAGCACGCTTTCTACGCCTGCATAGTCCTGGTTGGCCATGGCATTGCCAAGCCGGGCAGATGAGCGGGCTTCAAGAAGTGTATCCCCATGAAAGACTTGCTCCGGAAAAATGGAGAAGAGACTGTCTGCTGTTAACAGATCACCCATTGCATAACCGGAAACCGCATGATTGTAGACTGCCCTGGGGTTATCCGGCATTCTTGTTAAGATCTCACTGAAGATCTCTGCGGATTCCTGGTATCTGGATTCTGATATGAGGTCAGTTGCTTCATTGTAAAGATCCAGAAGAGGTGTGCGGAGTGTTGCAGAAACAATGGTCAGTGAAAGCATCGCGAAGAAGGTCATGATCCTCTCCTCTCAATGCTTATGGCTATGAGGATCAATAGGAGTGCAGCACCAAGGAAGTACTGAAATCTTCTCGCTCCTGAGGCTCCTGCTATGTCTGCATCCACCTGCGCTGAACTGCGATGAAGCAGTTCGCTCACAGGCTCTGACAGATCACCTGCTTCTGATATCCTTGTGTAAAAACCGCCGGTCTCCCCTGCAAGCTCCTGCAGCCATTCCTCTTCAAGAACGGTTCTTACTGTGTCTCCCTCCCAGATGATCGGGCCGTTATCACCTGGAACCATTACAGGGGTGTCTCCGCCTGCTCCAACGGTAACAAGGGCCATTTTGCGACTGAGAGCTTCACTGATGGCATCGTCCAGGGTGTAATCATGGAATCCTCCGTCGGAGAATATGATTCCGACCTGTCCTTCCATATCCATGTCCGGTAGCGCTGTGACCATTACATCCACCAGATTACTTAAAGCAGTTCCCTGGGGAAGGGAAACATCGTCAGACGGACCGGATGGTATTCTGTCCAGAATAAAGTCATTATCAAGCGTGATAGGCACTGCAAGTCTGGCGTGACCACTGAAGAGGACCAGGCTGAATCTGGTTCCGGGCATTGACCGGATAAGTCGCCTTATCTCCATGGCTGATCTGCCCAGTCTTGTGGGTGTTTCATCATCACTCCACATTGACCTGGAAACATCAAGCGCTATTACTATGTTGGCACCACCACTGGGAATGTAAGCAGGAGATGTTCCCCATACAGGTCCCGCAGCTGAAAGCGCTAGAAGAATTACTGCAAGGGATAGAATCAGTCTCGATGTCTTGTGCCCGGCAGGAGGGTTTATGCCTATTCTTTCCCATAACACAGGCCTGACAAATCTGCGAAGGCGCTTTTCATCATTTCTGAGCCAGCGGAGTCTCAGCCACCAGTAGAGAGGTCCGGCAAGAGAGAGTATGATCATCCATGGTCTCTGGAATTCCATTACAGCCCTCCTCCAGTTATTCTGAAAGCTTTCCATCTGGAGAATTCAGCCACTGCCAGAAGGAGTAACCCTGCGATAAGCCAGGCAAGGTAGTGATCTTTGTAAACAAACAGACCCTTTTCCGGTAGAGTTGATGCCTCTAGAGAATCAATTGAAGCGTAAACGCCTTCAAGGTCATCCTCGTTGTAAACATTGAATAGTCTACCGTTGTTAAGGGTTGCAATTGCGGAAAGAGTTTCTCTGTCAACCTCAAAACCACTGTTCTCTCGGCCGATAGCTACGGTGTAGACTGCGATGCTGTCTCCATGAAGGATGCTTACCGCCTCAGCAACAGTAATGGGATCCACAATACCTGCAGTCTCTACACCGTCTGAGAGAAGAACGATTACCCGCCTGTCGGTGCTGGATGAACCAAGCCCCCGTGCCGCGGTGGCAAGTCCTGACCCTATTGCGGTGCCATCAGTAAGAAACCCGAGCTCGGCGCTGTCTATGAACCTGGTGAGTGTTGAGTGATCGAATGTGGGTGGGCAGATGGTAATGGGCTCTGCTGCATAAAGAACAAGGCCTATTCTGTCATTTGGGCGATTTTCAATAAATTCAAGGGCTGCATCCTTTGCAACTTCAAGTCTGTTGGGGTTGTAATCCTCTGCCAGCATACTTGTTGAAACATCAAGGGCGATAACAATATCCACACCCTCCCCTGCATCAGGAAGTCTCTCGAATCCACTCTGCGGTCTTGCCAGAGCAATTATCAGGAAAAGGATACCGATCCAGGGAAGAAAAACGGTAAAGAAGCTGCCTGATGTTACCGTGGGGGTTCCCATGAAGGGACCTGTAAATGCTGCTCCATTCTTCTTCAATGTAGAATTTTTCCCGATAACAAGGGAAATAAACAGTATTACAGGGTAGAGAAATAGAACTGGCCAGAAAGCAAATCGTATCATCTTGACCACTCCCCTCTGAGTGCAGCAAGTTTTCTAATGAACTTTGCTGCTCTCTCCCGTGTGCTGCCCCAGTCTGCATATCGCTGAAGGGTGGTCTCCCGGACAATAGGTGATGCCTGCTCCATGAATTTCCTGCCCTTGCCGGTTGATGCAAGGGTGGAAGCTATCTGGTTAAGGGTAAGTGCTTTGTTCACAACACCGAATTTTCCTGCAACAGTTGCTCTGAACTGGGCATCAACCTCTCCGTAAAGCTCAGCCCAATGTCCGTGTATGTAGTGTTCAGATTCAAGCAGAGCAAGAGCTTCCTTTTCGGCAGCTTTTCCCGAAGGTATGTGAACCTCAGGCTCGGCGGGAAGAGAACTCTCCTTTTTTCTTCTTTTTAGAATGAAGAGGGTAACAGCGGTTAGAAGTACAACTCCTCCGATTAGCATTAGCCACGGGAATCCGGGTGGTGGTCCCCAGACAAGCCAGAAGGATACATTTCTTGCATAGTCCTCGGGAAGACCCGGCGGAATACTTATGTAACCTGGGAATGGAGGAAAAGCAGGAGTCATGAGAGAATCAGGAAACCAGCCTGTTACAACTATTTGTGGCGGATCTAAATAGAGGGTGTCTCCAATGTCATTCCACGCAGATAGAACAGGCAGTGGAAGGCTGTCGCTGAAAGTAAGAGGTACAATTGTAAAAACTCCGCTGTCCGCCTCAAGAACTGAGAACAAGGCATCTGATACAAGTTCTTCACAGGAATAGCCTGATGGAACAGTGTAAACTGCTTCTACCGGAATACCCGGATGTGCATTTGATAAACTCGTGAGCAGCAGCAGGAAGGACAGCATCAGTGTGCTCTCCTTTTCTTGCGAAGGTGAAAGAACTTCCGCAATGGAAGAACAAGATCTTCAGCTGTTGATATGCTTACAACATCCAGTTTTGTACGCTTGCAGAGCAGTTCTCTCTTTGCAGTCTGCTCTTGTACTTTTGCAGTAAATGACCTCTGCCAGCTATTTGAAGATGTGTTGACAACTGCTTCGCTTCCAGTTTCAGGATCTCGGAATCTTATTTTACCCATCTTGGGTACCCGTATTTCGCGAGGATCGAATACATGTATTCCCACCATGTCATGTTTACGGGAAAAGACTTTTAACTGTCTCTCGCCTTTGGAACCAAACCTGAAATCGCTCACAAGAAAGATTAGAGCCCTCTTTTTTAAAACTCTCCCGAGGAAGCGAAGGGCATTTTCCACATCAGCCTTTTCCTCATGGTCGCTTGCCTGAAGAACTCTTCTTATAAGGGCAAGAGAGTGTGCTCTGCCTTTATCCGGAGGCATGTAATCATGGACCTTGCTGCCGTAAGTGAGAAGACCTACTCTGTCATTGCTTCTTGCAGCGGAAAGAGCGAGAACTGCAGCTGTTTCAGCCACCCTGTCAGCCTTGGTGATATTTATTGATCCGAAATTCAAACTTCCAGAGACATCAACCACAAGCATGACCATCAATTCCCGTTCTTCCGTGAGAATTTTTACAAAAGGTGTATTTGACCGGGCTGTTACATTCCAGTCTATGAGTCTGGGATCGTCTCCCTCTACGTACGGTCTGTAGTCACTGAACTCCATACCCTGTCCGCGAAATACTGAGCGGTAGTCTCCACCTGCAAGCTGATCAACAAGCTTTCTGGTGTGGATCTCTATCCTCTGTACTCTCCTGAAGAGACTGTGAGCTGTTTCCATTGAGATTACCTTTTTGTCACAGGAACCTTGTCAAGGATGCTTGCCAGCATTTCCTCAACCGTGACTTCTTCAGCTTCAGCCTCAAAAGATCGAATGACCCTGTGCCTAAGTACATCAGGTGCAACTTCTTTTACAATATCCGGTGTTACAAATGCCTGTCCGGTGAGTAAAGCTCTTGACCTTGCAGCAGCAAGGATGGAAAGAGAACCTCGTGGGCTTGCACCCACGGTGATCAGATCATCAAGGTCACGAAGTTTGTGGAGTTTCGGGTGTCGGGTCGCATCAACCAGCCGAACAACGTAATTCAGTATATCATCTTCCACAAGGATCCTTTTTGAAAGGTTCTGCAGTTCACAAAGCTTTGCTGTGGAAAGAACTGGTGATGCTGAAGGTTTGTTGGTTCCCCCCATTCTGTTGAGGATCTCGATCTCTTCTTCCGGGGTGGGGTATGTCACTATCAATTTCATCATGAATCGATCTATCTGTGCTTCAGGAAGAGGATAGGTTCCCTCCTGCTCAATAGGATTCTGTGTGGCCATTACAAAGAAAGGTTCAGGAAGAGGGTGCGTTACACCTCCAAAAGTTACCTGCCTCTCCTCCATGGCTTCCAGAAGTGCACTCTGCACCTTGGCAGGTGCTCTGTTTATTTCGTCTGCAAGTATCATCTGAGCGAAAATGGGCCCCATTCTCTCAATGAATGTTCCTTTTGCCGGCTGGTAGATCATTGTACCTGTAATGTCTGCAGGAAGGATGTCAGGTGTGAATTGTATACGGCTGAAATCTGCATTCAGGCATTTGGACAGTGTCCTTGCTGCAAGTGTTTTGGCTAGACCTGGCACGCCTTCAATGAGCACATGTCCATCTGAAAGCAGGGCGGTCATAAGCCCGATCCTGAATTCCTCCTGTCCTACGATAACAGATGAGAACTGCTTTCTGATCTCTTCCAGTACACCGGATGCTTCAGCAACTTCTTTTACTATCTGTTCTACTCTTTCTCCTGCCATTACAAATCCTCCCGGGCTGTCTGAAGTATGGTTCTCATTTTCTCTTCGTACTCTTTAAGCTGTTCCGGAGTTCCAGCCTCAAAACGCATCACCAGGACAGGCTGGGTGTTGGATGCTCTGAGTAAACCCCATCCGTTCTGGAATTCAACCCTTACTCCATCAATGTCATTTACTGTGTAGTTCTGATCTTCCAGTATCTGCTTAACCTTTGAAACAAGGATAAATTTTAGAGAATCATCGCACTCTTCCCTGATCTCCGGAGTTGCTGTTACCGGTGGCAGATGTGCTGTCAGTGAGGAAACAGGCCCTGCTGCCCTTTCTGCTATTTCCAGGAACCTCAAGGTTGCGTAAAGGGCATCATCATAGCCGAAGTACCGGTCACGGAAAAAAATGTGTCCACTCATTTCCCCGGCAAGCAGAGCATTCTCTCTGAGCATACCCTCTTTTATGATAGAGTGGCCCGTTGGAAGCATCAGCGCTCTCCCGCCCCTTGCCTCCACATCAGAGAAGAAAACACTGGAAGCCTTAACTTCGCTTATCACAGTAGCTCCCGGATTATCCTTCAGCAGAGCCCCGGCAAGTACACAGAGGATCCTGTCACCAAAGATGACATCTCCATTTTCATCAACTATGCCAAGTCGATCAGCATCGCCGTCATACGCTACGCCCAGGTGGCATTTCTCCTGCAGTACAGTTTCACGGAGCGCTTTCAGGTTGCTTATTACCGTGGGATCAGGGTGATGGTTGGGAAAAGCTCCGTCAGGAGTGCAGAAAAGAGGAACAACCCTGTGGCCAAGCCGTGTGAGCAAGTCTACTGCACAATCTCCCCCTGTACCGTTTCCAGCGTCCACAGCAATTTTCAAAGAGATCGGAGGTGAAAATTCAGCGAAGAGCCTGTCAATGTATGCAGAGCGGACAGAAACTACTTCCATTTCAGGGATTGATCCCTTTACTTTCTGTGCAGTTTCAACCACTTTCCTGATATCTTCTATGGCATGTCCCCATAGAGAATGCAGTCCCTTCATTATCTTAAAGCCGTTGTATCCTGCTGGGTTGTGGCTGCCGGTGATCATTACAGTAACATCAGGTTTCAGGGTGTTGGCTGCAAAATAGGTCATTGGAGTAGTCTGCTCACCAAGATCAATTACAGTACAACCGGACGCTGCAGCACCTCTGGCAAGTTGATCTCGGAGTCTGTTTCCGCTTGGCCTGCAGTCTCTTCCTATGGCAACTACACCGCCGCAGGCTATACCGCCCAGGGCATAACCCAGTTTTGACACGGTGTCATTATCAAGATCCGTCTCTGCAATACCTCTAATGTCGTATTTTCTAAAAATTTCCCTGTTCATTAGTCTTCTCCAGCAAAGGGCAGTATTAAAGAGATACTCCCGTGTTCCATATCTGTGTTCAACCAGCCTCCATGTGAGGATGCTACCAGTCTGATGAATCCCGCACCCAGAAGATCCTGCTCTTCTAATACCTGTTGCCTGGAAGAGTCCCAGCATATCTCCAGTTCGATGTTGTTCTCTATCTTCAGATCAACAGTCATTACAGTGCTTGGGTCCGCCCTTTTTAAACTCTCTCTGAGTATTGCAAGAACCGTTTCAAATAGCTGTGATCTCTTTCCCAGGACCTCTGCTTCATCACAAATTGCCACAGAAAGAGAAACCATCTTATCTGCTGCATCCTCTGAAATATCCATGGCGGCCTCTGAAACAAGGTCATCCATCTGGACTATTTCTACTCCGTTCATAGTTTTTTCTTCACCGGGACGATCAGCCCCGCCGCCTGTTTTTGTGTCAGGGTCCATCTCAGCCGCAGATATGTCTTCAAATACACCAAGAATCCGTATGAGAGAACGAACTTCATCAGAGAGTATCTGTATATCATTTCTTACATCTTCTGGAATATCAGCATCCACTTTTGTGAGTTTTGTTGATGAGGCCTCAATTGTTCTCAGAGGCGTTGAAAGCACATCACCGATACGGATGAGAAAGTGGGATTTCAGTGTTTCAAGAGAAGCCAGTTCCCGGCTTGAGTCTGCCAGTAGCTTCTCAAGTCTTTTCATGGCCTTTGTTCGTTTCTCAAGTCTGTAGAGAACAATACCGCTGAAAATGATAAGAATAGTAAAGATCCCCGCTGCAATTGGTAATGGCATTACAACAACTCACCAATGGAAGCAGCGGAGATCACTTCAACACCTGTTTCTTCAGAAATTTTCTCAACTGTATATTCATCCAGAGTTACCCCGTTATGATTGAACATTGCATCTGGCAGGAAGACTTTCAGGCCGTCTGAATCACTCTGTTTTACGGTATTAACTACATCTTTCCCGGATAAAAGTCCGGCAACTGTAATCTGAGAACCCATCAAAGTATTTGTTACCGGAAGAACACTATACCCTGTATTTGCAGTTATCTTTCTGATGTACGGGGCAGCCATATTACCTGTTATGATCATTCCCCCTTCACTGTATATTCTGTTACTGCAATCATTTATCATTTGCGCAAGAAGACCTATTCCATTGGGAGCAAGAGAGCAGTCTTCATAGAAGCTTAGAGGTGGGATTTCCTTTCCTGTTAAGGAGTAGTACTCATCAGCAGGATAAACCCAGGGAGTTCCTCTTTCCTTCACTGCTTTTTTCTGCCATGTCTCAATGATCTCAAGAGTCTTCCCTGCCTCTTTTCTGTCAGGTCTGGTTATTCGTTCAAGACCCTCTCTCCATTTTGTAAGACCAACAGGCACAATTCCAAGTATATCAACATTCGGACGACTGTAGAGATCAGCAATAGAACGCTCCAGCACTCCACCGTTGTTCCATCCGGGAACTTCAACTATTTGAGCTTCAACCACAACACCATTATCAGCCAGTCTGTCTATTTGAGGAAGAATGGCAAGGGGCTTCTGCAGTCCCAGCATTTTGCCTCTGAGGATCGGATCTGTTGTTTGGACAGAGACATGAAGAGAAGAAAAGCCTCTATCGATTGCCTCATCAGCCTGCTGAGAGGTCAGCGTAATGTAAGTGCCACTCAGAAAAGAGTATCTCACGTCGTCATCTTTTACATTAAGAGATCTTCTCAAGTCAGGGGGCTGCTGGTCAATGAAACAGAATATGCATTTGTTTCTGCAATGTCGAGTTTGAGATCCCTCAAGCTCGATACCCCACGGAACCCCGGGTCTTCGTTTGAGTTTGATCACTCTGTTAAGAGGACCCCGACTGATAGTCAGAGAGGCTCTGGATGAGAATGACATTGAAAGAAGGTCAACCCAGTCGTTTACAGGTGAACCATTGCATGACAAGACCCTGTCTCCAACTCTGAGACCAGCCCTGGAGGCAGGTGAAGCAGATTCTATTTTCAGGATCGATGTCCCGGAGAAAGACATCTATTCCAGCTGAAGCGCCCTGGCCATAACCGGATCCAGCTCTTCAGCAATCTTCTTTTCGGCTTCGGCGTGACCGCTTCTTCCAGTGTATTCGTAAACCCTGCAAAGGTTTACATGGAAACCAACAATGGCGCTTTCGTTATTTGTTGTGGTAGCAAGAACCAGTCCCTTGCGGAAGTGATCCTCTGCTTCATCATATCTCTTCATGTCAAAGGTGCATCGACCAAGCATTTCTCTGGCCTTGATCCTGTAATCAGGGCTGACAAGCACTTTTTCAAACTCCTGTATTGCCTCACGAAAAAGACCCATTTCTCTGTATGCGATGCCAAGATCGAAGTGGGTTGAATAATCTTCCGTGGTAATACTTGAATCCACACCTCTTTTGAATTCCATGATAATATCAGCAAGAGCTTTTTTGGAAGTGTCCACCTTGACGTTGTCTATGTCATCCAGAATATCTGCAACACCAGTCACACCGGACTGACTGTGCTCGTCCGGCCGCAAACCATTCATGAGCTCTTTTGCATCTTTGTAATCAGGACATACTTCTACGGCTGCTTCAAGAGAGGCAATGGCTTCGTAGGGGCTGTCATTAAGAAGGTATGCCACTGCAAGTCTATAGAAAGCTCTGGACTGCCCTTCCGTATCAATTGTGTGTCGGATACGGACGATTTCCTTAGCTGCGGAAAGGGACTCCGGGCAGATATCAAGAACTCCTTCCAGAAGCTCAAAGACCATGTAATCCCGCTCGTCATTGCGGTAGATCTCTGCAGCTCTGAGGTAAGCTCCAACTGCTCCATAAAAGTCACCAACATCCAAAAGAAGATTTGCCATTTCAATGTAGCCAAGAGCATCTCCAGGGTCTCTCTCAAGGCGGTTACGCATGTCAGCAACCTGTTTTGATAACGCTTCTCGAACCTGTCTTACAGAGACAAGATTCATCGCTACAAGAACATTACCAAGCCTTTCACCATCCGGCTGGGAAGATTGCTGCTCAAGAGCCCTGAGAACATCTCCTGCTTTAAGCAGGCCTGAGGCTACAAAATACTCCCCGATTCGCTGCGGGCCGGTATTCTCTATCTCATCAATGCTCCAGTCTTCATCGTCATCATCAGTTATATCCTGAAGAATATCATCTGAGGACTCGTTTCTACCCTGCTGGATATCACTTCTATCAAATTCCAGATTCTTCTTTGCATTTTTTGATGCTTTGCGTTCCCCGGTCTCGGGCTGGCTGTCTTCTGCAGCTGTCTTTTTGGAGTCCGTTTTATAATCATTCGGGAAATAGGACTGGGCCAGCCCATCGTCAAGGATCATATCGTCTTCGTCAAAGGAAAGATTATCAAGAACCGTACTGGTAACAATATCCGGTTCAGTCTTCTTTTCTTTCTTCCTCTTCTTTTTTCTCTTCTTAACAGGCTCAGGCTCTTCTATGGTTACCGCAGGCTCAAGTTCCTCTATGGCTACCTTAGGCTCTGGCTCTTCTACGGTTACCTCAGGCTTACGTTTATTTACAGGTACATCGGGTTCAGGCTTTTCTATGGTTACGTCAGGCTTGCGTTTATTTACAGGTACATCGGGTTCAGGCTTTTCTATGGTCACGTCAGGCTTGCGTTTATTTACAGGTACATCGGGCTTGCGTTTCTTTACAGGTGCATTGGGTTCAGGTTTCTTTTTCTTTGCAGGTACATCGGGCTTGCGTTTCTTTACAGGTGCAGGATGTAGTTTTGCACGAAGTCTTTTCAGCTGTCGGGATATCTTTTCCAGGTCCGGGTGGTTCCTCTCCATCGAAATGGAGACTGCATAGTCGAGAAAAGGTTCGTTTTCCTGCTTATAGGCCACCTTTGCAAGATTACTTACCCATTTAGGGGAATCCGGATCAAGGGCTGCAAGTGCCTTCAGGGCAATTGCAACATCCGGAGAGTCCAGCGAAGGTTTGCCTTTCAGGTAGTGCAGGAACTCCTTCTTGGCCTGTTCATTCTTATTTTGAAGGAAGTAGCAGGTTCCCATTATCAAGTTTGCTTCGATCTCTTCAGGGAATGCTCTGATGATCTTTCTGCAGATTGATAGAGCAACCATTTGAAGACCCTCATCGTTGTACAGCTTAGCAGAGGTGAGAAAATGCTCTTTAGCTTTGTCCTCCTGTTTTAGCTTTAGAAGAATATCACCTATTTTGTTGTGTACGGATGCCTCTTTGGGATCTTCTTCAACAACGAGATTGAAGATTTTCAGGGCACTGTCAAGCTTCCCTTTTTGCACAAGGTCATGAGCTTTCTTTTTCAGTGAAGTGACATTTTCCGTCATCCCGGGAGACCCCCCCTTTTTTAGCTGTTCTAGGTACTATATACCTTCAGGCCCCTGCAGTACACTACCTCCACATCCGGGTTGCCCAGATGGTAGGGAATTGTTCTATAATCCCTGCAGTTCCAAATGACAAAATCAGCATCAAATCCAGTAACAAGTCTGCCTTTTGATCCCTCTAAACCTAAAGCAATGGCACCATTTACAGTTGCAGAAACCAATGCTTCCTCTACTGTGAAGCCACACTGACAGACGGCAAGACTTACTATAAGAGGCATGGAATCACAGAAGCAGCTTCCGGGATTGAAATCGGTGGCAATGGCAACAGTTGCACCTGCGTCCAGAAGTTTGCGTCCAGGAGGGTATGGTTTGTTGAGAAACAGAGCAGTACCGGGAAGAAGAGTTGCAACTGTTTTACTCCGGGCTATGAGCTGAATGTTCTCACTGGATATTGAAAGGAGGTGGTCTGCGCTTGCTGCACCTGCATTAACGGCAACAGCAGTTCCTCCTGTGTCGTGGAATTCATCCGCGTGTATCTTAACTCTGAAACCCTGCCTGGCAGAAGCAGCCAGATACCTGGATGCCTGGTCGGGAGTAAACACGCCCTTCTCGCAGAAAATATCCACAAATTCTGCAATTCCCTGCTCTTTTACTCTGGGGTTTACCTGGGCAATAAGGTAATCAATGTAGTGGTCCGGTCTCCCCCAGAATTCTTCAGGAACTTCGTGTGCTCCCATGAATGTTGGTACAATAGTTTGAGGTACTTCACCGGCTACTTCATTTGCAACATCAAGGCATCTCAGTTCGGTTTCAATATCAAGGCCATAACCACTTTTTGTCTCAACAGTAGTTGTTCCATTTGAAAGCATGATGGCGAGATGGTGCATCATGTTCTCTCGAAGAATCGACCTTGAAGCCAGCCTTGTTTTCTTTACGCTGTTCAGGATTCCACCACCTGCAGCGGCGATCTCTTCGTAGTCAGCTCCTGCGGCCCTCATGGCGAATTCGTCCTGACGGGTTGCACCGAAAAGCGGGTGGGTGTGAGAATCGACAAAGCCGGGGGTTACAACAGAACCCCCGGCAGAAACGATCTCAGTCTCACTGGATACAACACAATTCGATTCCAGCAGGTCAGAATTTCCAGCCCAGACCACTTTACCATCCTTAACAGCAAGGGCAGCATGAGCTATAAGCCCGATATCTGCACCGCTGTCGCCATCCATGGTAAGAAGCTGTCCGATATCCTTCAGAACAAGATCTGTTCTAACTTTCACCGGAAATCTAGGCTTCTGGAATTATGGAAGCAACCTTTCTGGCTCCCATGCGGTGAAATTTAACACGCCCTTCGATCTTTGCGAAAAGAGTGTCATCACTTCCTTTACCCACATTAAGACCAGGATGTATCCTGGTGCCTCTCTGACGAATGATAATAGTTCCTCCGCTGACATACTGTCCCGAAGGGGCTTTCACTCCCAGTCTTCTTCCAGCGGTGTCTCTTCCATTTCTGGAACTGGAGGAGGATTTTTTATGTGCCATATCACTACCTTTCTATCAATCTCTGTATCAGTCTGCAACTACCATTCTGGTGGATGCAGATAGCCCATTAGAAATGTATCTAACCTGATACACTCCTGCTGGAAGTGTCGAACCGGCATTAAAAGCGTGTGCAACAACACCGGCAGATATGTTTTTCTCGTACACAGTTCTGCCGGAAATATCATAAATTTTCAGGCTTCCATCAATACCTGTGTCGGGAAGCGTGAAAATACATGCATTTGTTACCGGATTAGGGGCAACGCTCAGCCTTACAAAAAGACCCTCGGAGGCGGAATCTCCGATGCCGGTGCTGAAAACAAAGTTAACAGGAACCATCTCTTCAGACCCGACCACAACGCCGTTTTGACTCTGGGAACCAAGTCCTGCAACTGTTGCAACTATGTTGTAAGTTCCAGGTACAAGCGCTTTGGAATAGCCTCCGTCAACAACATCAGACCTGCAGAACCTCAATGGGCTGGAGTCGGTTCCATCAGTCTTCTCTACCTCGATCAGAGCGTCGAGAGGGGCTCCCCCTCCGTCTTTAACTGTTCCGTATACTCCATAAGTACTGGTAACACAGAATTCCAGCATAGGCATGTAATTAGCGTTTGCAATTCCCGGCCAGTCCGGATCTGATTTTACATTTGAAACCTCTATTGTGTGATCCACAGTACCAACCTCACCGTAGGACCAGTCGTTCACATCACCATTTGTTGGATACCATGATGCACCGGGAATCCAGACATCCCAGACTCCTGCACCGTAGTACGCACTAATGGACGGGTGATTCGCGTAGGCATTACCCTGCGCAGTAACGAATTCAAGGTCTTGAATGGGTTCGGTTACACTGAAGTTCCAGACGCAGTTAACACACTCTGCACCGCTGTGGAAAGAAAGACCTGTGGCAAATGGGTGTGTGTAATTATTCAGTGCTGGCCAGCTTTGCATTGTAATGTCTCTCATTGCCGCAGTTTCAGGCTCTGAGAAGGCAGTTGATCCACCACCGCTCCCTGGTCCCATGTAGCTGCAGTTACGGTTAAGGTCAATGCTATTGGCGTTGTATCGTGTGCTGCTTGCATAGCCATCCGGGTTAACAATTGGAATTATCCACAGCTCGGAATTATCAACTACATAGGTGCACACATCGCTGGTTCCGTAGTTGTCTGTAAGTACTTCAAGAAAGTTGAGACAGGACATTCCTGCGGTTTTCTCATCTCCATGGATGTTTCCGCTTATCCTGATCTCAGGTTCAGCCTCATCAGAGGAAACGTTGTCGCTAACGATCACAGCGTACAACTCTTTGCCCTGGACCGAAGTACCGATCTGTTCTATTCTGGCTATGGTGGGATGAGCGGCAACAACCGCGTTCATGGAAGCATTGATCTCTGCTATTGTGGGATAAGGTACAATTGGAGCAGGAATCTCCTCTGCAAACAGTCTGTAACCCATGTTTCGGAGAGCGGTTTCCTGCAACTCGTTCACATACAGTCTTACCTTTGAGCCAAAGACCGCCTCAATATCATAGCCATTGCTGTGGAAGTACTCTATGTCAATTCTGGTTGTACTGGGAACCATGACCGAGTGCCAGCCGGCAAGTGCAGCAGAGGATACAAGAGCAAGTAGTAGAATTACATACTTCAATTTAGTTTCCCTTCTGGGTTCAAAATGCAGCATAGATACGGGGTTACCCAACTATGATTTAGAAAGCTCACCGGGTCAACCTTGTCACTTCATACTGTTATTGAGTAGAATCGGAGCTGCGGTCGGGGTGTGGCGCAGTTCGGTAGCGCACTTGGTTTGGGACCAAGGGGTCGCTGGTTCGAATCCAGTCGCCCCGACCATCTTTATTTAAGCAGTTTGTTCCCTGTGCTCCAGATGGCCTCAAAAGCTTCATCCCAGTTATGTTCAAGCCCTCTCAGCCTTGCCTTCTCCCCCATTGTTCGTCTCAGTTCATCATTTTTCAGAAGTTTAAGAATTGCTTCAGCCAGACTGTTTGAATCTCTGCCTCTGCATACTATTCCTGTTTCATCGGGGATGATGATCTCCTGGGGGCCACCCATGTCTGTGACGATGCATGGAATTCCCGAAGCCTGAGCTTCAAGGACAGAGTTTCCGTAAGTGTCTTTAGTCGATGGGAATACAAATATGTCACAAGAGGCACAAACCTTCGAGAAGTCTTCTCCTGAAAGAGTTCCGCAGAAGTAACCGCCATTACCAAGAAGGTCCTTGCCCAGCTCACGGATGTAAGGGCCATCACCTGCAAGGAAAAGTTCAACTCCGGGAAACTCTCTCCGTGTCTGTAGAAATGCCTCCGCAAGCACATCAAGGTCTTTTTCTCTGGAGAGGCGACCGGTGTATAGAAGTTTCAGTGAGTCACTGTCGCCTCCGAAACGGGCCATGAAGTTTTCCGTTCTCCATTCGGGAGAGAACGCCTGATGATCGGTACCTCTGGGAAAATGAACCATCCTGGACCTGGGCACTCCCAGGGCTTCAAGGTCGTCCATGTAAAACCTGCTGGGAACCATCACTGTTTCTGAGAGAGAGTAAACCCATCCTGTTGCTGCACTCACCAGCTCAGCGATCCTGGAATCCTCGATAATGTCATTTGTGTGTCTGGGATAATCCGTGTGATAGATCGAAATGGTAGGTATTCCCAGAAGCTTCGCTATACCCAGTGCTGCCAGACCCAAAGGGCCGGGAGTAGAGAGATATATCAACTCAAAGTCGTTCTCTTCGATGAAGCGGAGCATTTCCAGGAACGGTGGAACAGACAGCTTTTTGGTGGGGTAATTGGGAACACTGAACTCTTTGATGGGCTTGAAGTTAACAACCCAGCCCGGGAAGGAAACTGCTTTCTCCTGACAGGCAAGGATCGCCAACTCATGGCTGGAGTCAAGTGAAAGCATACCGAATTTCTGTATTGTCCTTGATACCCCGTTCAAATCAGTGATGGTATCCGTAACCCAGGCTCTTTTTCCAGACCTTCTGGCTGCAGGCGAATGGGCACCAAGCTCAGAGCAGATCCTGTTCACCTGATCCCTTCCTCTTCTTCTATCCATGTAGGTCACCGGGAAAGGTATGTTGAAGAGCAGAACAGGTATCATGGCTGTGAAGGCTTCAAGCGCCTCAATGACTTTGCCGTTGCTGAGTCTTTTCGCAATGAGTTCCGACGACCGCCTGAGAAGGCTGTTGGTCAGTCTGTTGAGTATCTCGTAAGTTCTCTCCTCTATGCCCTCCTTCTCCATCTCGGGACTGCCTTTGCGAAGGTTGAGATCCTTTCCGATCTCAATTAGCTCATCAGCAAGAAAATCCTCAAAGTCTGAACTGTTACCCCTGGCCTTCTTAAGAATATGATGGAAAAGAAGATCAGCCTTGTGCCAGAGGGTGGGTTCCTCAGGGTCATCCTGTGAGATGGGGCTGAGAAAGTTATCCACTGCTATTGTGGCTGCTGTGGGAACGCTCTTTGACATGAGGCGATCTCTGTAAAAAGAGTAAGCTATAGAATAGACCGCATAGGCTGACCGTACAGCGCTTCCATGATCACCATGAAGTTCACCCTGTCCAGCTGCCACATTTGCCAGGAAACTCTTGTGAGTGCCATCAGAGGAGGTCTGTGTCCATGTTCTTGCAAGGAACCTTCCGCAGTGGTCATCACTTCCTGCTGTGAACCCCTGAAAATCTTTACCCCTGATCAGTTTTGCCATCTGAATGGAAGCCTGGTTCTCCCAGATCGCCCTTGTGCCGTTTCGCCCTTCAACAAGCATAACCCTGGCCATGAGGTCTTTCCATTCTCCTGGAGAAAGGTCTTCTCCTGAGAAGTAAAATGGGTGCGCCAGTGAGTTGACTATCCCCCGCTCCCCCATGTACTCCAGAAGCTGGAAGGCGTTGTCCCGGATGCGCGCCATCTCTTCGTGCTGGTTGGTTGTGATGTCGTAGGCAAGAATGTGAACAGGCTTCTTTGACTCCGGCAGAAGGGTGCTGACCTCTTCGCTGAGGAAAACACCTGGAAGATCTTTTATCTCAAGAACACCCTCAATGGTGTTCACATCAGTCAGGGTGACAAGATCCATCCCTCGCTTTATTGCCTGCTGGTAAATAAGTTCAGGCGGGGTGAAGCTTTCCGGTGCCTTCAAAGATCGGAGTATCCACCTTGCGGATTGTCTGGAAGCAGAGGAATGAACATGCAGATCACACTTGGTATTCTTCATCTATGTGAATTCCCTTCAATTGCTGATAATGCAGAAGATACTCAGTTTGAGGGATCAATAGCAATTATACCCTGAGGTCCCTCTCCCCCGGCTTGAAGCGAATCGAATACCGAGAAGGTTGCAGTATCAAGCAGGTAGATCATGTTTGCTCCAAAGGAAGTAGCGTAAAGTGTGTTTTCATGAATGGCAAGGCCTGTTGCCGCGAAGGGAAGGTCTACTCTGCTGAAGGTGCCGTATTCAGTGTATTTGATCAAGCCGTCATTCCCCCACCCGTCGGGACTGAGGAATTCATCGCCCATGGATACACCTTCGCCTGGAGCCCCGTCACAAAGGATCACAGCCTCAATACTCATGGTTTCCGGATTGACAATGGTTATCCTGCCATCCATGTCTGGATAGGTCGTAGAGTAGCAGTGGAGCATTCCAGATGGCTGCAGCTTCAGCCAGTGGGTGTTGACTCCTGTGTCGATCCATTTGATAAGTTCACCTGTATCAGTGTCAATAACAGAAACCCCTCCCGGGGATGACGGGTCAGGGTAGTTCCCATGTCCAACAAAGAGTTTCTTTTCCATGCACGCAATACCGCTTGGATTAAGGTTTGTGGGGATGGTTCCCGTTGTTTCATAAGTTGAAGTATCAAATACGGAAACACTGCTGCTAAGTAGAAGTGCTGCATAGCCGACACCGTCTGAGATAGCAAAGCTGTACGGATTGCTTCCATCAGGCATGGTGATTAACCCGATGGTTGTTCCTGTACTTTCACCGGAGAAGAAACGAATGTCAGCTGAGATCGATGAAAGTATCCCGAATTGGTTATCACCAGACCTTACAATTTGATTGGGAGCGCTCCCGGTACTCCACCCATTAACCATAAGGGAATCACTTTCCTGGTAATAGGCACTTGCATTTGCCGAAAGGCCGTTGAACCACACTGCATAAGGACCTTCCGGTGTGTTTCCCTCTGCAGGGCCAACCACATCTCTGCATGCTGTGAATGACAGTATGAACGAGACTGCTACAATGATCTTTCTCATGCTTATTCTCCTGTGTATTCAAATGTCAGGCGAAGAGTTCTTCCCCGTCCTTCGTATCCGTTTGTTTCTTCGTAGCTGGTGTCCAGAATGTTCCCTACTCCAAGTTCTACACTTAATTGAGCGGTTATCTGTCGTCCAGCTGTTCCATTTATGATAAAGTACTCCGCAAGATATTCACTTTGAGTTCTGTTTGTGAACCGCTTTCCCATTCCCGCGAGATCCACTCCTGTCTCTATTTCAAGCGGTGCTGTTGATTCGGCAGAGAGCCCCCAGGTGTATTCAGGTCTGTACGGTAGAAGCATACCCTCTCTCGGGGTGTTCTCTGTTTCATCGGTGGCAATGTTCCATGTATATGTACCTGAGAAAGATGAGGTGCCAAGGTCAACGCTGCCTGACAGTTCAACTCCTTTTGAAATAGATGAAGAGATATTGGATGGACTCCATACCCCGGATCCATCCGGCAACCAGATTATCAGATCATCGGATATTGTGACAAAACCGCAGATCTCACCGGTGATACCGTCTCCCCTCCATGCTCCCCCGGTTTCCACGCCGGTGGATCTTTCGTTCCTCAGGTCGGGGTTTCCTGAAGTATACCCGTCTGAAGGCCAGTACAAATCATTCACAGTGGGAATACGGTGGTCCGAGAATACAGACGAGTGCAGTGTAAGATTTCTAATTACCTGCTGGTCTACAGTTGCTCTTCCGGAAAGCTGAATACTTTTGTCTGTTCCTAGAAGACAACCCAGGTTTGCATAGAGGAACCTGTGTCTTTTTGATACATGAACAGTACCGGATCGAACTGCATGATCATCAGTGGCTGTGCTGGTCAGCCATGCACTGTTGAAGCCACCCTGAACGATTACCGGACCATTCCAGAGAAGCGAGGTTCTTATAGTCAGGTCTCTGTGGGAGTCATCTGCATTAAATGGCTCAGTCTGCAGATAATCCATGAACCCTGCACCGGCACTGATATCTACCTCATAATTATCATGCACAAGGGTTGCCCAGCCTTCTGCCTGAGCCTGTTCCCTCTCCCCGTCGCTTGCTGCTGACCAGGTTGGACCCTCAACATCCCCTGAAGCCCAGCCTCCAAGAAACCCCAGCTTGACATTCCTGTATCTACCCGCAGTAAGGAAAGTTGTGCTGATTCCTTCAGTACCTTTGTTTCCAATATTGCGTCTTATGGAAATCGCAGAACCACGGTGTTTTCCTGTGAAATATGCAGCACCGCTGGAAAGAGCTGACATGGATACTGAAAGGGGCTGCGATGAGAGTGGAGGAAGGTAATTGATGGCCCCGGCACTTCCGGAACCGCCGTTTCCAGTTGCACTCCCGCCCCTGGCAACTTCAACTGATGCGAACACAGCGGGGTCAAAAAGCCCTGTGGGCATACCATCCCTGGCAGAGACCATTGATACTCCATCGATCATGTGGTCAACCTGGGAAGGATCAGCACCCCTGATAGACAGCGAAACAACAGGCATGGAGCCGCCATATTCTCTAACAGTGATCCCCGGGACCATTCCGTTGAGAGAGTTCATTCCGCTTCTGGAAAGCTCTGCGGTATCATCTTCATAAAGCATGGTTGTGGAAGGTATTACTCCTGATAGTGGTCCTCTGGAGCCGGTCACAAGAATGAATTCACCTGTATAGAAGACAGTTTCCCGGAGTCTAACTATCTGGCCATTCCATGGCTTTGAACCAGTCCAGTCACCAAATCCGGTTGCATGGATCGAAAGAGTGTCCGGTTCCTCGCCGGCAAAGGTGTAGTAGCCATTACTGTTCGCAGAACCGAACCACATCCCCCGGGCACCGACCCAGGCACCGGGGACCGGATCACCACTGGTGTTCTGAATGAAGAATCCTGCAGCTGCGAGTATGAGATAAAGCAATTCTCCCGCCTTTCACGGAAAGAGTGAAAGTCGCGGGACATCCTGCAACCATGAAGGATTATGCGATACTCCCATGGCATGATGTGCGGCACAGTGTCTGACTTCCGAATGAATATCGGTTACAGTGGCGCTACCGTGACGGATTCTCACCGTTCTTCCTGTGCCCGCGACGGCTGTAGTATAGCAAAAAAGGGGGCCTCCTGCTGGAGACCCCCGGTATACTGTGAGTTTAGTTAATTACAGAACCCAGAATGATCTCTGTCTCGTCAGTGGCCATAGACATTACTTCCTGAACTTTTCCACCGAACACACTGCTCATAAGACCTGTGTTCATCCTTGAAACAATTACTCTTCCATCTGATGTTTCATAAACTGCAACTCTGCATGGCATCATTGAAGAAACTATCCTGTTCTCATCACCTGTGAGGATATCACCGGCAAGATCAACATTGCAGAGCTCGATCACTGTGACCTTTTCAACATCCCAGCCGCCACTGGCCACAGAGTTGTGGATGTTGTGGGTTGCAGGGATCTTCCAGTCCATTTCCTCGGCGGTCTCAATGATAAGCTCAACAGTTTCCTCGTGTGAGAAATTGCTCTCAGACTCTGTGATCATTGCTGCAGGAGCACTGAGGAAGCCAAAAACGCCCATAAGTATAGCTCCAGCAACTATGCCGCCCAGTCCAGTAAAGATGGTCTTCTTGTCCATTACTTGTTTTCCTTTCTATTTACCAAAGGTCTGGCCTCTGCCATTCTGGCAGAGACACTGTCTTCAATTCTCCACGCCTGGTATCCATTTTGTTTCAGTATTTCCACTGCCTGATCTGCAAAATCACAGAATCTGTCCCTGCAGTAGGCTATTACCGGAGTCCCCTCCGGGATAACCTTCATATTTTCTTTAAAGTCTAGAAACGGTACGGAGACAGCGCCTGGAATGTGCGCCTGATCGTACTCTTCTAAAGGCCTCACATCGATCAGCATAGGGTTAACCGGTAGAGCTGTCTTATCCAAGAGGCTTCTCTTCTCTCTCAGCTCTCTCAGAGAAAGGGTCATTTCAGGATAGATATTCTCTGAAAGAAGCTTCATACGCTCAAGAAAGGCCACGACCTCTTCCCCGGCAACTGAATAGATCACATATCTACCACTTCTCCTGGATACCACAAAGCTGTCTCTCTTAAGTATTTGAAGGTGGTGGGAGACGGTTCTAACAGGCAGACCTGCTACCTCAGAAAGAGACTCCACAGATCTTTCAGCCTGACATAGAGCGTCAACAATGCGAATCCTTTCCGGGGATTCAACAAGTTTTCCCAGTCTGGCCATGCATTCGTACAGACGAATTCTATCCATGGTAACCCCTCTTTGCGTTCTAATATTCCAACGAGCGTTGGAATATAAGGAAGCATGCAAAAGTGTCAAGAGGTCTTTGGAAATTGATTTGGAAAGAAAGTAGCTAGCTATCTCTGGTTCCAGAAATCTTTTTTGTATTCTGAGCCCTGAACTATTGAAAGAGCCTGAGCTATGGAATGGTCCATGTTGTTGTACCAGAAGGCTCCGGATCTACCGGTAAGGAAGAGGCCCTCCGGGATGTTGATAGAAGCGAGTTTTTCCTTGTAGTCAAGTGTATACACAGGGTATGTTTCAGGGATCTTCTCCCAGTTTACAAACAGAACGTCATCCCCCCTGATCGCCCCGACGCTTTTGAGATCCCTTAGAAGACGTTCTTTGATCGTGTCCGGTTTTTTCCACATTTCTGCGTCAGAATTGCAGGTGATCTCGGCAATCACACTGTCCCTTCCGGAAGGAACGCAGTCTTTCCTGAAATTGCGGGGAACTGTGAGTCTGCTGAAGATCAGGTCCTCATGGCCGAAGTAACACCACTGGTAGTCATTATCAGGGATCTCTGAAGAAAGTGCCACATTGGCAGTAAGGGTGTTTATGAATGTCAGTTCGGTCTCGGGATATAGAATGGTTATGGGAGCTGTCCAGTAGACCTTGTCTGCGGGGATGGTTTCCCCATTTTCAAGAATAACAGCTGAAACAGAACCATTTTCTTTCAACAGGTCTTTTGCGGATCTTTTAAAAAGGAGTTTGCCTCCTGCCGCTTGAATTCGTTTGCACTGGAGATCACAGAAAGTCTGAATTCCACCTGTGGCGGGATAGTAGAACTTCGTTTCGACAGGTTTTGGCAGAAGTAATCCTTTAGCAAGCGACAGAAGGGAATCAGCCTTCACTCTCTTGTCTATAACCGCCCGGTTAACACCGGCCTGGGCCCAGTCCACATGAAGCTCTTCAGCATTGATCCCTGTGAATTTCCTTGTGTACCCTGAAAAAAAGAAACTGTAGAGGTTATTACCGTACCTTGATCGAATGAAGTCCGCAAAACTCTTAATGTCAGGAATATCCGGCTTGTTGAAGAGATCTAGAAAGCTATTCCAGAGAACGGGAAAAGGAAGCCCCATAACAGAGACAAGGGTTAGCGGCCAGTTTCTGTACTTACCTGCCATGTGAACACTGCTCTTGCGACTGATCTGAATGAAATGATCCGCAAGGATCTCCTGCAGATAGGTGTCCACACCGGCATTGAAGGTATGAAAACGGTGAGGGCCTATATCGAAATCAAACCCGTCCACATGGAAGCTTCTTGCAAGGCCTCCAGGAGCCTTTTCCCTCTCAATGACAGTGACTTCGTCGTTTGAACCTGATGCCAGAATGCGTTCGGCAAGGGTGAGCCCTGAGAGGCCTGCCCCAACTATGACAGTTTTCAAATAGCTCCCTTTCTTCCGGAAATCAACAGAGCGGCAACTCCGCCTAACATCAGCAAAACAGCCATGGAAAGCCATAGCAGGTGCACACCGAACCCGGCCTCTATTACAGTAAGTCCACCTGGAAGCATCCCTGATATGCCTGTGAGAGCAAAGCCAGCCACCCATCCAGCTTCAACGGTTCCCAGACTGAGAAGACCGTGAACAGGAAGAGCCATGGTCAAGTCAGCAATTGCACTGGCGGTAAATATCTGCCACATTGGAAGACCTGTAACACCTACAGACCGGAGCAAAGCAAAGAACATGAACAGCTTAACGGCCCAGCCAGCGATGCTTAAGCCCATGGCAATGGACACTTTGCGTTTCCGCTCTTTTGTGATCTCAGTGGCTTCTATCATCTCGGTTAGACAGGCTGTGAGTTTTCTCTCCCCGAAGAGAGCTTTAACAGGTTTTGCAAGGATAGACAGAATGAAGGGAAGAAAGAACAGGGAGAGGATACCGGCCAGAGAAGCGGTAGCTGCCACATAAACAACTGGCCCCGACAGGCCTGCGATAAAACTGCAGGCTACAATAAAGCCCATGGCAATAACATCCATTATCTTGGCCAGCAGGACGGTTGCAGCGCCGTTCCCAACAGGGAGAGCTGCGTACTTCCTGAAAAGGCCCACCAGCGCAACATCAGAGAGACGCACAGGAAGAAGGTGACCCAGGCCTACATGTACTGAGGTAAGAGGGAGAGATTGCTTTAGCTCTATACGGTGACCCCAGGAGAGAGCCTGCCACCGCCAGGCTCTGATAAGCTGAGTAACAGCAAAGAGAGTAAGAGAAACACCAACCCACCGGAGATCAGCTTTTCTCAGAGCGGAGAAAATATTTGAAACAGTTGATCGTACTGATCCTGACAGCGAAAGGAGATAATATGTAAGCACAGCCCCTGCAATAAGAAAGACGATCATCCTTGCGTAACGCATGTGTTTGGTCAAATATTCCTCCTAATTGAATACGGAGGTAATATAGGATATGATGAACAGAGCAATAAGAGTTGAAGGCGTTTCCAAGCGATTCGGAAAAACCCAGGCACTGGCAGAGAATTTCAGTATTGAGGTATTGAAAGGACAGTCCCTTGCGATACTTGGAGCCAATGGCGCAGGAAAAACAACTCTCATGCGGGCGGTGCTTGGACTGGCGGTCCCTGACACCGGACGGATCAGTCTGTACGGGCTTCCCCCCTCTGATCCTGATTCCAGGATAGGGGTTAGATTTCTGCCTGAAAGAATATCCTTCCCAAAGTGGGCTACTCCGCTTCAGATGTACCGGCAATTTGAGAGAGTGCGCCGGGAGGGCCGGGAGATGGAGTTTATCCACAGAGCGGAGAAACTTGCATGTGGAGACCTTCTGGAGAGAAAACTGGGCAAGATGTCCAAGGGACAGAGGCAGCGCATAGCCGTAGCTCTGATGACCTGCGGGAAGCCCAGAACGGTATTTCTGGATGAGCCTTCATCAGGACTGGACCCTTCAGGAAGAATGCTTGTGAGAAGCACGGTGGCCGAACTGGTAGATGGTGGCTCCACAGTGGTTCTTAACAGTCATCTTCTTGGTGAGGTTGAAAAAGTATGCGACTGGGCGGCATTTATCCATCAAGGTGTACTGGTGACCCATGACAGGCTTGAGGATCTTTCCAGGTTCAAGGGTAATGTGATCATTGAAACACCTGATCCTGAGACCATGAGCAATTTCCTTGGTGGTTCTGGAACTGTGAAAGGCAAGTCTCTGGCATACCCGTTGCCTGAGGAGGACGGCTTTGCAAAGCTCACAGAGCGTATTGCCAACAGCGGGATTGAATTCACCGGTATACAGTTGCACAAGGAATCACTTGAGGACATTTTCATGCGGATCATGGAAGGAGAAACAGATGTTTCTTAATGCTCTTGAACACATGATGCGAAAGAAATTGATACTCATCATCGGTATTCTCTCTGTCTGTTACCTTCTTCTTTTCTGGCGCGGGATCGCGTCAGTTGACCCTCAGGGACTTCAGGCAGACAGCGGTATTCCCACAACCGACGCAGACATGGCTTATGCAGCACTGTCAATAGCAGGTTCAATGCTCTCTGTGATGGTATGGGGGCTTACGATCATTCTGGGAGCAAGCATCCTGCCGGATGAGATGGAAGCTGGGAGGATGTCCATCTGGGCGGCACTGCCCCAGTCAAGATTCAAGGTGTATGCGTCTACTTCGCTGGCGCCTCTGCTGGTCTCTGTGATCTTCGGTTATCTTCTTTTCGGGCTCACTGCGTTGATAACTTCTTTCTATGCCCCTTTTACTCCAACAAGCATCCCCCTTGCAATAGTCAGTATGCCTGTATGGCTTTCTGCCACATGGGCTTTCGTGATCTTCTTCTCCCAGATAGCTGGCAAGATACCAGCCATGCTCATCACATTCATTCTGGAGGGCTTTGCCGTGGGAATGGGAAACATTGTGGAACTGGCAAAGGGAGTTCCCGACCTGCACGAGTCTACGTTCTATACTGTGGCCAGAATTGTTACATTCGTCCTGCCTTTTGAGCGGGGCTACAGATCGGTGCAGATGGGCCTGCTGCCAGAGGCTTCAATGATCGAAGAAGCCCTTGCTTTCATGGGCCTGGGCGGCGCTCTGCCCCTGTGGGAGATAATCTACCCCGCAGCATGGGCTGCTCTGCTCTTCTTTCTGGGTTACAGACTCTTTATGAAAAAAGACCTCTAAATGGAGATCGTTTACAACTCAATTGGTGTTATACACACGCCGTACATTGAAATGGCCCCTTTTCAGGCTTTGGAAGACGATACAAATGGACCCTTTATTCTGGAGCTGAAGAAAAAATATGCTTCAGGCCTTAAGGATCTGGATAAGTACAAATACCTTATGGTCTTTTTCCATATTCACAAGTCTAAAGGCTACAATGGTTCCAATCTTGCCCACCCTCCCAGTATGAACGGTGGTTCCACAGGTCTCTTTGCGTCCAGATCACCCAATCGTCCAAATACCATCGGTGTTGATGTGGCGAGAATACTGAAGATCAAAGGGAACAAGGTTTTTACTTCCGGGCTCAGTGCCCTCAACGGAACACCTCTTCTTGATATCAAACCCTATCTTACCGTTGACCGTAAAGAATTGGACTGAGCTCGAACTCTAACTGAGGATTCAGACCAACAGCTTTCTCAGCTGCATAAACCGCATCATCAGCGTGCCCGTAATTCCATAGCAGAGCAGCCATGTTCTTCCAGGCTGTTGGAGAGTCTGGAACCATTTCAAGTGCAATTCCAAATTCTCTGGCTGCCAGTTGAAAGTCTCCACCGGAAGAGGCAATACATGCACCTCTTATTGTATGAATATCGGCTCCTTTGAACCCTTCCTCCTCTGCGGTTATCAGTTCTTCAAGAGCCGATTGGAATTCGCCGGATTCAAGCTGATCCTGGGCGATCTGTACATGTGTAAGGCCAGGTCGTACTCCGCCGGGATAGTTGAGAAACAGGGAGAATGCTGTTATTACCAGTGCCACCGGTATGGCCAGCTTCCACCTGAAGTCAGGGATGGAGAGAACCAGGGCAGGAAGGAAGACAGCTCGATGTCTTATGGAGGGGAAAAAGATAAATGCAGCCACCAGGCCCGTGGCAACCAGAGCGGTTCTACTGTTCTTCCCTGCTCCTGAAAAACCCATTGCCATGATCAGAAGGGTTAGAGCAAGAAGATACTTGAGAATTGTGGAGCTAAGCAGTTCCGGAGCTTCAATGTTTCTTCCAGGGCCAGGAACGGAAAGAAAGGCCGCTGTCTTGACAAACCCTCTGCCAAACCAGCCGGGGATATCCCCTTTTATAGAAGTGAGAGAATTGTCTGTGAACGAATCATCGCCCATGATCTCTTCAAATTCAATCCCCGGAGGTGTTTCAAGCAACTCCCATGATGATCCCAGCCAGAGGTTCATTGGTCCATTCTCACCCAGCGCGAAAGGTCCCCCTGCGATCACATTGATAGCAAGCACAGGAAGAACGGCGATAAGTATACCGCTTCCAGTGGTCAGGTATCTTTTCAGAGGATGGATAAAGAATACTGAGACAGGCAGGAAGAGCAGAAGCTCGCCCCGGAACAGAGCCCCGCAACCAATGAGCCACCCAAGCAGCAGAGGACGGTCTCTGCCTGCGGTAAGCGCCAGAGCCAGAAGGGCAGCTGCCGGCGCTGCAGGAAGTATCTGAAGGCCGGAAAAGGCCAGGGTTGGTTCAACGGCAAGAATACCTGCGAGAATAGCGTTACCACTGCTTTTTTTCCTGAACATGAAGAGAGCGACAGCGGGAACAAGGGAGATAACACTGAAAATGAATCTCAGTACAGACGCTTCTACCGGTATACCAGCAAGAAGATAGGTGCCAGGGGGCCTTTCAAAAGGAGGGGAATCACCGGCAACATAGGTTATCTCATCCACATGCAGGTTTGCTCCGAAGAACCAGTCCAGCTGGTTTAGAGATATCATCCTTATGGCGATTCCCGCAGCGAGGAAAGCAAAGAAAATGATGTAGTTCTTTCTCATCTGTTTATGACACCATTCCCGAAATTAACATTAGTGTAGTCCCTGGTGACAATGCCCTCACGGTTCCAGTTGAGTGAGGGTGCGGTTTCTATCCAGCTCTCCCCTGCAGGAGGGAACAATCCATTCACTGTGATCCAGGCAGGTTCAGTTAGATCATATAGATCTGAAAGCTGTACTGATAGAGGATAGAAGTATATGCCGGAAGAACGGAACCAGTCTGAGATCGTGAGTAGTATCTCCTCAGAGTCCAGGCCTGCAAGTTTTCGCCGAAGCTCCCTATCAAACCCGCCTTCAGTCTGGATCGTAACAGAGAACAAACCATCAGAAGGTGAAATATCCCATTCCTCTATACAATGATCAGCCTCTTCCAGGGGAGGCATCTCAGCCAGAACTCCCCCGGGAAGAAGAAGCCACAGTGTATCAGGAGCATCAACCCAGCCTGCCGGTGAAAGATATTCTGAGGGTTCTTCAAGCTCACCGTCAACAAGGATGAATGACCGGAAGAAACCAAGGGGGGATGGCACCAGAGGAAGTATGTCCGTTGCGGGAACAACAGGAGCTTCTATACCCATTACCCCGCACATGGCGGAAAGCAGAGTAGCGGCCTCCACAGGCGTAGCCCTCCGGGAATCAAGAATCTCCTGGAGAGTCCTGACGGAAAAGCCTGCATCCCCTCCCGGGAACGGAAGAAGCTGCATGGATTCTGTTATGAGAACTCGACCGCGGGAGACTCTCATTCTAGGCAGGGCTCCTGCAGCACCCGCCTCTATGGCAGCCTCCCTGAGGTCAGGAGGAGTTTCCATGGAAGAAGCCCTGGAGGGTCCAAGAAGAATGTCCAGTACATCTTCCCAGTCAGAAGCAGTTGAGAGCCATAGTTCCTTGCAGGCTTCGTTGCTGGATGTAAATATCCTTCTTCCCCTGCTTGTTGTTTCAGTAAATCCGATGGATCCCACGGACAGGTTCTCCATATCCGGACAACTCACCGTAATGGTATCAGGCACTTCCCCGGCAATGTAGGTGTAGAATAAACCTTCTGAGGACAGTTTTCCTTCATCCAGTACACGAAAAGACCATTCAATGTCCATGCCGGGGCGAAGTCCGGGAAAGGCAACAACCAGAGCAAGAGGCCACCCCTCACCTCCTGTGAGCGTGTCTACAGCCCATTCAGGCACATCTCTTGGCTGTCCCGGGAAGCCGTAGGTGGAGCTCAATACCTCTATCTCCATGTATTCAGGGTCAAAATCCCGTGTAACTCTGAGGAACCTGCCGTCGTCGCCGGCTGTGGCTCTGTAAGTCACCGTGGTTTCCTTTGCAGACCCGTCCCACTCTATCTGTACATCAACAGATGTGTATCTGGACGGACCAGCCAGTAGTCCTGCCAGGAGTATAAGTGATGAGATGATCATTTCAGCTTCACAGTTCTTGCAGAAGTACCTGAGCGTGCAAGGAGCGTTTCAAGAATGTATGCATTTGAATCAGTTATGTCGGCAGTTTCTGTAAAAACAAGTCTGCCATCAATATAGGCCATATCACATGAGTATCCATGACTGTTTACCGGGTCTGGAAGCTCCTCACCCTGGGTTTCTATTGATAATGAAACTGTAAGTATCTCGGTTGCCGGAGCATCTATGGTGAAAGAATCAGGAGGAGACGGCAGCAGGATGGATGCTATTCTGGAACCGGGAAGAGAAATTTCTCTTAGACCTGGAAGCAGCAGGTATTCATCATTGTGAAAGACCTGCCACTGTCCCTCCATTATGACCTCTTCCCCGTTGAAAGAAACCGAATCACACTTAACAGCTCCGAAGAACCGTCTGAACATTTCATTTCTGGCAGAGGGCCCGGAGCGGGTAAAGAGTGTGGTTATCAGTTCGAGTGGAGCCCCTCTGCTTACTGCATTGAGCCTTCCTGTTATCAGGTTCTCATTAAGATCAAGTTCACCGGTCAGTGCTATTCTTAAGGTATCGTTCCAGCCATTAACAGGAATTGTTTCAAGACCTGTCCCCCCGGGGATCATTGGCAGGTATGTGCTTCCCCGAAGACCGAAACTGAAGCCTGCAGTGAGTGGGATACCCTTTGGCGTGGGATCAAGTACCGTCCAGGAGTTGTCCATGGGGTCTCTGTACACTGTAAACATGTGGTCAAAGCTTCTTGCATCCACCACCGGAGCAGTTTCACCAGCTGTGCTTGCCAGGGCCGGGTAGGCTTCATAGCCTGCATTCCGAAGAAGCCAGGTAAGCAGAACTGCCCTGTCCCTGCATACCCCAGAACCGTCTTCCAGTGTTTCTTCAGGTGATCTTGGAGACCACCCCGGCCATACTCCCGTGTCAGCTCCCGTGTAATTGATATTTTCTGCAACCCATTCCCGGAGGGCATTGGGGTCAGTGCCGGTGAGGGTTACTATCTCGCCCAGTCTCATACATTGGGAGTGTTCTGGAATATCAAGGGCTTCAGATGCTTCCGCAGAGAGTTCTTTCGGTGTTCCTGTTGCTATTGAGACAAACGGCGGATCAAATGCTGCAAGGGGGTGAGAAGGCGCGGGAGAGGTGTTCCGGAACTCCCTGAACTCTTCAAAGCCTCTTGTGAGAAGTCGGATGTCAGTATTGTTGGTTATCTGAAATACAGATCTAACAACACTGTCCTGAAGAACAGGTAAAAAGACATAGCTGTAGACATTTGACAGGGGAAGTGAGTGTATTGTTCTCACAATATCAACCTTGACAGTATCTCCGATCTCAAGTCCCGGCATGAGAAGAATCGTTTCTCTTAGAGAGGATTCAAGCCTGTTTGTCCTGGATAGTATCCGGTGGGGTCCAGTGGAAACAGAGGCTGTGGAGCTTCCTCTGCCTCCCCTCCAGTGGCCTGCGTACGCCTGGACAATCTCAACTTCTTCCATTTCCTCTCTAAAAGCAATGCTCATGGTTGAAAAACGCTGAACACCTCTACCTGTCAGGGGAATGATAGTTGCTTCTGTCCGCTCAGTTATCGATCCGTCCTCTGAGAGTGTGATTGTGACCCTGTGAAGAAGATGTACCGCGTCTGGTGATCCCAGCAGCAGAAGAAGCGTCAGGATTGACGTGAACACCAGAGTCTCAGATCGCTTGCAGGTGGCTGAGATGCCCTGAGAGACGAGAGAAGAGTGAAACTCACATGACCGCTCTGCAGGGCATGGACATCGGTTCCGGCTCTTTCTCTAACCCTCTGCACCTCGTATGGTCCGTATCTGTAAGTTTTACCGTCACTGTCTCTGACAAATGGGATCTCTCCGGCAAAAGTGCCTGTATCGGTGATCTTGTATCCGTTATGAATTCCTGTGGGAACATTGATGTTAAGGAGTGTTCCAGGTTCGATCATCCTGTAAAGTTCATTGTCCATAACCTGTCGAATAACCTTTGAGGAGAGGGTGAAGTCAGGTGAAGAGGTGTATTCCTGGCTGATAGCTATTGCAGGGATATGCCAGAAAGCAGCTTCTGTGGCTGCAGCAACTGTGCCGGAGTACCAGGTGTTGTTCCCCACATTCGCCCCGGGGTTGATCCCTGAGATAACCAGATCAGGAGGAGTTTCCCCCAGCAGTTCACCAAGGGCCAGTTTCACACAGTCCACAGGTGTTCCCTTCACGGAAAACCTGTCTGGAGTGTGTTCAATAACGGTTAGAGGAGAGTGAAGATTCAGAGACATCCCCGCACCGCTGTGGTGGTGAAAAGGGGCTACCGTAACCGTATGGTACTCAGCCATTGCAATTTCGAGAGCTTTTAAACCGGGTTCATCAAATCCGTCGTCGTTAACAAGAAGAATTCTCAACTGTCAGAGCGATCGGGAAAGGGAGAAGCGGTGTGTTGTTCCCAGGGAAAAGTCTCCTGGGACGAAGGCATAGTCCAGGGTCCAGCTTTTCACAGAGACACCTGCACCGGCAGTAAGGTCTCCGCTGTCGTCATTGATCTTCCATCCCCCACGAAGGGATGCCCATGTAAGAGGGCTGAACTCCACGCCGAAACCGGCGTTTGTTCGATTATCAAGGGGACGCATTATCTGGCCGGAAAGAGAAAGAGAACCGAAAGGGACCTCCCCGTTCCACCTTGACGCAAAAACCCATGTTCTTGGGAATCTGAATTCTTCTTCAATCATAGTAACAGATGGTCCAGAATGAAGATACGCTGCACTAAACACAAGGGATGAGTGCGGGTGGTAGTTGAAACCCAGATCCACAGCCCAGCCGTTTGAAGATTCCAGCCATATCTTTTCGTGTATAAGTTTGAAGCCTATGCCTGCGTCGAAACGGCCCATTCTTGCAGCGACGGCACCATTTGCAGAAAAATCAGTTGCGTTGAATGTGTCCACCGGATCGGAGGTTGGTGTTTCTCTGTACTCTATTCCAGTGGTGGATACGGATCTCAGAGCCAGTGATCCGGTAAAAATACTTCCAAGTTGCGAGGTCGCCGCTACATAGTTCTGAATTGTTGTTCCGAACCACTGATTGTGACCTGCAGAGAGAGAGGTCCCCATCCCGGCAATAAGAGCAGGGTTTGAAAAAATGGCTAGTTCATCGCCATTCACAGCGCCTGTGCCGCCAAGGGCTGCCACTCTGGCACCCACATCCATTTTAAGAAATGGGTAGAGCCCAAGCCCGGAGTCCCTGTAAACTCCCGCGGTGGAAAGTCCTGCGAGGATCAATAAGATCAGTAGTGTTTTGTTCATACAAACCCCTATACACAAGATAAGGTCCAAGGTTCCCCTGGTAGAATTATATTACATGTTCCGCGAAAGGATAAGATAATGAAAACCCTGGCAATCCGTGATTCATCTCTCTCAGGTTTTGTGAACATGGCTGTTGATGTATGCTCCATGAAACTTGTAAGGAGTGGTTTTGCCGGTGCTGTATTTCGCACCTATCAGTGGGCACCATACTGTTTATCCATTGGCCGATTTCAAAAACCTCACAGGGAGGCTGATGTTAAGAGACTGCTTGAAGATGGATACCATATGGTCAGAAGACCAACTGGAGGCAGAGCCGTCTGGCATGGACATGAGCTTACTTATTCTATTGTAGCGGTGGAGGATCACCCTCTGGTGAGAGGTTCCATCGCAGAAAGCCTTGAGAAAGTAGCAGGGATCCTCACAGAAGGATTGAGGAATTCGGGTGTTCCAGCTGTATTGAACAGTCGAAGCAGAGAACTTTACAGTTCCGGAAGAGAATTTAACCCGTGTTTCACTTCCCATGGCCGGTCAGAGATAATGACCAAAGATGGCAGAAAACTGGTGGGAAGTGCTCAGGCTAGAAGCCACGGTGTATTCATAGAGCATGGTTCCATAATATTTACCAACCAGCAGACAAAGGCAGTTGATTATCTCCCGGAAGCAGCATCTTCCTCTTTCAGGAAGAGAATGCGTGAACTGCTCTTGAAAGGTGTTGGTGCAGTCCTTGAATACAACCCTGACATAACACCAGAGATACTTGCTGAGAACCTTCATGAGCAATTTGCACTACAAACCGGCGGAACACCGGCTTCTTACCTGTCCGCTGATCTTCCCGGTCTAAAAGAAGAGATAGATGAAAGGCGACAGATCATTGAAGACTACCATTAACAGAAGAAAAAAGCCCCATTGGCTGAAAATGCCCACAATGGGCAACCACTCTGCAGGTGAGGTTAGAAAGATCCTGTCCCGTATGGATCTTAATACTGTCTGTGATGAGGCCAGATGCCCTAACAGAGGATACTGTTACCAGAGAGGTACCGCGACCTTTCTGCTGCTGGGTTCCACCTGTACAAGGAACTGTGCCTACTGTGCCATTGAAAAAAATGTATCTTCTCCCCCCCTGCCTGACCCCAGTGAACCGGCAAGGATAGCAGAGGCGTCAGCAGCAATGAAGCTTACATATGTTGTTCTAACGTCGGTTACCAGGGACGATCTTCCCCATGGTGGTGCAGAGCACTTTGCGGAAACTGTCAGTGAATTGAGGAAGGCTATAGAGGGAGTCAGGGTGGAGGTTCTCACACCGGACTTTGCTGGTGATGAGACTGCACTGAGAACAATAGCCCGGTGCAGGCCTGATGTGTTTAATCACAACCTTGAAACTGTAAGAAGACTTTTCCCTGCTCTTCGCCCGATAGCATCCTATGACCAGTCTCTCCATGTTCTCAAGAGGTTTTCAGAAATGTCCCCGGGCATCCCGACCAAGAGCGGAATAATGGTGGGCCTTGGAGAGAATGAAAGCGATGTAGTGGAAACTCTTCATGATCTAAGGAAGAACGGGGTTTCTCTGCTGACCATCGGACAGTACCTCCAGCCAACTTCAGACCATATACCGGTGAGCAGGTATCTGGAACCTGGGGAATTCGTACACTGGGAGGAAACCGCGTTGGAGATGGGATTTGCAGGTGTGGCAAGTGGCGCACTTGTGAGAAGTTCATTTCATGCGGATATTCTTGCGGAGAACAAATGAGAAAAGATCAGCTTCCAATCCCCTTTTACTCCCACGGCATAACAATGGCTCCCATGGCAGGTGTAACAGATTCCGCATTCAGAAGGATATGTCTCAGGCTTGGTGCCACCTGTCTTGTCACTGAGATGGTTACCGCAGCGGGTCTCTCAAGAAAGAGCGTAAAAACGAAGAAGATGCTTCGATATCACCCTGATGAGCAGCCTCTGGGTGTTCAGCTTTTCGGAGCCAAACCGGACGATTTTGCCAGAGCATCAGATCTTGTAACCCCACTCGGTTTTAAATTTATCGACATCAATGCCGGATGCCCTGTAAAAAGGGTTCTCAGAAGCGGTAGCGGCAGTTCACTTCTTGGTGATATTCCAAGATTGCTGGAGATAGTAAGGGTAACAAAGGAGAATACGGATCTTCCTGTAACAGTTAAGATAAGACTGGGCCTTACCCGTGAGGAACCGGTTCCTGACAGTATTGGCGAGCTTGTTGCTGATGCAGGTGCCTGCGCAATAGCGGTTCATGGTCGTTTCAGAACAGATTTCTTTTCGGGAGATGTTGATAAGGAGGGGATCAGGCGAATTGCAGAGCTTTCCCCTGTTCCTGTGATAGCCAATGGTGATTCCACATCGGTGGAAGCAGCTCTCAGGCTGAGAGATGAAACCGGATCAACTGGATTGCTCATTGGGAGAGGCGCCTGGGGCAACCCGTGGATCTTCAGGGGTATTGCAGGCGGGAATCCCCATCCTGAACCAGGTGAACTCCATACCGTCATAATGAAGCAGCTTTCCATGATGATGGAGCTGATCCCCGAGCCACAGGTGTTTCATATTTTCAGGGGGCATCTTGTGCAGTATTTCAGGGGTTTTCATGGAGCTGCTGATTTCAGAAGAAGGGCAGTGGGTACAGAATCTTACAAAGAGGTGGACATTATTGCCGGAGAAGCAGATATTGCAATGCACACTTCCCTGGAGGATGTATGAGAATAAAGGCACTCCTTTTCATGGCATCTGTATTGCTGGTTGCAGTCACAGGATGCACAGAGACCAGGGTTGTTCAATCAAGGTATGTGATCCAGACTGAGGATTCAACCCCAAGATGCACTTATACCTGGCAGCATGGAGATTACTGGGAGTTTCTTGCCTGGGCACTTCTGGACGATGTTTCTTCCTCGGATGTTTTAGCTATCACCGCCGGATACGCTCCGGAGAACCTCCCGTCACCGGGAACGGAAATAATCATACCTATCCCGGATGAATATGAAGAAGCCGCAAGAGAGAGAATGGAAGCTGCAAGACTGGTGAGAACTGCCACAGAAGCAAGGGCATCGGATCCTACCGATTGTATGCGACTCCTGAGAGAGGCCAATGACAAGGATCCATCCTGGTCCGTCCCGGTTACAAACATCACAGTGCTACTGCTTGAGGATGGAAGAATTGATGAAGCCCTGGAACTGCTGGATCCCATGTGCCACAAAAACACTCCTGCTCTGATCCTCGCCGGGATAGCCTGGCGTCATGGAGATACAGAAGGTACTCTCAGGCACCTTTCAGAGGCCCTGATAACACCTTCTCCAAGACCTGAGGTTTTGGCAGCCGCCGGGATTGTATGGTCAGTCACCGGTGAAAGAGAAAGGGCGGGAAACATAATCAGAAGACTTCTTGAGGATCCGGAAGCTCCTTCAGAGCTCAGGATACTGGCATTGCAGTACGCTCTTATGCTGGCAGAGGATTAACTGACCTTTCTCTGCTTCTGCCTGGCATTTCTGAACACATCGGTTCGCAGTATGCCATATTTGTCAATACATACCCGCATGGTTAACAGAATAGTAAGAACCACACTTGTGATGGTGCTTACAAGAATGGCTACCATGATCAGGATCTGGTACTTGATGGCAACATCAGGGTCAGCTCCACCCAGGATAACACCGGTCATCATTCCAGGAAGCGTAACTATTCCCATTGTTGCCATGGATGCGAGTGTGGGCTTGAGGGCAAGTTGAACACTATCACGAAGATACGGAAGTAATGCCTCCTGGCGGGATGCACCCAGAGACAGTACATAAAGGTAGTGATTGGAGTCGGTTCTCAGTTGCATGTAGAATGTGCTGATCCCTACGATGTTTCCCCTTAGAGAATTTCCAAGAAGCATTCCACCAAGCACAATAAGATACCTGGCATCAAAGACATTTTTAAGTGGAATAACGAAGATATTCATGAAGAACACAACAAAGAATGTGGCAAATGAAAAAGAGGCAAACGCAGGCAGGAAGATCTTACTGACCTTTATGGAAGAACTTCTCACAGCAGAAAAAACAGCAACGACTATCATTACTGTCAACCAGCCCGCATTCACAAAAGGATCATTCCACACAAACAGGTATTTGAGAAACAGACCGATCAATGCAAGCTGAACTATCATCCGTGCAGTGGAAGTAAACAATGACCCTATCAATTTGAGGCGGTACTTCAAGCTTATGAACAGAGGAATGATAAGTAGAAGCAATGTCAGCGCCAGGGAGAGGACAGGAATATCTAGTGTTTCCATACCTTCTCCTCAAAATCGAATACTCGAACAACAGAGTTGTCAAGCCACACAGGGTCATGGGAAACAATGACACATGTCCAATCTTCTCTTCCAGTGAAATACCCGGCGACTTTCTTCTTCAAATGCTTGTCAAGAGAAGCTGTCACCTCATCCAGAAAGAACACATCACGCCCAAGAAGAACAGCAATTACAATTGCCATGCGCTGTCTCTCACCGCCGGAAAGATCCTTGATGTCCTTGTGAAGCAGATCATCTTCCAGCTCCAGTAATGCCATCAATTTGTCTGGAACAAAGGAATGATGAGAATTCGCCTTCAAGCTTGAAACAAAAGCAAGTAATCCGTGAACAGTTCCTGTGCCCAGGCTAACATCCTGATCAATGCAGGCGACCCTCTTCCTCACATCCCAGACAGATCTTTCATCTACGGGAATGTTGTCAAACAGAACCTGTCCGCTGTCAGGCTGGATAAAGCCAAGAACAAGTGAGAGAAGTGAGCTCTTTCCGGAGCCGGACTTACCTGAGACGACAACCTTATCACCTTTGTCTATATTCAGAGATAGATTCCGGATCACGCTCTTGCCGTTAAAACTTAAGTGAGTGTTCCTGAATTCAATTACAGCCACGCTACCTCTTCCAGTCATTCTGAATGTATCTGATAACACTGTCCTCGTTGTTGTTTCCGATAGTTTCAGTAGCATACTGCTTTAATTCATCAGTAGCATTGGAGACGGCAATGGATCTGTCCGCCATCTTGAACATGCTGATGTCATTGTTGTTATCACCAAAAACAACTACTTTACTTTCAACCATGCCTGTCTGCTGCTGGAGGGTTCTGATGGCCTGGTCCTTTGTTGCTTTTCTGTCATGGGCCGTAAGCCAGAAGAATCCCGGGGAATACTGGTCCTGAAGGCAGTGGATCTCAAGTGAATCGCTGTAACGATCTCTGAACTCCTGCTCCAGTTCAGAAAGATCAACTTTCCTGCCGATGACATTTACGCAGACAACCTGATCGTTGAATGAGCTGCGGATATCTTCCACAAATCGCAACCTCTTATCACCGTGTATTCTCCGGTCTCCAAGGTACCAGTTCATACCTTCATTGGTGATATCGCTGTAGTAAAGACGGTCTTCCGACCCGGTACAGGTGGAAATGAATGGAGAGTGACCTGAGGCATGGATTGCTCTGCAGATGTCTTCTACCAACGGTGGGTCGATGCTGTTGATGTGCAGATGTTCCCCGGAGCCAAGATGGGAGATAATGGCACCGTTGAACTCGATCACTGGAAGGTTGAACTTTAACCCTGCAAAAATATGCTGAATTGAAGAGACGCTTCTTGCGCTTGCCGTTGTAAATGGGAGACCCTTTTCGAGCATTTCACGCAGAACTCTTCTTGTGAACGAGGACAGCGTGCCATCATCCTCAAGAAGAGTTCCATCAAGGTCTGATATGTAAAGTGGTTTCATTTCCGGTGTAAACTATCCTGTGTAACCAAAGAAAGTCCCCAGTATTTCCACTGCCTTTTGATACTTGTTCTTTTCCAGATAGAGAATGTAACCACCATCTGGTCGCACCTTGTTTCATTCGTGAGAGATAGCCTGAACCGGACATCCCTCTTCAGCTTCCAGTGCACAGCCCTCAAACTCTGCTGGAACAGGATCAGTTTTTACCTGAGATTTGTCGTCCACAAGCCCGAAGACACCTGGGCATGAGCCTTCACAGGCTCCACAACCCACGCAGGAATCCTGGTCTACCTTAAATTTCATGATATCCATCCTTAATAGTTAATGCCTGCAGGTTTCACATTCACAGGGTCAAAGGCGTGGCACGGAGTAACTCCATACACCATGCTGCATTCAGGGCACTTATCCTCGAAATACACCATCTCAAATGTTTTGTCGCACTGGACGCAGTTGATATCAAGAGGCATGGGCATGGGCTGACTGCTGAATCCCATCTCTCTGACCTTGTCCACAACCTGTCTTTCACTCTCGAAACTTCCTGCGCATCCGTCATGCATGAGTACTCTCCTTCAGTTTATGTACCGGCTACTTTTGTAATTATCTCACCCTGGCGAAGTTTAGTTCTGTAGGCAAGCAGAGTTTGGTCCATTTTCTCAAGTGTTGAGAGGATACTGCGTTCATTCTCTGTGGTCTCTATTACTCTGAATATACCGCCGTTCCTTATCACTATCCTTCTGTCTCCCATTAGAGCAAGTACAGGGTCATGGGTAGCCATTAAAACTATCTTATCCTCTGCAAGAAGCAGGCTAAGTGCTTTCTTGCGGTCAATACCTGCATTTTCTATTTCATCGATCAGAATGATGGGAGATTTACTGAGAATGGCAGTGTCGGCGATCATCAGAGCACGACTCTGACCACCGCTGAGACTTGTTATGGGGGTTTCCGGAGAGAATGTCTCACCGGCAAGGCTGTTGGCCTTCTCAATTATCTTCTCTATTACCTCTTCTCTGTTTTCAACCATGCGACTCTCTGCATGCAGTTCAACGAACTCGTAAACGGATAAGTCCATGACGAAGTTCATATTCTGGCTGAGCTGGGCAACAAGTTTGTCCGCCGAGGAGAATCTCCATTTCCTGTCAGGCACGTTGCTGTTAATAAGCACCGATCGGCCTGTGGGAGTGTCTCCCTGGGCCACCCACTCTATATCACCCAGTAGTCTGCTTTTACCTGACCCTGTGGGGCCGACGATGCAGATCACTTCTCCCTGCCTGATAACAAGCTTGTCAAACTGTTCTTTTACGCCTGATTTGTCATTGCCGGGAAGTATTGTAACTGTTCTTACGATATCATCTTCTTTTCCAAGGAAGGCTATCATCTGTCTGATGAACTCACCGATCTGATGGATCAGGTTTTCCCCGTCGATCGCTTTGTCTTCTATCTCGTCCTCGTCGAATCCGGCAAAGTATTCAACAAGAGTAAGCTCTTCCCTGCCTGATATATCCAGCCCGTTATCGTTGAAGAACGATGCAAGGAACGGGTATTCAGCAAAAAGGTCAGATATCTTTCTAGTCTTTATATCCCTCATGGCCCTCTACTCTTCAACTTTCATCTTGCGGACATTACCCATCTGATAACTCTCACCGATCCTTGTCTCACCGAGACAGTAGGAACACAGGGCGGCAGGCATTGGGAAACGGAGTTCCATGCCTTTCAATGAATCGATGTTAAGCTCTTCTTCGTAGAGCAGGGTGCTCAACTCGAAGCTTCCCTGGCCGGTAAGGCCGTTGATATGCATGATCATCGCAGACGGGTTAACCGTATTTACCCTTGAGGCGAAGACTTCACGCTCTGCCTGGGAGACAATATCGCCCTTGGTAATGACAACGATATCTGCTGTTTTCAGCATAGGGCCTATTTTTTTGGGGGTGTTGATACCGCTAAGATTGTCGATAACGCACACAGCTTTTATTCCCTTGATGTAAGGAGAGCACCTGTTGCATAGCCCTGCTGATTCGCTGATCAGAATGTCAAAATCATTTTTCAGAGCCCAGTTTGTTATCTCTTCCACATTGCTCACAAAGTAGTGATCGGGACAGAGAGCTCCTGAAAGGCCCTTCTTTACAGGAATGCCGGCCTTTTCGTAAAGAATATCATCATCGGTGTAAAGGCAGTCGAACTTGGCAACAGCCACTTTCAAACCCTGCTTCTTCAACGATTCGATGGTCTTTAGAATGACTGATGTCTTTCCCGAGGAGGGAGGTCCGGAGATCGTTACCAGATTCATGGTTTATCCTGTCGCTTTGTTGAACAGAGCTTCACATTTTATGATCAATGAGCTAATGTTATTGTTGTAGATGTAGTCCCATCCCAGCCACATGAACTTGTTCCCATCAGGGATATTGTTATCCAGGTCAGGATGAACACTTGGGAACAAACCGCTGTGGGAGAGGATCTTGCCCACCTCAACAGAAGCGAAGAAGTCGATTACCGGTTGAAGCTTTTCTATTTTCTCTTTTTTCGCAAGCATAAAAATAGGGCTGATGATGGCTCCGTCCTCAGGCCATACTGCTATCATCGGCCCGCCTTCCTTTACCACTTTTGTAAAGAAGTAAGGCATTATGGTCACAATGGGTTTTTGTGTTTTCAGGCGGTTACTCTTAACCATCTGGGAGGGGTGCATTGACTGCAGCAGGCTTCGTCCAAGTTTTGTGACCCCTTCTTCCCCGTAGTGCTTGTTGATATTGAGGAGGATACCGTTGAAGAGATCAAAATCACCTACCGGCAGAGAAACCCGTTTCTCGAACTCCGGCTTCATTATGTCTTCCCAGGTTCGGGGAACATCTCTTCCGTCAAGTTCATCCCTGTTTATCAGGAATACTGCAGGCACAACACCTATCATTGCATAGTGTTTTCTGGGATCCTTCAAATTCAGATCGTCAAAGAGTGAGTTGAATTTCGGAAGGGTTGTGGTATCCTCAAATACACCCTGTCTTTTGAACTTACCTATCATTTCCTCATCAAAGAACATGTCAAACCCGGCAGAAATGAAAAGATCAGGCAGATCAGCTGCATCTGTGACACCTTTGATGTTGTTCTCTACCCAGTCCAGACCCATGGATGCAGCTTTAAGTTCATGGTTAATTTCAACGTCATAGCTCTTTGCGAAGCTATTGAACTGTTCAAGCAGTGGAATTCTCACAGGACAGGGAAGCAACCCCACTATGTTCAAAGCATCTTTACTCTTAACTCCGGTTGATCTTGCCAGTGTAACATCAATTGCAGCATCGTCCCTCTCAATGGCTTCCACCAGTAACTTGCTAAAGGTGGCCAGGTCTATCTGTTTCAGCATAAGAGCTGTTTCCAGGGTTATTGATCTGGCGAATTTTGCTCTCTGCGAATCATGTTTCATCTGAGGGAATCCATTTGAAGAAAAAACAGGTATTGTTTCAGGATATTGTTCAGTAATATCCCACAGAGTCGTGTTCTCATCGAAATATTGCATTTTCAGTCCTTTGCATCAATCTGGAATCATCTATTCCAGAGTACACAGGTATGATATGACATTCCGATGCGTTTGTGCAAATAGTAACAATCAAAACACACACACCGGTTGAGTTTGTCTGCTTTACAGTTTTCTGTGCCCTTTGTAGATTTGGAACATCCTGGTAAAGCAGGCATCCCATGTGTACTTCTCTGCGAAATTTCTGAACCCTTCCTTTTTGGCCTTGTCAGCCTCCATTGCTTTCAGGATGGCTTTAGCAAGGGCTTCTCCTGAGTTCCAGGGGGAGTATGTTGAATCGCCCCCTGCTTTTGTGATCAACTCAGAGGCGGCAGCCTGGCTGCAGGCGGCCACAGGAGTACCGCAGCTCAGGGCTTCCAGTGTAGTTAATGAAAAGGTTTCCAGTGGTCCTGCTGCTACGAAAGCGTCAGCGCTGGCCATTAATTGTGCTGCTTCAGTCCTGCCGTTGACCTTTGGGAGGAGTTTTATTCCTGCAGGATCTGCCGCTGCTGTTCTCCTGACCTTTTTATCCCAGTGACCTTCCCCTGCAATAACCAGAACCAGGTTGTTGTGGGTGAAGAGGGTGTTGCATGCTTCCAGAAGGACGTGTATCCCCTTTTCAGGAGCGAGCCTGCCCATGTAGAGGATCATTTTTCCGTTCTTCCCTATTCCAAGAGTTCTTCTGAGTGCTTCTGATCTCATATTCGGGTGAAAGATGTCAGGGTTTGTACCCAGGGGAACTTTGCGGATGTTAGTGAGTCCTGCTTTTTTCAGTTTCTGCACCGAGTAGTCACTTCCGCCTATTACCGCATTCAGGGGTTGGTAAGCTTTACGCATCAGGGGTAATGACAGCAGGCTGAACAGCCGGGAAACTACATTTGCATTGAGACCGAGGACACTCATGGGGAGGGTTTCTGGCCAGTTGGAGTGAAAGTATGCGAATGAAGGGATTCCGCTGGTTTGTTTTTTTACCATTCCCGGTACAACCATGCCACTGCCGAATTCAACGATGTCCGGGTTGAATTCTTTTAGAACTTCTCTAATTGGTTCTCTTCTGGTAAAAAAGTTGTAGCCGCTTCCAGCAAGCTTTGGTGATTTGAGACCTTTTACAGTTCCACCATTCAGAGAAACAGTAGTGTTCTTTGATGAGGGGTAGATAAGAAGATTCTCGTGACCGTTGGTTTTACACCATTTCAGCCTTTCATGATGGTAGATGCGTATGCCGCCACCTGTTGGAGAATAGAGGTTGTTGATATCCAACACTCTCAAAGGAATCTACCTCCGCTTACATATCGGCTTGAGTAGTAGGGGTGGCTTAGAAGGGACCTCACAACTCCCCTGCTGCTTGATGCGTGAACGAATTCACCGTTGCCCAGATAGATACCGCAGTGGGATATGCCTGACCCTGAAGTGTTGAAGAAGACCAGATCACCGTATCTGAGATTGTTTCTGCTCACTGTTTCAGCAGCCGCAGCTTGTCTTGAAGCTCTTCGCGGTATCTCAATGCCGACGGAACGGAACACTGCCTGGGTGAAGCCGGAGCAGTCTACTCCGCTTTTTGAAACACCGCCATAGACGTAGGGAGTACCCATCCAGCCATCTATTTCTCCCTGCATTCTGTGTTCAACTGAATTTGAAGGAGTAGCTGGGCCTGTGGCAGGTGTTCCTGCAGTTGCTGTTCCGCCGGTTGAGGGCATGGGTCCTCTGCAGTTAACCCCGTCTCCTCTGTAGACAGGAGCAGAGGAACATGCAGCAAGGATAAGAAAAAGAAGCAGTGGGAAATACTTTTTCATGCGCTCCCCGGGTTACATGTTGATCTTCAGCACTGTATTCGTCTTAATATGCGAAGTGTGCGGGCAATCCATAAGGTAGTGAAGCCCCACGCTCTCCCTGCGCTTCAGGGCGCTTCTTACAATTACCCTTGCGACAGTGGTAAGGTTCCTGAGCTCAAGCTGTTCCACAGTGGGAAGAAGGGTCCAGTAGTCTTCTTCAACCTCTTCTGCAAGCACATCAAGAAGTCTTAAAGCTCTGCGGAGCCTCTTGTCTGTTTTAACAATGCCAACGTAATCCCACATCACACTCCTCAGGCTTGCCCATGAGTGATCCACAAGAACGCTTTCCTCCAGAGGTTCTGCTCTGCCGAAAGACCAGCCCCTTACCTCTAGAGCTTCTATCCGAGACGCGGGACCATTCCCCAGTGATCTTGCGCACAGCATACCCATGACGCCTGCTTCAAGAAGACTGTTACTGCCAAGGCGGTTTGCTCCATGAAATCCGGTGGATGCAGCTTCACCTATTACCCTGAGACCTGTCATTTCGGTGGCACCGTCTGTTGCGGCCACCACGCCACCCACGCAGTAATGTGCTGCAGGAACAATGGGGATGGGGTCTTTCCATGGTTCTATCCCAACGGAGGCCACTCCTGACGTTACTTCAGGAAAATGTTCCTCAAGGAAGGTCTTTGAAAGATGCGTTGCGTCAAGAAGCATGTGATCAGTTCCATAGTTTTTCATCTCGCTGTCGATGGCTCTTGCAACAATGTCTCTGGGAGCAAGCTCCATCTGCTCAGGGTCATAATATTCCATGAACCTCTTGCCGTCTTTGTTTATCAGCCTGGCTCCTTCGCCCCGAAGAGCTTCAGTTATCAGGAAGTTCCTCTTATCCGGGTGAAACAGACATGTGGGATGGAACTGGTAGAACTCCATGTTTCTAACAGGAAGACCTGCTCTGAACGCCATGGCAATACCATCTCCAGTGGAAGAGTCCTGATTGGATGTGTATCGGTAGGTTTTTCCAGCGCCTCCGGTTGCCAGAACGGTTTCTCTGGCAAGAAATGTAACAACATCTTCCTTGATAAGCACATAAGCACCGAGGCATCTGTCGCAGCCCTTCTGAAGCAGAGAAAGAGCCTCTCTGGAAGCTGTGATCAGGTTAATAGCAAAAGCACCTTCAATAATTGTGATGTTGTTCCGTTTTCTGCATTCGTCAGCCAGATGCTCTGAGATGAATCTGCCAGTCTGATCAAAGTAATGAAGCACTCTTCTGAAAGAGTGACCACCTTCCATACCGCCACCGTCGCCGTTTGCACCTTCAAGCCTGATACCCCAGCTGGAAAGGGTGTTCACAAGATCAGGCCCCATGGTGATGATCTCCCTGGCGACTGTCTCATCCACCATCCCGGCGCCGGCTTTCTGGGTGTCCCTGAGATGTTGCTCAAAACTGTCTTCCCGGGAGGTTACTGCAGCCAGTCCGCCCTGGGCGAGATAGGTACTTCCAGTTGGAAGCCCTATCTTGCTGAGAATGGTAACTTCATACTCTTCCGGGATCTCAAGGGCACAAGTCAGTCCCGCCATTCCCCCGCCAATGATCAGGATATCAGTTCTTTTTGTCATTGTTCTCCTCTTACTAATTCCAGGATACTTCCCAGCAGCTCTTCCTCAGCGGAGCGTTCTGTTACAGATAACCTGATGGGAAGAACTCTCAAATTCATGGTATTTACAAGACCTGCTCCCATCCTGGCTGCATCTTTCTCTGTGGTTATGAGATAATCTGCACCGGATTTCCGGAGGCTTTTCTGGAGGTGTTGAATATCATTTTCCGTGTAGCGCCAGTGATCAGGGTAAATATGGAATCTGTCAATTTCAAATCCTGTCATTTCAAGGGTGTGCTTGAAACCCTGGGGCTTGCCGATCCCGCAGAAAGCAATAACCCTGCCTGTCCTGTCCGGGGTTCCATCGTGCCTGAGGGGTTTGCCGGGAACAACACTGCTTGAAATGAAAGGTGATTTCCAGTTCCTTGCAGATATCAGTCGTCTTGCCAGGGAAAGCTGTGTAGTCGATGTCACTCCGTTTATCCAGAGATAGTCGGCGTTGGAGAGGGCTCTTGAAGACTCTCTTAGTGTACCTGCTGGAAGAATACCTCCCTGACCGAAAGGATGGTCAGCATTAAGAACTACAACGTCTATGTCCCGCCTCAGCTTGTGGTGCTGGAAGCCGTCATCCACTATGACAACCTCCGGCTTCATTTCCCTGACGGCTCTCTCTACCGCTGCTGTTTTATCACGGCCGGTGTAGACGGAGCAGGAGTTGCCAAGGATCCTTCCCATGAGGATAGCCTCGTCACTCAGGGGCAGCCCTCCGGATCTGCTTCCTGGTCGCACAGCAACCGGGGGGCCTTTGTCTGCGTACAGGTTTCTGCACACGACGGAGGTTCTTACACCCATACCTGCCAGTTTTTTAGCAATTCTAATTGTCACAGGAGTTTTGCCTACTCCACCAACCTCAATGTTGCCGATGCTTACAACCACAGTGCTAAATGATCGTTTTCGAAGAAAACCCCTTCTGTAGAGCATTCTGTGAGTTGCAGCGCCGAGAAAATAGAGGAATACGGCAGGTTGCAGAAGCCAGTTGACCCAGAGCCAGTATCCCTCTCTGGTGGAAAGTCTTCTGTGTATCTCATCAAATCTCATTATTGATTTCCATTTTTTGTAAGAGTGTTTTAAGCTTTGAGAGAAAAGCATCTCTGCCCATCTGCAGGACAGTTGATTCCGGATGGAGCTCTCTTTCCTGCGAAAGCAGGTACTCTACAGCCCCGGTTCCCTCTTCCGAATCCGCAAACACTCTGCAAATATCATGCTGGGCAGCCTGTTTTACAACATCGGTAAAATGATGATAATGGGGACCTACTATCACAGGTATTCCGTGAGCAAGCGGTTCCAGGATATTGTGACCGCCCAGGGGAACTAGAGTTCCTCCTACGAATGCAATATCTGCAAGGCCGTAAAGTGATGCCAGAACTCCTTTGACATTCACTATTAGACAGGAAGAACCAATGGGATCATCTGTCCAGAGGTCAGGCTTGAATCCAGCATTTATTGCCGTTTGAACGACTTCACCAATGCGATTCTCATGTCTGGGGACAAGAACCGGAGTTAACCCGGTCCTTCCGGCTATCTCCAGTATTGTCGCCTCCTCGCCCTTTCTCGTGGATCCCGCCACAAGGATTCCACCGGTTCCAGCTGCTATTTTTGCTTTCCAGGCTGGATCAGGCTTTACCGGCTTTACGGCGGTTTTTCCATCACCGGCAGGTTCAGTCTTTACATTCAGTTCACGAAATCTGTCTGTGTCTTCCTGAGATCTGGTGAGAATACCTCTGAAGCATGAAAGGGTTTTGCTGAAGAGAGGTTTTATAAGCCCGTATCCCCGGACACTTTTTCTGGAGAGTCTGGCATTTACCATGCCTGCAGTTATACCTCTGGAAACGGTTTCATGAAGAAGAACCGGCCAGAACTCAGTTTCAGTAAGGATAAGTGCTGATGGTTGCAGCCGGTCCAGGAATCTGCTTACCGCTCCCGGCGTGTCCAGTGGTTGAAATGCTCCATTTAGATCCTCGACTGTAATGAACTCTCTGGCAGCAACAGTTGAACATGTTACGAACACATGGGAGCCACCTGCTCTGATGCTCTCTATTATGGGAAGCAACCCCTTAAGTTCACCAAGGCTGGACCCATGGAGCCAGACCGGCCTGGTTGAGCTTACAGGTACAAAACCTTTTCTCTCTTTCCGTTCTGCTTTTGACCGGAAGAGAAGTACCAGCTCAGTAAGCGGAGTAAGGATCCGTGCTGTGGCTTTGATAACTGAGATCATCAGAGAAGCCATGGGGCTGGCTCCAAGGGCAGCTCGACTGGATTCAGCTTTAATGGCGGCAGTGAGTGTTTCTCTGTTGCAATGCCGGGGCATCACAGGTTTCCCCTCGCTGATCACGAGCCTGGCGAATGGAAGGGGTATCATGAACCTGTCCCAGCTTTTCAACCTGATCGTGGGAAAAGCAGAGACCCCGTAGGGAATAACAGGGATATTCGCCCGTCTGGGAATAAGAGATATACCCTTTTTGACCATGTTTGCCGGTCCCCTGGGACCGTCTGGGGTGATGGCAACAGAGCTGCCACCTGCAAGAAGATTTACCAGCTCCCGGGCAGCAGACGTGCCTCCTTTGCTGGAAGACCCTCTTACTGTTTGAAACCCCATTCTTTCACACATTTCAGAAACAAGTTCCCCATCGCTGCTCCGGCTTATGAGTAACCGTATATTCATTTTTCTGTGGGTATAGATAAGAGGCAGCTGAGCATTGTGCCAGAGAGCATAAAGAGCCGTTTTAGACCATATCCCTGTGGATGGACGGTATCTGGATACTCTCCATGTTCTGCCAAGGAGATTAAGGATGATCCTGCCTGCAGTTCCGGCTGTCTCAGCTTTCATCAATACGCTCCATAAAAGCAATTATCTCCCTGGCGGCATTCTCTGCAGGGTCTCCGTTTCCCAGTGAGCTTCTTACTTTGGAGAGCCTCTGGACAGCTTTTTCCCAGGCTCTGCTGCTGGAGAAGAGAGACTCAGTGTATTTTACCATGTTTGCGGGAGTTACATTATTCTGGATCAGTTCTGGTGCGACATCATCCTCGGCAATGATATTCGCCAGCCCGATATTCTTAACACCCTTTACAAGGAATCTTGCAAGTGCGTAAGTAATAGAACTGGTCTTGTAGCAGACAACGAAAGGGACACCGTAAAGAGCCGTCTCCAGAGTAGCGGTTCCCGAGCATACAAGAGCAGCTCTGGAGCGGGACAGAACCTGCCCTGTCCCTTCTAGAAGAATAACTCCTTCAGTATTTTCTGCTTCCATGTAAACGCTTTTATCAAGGTGGTCGGAAACAGCCAGAAGAGCTTTGTCAACCAGCCCCATTTTTCTCAATAGAGTGAAAGCCTGGAGCATTGCAGGGAGAAGTTTTTCCACTTCCTGTTCTCTGCTTCCAGGAAGAAGGCCAAGAGCTTTTCCGTTATTTGTTTGCAGTGGTATCTGCTTTATTAACGGATGGCCTGTAAAAACTGTTCTCACTCCTCTCTCGTTGAAGAAATGCTCTTCAAAAGAAAAGAGAGTAAGCAGAATATCCGTGCTTTTCTTAAGTTTGCGAACTCGCCACCGGCCCCACGCCCACATCTGCGGAGCAACGTAATGGACCACGGGGATTCCTTCTTTTTTTGCCCATCTGCCAAGACGCATATTAAATCCGGGAAAATCCACAAGAAGGATACAGTCAGGTCTTTCTCCGGCACACAAATCTTTTAGATCTTTTTCCAATCGAAGGAATCTTCCCAGTGATCTGAGTATCTCTCCGAAACCCATCACAGCATAACTGCTGAGGTTATGGGTGAGCTTCATTCCTTCAGCTGCGAGTCGTATCCCTCCCAGACCGAAGGCTTCAACATTATCGGAAGAATTTCTTTTCAGGGCGCTGAGAACCTCCGCTGCCCTCTGGTCTCCTGAAGCTTCTCCAGCGGATATCAGCAGCTTCATGGGAGAGCGAGAAGGCTCTTCTCAGATTTTTCCAGGATAGTTGAGGCAGCAGCAAGTGCCTTAAGTCCTTCAAATCCAGATACTGCAGGTGGTGTCTTGTGGTTGATCGCACTTAAGAAACTGTCTATTTCCGCAGTGAGAGCATCAGATTCAAAAACATTCATTGGCACCGGAACAATGCTTCCCTCATGAAGCTTCAATGCTGTGACCTTTTTTTCTCCAAAGTCTACAGAGACATAACCGTGTTTTTGGAAGAAGCGAAGTTTTCTTTTAGGCTCAGCAGATATTCTGCTTGCGGTGAGATTAGCAACCGCACCATTCTCAAAGAGTATCCTGGCATTACATATGTCAACAGTTTCCGTGAGTACCGGTACTCCTGATGCATGTATCTCAGCAACTGGAGCCCCTGCCTTCCACAGCACCAGATCTATATCATGGATCATGAGGTCCATGACAACAGATACATCAGTGCAGCGCAGGCTGAAACCAGCCAACCTGTGACCTTCCATGAAGATAGGTCTTTCGATTGCATCGCTGGCCGCCACCATTGCCGGGTTAAATCTCTCAATATGTCCCACTGCCAGAACCAGATCGTTCTCCCCGGCCAGTTCCACCATTTCCTTTCCCTGGGAAACAGTTGCAGCTATGGGCTTTTCAACCAGCACCGGTACTTTCTTCCGCAGAGCCGCCATGACCACGTCATAGTGAGCTGAAGTAGTGCACGAAACATCAAGGGCATCGGCCCAGTCGATCATTTCCTCGAGGGATGCTGCAGCACGGATGCCCAGTTCCTTGGAGACCATCTGCAAACGGATCGGATCCGTGTCATGGATCATTACCTCATCCACGAGAGATTTCATTATTCTGGCATGGTGATAGCCAAGATGACCAACTCCGGCCACTCCTGCTTTCATCTAAAACTCCTTTGCTATTCTATTTACTGCTTCATCAACACACTGAGGGTCCAGCGATAGATGCGTTACAAAGCGTACCGAACTGGCATCCAGCGCAAGAACTGAAATGCCCATGGTCATAAGGTCGAAAACAAGATCTGCTGCTTTCCCTGGTTCCGTTCTCAAAAAGACAATGTTGGTGTCAATAGCGTTAATGTCAACCTCAAAACTGCCTGTTGATTTGAAAGCCTTCGCCAGTTTTCTCGCGTAGCCGCAGGTGACCTGTAATCTTGGGAGGTTGTTGTCCAGAGCGTAATGACAGGCGCCTCCAAGTATCCCGGCCTGTCTCATACCCCCGCCCATTCTCTTTCTGAACCACCGTGCTTTTTCAACAAGATCGCCGGGACCAAGAACCATGGATCCTACAGGCGCCCCCAGGGCTTTCGAAAAACAGACGGAGACCATATCGAATGGCTCAGCGAGTTTTGATAAAGCTATTCCTGTTGCAGCATGGGCGTGCCACAACCGGGCACCGTCAAGGTATGTTTTAACCCCTCTGGAGTGGGCGAATGCGCAGGCTTCGACCACCTTTTCCCCGGGAAGTATTCTTCCACCAAGAAGATTGTGAGTGTTCTCCAGGGCAAGAACTGTAACTGGAGCGCGGTGGATATTCTCCTGAACATCCAGGGAGTGTTGTATACTTTCAAAGGGGATCATGCCGTTTGCAGTTTCATCCATGCGGTGCATCTGCAGGCCGCAGTTCAAGGCGAACTGATCCCCCTCGAAATTGTAGAGATGACTATTTGTTCCGCAGAGTATTCTTTCTCCTGGAGAAGCCAGGGTTCGTATGGCAAGGCCGTTACCCATAGTGCCGGATGGTACGAATAAACCTGCATCTTTTCCCAGCAATCCAGCCACGCGCTCCTCAAGAGAATTGATCGTGGGGTCTTCCCCGAATACATCGTCACCAACCATGGCCTCAGCTATGGCTTTTCTCATCCCTGAGCAAGGTGTGGAAAAAGTGTCGCTTCTCAGTTCAAGGTCACAATTCATTTTACTCCCAGACCGTGTTCTATCCTGGAAACTGCTTCCTCGAGGATAAAATTCAGCAATTTACCGGAATCCATCCCAGTTGCAGCCCATAGCTTGGGAAACATGCTGATACTGGTAAAACCGGGTATGGTGTTTATCTCATTGAGCCAGATCCCCTGAGAGTTGATGAGAAAGTCGACCCTGGCAAATCCCCGTCCACCGAGGAGCTGGAAAGCCTTTTCAGCCATCATCCTAATGTTTTCGCTGCGAGAAGCGGAGAGACTTGCTGGAATGTCCAGTTCCGAATCACCGCAGTTGTATTTTGCCGTGTAGTCGTACCATTCCCTGCCGGGAAGCACTTCGCCGGGTACGGAGCTGAAGACCTGCAAACCGTTGCCGATGACACTCACCTCAATTTCCCTTGGTGAATCAACTGCTTTTTCGACAAGGACCAGTGAGTCATAGTTCACAGCATTCTCTATTGCAGCCTTAAGTTCATCTATGCTGTTCACTTTGGAGATACCAACGCTTGAACCAAGTCTTGAGGGTTTGACGAACAGTGGAAATCCCAGAGAGGCTATCTCTTCCTTGAGAGACTCAAGGGAACTGCTCTGATTTTCATCAAGAAAAACCCAGGGCACTACTGGAATGGAAGCATTGATGGCAAGTTTCTTAAGTGTGTGTTTTTCCATGGCCACGGCGGAGCCCATAACAGGCGTTCCTGCGCAGGGCCACCCGGCTGTGGCACAGAGCCCCTGTACTGTTCCATCTTCACCGTAAGAGCCATGAAGCACAGGGAAAACCACATCGAAGGGAACAGTCTTTTCTTCAGAGGACAGCTTCCATGGTACTGGACCTGTTTCAAAGGAGAGTTTTCGGGGAGAGCCTTTAAGCATCCAGCATCCATCCTGTTCTATGATAACCTCGGTAACATGGTGTCCTGCAAGTTTTAGCTCTGCTGAAACCCATTTGGCGGACAAAAGACTTATCTCTCTTTCAGCGGATCTCCCGCCTGACAGAACCAGAACTCTCATGCGAACCTCCTTGTTTGTCCGTACAGGTGATTATAAAACCGTGGAACATGAAAGGTCTATCTTTGGTATATTTCTGAAATCTATTACAGTTGCCTGAATTTATAACGGAGGTTGATAATTGAAGATCCTAATCACAGGTGGAGCTGGTTTTATAGGGTCCAACATAGCGGACACTCTTAAAGAGGCGGGACATGATGTACATGTACTGGATGACCTTTCCACGGGCTTCCGGGAGAACGTGGGAGAAAACATCACACTTCACGAGCTTGACATAAGGACCCCTGAGGCAGCGGAGCTGATAGAGAATGGTGGTTATGACATTCTCTGCCATCACGCCGCCCAGATGGATGTGCGAAGATCAGTCCGGGAGCCCCGGTTTGACGCTGATGTTAACATAAAGGGCACTCTCAACATCCTGGAGGCTGCCGTTAAGGGCAGGGTCAAGAGGGTTGTGTATGCTTCCACGGGAGGAGCTGTCTATGGAGAACCCCGATACATTCCAGTTCGGGAAGATCACCCGATAAACCCCATCTGCCACTACGGGATCAGCAAACATACAGTTGAGCACTATCTCTTTCTTTACAGGTATCTCTACGATCTTGGGTATGTGGTACTCAGATATCCCAATGTTTACGGTCCAAGACAGAACCCGTTTGGAGAAGCTGGTGTAACGGCCATTTTTACCGTGAAGTACCTTAACGGTGATGCCCCGGTTATCAACGGTGATGGACAGCAGCTTCGTGACTACGTTCATGTGAAGGATATTGCCAGAGCCAACCTGGCTGCGATGGATCTCAGCAGGTCTGAGATCGAAGGGGAAATATTTAACATTGGCTGGGGTGTTGGTAACTCCGTGGAAGAACTGGACAGGATCATAAGGGGTTATACAGATACAGATCTTAAACCTTCTTATGGCCCTGCCCTTCCCGAAGAGATCCAGAAGGTTGCTCTGGACCCCTCAAAAGCAAACTCGTTTCTTGGATGGAAGGCGGAGATCCAGTTTGAGAACGGACTTAAGGACCTTGTGGAATATCACAGGAACAAGCTTTCGCAGTGACTGTAAAACTGCCTGTTTTCCTGGACCGTGATGGTGTAATAAATGCCAACAGAGACGACTATGTCAAGACGCCCTTCGAGTGGGTGCCTGTTCCAGGGGCGATCTCTTCAATGGCCGCGCTGCACAGGGCGGGTCACCAGATAATTGTCGTCACCAACCAGTCTGGGATCGGCAGAGGCTACTACAGCGAAGAGGCCGTTCGGGGTATCCACAAAGTGATGTTAAGCGCACTTGGAGCAGCTGGAGTTTTTCCTGTTCCAGTTATGTATTGCCCTCACCAGCCGGAGGACAAGTGCAGCTGCAGAAAACCTGAGACCGGAATGATAGACCGCGCGAGAATTGACTACGATCTTCCCCGGGGCGGATGGATGGTGGGAGATGCGCACAGCGACATGGAGCTTGGCAGAAGATCCGGTCTTACGACGATTCTTGTTCTTTCCGGTAGAGGTGTTGCTCAACTGGAGATAATAAAGACTGGAAAACTGACAATGCCCGACTATATCACAGATTCGCTGGTCACCGCTGCGGATATTATCATTTCCTCTGCTGTTACTCCATAGCAAACAACGTAACAAGGTCGATAGTGGCCTTGATCCCTTCTTCGTGAGTTCTTTCGATGGCATGGGAAGTATCCACTCCCGGTCCCACCAGGGCATGTCTGGCATCAAGACCCATTCTCATGGCTGCCCCTGCATCTGAACCGTAGAATGGGAATGTATCCACCACAAAAGGAATGTTGTTGGCCTGGGAAAGGCGGACAAGGTGCCTGGTCAGTTCATAATTATAAGGACCTGAACTATCAGCTGCGCAGACAGTTACCTTCCTTTCATCAGAAGTCTGATTCGCTCCGCAGACCCCCATATCCACTGCAAGGAAATCCGAGACATTATCAGGAAGCCATCCTGCAGCACCGTGGCCAACCTCTTCGTGGACAGTGAAGAGGAAGTGTACAGTCCTGACAGGTTTGATGTTACGCTTAACCAGATTCTTGGCGACGTCCACGAGCACAGCAACACCGGCCTTGTCATCCAGGTGACGACTTTTTACATATCCGTTGGCCATATGCTGAGCCCTTGGCTCAAAATGAATGAAATTCCCAACACTGATACCCAGTTCCTTTACTGCATCTGCCGAGTCTGCAGTGTCATCAAGTCTTATGTACATTTCATCATGACTTCTTTTTGCGCTGCTTTTTTCTCTTCCGTGGGCGTGTACAGAGGTCTTTGAGAAGAGAATTGTTCCAGAGATATAGCTTCCCTTGAATGTTTCAACCTCACAATACTCACCTTCTATGCTGCCAGCTGTGAAACCTCCAACGCAGTGATACTTAAGGGTTCCGTTAGAGGTGATACGGGAAACAACAGCTCCCAGTGTGTCAATATGGGCACTGATCACCACCGAATCATCCGTACTGCCTTTCATCGTTGCGACGACAGAGCCTTTTCTGGTGGATTTGACATGAAGCCCAAGTGACTCCATTCTGGCTTTTACAATGCCTGCTGCAATTTCTGTATTACCTGTGACGCTTTTTGTTCCCAGAAGCTGCAAAAGAAACTCCATAGTGTTCCGCATAAATTTCCCTTCTTTGGTTTCACCAACTATATTCACGATACTATGGCAAGAAAAGGAAAGATCAAACAGCTGTTCCCTTTATTACTGCCCGTTCTTCTTCCAGTGGCTCTTCTACTGACCTATCTGGTCAGGGAAAGCCTTGGACAGTTGAACGATCCTGTGCAGATACTGGCATCCATAGACCCTTCCGGCGACGGAACAGCCTATCTCTCCACAATTCTTCCGGATGGAGCCCAGGCTGTCTGGACCTGCAGTTCCGGCAGGTTCACTGGTACTGATTCCTCTGAAGGGTTTGGAAGAAGTGTCACATGGCAGGCCTCTCCAGGCTACCTGGACAGTGTTACTGTGGTTGTTGTAACCCCTACTGCTACGGATTCAGTAAGATTCCTTCCTGTCATCCTGGAAGTTACTCCCACTATAACAGTGTCCAGCGCTTATCATCTGGCTATTCTGGAGAGATCCAGATCTCTTTCTCTTCCGGCTGGCAGCTACACCATCATTGTTGAGGAGGACAACCTGTCCAACTACGATGGACTCACTGTTCTGATAGGACATTTTCCCGGTAGTGTCAGAGATGCATGGCCCCTCTTTCCAGGTGATACAATGAGTATTGATCTTCCCCTGGGTGCGGAGTTCGAAGCCGTGGGTCTGGACGATCTTGAGGGCGCGCTGGACAATTCCGGATCTATTTTTATCAAGTTCATCAGAGATGAGGAGGCTTCTGCCTCGTTTCCAGAGCCTGAGGTTGAAGACTCTGAAGAGATCGAGATAATTAACGAAGACTCTCTTGAGGTGACTGTATCCCCTCCTGACACCATTGCCGTTGATCCTTTCCTTGCTCCGGAGCCTTCTCAGGTGATGGAGGAAGACTCGGTTTCAGTAGAGATCGATTCTATTATTCCGGCGGATACTACTTCTATCTGAATCTCCGGTTAAACCGGTTCCACCTGGAAAAGACCCTTAAACCCAGAACAAGGATTCCCCAGAGCGGGTAGAGAACTGTACCGGGTAAACTCACTGGAGAGTGGTTGAAAGCCTGAAGAATGGTTACCCATACACTGGAGATGATCTCAAGCAGAATATTCAGCTGGTTAACCCCTAGAGATGCAAGCAGACCAATGGCCATCATGGCAAGCATGAATGGCAGTGAGATAACCGTGGCAACGGGGCCCAGGTATGAAAACCCGCCGTAAACAGAGCTCATAAGTGGAGCCAGAGAAACGGTAACAACGACCCCTGCATAAAAAGGCGAAATAAGAGCAGAATGCTTTCCCTTCAGGTTCTTTCCTAAGAGTATCAGTGAAAGAACTGCTCCGTATGACATTTGAGCACCCCTGTCCTCCAGGGTACCCGGGAGAAAGATCAGTGAGAGAAGCAGGGCTGTCCACCACACTGAAAGCAGATGAAGCTTCCCCCCTCGGTGAGTCATCCACAACACGGCAAAAGATGCCATTATGCCTGCCCTCACAGTGGATGCCCTTCCTCCTGACAGGGTTACAAAAAGAGCTATACCCAGAACCACCAGCCAACCTGACAATATCCCTTTACCCATGAGCAATCTGGATAGAAAGAGTAACACCAGCGCCACAATACCTGTATGAAGCCCGGAAAGAGCCAGCAGGTGAGCCGTTCCTGACCGCTTGAATGCATCAGCCGTGGAACAGGGTATCATTCCCCTGAGGCCCATGAGAAGTCCTCCTGTAAGGCCGCGGGCTGACCGATGGGTTATCGTTTCAACAAGCCTTTCCCTGTACAGTCTGCGGAGAGATGCGAAGGGGGAAGCAGAGAGTTTGAGCCTTGTGCTGAAAGGAGATACGAACATTCCCCTTCTGTGGCCTAACACTATCATGGAGTCACCCTTGAGGGAATGTCTGCACAGAGATCCATCCGATACCCAGAAATTACCATCTGTAGTGGAAAGCATTCCTCCCCGCGCGGTCACAGTGGTGAGTTCGCCCCGCCAGACGCCATGGGAGGTCCCTTCATAATTATGGTATTCCCCTCTGGTGATCAAAAGAACAACCAGCGCAATAAAAAGAGCTGTAATCGTTTTTGTTGAAAGTTCCATACAGAGAGTAACCGCGAAAAGAGCCTGTTTTCCAAGCAGCTTGATATTCTACTCTATTGAGGCAATTCTCAAGTAGATACTGTGTCATATAGATTGCCTCTACCTCTCTGATTTTCTATATTCCATTATGTGAAGTATTTGTGTAAGAATAGTGAAATCAGCTACTTAGGAGTATCTCTTGAACTGTGATAATGGTTCTGACCAGCTGTTCTCAATTGAAGGTTGTGTGCCTGCGGTTTTTGTTTCCAGGCCGAACCGGTTTCTGCTTGTAGCCACGTTTTCCTGGGGAGGATCAGTAGAAGTTCATGTGCCGGACCCGGGCAGATTAAAGGAGCTTCTTTACCCGGGGAATGACCTCCTGATAATTCCAGCTCGTCCAGGCAGTGTAAGGAAAACAAAGTGGTCACTGGCAGGGGCGAAAGACCCCACCGGCTGGATCCTTGTGAACACCGCTTTTCACAGAAAGATCTCTTCTTCGCTGTTTTCTTCGCGCCACTCTCCCCTGGGCATTGCTGTAACGCTTCAGGCAGAAGTGGGGTCCCCGTCAGGAAAGAGCAGGTTTGATTTCCTGTTGAATGGTGATACCTGGGTGGAGGTAAAGGGGTGTACTTTGAAGATCGGGCGTAAGGCTCTCTTCCCGGATGCTCCCACCGTAAGAGGGGTAAAGCATTTGACAGAGCTTACGGAAATGGCACTGCGTGGCTTAAGAACCGCTGTTGTATTTCTTGTTTTTGTAAGAGATGTGGAATGTTTCTCTCCCAATCGGATCACAGATCCCAAATTTGCTGAAGCGCTGGGTAGAGCAGTAGCAGCAGGAGTTGAAGTATATCCTGTACAGCTTAGTTTTGACGGGGCCATGGTAAGGTATTCCGGATTGCTTAATCTGGTTCAAGATCCATAGACTGAACACTTTTAACAAAACCGTTGATCACAAATGCTCTAATGGTGTTGGAACTGGTATCCAGAGGGAATATGAAAAAGCCGGTATCCTCAGGATCAGAATGCATTGCTTCTACCCTGCCGTAGAACTTTTCTCCGTCTTTAAAAGTAACAAGCACTTTTTTTCCGTACGCATCATCACTTTTGAAATAGTGCATTGTCTTGTGAAGAAAGTCACCATCGAATGTTTTGACGAAAAAAATGGCCTTCAGATTTTCCAGCTTGATATTCTGATTGACCCTGATGGCTCCGTCCTCGCTGGAAAGCAGAAAAGCCGGTTTATCCTTGGAGAAGTCTCCGGTGAATCCCTTGAATACCTCACCCTGGATGGTATGCACAACAACCTTATTCATTACACTCACTCCAGACTGTGAAATCACCGGTTAATGTTATTTCGAAGCCCTGTGTGTTTTATCTAAACACTGCCATTTCCCATGTCAATGCTCTGTTCCATAGTGTGATCAATATGCTTATTGACCGGGCAGGTACAGGTATATAGAATTAAGCCATGTTCACCGGAAACTATCCTTTGTTTGTTCTTGATTCACTTAGAAGCGCCTTCAACGTGGGGTCTGTCTTTCGTACAGCGGAATCCATTTCCCCGGCTGGGGTGCTGCTGGCGGGTATTTCTGCTCGTCCCGGTGGCAGGAAAGTGGGCAGAACATCCAGAGGTACCCACGGTATTGTACCATGGCGGTGGTTCCCCACGGTAATGGATGCTGTTCGCCATGCACAGCACAACCGCGTTATCATTGCAGTTGAGAACACCCCCGATGCTGTGCCGCTCCATCAGGCCGAATTTCCCATGGATGCCGCCTTTGTTCTGGGTAATGAAGCTGATGGCGTTTCAGGTGAAGTTCTAGAGATGTGCCGTATGAAAATTGTAATACCCCAGTCCGGGGCACGGCGGTGTATCAATGTCTCAAGTACTGCTGCAATGATCGCCTGGGAGCTGCATAGAAGAAGACTGGCTGGAGAAGCTGATACTTTAAGCCATGCTCGTGTTAATGGTTCTATCTGATGTAGCCCAGATTTCTCAGCTCTCTGCTGGCGGTCTCGCTGTAATCCACAAGAGGGGCCTCTCCCATTGGAGGGGTCGCCCAGTAGAACTCAGCCGCTTCCATTATCTGCAATCGGGGTTCAATGGTAGTCTTTTCAAGAGGATCTGCTGATAGATCGAACATCTCAAGTGAGTCATCTTCAACTGACCAAATAAGTTTGCTGTTGCCTGACACTATGGACACAAGATCCCCCTGGTCTCTCCAGAGAACTCCGCTGGCAGGTATCTCTCTGGCAGGATCTACTGAACCGGCAAGATTCGCTGATGGCTCAAAAGTAGTGAATTCTATTCCTGCTGCCGCGGCAATTGTTCCGGCAATGTCCAGCTGGGCAACAGAGCTGGAGATAACTCGTCCTCCGCCGAAGCCCGGTCCTGCAATGATCAGAGGTACATGAGTGGTTTCCTGGTAGAGGGTACGGCCGTGTTCTATCCCTCCGTGGTCAAGGAATTCCTCACCGTGATCTCCCGCGATGACGATCAGCGTATTCTCTCCCATCCCCCTTGTTCTGAGTTCGGCCAGCAGTTTCCCTATTTCAGAATCCATGTATGTGATCTCCCCGTCATAGAGAGCAACCAGGTTTTCCATATCTGATGATGTAGGTATCACCTCTCCTGAATTGACATCCATCATCTCCGTTATTCCTTCTCCCCAGGAATCTCCATAGTCTCCCGTGTAGTCAGGTTGAGTGTACATGCTCCGGAATGGCTCCGGAGACCTGTAGGGAATGTGCGGATCGTAGAAGTGTACTGCTGCAAAGAATGATCTGTTCTGATCACCGGAATCCAGCCAGGCAAGAAAGTCATCAACTGTTGGCCCTGCCTTCCGAAGGCTGTTGCCGCTTGCCACTCCCTGGCAGTCAAAATGCTGGAATCCTCTGTGAAAACCGAAATCAGCATTCATGAACATCACATTAAAGAAAGCTCCTGTTCTGTACCCCTCGCCGTTGAAAGCCAGCGGCAACCAGGGCACATCAGGGGATATTCCGTGAAAGCCGGAGCTGTTCCTCCCTGCACCGTGAGTCACGGAAGGTACTCCTGACATAATGGTTGCCATTGCCGGAAGAGTCCATGAAGCCTGACCCTGGCACAAATTCGCAACAGTCCCCGCGGCGGCAAGGCTGTCAATGTAAGGTGTTGTGTTTCTGTGGTAACCGTAACAACTTAAATGGTCGGCCCTTACAGTATCGACAAGAATAAGCAGGACATTCATCCGCTGTTCGGTGCCACATGAAGCAGTAACGGTAAGACCTATTGCGATCACTATTAACAGCAACGTTTTTCTCTTCATCATAAACTTCTCTCTAGTGGCCTGCATCAAGCCAGTTGAAGCCGGAGCCTGTTTCAACGGTAAGCGGGATCTCCAGGTGTACGGCTTCCTGCATTTCTTCTTTAAGTATTTTCTCTGCCCTGTCCTTCTGCCCCTCCGGGCAGGTAACAACCAGTTCGTCGTGTACCTGCAGTACCAGTCCAGCCTCTGGAAGTTCCCTGGAAAGACGTTTTTCTACTCTGATCATGGCAACCTTGATTACATCCGCAGCAGAACCCTGCACCGCTGTGTTCACAGCAATCCTCTCCATCTGCTTTCTTTCGGTTCCTTTTTTCTCTCTCATTCCAGTGAAGAGACGCTTTCGGCCTAGAATGGTTCGAATCTCTCCTGTCTCTTCAGCAGTTATGACCATTTTGTCATAAAAACTTCGAACTTCCGGATAAGTTTCGTAGTAACGGGAAATGATCCCTGCAGCCTCACCCCGGGAGATGGAAAGTCTCTGGGCAAGCCCGAATGCGCTGATGCCGTAGATAATAGAGAAATTAACTTCTTTTGCCTTTCTCCTGTGATCGGGGTCTGTCCCTGAGAAGAGTGCTTCAGCGGTTCTGGAATGAATATCAGCGCTTTCCCTGTATGCTTCTCTGAGTACGCCTTCTCCCGCCAGGTGAGCCAGGATCCTCAGTTCTATTTGAGAGTAATCCGCAGTAACAAAAACATGTCCTTCAGCAGGAGGAATGAAGCACTTCCTGATCTGTCTTCCCCTGCTGGTTCTGATTGGAATATTCTGCAGGTTCGGGTTACTGGAACTAAGTCTGCCTGTTGCGGTTACCGCCTGGTTGAAACTGGTGTGAATCAAGCCTGTCAGCGGATCTACATACCCTGGAAGCTTCTGGATATAGGTATTCAGGAGTTTTGAAAGTTCCCTGAACTCAATAAGAGTTTCCACAAAGGGGTGTTCGTTCCTGAGTTTTGTGAGAACCGTCATATTTGTTGACCTGGCACCCTTTGAGGTCTTTCTTACTGGGGCCAGCCCCAGGGTATCAAAAAGGATCTTTGCCACCTGTGCAGGGCTGGAAAGGTTAACCTTTCTTCCGGTCTGCTCAACCGTAAGATCCACCAGTTCAAATATCCTTTTATTTACAAGCTCTCCTTCACGGCGCAGAGAGTCACCATCGATGGCTATCCCCCTGTTCTCCATACCGCCAAGTACGAATGACAATGGAAGTTCCACATCTTTGTAGAGTTTTAGCAGATCCGGGTCATTTTCAAATTCAAGTGACATTTTCCTGGCTAGAGCAAGAGTGGAAGCGGAATCAGAGCAGCAGTATTCAGCTACAGTTTCAACTGGAATGCCTATCAAAGAGCCTGTTCCACTTGAAACCTCATCAAATGATCTCATGCTTTTCCCCAGCCAGAAAGGAACGATCTTCTTTAAAGAGTGGCTGGTGGCGTCCGGTCTCAGTATGTAGTCAGCCAGGTAAGGGTCATCTGAAGGAACAGGAAGGGTGATTCCATAGTTATAAAGAACACGGCTGTCGTATTTTGCGTTCTGAGCAACATACCCGCGACTATTTAAGAGAATTCCCAGAGAAGTAATTATCTCTTCCCTGTTGAACGAATCTGCGAATGGAATGTACCAGCTTTCGGAGGGGTCAGATGTGAGTGAGAATCCGATCAGCTGCGCTTTTATTGGATCAATTGAAGTAGTCTCTGTATCAATGCACACCGGGCCAGTTCCAGGGAGATTGATACCCTCAATAGAATTCAGAATGTTTACCCTGCATGAGAAATGTTCATCCGAAGAAAGCTTCAATGGAGCAGTCAACTTAACATCAAGTTGTTTGGCAATCTTTGAAAGCGCCAGGCGGTTAAGAATTGGAAGGGCCTTTTCCAGGTCAGGCTCCCGGATTGTTAGTTCAAGCTTCTGCAGATCATCTGGAAGGGGTTTATTCAGTTTTGTCAGCTTCAAACTCAGCTCCACCATTTCACTGGAATCAATAAGTTTCTTTCTCAGGGATCCCGGTTCAACTGAATTGATGTTATTGTAAATATCAGAGACACCGCCGAACTTGTCTATGAGCTTTGCAGCTCCTTTGGGACCTATACCCCTGGCACCTGGAATATTGTCTGAAGAATCCCCCATGATCGCAAGAAGGTCAGCAACATACCTTGCCGGCACACCCATTATCCCGGTTACATCGCCGTCCTTAACAAGTGTTGGTGTCCTGCCGTATTTCGCCGGGCGAAGGACAGATACATTGCTGTTCACCAGCTGAAGAAGGTCCTTGTCCGGAGATAGGATCAGAACAGGAATGGATGATCCCAGAGCAAATCCCGCGATGATATCATCCGCCTCAAGGCCCTGTTTTTCTATGAAAGGAATACCCAGCAGGGGTACCAGATCTCTTGCTATCTCTGTCTGTGCCCTGAGGTCATCCGGAGTGGGAGGTCTGTTCGCCTTGTATTCCGGGAAAAGAGTTTTTCGGAATGTGGGACCTGGAGCATCGCTCACCGCTGCAACAAAACAGTCCGGATTTTTAACAATAATGGAAAAAAGTTCACTGAGTAAAAAGCTCAAACCACTGGTTACTGTGCCGTCTACACCTCTGAGATGGTTCTTTATCATGGCATAATGACCTCTGTAAAGAACGCTCAATGTATCTACAAGGATCAGCTTCTCCGCCACTTTTGATTCCTTTCAGCTCTCTTTCGCCTTTTCAAGGGTTAAATATAATAGATGCCGTCCTCTGTTTCTTGACAGTTCCACTGGAAACAGAGTATTCTCCTGCAATCATGAAGAAAATACCTTTTAAGAGTTTCCGCCATGCTCTGACACTGCCAGCTGTAAAACTAGTGATCTTTGCAGCGGCGGTGACTCCAAGGGTAGTCTCCAGAATGTACGCCGGTGCTCTTGGCTGGCTGCTGTCTATCCTCCCTCTGCCTTCCAACAGGATAATCAGAAAACACCAGCAGGGAATTATCACTGAGAACGGGATCACCGTGAAGGCATCAGCTGTCTATTCAGGCGTTCTATCAGGCTACTTTGACTTTTTCTATCTTTCACGACGAAGTGATGAGACCTTCAGGAAGCTTATGGAAGTACAGGGAGCTGAGAACATGGAAAATGCTCTTTCATTTGGAAAGGGTGTTATTGCGGTGACCGCTCACCTGGGGCCGTGGGAGCTTCTTCCCAGGGCTATGAAACTTATGGGTTTTGATATCGGTGTAGTTGGCAGAGCTCTTTCACAATCCGGTACATCAGATATTCTGGACAGACTCAGGCGGAAACCGGGAGTGGAGACCATTGACAGAGATGCAGGAGTAGCACCTATACTGCGTCTCCTGCGAAGCAACAGAACCCTGGGAATGCTGATAGATCAGGACACGAAAGGGGTACAGAGTCAGTTCGCCAGGTTCCTGGGTCGCCCTGCCTGGACACCGGTGGCTCCCGCTGCTCTGGCAACAAGACTTCAAGCTCCGGTGGTGACGCTTCATATCACCCGGAGGAAGGATTCAACTTTTCTTCTGGAAATAGATGAACCGGTGTTTTTTACAGGCGGGGAAACAAGTGAGAATATTCTGACTTTTCTAAACGACAGGATCAGCAGGTGGATCATTGACACTCCTGAACAGTGGGTCTGGTTCCACAACCGCTGGCGAAGACAGCCTTAAAACCTCTACTTCTCCATTTTCTTCATGGCATGGCGAATACTGTCCCTGATGAAAACTGCAAGGTTATGGAAAACCATTCTGAACCTGCTATGCTTATCAACTTTGTTGTAGAACTTGATTATTTCTGAAAGCTGTCGTTCAGTTGCATGGCCGTCCGGCATGTAAAAAGAATGATCCAGCAGCCTGTTTCTAATTGTTTTGTACTTGTCCAAAGTCAGATTACCTGTAATAGCAGGGACTATATCCTCCTCTTTGTAGAGAACATCACCAGCCTGCCAGGCATATGTATTGGATAGTTCATCAGTTGAGGGTCTGTAATGGTCAGGGGCGGGGTTTGCGAAGAGGATCGGTCGGTCTGTATGAAACCATTCGTAGCAGACTGCAGAAATGTCAGAGATCATCAGATCAGATTGGTTCATGTATTTTGTTATATCAGAGTCATATACGACTTTAACAGTTTCCTCGGCGCCCAGATCCTCTATGCATTTATCAATACCATGGTAAATCTTTTTGTGGCACTCATAGATCCTCGAATGGTATTTGATGATCAGGTTCCACCTTGGCGCAATTGCCTGAATAAGCCTTATGCCCCACAAGGGAAGGGAACTCTCTCCGTGTAGTGAGAACTTAAGCCTCGAGCCAGAGCCTTCGGTTATCCAGGTGGGTGCGTAGAGTATTGTCGGTCTTCCGTTGGTGAACATGGGAGAAGCTGTGATCTCTCCTGAAACAAGCTTGTCAAACTTGGGATATCCCACCAGCTTGAACTTTTCCGGGTGTTTCAGTTTGTAGGTACTGAGGATCTTGTCCATGTGCTTCTGACCGGGAAGAAGAAGAAGATCATAGAGAAGTATTCGTTTGTTTGACAAAAGGTAATGCTTATCGGATGCCCCGTGAAATACCTGCACAGAGTGTCCCCAGAAGATAAGCTGGAATCCTGTATAAACAACAAGTTTGATATCCATTCTATTCATTATCTTTTTAGCGACAGTTGAATTCTTAACCAGTTGAAGATCACTGCGAAGATTGGGAAATTCCTCATGGAGGTAGTTGTAGATAACTGGATTCTTTGTAAGTATAACTCCGCCGAGGTTTTCGTAGATCATGCGGATATGTGCAAAGTGCTGGATGTCTGTACGAAGCCAGTATGCTATTTTGTAGTCAGCTTTCATGCAGAACCCTACTCCTTTATCTTCAGGATCGAATCTATACACTCTTTCACCCGTTGTGAGGCTTTGCCGTCAAGTCCGGTAAAGAAATAGTCCCTGTGTTCCCTGAGTTTTTTCTTCATGGAAATTGTGGGTTCAAGGGCCAGCTCAACTGCAGCTTTCAGTTGATCGGAGCTGGAAACATGGGGGAATGCGCCTGCCAGCCATTCCGCAGGGTCAATGGAGAGTATATCCATTCCATCTGAATGTTTCAGCTTTGAATGAGAAAGCTGATAGATGATACCATGTTTTCCCAGGGCAAGAAACTCATTAATTACACTTGATGTATCACTTATCAAAGTGTCTGCAAGATAGAGGTATGGGTAAACATCATATTCTTTTTCAGGCACCAGAAAAAGTTCTCTATGTTTCTCTGCCAGTTGCTGATAGATCTTGTGCTGTGAGTGTGGAGCGTACTTTCCGCCCCAGGAGTACGGGTGCAGCTTTACCACCAGATTGTACCGGGGTATCAGTTCCAGTATCCCTTCACCGATATGATCTATGCAGCTTGGTTTGTAGGAGGGAGCAAAGAGAACAGTCTGTTTTTCAGGATCAAGGCCAAGTTTCTGAATGAATGCGGTATTGTTGTAATTTCCAGGGAGAAAGAGTGGATCAAGTTTCGGTAACCCGGTGACATGGAAATCAGCTGATGCTCCGTATCCCAGGCTCTTTATGTAATCATACCAGTACCTGCCTTCCAGGAAAACATGATACCTGGTTTTCTTCTGTTTTACAATGTTACGGATCCTCAGTGTCTTTATTCCCACACCGTGATCCAGGTGAAACCTGGGGACATCGTCGTACTTTCCCGGGTCTTTAAGCGCATCCCCGCAGACAATGGCGTCGAATCCCGTTCTCTTCTCTGTTACACTGAAGCCTTTCTTTCTCAGATCGTCTTCGATCCTGGATCTGCTGGAGATAAGAAAGAGTCCCAGAAAACGACGCTGGTCCTTCCCCACTCTGATCCACAACTGGTAGTCAGTATCCTCTTTAAGTGCGGCGTAAAGGGGGTATAGAGAATTGAAATAGTATTCCTTTTTCAGATCAAAGAGTATCTTTTTCACTGGTTTAACTCTCCGGCTATGCGGTTTACAAATTCCTTTGCTCTCTGTACAGATTTACCATCATTGAAGTAAAAGCAGTCATTCAGCATTTTCTTGTGCCGGGAATTGTCTGTAGCACTTGAAAGATTCCGGTTCACAACATCAAGAATGCTCTGTGAGTCCTGAAATAGGTCAGCTATCTTCATTATGTTCATGCTGTCAGGCATACTGTGCAGACCGCTGAAATCAGTGTTAGCCACAATTATTGGTTTGCCGGTTATCAGGTATTCATAAAGAACAGAAGATGTGTCACTGATCAGGATGTCTGATACCTGAAAATCATGCATTGTATCGCTTTTTGTGATCCTGTTGGAATTGGAGAAGTATACTCTCTCTATTCCGTTCAATTTCGCCCAGAGTTTGAGGCGAGGCACTTTGTGTGAGTCAAAATGGTGCGGTCTTATTATGAGGTTGTGCTCTTTTGTTACTTCTTTACAGAAAAGTTTTGCGTACCTGTTCAAAGTACCGTTTCCCCATTCCCATGTGGGAGCGTAGAGAACTGTTTTTCTGGCATGGTCCTTTTTAGGAATACCCATTCTGCTCATAAGCGTGTTTCGTGTGTACTTCCCGTTGACATAATCGTCAAATCTGAGATTACCGATCTTCACCAGCTTTTCTTCAGAGAAATTCAGTCCACTGTCTTTGAACTTCTCCATATGCTTTGGGCCGGAGACAAACAGATACTCATAAGTCTCCAGAGTATGGGCTTTCCCTCCGTACTTCTTGTCTCCGGTGCCATGACCGATAAACACACTTTTTGAAATTGCTCTGTCATTTCGCACTCTTGCATTTGACTGGGAAAGAATGACACCGCTGAGATCAGAAACATATTTCAGCTTCCTTCTCTGTACCGTGGGCGCTCCGGTGAAAGACCTTCCTGCAAAGGAACTGCTTCCCCGGAGAAATCTCTGGAATTTTAAAAGGGTTTTGTACTTTCTGACGATGAAGGAGCCTCCTATTTCAGTGTAGAGAGGCCATGCATATGAAAGCTGATAGATCTGATTGGCAAAGTAGTAGATGTTCACTCTGTGATCCTGCTGATAAGGTTTTTCAGGTCGAACAGTTCCGGAGAGTCCAGATCTATCCACCTGCTCTCTCCGATATCAATGCCTATCATCCTGTTCTCTGCTGCATAAGCATTACATGTATCAGAGAGTGAGTCTCTACCCAGTTCTATGCAGTTTCTTAACTCCTGAAAAAATCCGTAGTTCAGCTTGAACATTCCACAGTCGATCGCCTGATAGTCCTCATACTTCTTGTCCAGTCCGGTGATCTGAAATCTGCTCTTTGCTATTCTTCTGCATCGAACTTTCATGCCGTCATTCAGGTCAGGTATTTTGTTCAGCTTAAAATCAAGAGCAAGCAGTGCCTGGTCTGGCTCTATCGGAGTTTCTACAGTTATTTTCAGCATCTCAGACTGGAAAATGTGATCGCTCATGAGCAGAATGAATTCGTCCCCGGGGGTGATGAACTTTTCTGCACTGAGAACAGATATTCCGTTGGAGAGTTTCCATTCCGGATTGAAGCAGAATTCTAGGCTGATGGAAGCAGGAACTGTGTTTCTCAGCTGATCTTTCAGAATATCCGCCTGGAAACCTGTGACGATCACCACTTCCCTGATACCGGAATCATGAATCCCATCAAGAATAGAATCTATGATCCTCCGGTCTCCGACCTTCAATAGCGTCTTAGGCATTCCTCTGTGTTGAGATTCCAGACGAGAGCCTCGCCCTGCGGCAATTATTACTGCTTTCACTCTTTACTGCGCGTAACTTCCTGTGGTTATAGCTGTTATAAAATACATTACCAGAATTATCGAAGAGAACTATAATCATACTCAGCTTGATCTGCAAGAAAACAGAACTATCTGAGATACCCGCTTCGGAAGTGGCTGTGGTAGAGTATCTGCAACTTGCGAAAGAGATTAAGGGGTTTTTTTCTTGTACCTGCTGGACGGTGGGGATCAATGGACAGAAGCAATTCAATTATTCCACTGGAAATGGACCCGTCAAGCAGCGGGTTAACTTCCTGAAGGTGTTCTTTCCTCATATCAGAGAACTCTCCCGGTGATGCAAATGATCGGTCCAGAGCAGCCCTGAGTTCATCAGATGAATGGATGTCAATACCCTTGTCCGGTCTGGACATTGTCCTGAAGGTCACAACCGGTTTGTCAAGAGCCATGAATTCATAGACAACTGAAGAAGTGTCCGAGACCATTACATCAGCAAGGTGAAGATACGGCGTAATATCAAAGTGGTCTATCATCCGGAAGTGACTGTTCTGAAGGCTTTGGAGAAGTTCTCTATCCATGAATTCGTGGGGTTTGCAGAACCAGACTTCGTCTGATCTCATAACTGAATCAATTACAGGCAGCAGTTCTTTTGCTGATTCCATGGTTTTACTGTGAGTAGGGGCGTAGAGAATTACCTTCTTCCCCGGTGTAATGTGGAATTTTTTTCTAATGTCAGTTGTGTCGTAATTAAGGATGTGGTCCATCTTTGGCCACCCGGTCTCAATCACATTAAAGTACCGGTACTTATCCTGCATTTTCTTGAACCTGACTGTTACCACCGGACCTGAAGTAAGGTAGAGGTCGAAGAAATGTCTGATCCTGTAATGAGACGGTTTTTCTATTCCAATGCCGTGGAACAGCTCCACCTTCATTCCCGGCAATCGGAAATCAACAAAATTCCCCGGGGAGAGAACAAAGTCAGGGTTATAGGTGACAGCATTTTTCAGCTCTGTATAGACTCTTATATCTGAAAATGCTTCCGGGAGCTTCTTCTTTACCTTGGCACTCACAAACAGGGCTATTTCTGCTTTCCCTGCAGCCGCCTCAGTTATCAGAGGCTGGACCACAGGGAGAGAGTAGAGTTTTGATACATAAAAGAGCAGCTTCATCTGGATATGGATCTACCGTTCTTAAGGGTATTTTTTATGGATGTTGTTGAAATATTCCTGGTTCTGGGCAGGTAGACCACTTCGCAATAGTCTTTAAGAAAATCAAATTTTCCTTCCCAGTCCTGTCCTATAACAAAAAGGTCAATGGAATGCTTCTTCACATCCTCGATCTTCTGCTCCCAGTTGTTCTCAGGAATGACCAGGTCAACAAATCTGATCGCTTCTACTATCTGCGCTCTGTGTGAGTATGGGTAAACACACTGCTTGTGCTTGCCTGTATTGAACTCATCGGTTGAGACTGCCACAACAAGAAAATCGCCAAGCGCTCTTGCACGACTGAGCATGTTCAGATGACCTATGTGAAAAAGATCAAATGTTCCGTAAGTAATTACTCTCTTCATAGAAAATTACCACCCGTGTCTTATGAGCCTGGCCCATTGTTCAAGGAACTGCGTGTCACCGGTTGCCGGTTCGCCTCCCCAACCGGTAAAGGTACCTTTTCTGTCCAGTCCGATGACCGGGATCCCAAGAGCCCGAGCATGGATCCACAAATCCCTGTGTGTTGTGGCAACAGCGGATGCACCGGCTACTATACCCGCTATGGTTCCCTCTCCAGTGTCCAAAGGGACATTGCTGTTCCTGCCGTCAACCAGAACTATCTTCAAGGGAACTTCTGCTCTTTTTTTATCGAAAATGGAAGCAGCAGCTTCTGTTGCCAGAATGTATGGAAGTGTTCTGTGGGAAACAGGTGAAAGGATTGCTGAAGCTTTTTCTGCGAGAATTCTGGGTACAACGGGTTTCCAGTCTGTCCGGGTTTTCATCTTCAGAACATTCAAAATACCATGAATCTTATCTGGAAACACATCAGCAGCTGTTTTTACCCTGATGTTTACAGCAGGATGGTCAACTGAAGAAACAGAGGCCTTTGGAGAAGCCTTTTCAACAAATTTCAGAAAGTCTTCTCCAGGGCAGGGGCAGAAGAAGAGCAACTCCGAAGGAGGCAATGGTTCCGGAGAGCCGGGATCACCTGAGTAAATGTGCATCTCTGGTGCCCATGGGAGAAACCCCGCAAGTTCGAACACTTCCTGATGCGCTACAAAATGGATCTGTATACCAGGGTAAGCATCCTGAAGAGCTTTTGCCATGTAGACAGAAGACCACGCGTCCGATAAGTCGGAAGAAGTAAAGACTCCAAGAGATTGCGGTTTTTCAATATCTGAAGGGAATATGAAAGGCTGCCAGTTTGAAATTACCCTGCTTTCTCTCCGTTTGTCTGTGCCGAACAATTTCTTGAACAACTTCACTGCTCAAATCCTTCCATAATTCTTCTTGCCATAAGTTCCGCTGCAGGGTTTGATGGATCAACAGTGGATAACACTCTGGACGATTCACCAAACTGACCTGATACCTGGAGACAGAGACCGTACATCACATCACCGAAAGCATCACCGGGGTAATGTACCCGTATCAGTCTGGAAAGATGAAGAGCTTCTTCGTATTGACCAGTGTTTAAATACGCTGAGCACAGGTCGATCGCGCTCCAGAAAGCTCTTCTCGATGTGGATGCACTGGCGATTGAGATAGTCAGTTCCTCCACAGCCGTCTCGCCGTCTTCTCTGAATAGAGCAGACAAGCCCCGGGATCGATGAAGAAGCCATGAATCCGACGAAGAAATGAGCATCAACTCATCTGCGGCGTATTCCGAAAGACCGGTTGTCCATGCGATCCTGGCCATCCAGAAATCAGCCAGGTCATTATCACTGTGGACACTTTGTAACTCGAGGACAAGAAGCAACGCTCTTCTGCCATCGCCGGAATAAATGGCTTCCTCGATAAGTCTGCCCATGATCCGTACCTGTCCGGGCAGATCGTTCTCTGTTCCCCAGGCAGCTCCAGCTTCTGGAAGCAGTCCCGCATGTTCCATCTCCAGCGGAGAAAGACCTGTTAACAGGGTCAGAACAATAAAGATCATTGCATATACCTTTGAATGAGCCTCCTGGAGAATCTGAAGTAGCTGACCACACCGAATATTACGGAGATGGGCGTAAGTATCTGAGCAACCCACAAGAGTTTATTGAAGATAGTCTTGTCCTCGTAAGCAAAAGTTCCTGCAGCGGTTAGAACCAGTACATAACTGAGGATTATTGTTAGTCTCTCGCTTGTGGTTATTGCCACAACTGGTATTTTTATGCTCCAGGATACTACCAGCAGACCAAGCACAACCGTGATGTGATACCATGCGGGGATCATGGCAAGTAATCCGTTCGGAATACCCAGCCTTGCCAGAAAGATCAGCATCACCGAAAGGAAGAGTTTGTCAGCCAGGATATCCAGTGTTTTACCCGGCGTGCTTGATCTTTTTAGTTTTCTGGCGAGCCAGCCATCAAAATAGTCGCTTGAAGCAGCCACAAGACAAAGCCAGAACATAATGATGTAATGTTCATTCCATCCTGCCCATAAACAGAAAGGAAGAAGAACAATACGAACCCAGGATACAAGGGCCGGCAGAACAGGCAGATGTTCCTGCGTTCTTTTAACCATTGCAATGCCCCGGGACAGCTGTTCCAGATGTTTGTGCTGAGATTCGATTGGATTCATCGGGGATCCCTGGATGTTGTCTGGAATATGTGGTCCAGTGATCTTTTGGAAAGGTATGTTATTCCCGGATCGATCACAGAAAGAAATCCTGCCAGTCTCTGAATATCTGCAGATGAAACCAGTTCCTCACGGTGAAACAAACCGTCCTCTCTTGGTATCATCCAGCCAAGAGCACAAACAGCACCGCATTGATCCGCGTGGAGGGTTCCTTCCATGTCCGGTGGAGCAGGTGACTCAAGTGCCATGAGAGGGTAAAGCTCGTATCGACCGAACCAGGCCAGCGCGTTGAGAAGATCATTCCTTGTTGCAGGGAGATCCATTCCGCCAAGTCCCCAGTAGATCTCTGCAAGATCAGTCCTGCCTTCTGAAACAAGAAGTGCTGTTAGAGGAACTATCAATGACCTGTCTCCCCCGCCAATTCTCCTGATAAGCTCATCAGTTGAGAATTCCCTGGTGAGAGAGTGAACTGCGTTGTAGTAAACAAGTGCACCTGCAGCAGAAGGGATCCCAGCGGTTTCCCGCCCTGCCCTCAGTGCCCACATATCCTGAGCGGGAGTTTGCAGGGAGGTAAGGATTGTCATAATTAGAAGGATCATGATTTTCCAGACGATATGCTGGAGCGGGCAACGGGGGTCGAACCCGCGACATTCAGCATGGGAAGCTGACACTCTGCCAACTGAGTTACGCCCGCTCTTTTCAAATTACTATCTCCGCTCTGTATACTATCCTTGCCTCTCCCTGAAGCCACCAGCCCATGGAGTCTCTGCCTACGGTCAAAGTAAGACCGCTGCGTGCGACTATTCTAACAGGAAGGGTTATCGAATCAAACCTTTCAGAGGCAATTAGAGCAGAAGCTACTGCTCCTGTACCGCATGCAAGAGTTTCTGCCTCAACCCCTCTCTCGAAAGTTCTCATACTCATAGAACCGTCATCCAGTACACTGACCCAGTTGACATTTGCCCCTCTCGAGCCGAATTCGGGATGTGATCTAAGTATTGATGCATTCTCCTCGAAGGACCCATCTTCAAGATCATCAGTAAAGACCACCGCATGTGGCACTCCTGTGTCAGCAAATCCTGTATTGATCTCTCTGTCTGTGCGAATGGACTTTTCAGTAAAGTAGAGAACAGGCTCTGTGAGCCAGACCCTGGCCTCATTTTTACCTGTAACAAGGCCACGGTGGATGCCGGCATCGCTGGAAAAGAGGAATTCAACCCCTGACCTCGCAATTCCAAGATCCACGGCGAAACAGCAAATGCATCTGGCGCCATTGCCGCACATTTCTGCGACTCCACCGTCGGAGTTGTAGTACTTCATGGCGAAAGCGTGCTCTTCTTCAGGATCGTTCCGGATCTCAATAAGTCCGTCGGCTCCCACGGAAAGCCCTCTTCTGCACAGATCAGCAATATTCTTTTTCTGAAGAGAAAGGGAGTAAAGACCGTCCCGGTTGTCAACCATGATAAAATCATTTCCTGCACCGCTCATCTTCAGAAATTGTATTTTCTTTTTCATGGACTGCTTCTTCCGGATCTTTCTATTATCTGCATGTGATATTCTGCTCTTTCAGTAAGGTCTTCTGCTCTGAGAAGTCTCACCAGGTCAAGACGGATCTGGGGATCAGGCCCCCAGGCTTCAAGGTAGCTGATAAAATCTTCTTCAAGGAACTCAATAGGATATTCACCATTAAGATGGTTGATGAGAAGCTCCTGCAGAAGGCCGATAGCTGCGTCTGAAGGTACATCGTTCTTGAAATTTGAGAAGATCAGGAGAGCGGCGGATATCTTTTCCAGCTCCCCGGAGTTGATTCCCTGATCGGCAAGAAGGATGCCGGCCTCAACCGGGGAGTTTACAACAAATCCTGCCAGATCTCTGTCGTGAAGGAAGGAAGCATAACGGGTTTCCCAGAGGGGTTGCCTGTTCACATGGGATGAATCTCCATCAAGCTGAAATACTCTGATGGACGGTCCCTGCCAGACGATCTTAAGCCTTTCAAGAGAATGGGGGTAGTAGTGAAGCCCTATTGCGAGAGAACCGTCAGCAATGTCTTTTAAACCTGCAAGATATAGAAGTCCCTGGGGGGTTCTGTCGAAAATGAAATCTGCCTGATAAGCAAGATAATCTGCTTCCTTTTCCTCCATGAAGCCTATCATTTCCTCTTCTGTGCCGTACATCAATTCAGCAAACCTGATAATTGTTTCACGGTTCTTGTTGTTCTCAAAAAATGTGTGGGTGACCACAGGCATCCCGGCGTATGCGGAAAGCAGTCCGGAAATATGCCAGAAAGACAGCATGGTTCCCTGCTTTCCTTCTGCCCAGTCTATCAGGTCATCCAGTTCTGGATCTGCAAGAAGAGAGGAAGAATCCTCCAGGTGAATACCGGCGGAAGCAAGCATTGTAACAAGCCCCGGGGAAAACATGGATTGAAGTCCAAAAACAGCAAGAATCACCGGAAGCATCCACCTGCGACCTCGGGAAGCAGCAATTACCGCAGGAATGATACCGATTGCAAGAAGCACATGAAGTCTGTCAAAGAAGAGATATCCCGCAAAGGAGAGTGGTAGAAAAAAGAACATGGCGGAACTGCCGGTTTTTTTACGGAATGGTTTCCATCCCCACAAGGCCATAGCAATTGCAATACCGAAAAGCAGAATGATCTGCCCGATTGAAGGAGTGGTATACCCGCTTACCCAGAAAAGACGGGCGTCGCCTGAAAGAAGGGATGGGTCTTCAGGATGACTGAAGAAAAATCTCAATTTCGCTGCAATTACCGAAGCAACATGTCCTGATGACGAAGAACGAATAAATGCTCCAGTAGCAAGAGACCCAATTAGTCCTGTCCATGGAAGCACCCTGTGGTGAAACGCCGATGAAACAACAGCTGCAACAGCCATGATACTGCCTGGAGAAAGAATCGCTCCTTCATGACGCATGTGGGCCAGGAATAGAGAAGCAGCCAGCTGGCTTATTGCCAGAGGAAGAACCGCACGGATCCCGGGCTTTCTGAAAGCCAGCCATGTGAAAAGAAAGAAAGATATGAATCCGGTGACTTTCCAGGATGCAAGTGCAAGAAACAGAACTATAGCCGCAGAAACAGTGTATTTAAGAGTATTTTTCTTTTCGCTTCGTATACCCATGTCGGTAAGTGCAAGGGTCAGTGTAATAAGTGGCAGGGCCACAGTCTCTCTGTAAAGACTTTCTCCTCTGGTTCTGAGAAGAGCTGGAAGGAAAACTGCATAAAGTCCGGCGCCGGAAAGAGATTCACCAATAGAGAAAGTTGAGTTGCGCATCCACAGGAAGATCACCGGCACGGTGAACAGAGGGAAAAGACGACAAAACAATACAAGGAAGCTGTTCAAGTCCCCTCCGAGCAATCTATGAATTCCCCCTGTTATATACTCCTCAAAAATAGAGTTCTCTGATGTTACCATACCCTCGGGGCGCATGACGAGGTAATCCACAGCAGGTATCCCATGGCCTTGTGAGACCATCCTGGTGTACCTGTAGGCCTGGGTTGTTTCTCCCTGCATCCTTGCAGGAGGAGGCATTACGATCTGCGCAAAGACAGTTCGAAAGACGTACCCTCCTGCAATAAGGAACAGCAGGAGGAAAGAAACTGTTAAGAGATTTCTGGTATCAGCCTGTGCGCGCATGGCGCTTGGCAATATGTGTGGCTATGATCTTAAGAGTCTCCGCGGGACCGGTTCCGCCAATGGCCACTGACTCTACAGTGGGCCAGTCGAACTTGTTCAGATCAGTATTCATTCTGCTTGTGGACATTATTCCGGGCAGATCTCTCTTGTTGAATTGAAGAACCATTGGGATCGTGGACATATCCAGGCCATAGCTCTTCAAGTTGTGTTCAAGGTCATCTATGGTGCTGAGATTAGCCTCTGCTCTTTCTTTCTGGCTGTCGGCAACGAAAACGATACCGTCAATTCCGTCAAGGATAACCCTTCGACTGAGAGCGTAGTATGCCTGACCGGGAACAGAGTACAGGTGAAGCTTAACCTGCATGTCTCCGATCCTTGCGAAATTCACAGGGAGAAAGTCAAAGAAAACAGTCCTCTCGCACCTTGTGCAAAGGGTAACCAGTCTTCCTCTGTTCTCTGGAGCTATGATATCACGAATGCCCCTCAGGTTAGTTGTTTTCCCTGAAAGACCAGGACCATAGTAGACAATTTTGTAAGCAACTTCGTTACCTGATCTGTGCATTCCTCCCCCTATCCAGACTGGCCAAAATAATCACAGGCACAACCGTTAAAGAATATAACCCTCTTCGCTCTTTCTTTCAACCAGTGTACCAAGTCTGTAAGTGGCCTTCTTTCCTGTCAGCCTGACTTTCCCCTTTATAATATCAGGGGCACCGAATAGATATTCATCCAGAAGGAATGAGAGAACGGACCGTAAACGCCGGGCTCCAATATCTTCCTTCTCCTCATTCAGGAACCTGGCTGTAGATGCAATCTTTCTTTTCGCCTGATCCTCTACGATCAGTTCCAGCCCGTCTGCTGCAAGAAGTTGCACGTACTGGTCAAGTACGCAACTTTCAGGCTCTGTGAGTATCCGGAGAAGATCATCTTCTGAAAGCGGGTCAAGAGAAACTCGAAGTGGAAATCTTCCCTGAAGCTCAGGGATCAGGTCAGCAGGGCTGCTTCCATGAAAGGCACCGGCAGCAATAAAGAGAATATGATCGGTTTTTACAGGCCCGTATCTGGTTCCGACGGTACTTCCTTCTACCAGTGGTAGAAGATCTCTCTGAACTCCCATTCTGGAGACATCCGGTCCACTCCCGCCCTCAGACCCGATTATCTTATCGATCTCGTCAATGAAAACGATGCCTTCTTCCTGGGCAAGTTTCAGCCCTTCCTGGATATGGTCTCCCCCGTCCAGTACTCTGGCCATCTCGTCATCAAAGATCTTTTTTCTGGCTTCCGATACTGGAAGCGTTATCTTTTTTCGCCTCTTTCCTATGACCTTGTCCAGCATTTTTTTCATCTGGTCATTTATCTGATTATCGAATCCCTGACCCGGTATCATTGGGAATACTTCTACACCAATAGCCTGCTCTGTGACCGAAAGCTCTATCTCAATGGGATCAAGCCTGCCTTGATCCAGTAAGTCAGCAAGTTCTCCGGATGACCCGTAATCGACACCGGTTTTGGAAAGAGCATCCAGTAGCCTTTTGTTTACTCTGGTGCGCACTTCTTCACTTTTTTCTTCTCTGGCACTGCTGGTGGCGAGGTTAACCGCCGAGCGGACAAGATCTCTAATAATGCCTTCCACATCTCTGCCCACATAACCTGTTTCAGTGTACTTGCTGGCTTCAACTTTTACGAAGGGGGCTCCCACAAGATTGGCCATCCGACGGGCAATTTCTGTCTTCCCTACCCCGGTTGGTCCCATCATGATAAGATTACTGGGATATATCTCAGACTGCATGGGCTCTTGTACTTGTTTTCTTCTGTATCTGTTTCTCAGGGCGATGGAAACTGTTCTCTTGGCTTGATCCTGCCCGATAACATGCCGGTTAAGCCAATTCACAGTTTCTGCCGGTGTCATGATCTTCTTTTTTCGCATATCTCCTCCGACTGCAGGCTTCCCCCAGTATAGATGCATATACCACTTGCTATTGTAATGGACTCCCGGGCAAGTTTCAGTGGTCCCATTCTTGTGTGTTTCATAAGAGCTCTTGCCGCAGAGATAGCATAGGGTGATCCGGAGCCTACGGAAACAATGCCGTCCGGGGATTCCACTACCTCACCGGAACCACCAATTATCAAAGCATGCCGGCTGTCCACTGCAGCAAGCATTGCATTCAATTCCCGGAGGTATTTATCAGCCCTCCATTCCCTGGCCAGTTCCACGCAGGCTCTGGGAAGATTTCCTCGGAATGCATCCAGTTTTTCCTCAAGTCTTTCGACAAGCGTAAAAGCATCAGCTCCTGTACCGGAGAACCCTACAAGCACCGTTCCGCCACATAGCTTTCTGAGTTTTTTAGCACTCATTTTCATTATGGTGTCACCTATGGTTACCTGGCCGTCTGCAGCCATGGCCGCCTTGCCATTCTTCACTATTCCAATAACTGTTGTTGATCTTATATCCATATGCTCCTCCAACTATCAGTTTATATGATCGGCGATAGACCCGCCTGAGTGGCAGAGAGTAAGCGCACTCTCCGGCGTAATTTCCAGGTTACTTACCAGTATCGCATAACTGAGTCCTGGGAATCCGCCATCTGCAAGGATTACTGCTCTGGCTTCCGGGGAGAAGGTTGCAGTGGAAAGAATGAACCAGAGAGAGATTTCTTCTGCCTTTTCCGGATCTGCCACAAACACTCCGCACAGGTCTGTAAGAACCTGAGCCTGCTGTTCCGAATCAACAGCCGATGCCATCGTACTCCCCAGAGAAACAGCTGACATGACGCCTCCCCTCGACGCAAGTCCCGCCATTTCAATCACGATTGAAGCAGTAGAGACATCATTATTCCACTGAAGGGAAGCAGAGGTCTGATCCATGTGACTGAAAACAGAAGCGAGAGCGGTTTCCATCATACTCATGCCGCTGTTAACAGGGCTGTATATGGTGAATCTGTCAACTGTTTGTTCCATGAGCTCAAGTAAGGGCTCGTGGGATGTGCCCCATTCAATATAGAGTTCATCAAGCCTTCTTCTTGCGGCAATGTAATTCCCGAAAGAAAGGTCCTTCTCTATCCGCATCCACTCCTGTGCAGGGGTTCCATCGCTTATAAGGTTAATAACCGAATCAAATGCTGCTTCCTGTTCAAACTCCCTGGCAACAGCTGTGAGTTGTGCTGCAGCAGTGGAGACACTGGGGTTACCGTATACCACAGCCATGCTGTCCATATAGGATGTGGCTTCCCCCACATAGGAAATGGCGGCGTCAGAACCTTCAGAGCCGTGAAGGAACCTTGCCTTCAGAAGTACAAAACTGGGCATAATGGTAAGCCATTCCTCAGGCATGGCGGAAAACAAAGATTCCGCACGGAGGAGGCAGACCTCCACCATTTCGCCATCCCCTTCAGCCATGAACTGATATGCCAACCTGTTGTATGCACTTACATAGTTTCTGGCTATCTGGATTGCCTGGTCATCCTTGTATACGGCAGGGTCTCGTAGACCTGTTGTTAGAAAATTGTCCGCAAGGGCCAAGCCGATCTCAGTGTTTACCAGCTCTCTGACAGGGCTGTCCATCACACGGAATGCGATTCCCTGCATCTGGAGATAATCTTCTACATACTGTCTGTTCTCTCCTGAAACGGTACCAGCTATCATGATGTCTCTGTTGTGTATACTTCTGTTCCCTATCATGTCTATCAAAAGAAGATCCTGCATGGGAACCGATCCCTGGTTACCTTTACCCATGGACGGAACAGGTATACAGATATCATTGCTGTTCAAAGTCCAAGGCCACTGGCCGTTGAAAGTGTCGTCCAGGGTCTGACGGTCTATTTCACCGGTCAAAGGTAACCCGTCAGATGAGACATGAAAGAAGTTTGGCCCCCATATGAACACTGGCTGCATTTCATCAATCGTGGAGTCAGAATAGCTGAGAAGTGCAGGGTCCTTGATAACAAGCTGTTTTACGTACCATCTGGTGTTCATGAGGCTCAGGTTGGAGATGATAACATCCCTGCGTACTCCAAGAACCCCCTGGGCGAACCACAGAGGGAAAGTGTCATTGTCACCGTTGGTTATGATCACGCTGTTCTCCGGGCATGATTCCAGAAGATTGATGCCGTAATCCCTCGCAACGTAGTCACCTGAGCGGTCGCAGTGATACCAGTTCATCCCCAGTGAGATCATTGGAAAGATCAATATAGCCCAAACAGCTTTTCTAGCCGTTCTTGTTTTTGCAGAGGCAAATAGAGAACCCAGCCCGATCATGGACAGCACCGCGAAGAAAATGAATGAAGCACCAAAGAAATAGTCTCTTTCACGGACCTCTCCCAACGAGGTACCTTCCGGTCCTGTCTTGAAATTCAGATAGATCACAAAAGCCAGACTGGCCATAATAAAGGAAAGTCCGACCAGTAGAAGCAGATCAGGCCGCCTCCTGCCAAGGGTTACAAGACCGGTCACTGCAAGAATGGACGTGCCCATCCAGAGGAATGCCCACATGACCCCTCCGACACTTCCCAATGAGCCAATCCAGGATTCAGGTCTTCCCACCTGCCATGAAAGATATTCAGCAAACAGTCCCAGTTGATCCTGGAATGGTCCTTTCCTGCTGAATATGGAAACCTGGCCGTACTGCTTTCTTTCAATAGCTTCCTTGAATTCCGTCCAGACTGATGGGTTCGTTTCATTGATCTCGGGGTTCTGTATTGCTCTGAGGGGCATGTAAAGGTGAATACTGAAAGCCAGAACCATGAGTCCCATGAACATTACGATGAAGCCGGGAGATCTCCACTCGAAAGCCTTTTTTCTGAATGCGTAGAGAACATACATCGCTATGATAGGCAGGGTGACGATAAGAGCACTCAGGTGGTTGCCTATGGCAAGGGTCATAAGATACCCTGTGAGAAGCAACTGTCTGCCTGCGGGCTTCCCGTGGAGCCGTCTTTCAAGCCACATGTCAAAGATCCATAAGATCAGAAGGGAAAGCAGACCTGCCATGGCATAGGTCTCGGTGGCATTGTTGTTTCTCCATACTGTATAACTGAAGGCTGCCATGAGGGCACCTGCTACAGATACAGGCCTGTAAAGCCAGGGCTCATATTTGAGTCTTATACTCCACCTCTGGATCAGTCTTGCAACCAGACCAATGGTGACAGTCCCGGCGATGGCGCACATAAGATTCACCCTGGCAGCAATAGATGGGATGAAGCTGAATATCAGTGTACTGACTCTTCCCAGAAGTACAAAGAAGGGTACACCAGGAGGGTGCGGTATCCCTACGACCCAGGAACAGGTTATGTATTCCCCACTGTCCCAGAAGCTTACAGAAGGTGCCAGAGTAATGATGTAAACGGTGAATGCAGCCAGAGCAGCAGCAAGTGCTACGATTCTGTCAGTGGTCAGCATTTCTTTAACATTGATCTTCACTTTTTCCCCCTGGGGTGTGACTTCATGTAAACACCTTTCAGTTTCTCAGTTGTCAGGTGTGTGTAAATCTGTGTTGTTCCTATTCCAGCATGGCCAAGTAGTTCCTGAACTGTTCTGATATCGGCTCCTCCATTCAGCAGGTGGGTAGCGAAACTGTGTCTGAATGTATGAGGAGTGGCTCCCGCCGCCCTGGCTGCTACTGCCACACCAGCTGAAACAATACGACGGATATCTCTGGGGTCAAGCTTTCTTCCTCTGACGCTGACAAAAAGCGTGTCTGCTTCATTCTCAGAAACAAAATCAGGCCGGACCTGTATCCATTTGTCAAGAAAATCAGATGTTCCAGCAGGAAGAGGAACTATTCTTTCTCTGCGCCCTTTTCCCATTATTTTAACCGTTCCACCGGTAGTGTTCGTGTTTTGAAGCGTGAGAGAAGCTACCTCTGCAGCCCTGAGACCTGCACCGTAAAGAAGCTCAACAACCGCTCTGTCCCGAATTCCTTTAGGGTTTGAAATGTCATATGCATTAAGAACACTCTTTACCTCGCTGATGCCGAGAAAACCGGGAAGACTCCGCGGGACCCTGGGTGGCTGAAGCAGTTGTGAGTGGTCTACCTCTGCGCGGCCTGTTTCCATAAACCATCTGGAGAATGTGCGAAAACAACTTACCATTCTAGCCATTGTCCTGGGCGAAAGGTTTCTGGATGCGCGTTCCATAAGGTATCCCCGCATGGATGCGGAATTAAACCCATTAGTGAACGACCTGCCGCTCCGGATATAATCTGTCATTTGAGCAGAATATGCCCTTACGGTGAGTGGAGAAAGTCCCCTGCCAAATTGAAGTTCATCTCTGAAAGACTTCAGGATCAATCTATCTTCTTCTTGCAACTGGGACAGAACACCCCTTTCTTTCTCTCCTCCAGTAGAGGGAATCCGCATCTGGGACATTCTCTCGCTATAGGTTTGTTCCACATGGCAAAATCACAGTCCGGGTATCTGCTACAGGAATAGAACAATTTGCCCTTCCGTGACTTCCTTTCAACCAGTTCTCCGGTACACTTCTCCACAGGGCATGGAACGCCTACTGGAACAGGTTGTGTATGAGAACACGATGGGTTGGAACAGGAAAGATATCTACCGTATCGACCTTTTCGCAGCAACATGTCCTTACCGCATTTTGAACACTTAACATCTGAGGTTACTGCATCTTCCTTTTCCTCCAGAGGTCGGGTGTATGTACACCCGGGGAATCCGCTGCATGCAAGGAATTTCCCGAATTTGCTCATCTTTTCAAGGAGAGGCTTTCCGCAAACCGGGCATTTTTCGGTTGTTTCCTTCACCATTGAAGCTTTTATCTCGGGCAGGCGCCTCATTGCCTCTTCCAGTGAAGCTGCGAGAGGTGTGTAAAGCTGAGTTACCGCTTCTCTGTAGGATTTTTTACCGGAAGCCACTAGATCAAGCAGTTCCTCCAGTCTGGCTGTGAATCCAATATCGAAAAGGTGCGGGAAAAGCCGAACAAGAAGATCTGTTGTAACTGTGCCAACCTCGGTGGGAACAAGTTTTTTATCCTTGAGTTCTACGTAACTGCGTTTCTTAAGTGTTGCAATGATAGAAACATAGGTGGAAGGTCTACCAATGGATTTCTTCTTCATTTCAGAGACAAGTGCTGCTTCGGAATACCGTGGCAGTGGTTTTGTGAATTTCTGCTCTGCTGAAATTTTATCAAGGGCAACAGGACCCTGAACAAGAGCCGGGATCTCGCTGTTCACCTTTAGCTGTCCGGGGTCAACAATGGAAAACCCGGGCTCTTTTATCTTTTGCCCCGCGGCTTTGAAAATGGCATCTGCTCCCGAGACCAGTACAACCGTTTCAGCTACGACAGCATCAGCCATCTGAGTGGCAACGAACCGGTTCCAGATAAGAGAATAGAGCTTCAGGTGTCTTGCGTCGAGAATCCCCGTCATTAAATCAGGTGTTCTTTTTACATCTGTGGGTCTTATTGCCTCATGAGCATCCTGCGCACCACCGCTTGACCTGTATCTTCTTGGCTTTGGTGAGAGTTTTTTATTGCCCCATTTTTCTGCAATGAAACTGCGGCATTCCTGGGTAGCTACAGGTTCTATACGAACTGAATCTGTACGCATGTAGGTGATAAGACCGGTGGTTTCTCCATCCACAACAAAACCTTCATAAAGGTCCTGAGCTATCCTCATTGTAACCGAAGGTGGCATAGACAACCGGCCGGATGCGGCAACTTGAAGAGAGCTGGTTATAAATGGAGGAACGGGCTTCCTGGTCTTTTCCTTATCGTCTACAGAAGTGATGTTCCATTGGGCATCTCTGATCCTGTCAAGGATACTGTCTGCCTTTTCCTTGTTGCCCGGGGAGTATTTGTCTCCTTCAGATCTCTTTCCATGAAATTTAAACAGTTTGGTTTGGAACTGAACCTCATTCTGTGAAAAATCTGCAGTTACCGGCCAGTACTCTCTGGGAACAAAGCTGCTAATGGCCTGTTCCCTTTCCACGATCAATCTTAATGCAACAGTTTGCACCCTTCCTGCACTTAATCCCTTCCCTACGGTTCGCCAGAGGTATGGACTGATCTTATATCCTACAAGGCGATCCATTACTCGACGAGCCTGCTGTGCATCAACAAGATCCATATCAATGTCTGTTGCTGCAGTTGAAGCTGCTCTAATGGCTTCTCTGGTTATGGAATTGAACCTGATCCTTTTGAAGGAGATACCCTTGCCAAGAAGAAGTTTGTAGATGTGCCAGCAGATGGCCTCACCTTCCCGGTCAGGGTCTGCTGCAAGATATACATGCTTGTAGCCGGAAGCTATCTTCCTGAGTTTGGCTACTGCAGCTCTTTTCTGGGGCAGAACAGTATAGGTAGGTTCAAGAGTCTCACTGTTAACCCCGATACGATTAAGGGGAAGATCTCTTACATGACCATAGGATGCAACAACATCCCAGCCCTTACCCAGGTAGTTTTTTAAACTCTTGGCTTTGGCCGGGGACTCTATGATAACAAGTTTTCTATCAGAATTTTTTGGCATGAGTGAAGAACTCCCGCTTTCTAGACCAGGCTATTCCAAATCGGAAAGCCACTGAGTTACAGGACCACTGACTGATTCCCAGCAATCTTCGCTGTAACCTAAGACCCCCTGGAACTGACTGGGACTAACAACGCCTTCCACATTCGGGAACGCTTCTTTCAGAAGACTGTAAGGAACGGCGCTCTGGTAGCGATTTTCTCTGTAAATGAGTACCATCTGATCGATCTCGCTGGGAGCAAGCCAGGAAGCGATCTCACGCATAAGTCTGATTCGAGTTCCTGCATCCTCAGGGTGAAGAAGAACCATTACCAGTACGCTTGTGGTATCATGATAGACAAGAAACACTCCATCATCAACAACCACGGGAATTGAAGAAGCGATTATCCCTATCCGGTCAAAGAGGATCTCACTCTCCTCTGCAGGAATTTCTGCGTGTACATCCCTTGGAAGTGTCAGATGGAAACTCAATGGAGCTACATCCTCATCCGGAACCAGTCCTTCAGGAAGGGTCAGGTACCGTAAACCGAAAGGATCTTCTTCCAGAATAAAAGGATCCGGCACAATTTCAACTGTGTCCGTTGCTACTTCTATTAAATCAGTTGAGTCCTCAGAGGTTTCTGTTATGCCGGTATTGAGTGTGTCGTTCTCTGTTGTGTCTATATCGGTTGCAACAGCAGTTTGGTCGCTGGAGAACATACCCAGAGGATCCATAAAGTAGAAGCCCGCAAAGAGTGCAAGAACAACAGCAACAACAGCGACTACGCGCAGACCGTTGGATCCGCTGTTCTTCTTTTTATTTTTCGAAGACCCTTCGGCATCGAATTCCAGCCGTTCTTCTACATGGTCTTTTTCTATCCCCTCGTTCACCCTGTCGACTGTTTTTCCTTTATCAGCACAGTGATTGCATACATGGGCAACTCTGTCGAAACAGTTTCGGCAGGTTAGTTCCCCACAGGTTCTGCATGGCGCAAGTCTTTCACCATCAGTTGGAGTTCTACCGCAAATATGACACCTGGAAGTTACTCTGATCTCTTCGCTGGCTGAGGTGATTGAAACAGGCTCATCATTATCACCATCAGGTTTATCATCTTCAGAGATCTCTTTCTCTGTATCAGCATCTCTACTGTAATTTTCCAGTTTGACAGGATCACCCTGGTCATCATCATCGTCTTCAGGAGAAGAAGCCTGCTTTGAAACGGTCTCCTTCTTGACTACTGGAGCTGCTGCGCTGTCGGTTTCAGTTTTTTCTACCACAGGTTCATCCTCAAGCCTTGGCAATAGATCTATGTAAGGGTAAAGGTCTTTCTGGAAGATCCTTGCCTGATTCATGGGCACGGCTTCCTTTATTACTGAAGGAGAATTCTTTACAGCAGCTTCGGCATCTGTCACAGAAAGATCTAGATTACTTATGAGGAGTTTGAGGACTTTCTTTTTTTCGTCTTCCTTACCAAGTCTTACAAGGAGCAGATCTACCAGTGAATCTGACATCAGGCTCTACCCTCCAGTATTTCGAATTGTCTGTGAAGTCTACCTATTACCATTCTACTGACTCTGCGCAGTGTTTCAAAAACACCTTTGCCTTCCGATGCAACGGCATCAAGGCAAGCTACCCGGGACAAACCCAGCTCTTTGACTATCTCAGATACTGGAATGGCATCGGGAAGATCCCGCTTGTTGCACTGTAGAACAAGGCTCACGCCTTTTCTTTTCTGTCCCAGCAGGTTTTCCTTCAGATCCCTCAGGCTGGCAATGTTGGCGTCCATCCTTGATTTCTGGGAATCGGCCACAAAAACCAGTCCATCAACCCCTTGAAGGATCAGTCTGCGACTATCGGAATACATTGCCTGTCCAGGTACGCTGTAAAGATGAAGACGGATCTTAAAACCATTGATCTCACCGGAATCCAGAGGGAGGAAATCGAAGAACAGAGTTCTGTCATTACCGGCAGCCAGGGAGATCAATTTCCCTCTTGAATCGGATGCAACCTGACCATGAATGTACTTGACATTTGTGGTTTTCCCAGACAACCCCGGACCTGCATAGACTATCTTGCAGTCAATTTCCTTAGCACTGTAACTAACTGTTGCCATAAGCTGATTACCCTTCGCTCTCCTTATTTACATCATTTACATCTTTTTCTTCGTCATCATCAGTATTAACATCGGCCTCTCGAAGACCCTTCTTGAATTGATTCATAGATTTACCCACGGCTCTGGCAATGTCAGGTATCCTCTTTGCTCCAAAAAGAAGAAGAAGCACAACAAGAATCAGAATAAGTTCCGTTGTTCCAATCCTGCCCAAAATCAACCCCCTTGTGCTGTCAGAACCATTTGTAGAGAACACCCACCGCAAGAAGACCGGCAAAAGTCATGATGTTAAGCTTAACAGCAATCTCAGTCAGGTGGAGTCTGAGTATGTGAAGATCGAACCCTATAGGTCCAACACTGAACTCAGCCCCTCCGCTGAAGAACTGCCTGAGAGCCACAGAGTTATCCGGCAGGATGGCACCTATGGCCTCACCGAAAACAGTACCGGTCATCATGCCTGCAAGTGCAATGAAAATCCAGAAACCCGTGGACCTTCCATGTAACACTGGTCTTCCTTTCTACCACTGTATCTTAATTTAACCCTCAGCTTTGCGCAATACTCCAATATTAAAGCTCCGGTTCACCGTCTTTTGCGCCAGCAGGCCAACTGCTCCGCCGGAGATCACTCCCCATAGAGTAAGGAACAATACAATATTTTGAAGGGGAAGTCCCGCGAGGATAAGAGTCGCTAAAAGAAGCTGTGTCCACAGTGATGCCACCGCCCCTGCAACAGACAACCCTGTAATTGATAATTTTCCAGAAAGCACTTTTCTCAACCCTCCCATTACCACAGCACTTGCAACGGCTCCTGCGACAGAGAGAAGAAATGAGGGCGTAGCAAGCAACCCGGTTATCAGCGCGACAGCAAAAGCCCTTAAAAGATTCAGCTCCAGAGTTTTAAGGAATCCGTACCGAACCACGGCAATTACTGCAGCCACATTGGCAAGCCCTATCTTCATGAACGGTAACGGTCTTGGAATAAAGCTGTCTATTACTCCCAGGGCAGTCGCCATTAAGATCAGCACCGTCAGGTCTTTTCCACCCCTATCAGGCATTTCTCAACCCTCTCAAACAATGCTTCACTGTTGAATACATCAGTGGCTCTTTTCCGGGCATTGAGGCTCATTTCTTTTCTGATACCAGGTGATTCCTCCATCCGGGTCACAACGCCGCATAGAGATGCTGAATCGCCAGGGGGAAAAAGAAGACCAGTCTCATCCTTCTGATTCACCCAGGAAACCCCTGTTGGCAGGTTACTGCTGATAAGGGCGGTTCCGCAGGCCATGGCCTCAACCTGAACCATACCGAATGCCTCACTCCGCTGAATAGAAGGGAGAATAAGGGCTCTGGCTCCCTGGTAGAGCTTGATCAACTCGTTGTCAGTGATATCTGATTTTACAGTTACAGGAAGTTCATTCGTTTCGACAAATTCTCTGATCTTATGAATGAGACCTCCTCCTCCTGCCAGTATCAGCCGGGGCGGGTCTGACATCTTTTTCCAGGCGTCGAGTAGAACAAATATGCCTTTGTATCTCCTGAATCTTCCCACAAAAAGATAGTAGTCTTTGCCTGTGTCGCTGTCAGGTTTGAATTGTTCCAGGTCTACCCCGATGGGAATTATCTCTGAGTTTTCCAAATCCTTCAGATAAGTTGAGGTTCTCCTGTAGTTCTCCGAAGTGGTAATGACTTTCTCTGCGCCTCTGAGGAACCTCCGGAGGATTGGTCCGTAGATCGGCAGCAGGAAAGCCTGACGGACTATATCGCTGTGGTATGTAACTATGTACGGTTTTCTTTTGCTCTTCCTTACCAGTTCCCATCCAATGACAGCTGCCGGGAGAGGCAGGTGAAAATGGATAACATCTGCATCTGTATCTGAAAGAGCTCTTGTGTAGCCCGGGGCTACCGGGTTTGACAGTATTCTCATAGGAGACCATAAGCCTGTGATCTCAATCCCCTCGATCGTTCTTCTACCACCCCCTGCAACCAGGATCTTTACGGTATGTCCTCTTTTCTTCAGAAACAGAGAGAGATCGTGAATGTACCTTTCTATCCCACCTGCAACCTCGGGAAATACATCCTTATAGACCTGAAGTATCTTCATGAGAATGCTCTTCCGTAGGCGGCGTATGTGTTCTCTGCCATTGTAGTGTCTTTGAACTCCCTGGCAAATTTTCGAAGATCACCGGGGTCGAAAGGTGTTTTCAGAGCATTAAGAACCGCACCGGCGATGGAGTCCGGAGTCTCTCCTGTAATTGCAGCCGCAACAGACCCAAATACCTCATACAGAGCCTCTGAAGGCCCGATCACAAAAGGAACACCTGAAGCTGCTGATTCCAGTGGAGGAAGACCAAAACCCTCGTAGAGGGAGGGATAGACCAGTAAAAGGGTTCCGGCGAAAGCACTCATTAGTTGATCGTCAGGGATTGAACCCACCCATTTTACACCTGGTGTATTCACAAGAGCGTGCTTTGTTTCTTTCTGTCCCCAGCCCCATCTTCCTGCCACAACAAGGGTCATATCGGGATGTTCCCTTTTTATCAAAGGCCAGGCCTTTAAGAGAGAACCGGTATTTTTCCTGGGCTCTATGGTGCTGGTGGAAAGAATGTACTTACCATCTACGCCGTATGTCCTTCTAAAAAGAGTATCGTCCGAATTATTTTCAGGAGCCGACAGATATACCCTGTACGCAGGAAGATCAAGGTATTTTCTGATCTCTGAGACAGTGAAGTCACTATCTGCTATTATCACAGCCGCACCGCCAGCCACCCTGGGGAAATGAAGCCTGTAATAGAGGGATCTGAGTGGTGGGAACCAGTCTCTGCGTGCCATAAAGGCCATGTCATGAACGGTTACGGCATAAGAGATCCCTTTTGGGGGCTTTCCACCGAAAGCAGGCAGGTGAAGGAGGTCAAATCCCCCTCTTTTCACCAGGCGTGGTATCGTAAAGTGTTCAGAGATCAGTTTCTCAGCTACATTCGAGCAGTCAGACGAAAAAGGAATAACGGAAGTTATCCCTGCTTCTCTGAAGCCGTTGATCAATCTTCTTGTGTAAACACCTGTTCCTCCCCTGTTGGCGGAGGATGACGCGTACAGAGCTATTCGTCTGTCATATCTCCGCAACAGAATCGTCGCCTGTGAATAGTTGTGATGGAGACCCCTGAACCTTTGATCTCTCTCCGGTAACTGTCTTAGTCAATATCACATCAAGGAACTCTGAATCAGCTCCGGCTATAGTGTTTGTGATCCTTGAGTTTTCTATAAGAACACCTGCTCCACCGGAAAACCACGGGCCTACCACAGAGTTTTTGATAACAGTACCTGCGCCGAAAAAACAGGGTTCTATCACCTGTGAATTCTCAAGTACAGGTGTACCGGAACCTCCGTTGCTTTCAAGAAGTGCTCTGTTGGTCTCAAGAAGAGTTTCTGGTTTTCCGCAATCGTACCATCCGTCAATATCGAGTATCCCGAAGGGCTCTCCATTTTGAAGCATAAGCTGCATGGCATCCGTTAACTGGTACTCGCCCCTGGTCTTTAAATCTCTATCCATTAATTCTCTGCAGTACTTCATAAGTTTGCTTCCGGAGGCGAAATAGTAGACACCAACAATGGCAAGGTTGCTGATGAACTCGGCAGGTTTCTCCACGAGTTCTACCACGCTGCTGCCATCCATGATGACAACGCCGAACCTGGAAGGATCATCTACCGGGGCTGTTACTATCATGTTCCTGGTCTCCCCTTTGAGTACAGAGAGATCCGCTGAAAAAAGAGTATCTCCAAGAACGATCATTGATGGGCCATCGTCTACGAACTGTTCAGCAAGAAGCACAGCTGAGGCAAGGCCGTCTGCTTTCTCCTGCAGAGCAAAATCAACCTTGATGTGTGGATACGCTTTCCTGGCCCAGGATACAATATCATCTCCAAGGTAACCCACTATCAGAGTTATGTGATCTACTTCCGCTTCAAGGAGGGAATCCACCACATGGGCGAGCATGGGACGACCGGCAACGGGGATCAGTGGCTTGGGAATTGACCATGTGAGTGGTCTCATTCTGGTTCCCTTGCCTGCAGCAGGTATGATACAGTGCATTTATGTAAGCCTCCAGTCGTTCTCATCCAGAAGGATCTCCGGATATTTACCCACAACATAAGAGTGTACAAGGGCTCTCACCCTGAGGCCTGTCTCGATTGAAAGAGACTTTACTGCCATTTCGCGGGCGGCGGTGGTAGTAACCACACCGATCATTTTTTTTACATCCGGGATCAGCGTTGGAGCAACGCTCAACTCGTTAACACCAAATCCGATAAGAAGCGGAACAGCCAGCGGGTCGCCTGCCATTGATCCGCAGATGCCAACCCATTTGTCTCTGGAATGACAGAGCTTTACAATTGTATCTATCTGCCTCAGCACGGCGGGGTGGAAGGAATCGTACAGATCAGCCACCTTCGGGTTCCCCCTGTCCACAGCAAGTGTATACTGTGTAAGGTCATTGGTTCCTATGGAAACAAAATCAACGTATGGAAGGATCAGGTCAAGGACGATGACGGTTGCAGGAGTCTCCACCATTATACCTACTTGCATTTCTTCATTGAAAGGCACTCCCCTGGATCTCAGATCATTCTTAACAAGGTCCAGAAGGTCTAAAAGTCTGCGCAATTGTTCAATATGAGTTACCATTGGAAACATCAGCTTGATATTGCCGTGCACAGAAGCTCGAAGAATGGCTCGAAGTTGTATTGAAAACTCCTCTGGCCTGTCCAAACCTATTCTTACAGCTCTGTATCCAAGGAACGGGTTTGCTTCATCATCTGTGTCAAGCCCGGTTCTGAACTTATCTCCACCCATATCGTATGTTCGGATGATCACCGGTTTGGGCAACATTTGAACGGCGACCTTGTTGTAGATCTCATAGTGATCTTTCTCGTTCTCGCCTTTCTCCTGCACAAGTCGGAGAAATTCGGTTCTAAAAAGGCCGATCCCGTCTGCCTCAAGTTTATTTACCAGTTCCACCTCGTGGGGCAGTTCAATATTTGCTGCAAGTTCAAACTCTACACCATCTTCTGTGACAGCAGGTCCCGGGTTGTTTCTCTGTATAAGATCTTCTGCTTCAAAGAATCTGTTTCTTACATTACGGTAGTACTTCAGCTCTTTTTTCGTGGGGTTAACTATTACATGGCCGTGTATTCCATCCACTATAAGTATATCACGGGGGTTGATCTCTGCAGTTATCTTCTGCAATCCAACCACTGCGGGGATGCCGAGACTCCTTGCAAGAATTGTAGTGTGTGAAGTTCTGCCACCCATGTCGGTGACAAATGCCAGAACCTGACCGGGTTTAAGACCTGCGGTTTCCGATGGGTCGAGGTCTTTGGCAACAAGAACTGCCGGCTGGTCAAGATTTTTCAGCGCTTCTTTCTCAGTACCAATGAGTTTCTCAATAACTCGTCGGCCCACATCCCTTACATCAGCCACTCTTTCGCGAATGTATGGGTCCGCCATGACCTCGAATTTATCCATGACACCGCGCAGAGCGGTGCTTACCGCATATTCTGCATTGACAAGCCCGCAGCGAATCCTGCTTTCCACCTCTTTATTGATGGTGGGGTCCTGAAGCAGTAACAGGAGGAATTCAAGGATCTGTCTGCCCTCTACTACATTACCCATAGAGTCAGCTATGTTCTCCAGATCATGTCTGACATCAGAAATGGCTTTCTGGAATCTAAGCACTTCCAGTTCTGCTTCGTGGTCAGAATCCAGTGTTCTTCTTGCGTGCCTGAGTTCCTCGACTTTAAGCAGGAAAGCCGGGCCGATGGCTATTCCATGTGAAGCCGGTATTCCCTTGAACAACATCAGATCATCTCTTCCCCGAAGCCGCTTTTAATGACATCAGCTACTGCTTCAACAGCCGTGGTCTCGTCATCACCTGCAGCTGAAACAGTTACAGAAGTTCCTCCGGAGGCTGCAAGGGTCATAACTCCCATAATACTCTTAGCATTGACCTTGTCAGCAGGGCTTTCCAACCATATTTCAGAGTCGAATTCCACTGCCGCCCTTACTATCATTGCAGCCGGCCGGGCATGAATGCCCAGTTTGTTGGGAACAGTTACCACTAGTTCTACCATTTTAATCTCTCAGTCTTTTTCTGCCCATTCGAGCTATCAGTTTTCTGTTCAGTCTCTCTGCAGAAGTACATCCGGTATCCTTTGCCTGGATGTTCATCATTGCCGCCACTTCCAGAAGAAGTGTGATATTCCTCCCAGGTAGAACAGGTATCTCCACCAGCGGAATGTCAACTCCCAGAACGGCCATCAAATTTTCTTCAAGTCCGGATCTATCAGTTTCATCCGTAAGATCAGCATCCAGAAGTCTTACAACCAGGTCCACTGACTGCATTTCCTTTGTTGCGCCCACTCCGAACAGCTCTGCTATGCTGACAAACCCGATCCCCCTTATTTCCATATGGAAGCCGATCAGGGCGTCTCCGGTACCGATTAGCCGGTTTCCTGCCCTTCTTACCCGCACAAGGTCATCAGCTACAAGTCGATGACCCCTCTCCACAAGACCAAGGACGGCTTCGCTTTTCCCGATAGCACTTCTGCCCATAACAAGGACTCCCTCTCCGTAGATGTCCACAAGTGTTCCGTGGAGGGAAACATGCGGGGCAAAAACCTCACCGAGATAGTGTGTCAGGTCATGAATGAGCGGAGTGGTATCCTGGGGAGAAGAAAAGAGTGCGGAACCGGATTCAAGAGCTGCTGCCACAAGTTCATCCGGAGGCGTGAGTCCTTTGGTAACAATAGCACAGACCACTGAGAAACTGTAAACGTTGGCAACTGCTGCAGTTCTTTCTGCCGGAGAAAGCTGTTTAAGAAGGGTTATTTCGGTTTCCCCGAATATCTGTATTCTATCGTGCATGAACTTGTATGTGTAACCGGAAAGGCACAGACCAGGGCGACTGATGTCCGGGGAAACGACCATACGGTTGTATCCTCCGGTATCGGTAACCGGCTCCAACTCCAGTTTCCTCCCCAGGGATTCAAAAAGAATACCTGTGGAAAAAGTCTCCGGATCAGGGTAGCGATCCTGCAATTGTCTATTCCTTACGGGTAAGTTCTACCACCTGTGTAGCTCCGCTTGATGTTCTGTAGGCGGCACTGAAACTGTCAGTTTCTGTATTGAAGAATATCAGGTTGTCGTCGGTACCGCTGACCTCGAATTCAGTCATGGCAGCATTGGTGGTGTATTTCTTCAGTTCAGCAGCATCCTCAAGAAGAAGAGGTTTGACCAGTTCGGAAGGCTCTGCGGCAATGTACCAGGCCCCTGAAACAGGTTTTCTTTCGTTGAGTTCTCTGTGAGGGTGGTTGTGACGTGTCTCTTTAAATTTTATTAACTGTCTTTCAAGAGAAGAAACACAGTCGTCGAATGAAAAATACATATCATGTCCCTTGGCCCTGGAGTCGAGTCTCAGTCTGTCTCCCCGCAACTGGACATGTGATCTGCTTAAACCAGAAGATAGTTCGAGAATAACGTGTACATCATCTATCCCATCGTAGAATTTATCCAGTATGGACAGCTTCTCATCAACATGTTCCCTCAGGGAATCTGTTAGTTCAAAATGTCTTGCGCTGATCTCGACGTTCATATGTAGCTCCTTTCATGTTAAACGGAAGCTAAAATAAATACCGCCCTCCCGAACTAACGGGAAAAGCGGTTACGTAAGGTAATGCTTCCACTCTCACAATAGGATAATAGCCTCCCCTGTTCAGTTGGTCAATACCTGCTGGTTGTTTACCCCGAGAACTGTATTCGTTATTTTCCCGCCATCAATTTTTTTGTCCGAAACATTTACGGAAAGGACGAGCTTTGCAGGATTACACTGAACTGCGTGAACTGGGCTTCAGAGGGGGGCTTGAGACCCACCAGCAACTTGCCACTGCAAAAAAACTGTTCTGCCATTGCCCAACCAGGATTAGAAATGACGAGCATCATCAGGAAATTCTCCGTCACATGCGTCCCACCCTCAGTGAATTTGGCGAGTATGACGGTACGGCTCTTATGGAGTTCAAAACAAAGAAACAGGTGCATTACCTTCTTTACAATGATTCTGTATGTACCTATGAAATGGATGATACTCCCCCTTTTCAGACGAATCCAGAAGCAATAAAAACGGCGCTTCAGCTTGCAATGATGTTCAACATGTCCCTGGTTGATGAGCTTCACATTACCAGGAAACAATACCTGGATGGCTCCATTCCCACAGGATTTCAGAGGACTGCTATTGTGGGAGTGAACGGTTCAATTCCTTTTCTTGGAAGAAAGCTTAATTTTATACAGATGAGCATGGAGGAGGATGCCTGCCGGGAAGTTTCTGATATCGGCCACCATGTGGTTTACCGTACCGATCGTCTTTCAATTCCCCTTGTGGAGCCTGTAACAGCTCCGGAGCTCTACACACCGGCTGAGATGGCCATTGCCGCTAAACTCATTGGCGAGACAATGCGTTCCACTCACCTTGTAAGAAGAGGTATCGGTTCTGTAAGACAGGATGTGAACGTATCCATCAGAGGCGGTACCAGAATTGAGATAAAAGGTGTTGCAAAAATAGGATACATTGAGGACCTCTCAAAAATAGAAGCCTACAGACAGAAAGCTCTCCTTGACCTCCGCCACTTACTCAAAACCTCAGACCTCACTGCTGATAGAATAAAAGCTGAATACACCGAACTCACAAAGGTCCAGGCTGCTGGAGAGGGTTTTGATCCCGGGCAACTTGAAACAAAAGATCACAAAGCTGCAGCAATGATCCTCAAGAACTTCAAGCAATTCATTAACTGGCCAACACAGCCCGGTCTTACCTTCATGGATGAGCTTCGCGGCAGGGTCAGGGTCATTGCCTGCCTGGAGTATGACCCGACGCTCACTGAGGCCACAGAGGCATTAAAAGCAAATCTTGGCATGAGCCTCTCCCCTGACGACGCAGTTCTTGTTTTTGCCGGTCCACAAGAGGATCTGGAAACAACAGTAAAAGAAGTTAAGATAAGAATTGAAGAAGCTTATCAGGGCGTCCCCCCGGAGACCAGACAGGCTCTTCCCGGCGGCAACACTGATTTCGAGCGTATTCTTCCAGGCGCGGATAGAATGTACCCTGACACTGATCTTCCCCCACAACCCATCCCTGCTGATACTTTCGAGAGGCTCCAGAAACTTCTGCCGAAAAAGCCGTGGGAAAGGCGGATCTCTTACAGGAACCTCGGACTAAGCGACCATCTTATGGACCGCCTCTTCAACCTCGAGCTGTGCGACCTCTACGATGATCTGCTCAACACCGCAGAACTCAAACCGAAATCAATGGCAAGTCTGCTTGCTGATCGCATGAGGGGTTCAAGAAGAGCTGGTAAAGACTGGATGAAAGCTCTGGGCGAAGAGAGGATCAAAGACACCATCGTATGGTGCTCCACCAATGGTATAACAGCAAAAGGCTCCAGGTACATCCTGGACTGGTTATCCGGGAACCCGACCTCCACCCCGGAAGAGGCTCTGACAGCAGTAAAGCCTTTGGCTGAGGCGGTAACAGGAGAAGACAAATGACACAAAACAAAGACCTGAGCGATCTTTCCCTTCTTGGAAGCAACAATGAATTCAAGGGTCTGGAAGCTTTTCCAAATAAAAACCCCAACAGGGATTACACCGTAACCCTCACCACCGATGAATTCACCTGCCTGTGCCCCAAAACAGGACAGCCGGATTTTGCAGAGATCACCATCAGCTATATCCCTGATGAAAAGATAGTGGAATCAAAATCGCTGAAACTCTACTTCCAGTCATACAGGAACAAGGGCGTCTTCCACGAACACGCCGCAAACAAGATACTGGATGACATTGTGGAGGCCATCCATCCCAGATGGTGCGGAGTACAGGCCAACTTCGGTATAAGAGGCGGTATCGCTATTACTGTAGATGCGGAGTATTCAAAAGAGTAATGAATGCCCTAAATCAGCAGACTGCAATAATATAGCTTTAGAAGAGCATAGCCGCAGTTCTGTTGAATTTAGTTGTTCTACGAATTATTCTATGCTTTAATTCTATAATCGAGAACATGTGGGGACTTCTCTAGCAAGTCAAGCAATACTTTTGTTGAACCGGTGGGTGTTCGTTTCCCCTGCTCCCATTGTCTTACTGATGATGGGCTAACATTAAGTAATTTAGCAAATACTGCCTGACTTAATTTTGTCTTTCTCCGAATTGCCCGAATATCATTAGATGTAATTTTTATCTCCGAGAATTCTACACCCAGTTCATCGAAATCCTTCTTTGTAAAAGATGTCTTTAAATCTGAGTTAAGCATATCTCTTACAGTTGCTCCAATTGCTTCTTTCATTGATTTTCTCATTTTGAATCCTCCAGATCAAATAAGACTTTTTCTTCTATTGCTTTAATAAGCTGAGATGAACTGAGGGTAAGAAGATCGCCTGCTAGCTTTTTGAAGTAAAGCAGTTCTTTTTTATCAATGTTTCCTTTCTCATTTTTTCCAAACCCATAGAGGAAAATTGCCCGATCATTTTTCCGGAAAACAATAATTGTTCGATATCCAGTTCTTTTCCCTCCGTCATCACGCTTAACACGAATCTTGTATAAGTGACCACCAAGTTCAGCTGTAGAGAATCCCTTCTCCAAGTCAGATACCGAGTGGAGAAGCCTTTCATCACTTAGATTGGCTTTTCGAGACCACTTTCGGAACCATTTGGTGGTGAGCTTTTTCATGATGCAACTATACCACAATGTGATATATGTAGTCAAGGGATTCTTTTCGCTTTTGTTTTGAATGGCTCGGGCTTAAAAGTAGAACAATGATTGTACTGACTCGGTATAATCCGGGCGAATTGCTGCTTTGAGAAGATGCATAGTGTATCTATCATTGTCAACAGGTGTTATTTTTGCCATAAATTTCTACAGATGTCTATATAACGTTCTGAATAACCAGAACAGTACTCACAAGGCCAAGAGCGTCGCGCTGTTTCTGGTTCATTCAGTTGTTCAAAATTTTATTGCTCTATACCCTTGTTTCAGAATTACTAAGGGAATGATAATGTACCAATACGTCAATCACAAGGGGTTACTCGATTATCAATTATTATGCTCGGATTATTTGTCCGGAATAGAAGCTCGTAAAAGCTATTATCTACTCAGTGGATTGTATGCACGGAAAAAGTGATTGTCGCTCATAGATATCTTTTCGGCATAGACTTGACTAACATACGCCAATGGCGTATATACAGTTCATGAAATTCATAGAAACACAAATATTTACGAAGCAGGTTCAGAAACTACTCACTGATGATAGTTACCGTATGCTTCAGTCTGCTTTGATGTTTAAACCTGACGCAGCCCCCATAATTACCGGAAGTGGAGGATTGCGCAAAATGAGATGGAATTTGCCTGGTGCTGGAAAAAGAGGATCTTTGCGACTGATCTATTATTGGGATCCTCCAGAGGATATTTACATGATCCTTCTTTACAAGAAAACAAAGCAAGAGAGCATAACCCCTGCTCAATTGAAAACGCTTAAAAAATTAGTTAAGGAGAACTTGATATGAGAAGCGAAGATTTTGATCTGCTGGTCGCCAGCATTGAAGAGGCCGGTGATATTAAGGCTGGGCGTAAGAAGCCAGCTCGTGTTTTTGAGATGAATCCGCCTGAGATTAAGGAAATTCGAAGTACACTTCATGTTTCTCAACGTGAGTTTGCCTTGATGATTGGCGTAAGTGTTCGAACTCTTCAGAATTGGGAACAAGGCAGAAGAAAACCGGAAGGCCCAGCCAAAGCATTATTGCGAATAGCATCAAAGAATCCCAATGCTGTTCTTGAGGCTCTTCACGCAAAATAGGCAATTGCAAATCTGAGAATTTCCCTACAGCAACGCACAACACGATTATCGTTGAATCTGCTGTATCAGTCATATACTGATGATCATCGTCCGTGAGTCTTTTCTTTCCGGGTCGCTCCGGTGTTCATTTCACTTTTGAACTACGTATATGGTGATGTTAGACAGAATCTTCATAAGTAGTTGATTCCTTTGACAAACTTGATTAATGTAAGTTTGGCGCCATTAAATGATTTGATCTTAAAGAGTGGAGTTTCTTTTTTTTAAGTGTAATCCTGCGGGTTTGGTCTTGTCCAGGTGACAACGGCATAGGCGTTGTGGTTGTGGATGCTCTCGTGGTTCTCGGCTGTGACTGTAAACTGGGTTATTCTTGGGTCTTTCCTGAGTTTTTCAGCTACATTTCTAACGATGTCTTCAACGAATACAGGGTTGTTGTAGGCCTGTTCAGTGACATGCTTTTCGTCAGGGCGCTTCAGTATGGTGTATAGGGGGGCGGATGCTGAGGCTTCTGCAATGGCTACAAGTTCCTCTATCCAGAGCATGGCGAAGGTGCCGTCTTTATTCATCCTTGTTCGTACATCCATTGTAATGTAACCACGCTGGTTGTGTGCCCCTTCGGTGCTGATCTCTTTGCTGCATGGACAGAGAGTGCTTACTGGAACTGTTACTGTTAGAATGAAATCCTCTTTGTCACTGCAGGATTCTCCAGTAAAGGCGCAGGCATAACTCATCTTGGCTTCAGCCTTTGAGACTGGAGCCTGTTTTGTAAGGAAGTACGGGAACTCGATCCTGATCTTTGCGGATTCAGCATCAAGGGCTAGTTTAAGCTTCTGAAGCACTTGCGGTATGGTACTGCCGGTGAACCTGCATCCGCTGCTTGTGAGAACCTCCAGAAAGCGACTCATGTGGGTGCCCTTGAAATGATGAGGAAGGCTTACAGACATGGAGATATCTGCAACAGTGGTCTGCTCTCTCTCCTCTTTGTCCAGGATGGTTATGGGGTACTTCAGGTCTTTTATGCCGGCTTCCCGGAGATCGATGTTTCTGTGATCAGGAGAGTTCTGAATATCTTTCATTGTATTGTTATCCTCTGTAACGGCATCCGGTGGATGCAGTCTCTTTAACTTCGATCATTGTGAGCTCGGTGAGTTCCGGTTTTATCCTATTCCAGAGCCATTCTGCAATAATTTCACTGGTGGGGTTTTCAAGACCCTCTATGTCGTTGAGGTACCGGTGATCAAGGAGGTCTATTACAGGGTTGCAGATGCTTTTTATTTCGCTGTAATCTCTTACCCAGCCTGTCGTGTGCCCCACAGTGCCTTCAATATGGACTGTCACAGTGAATGTGTGTCCATGCAGATTACCACACTTGTGAGCTTCTTCCAGGTTGGGAAGTCTGTGGGCAGCGTCAAACTTGAATTCTCTGTATATCTCCATTTTATCTCCTAAGGAAGACCTGTGAACCTGTGTGTCTGAAGACTGAGTCGCCATCCGGGGTGGGTAAGGCAGTACTCAATCGAAGTTTCAAGGTTCTCATTATAATTTTTATCGAATATAGGTTGTATCCAGAAGTGGTTGAAGTTCAGTTTTTTGAATGTTTCTGGATTCATGTGTTTTTGTGGCCATACTATCTTTATCTCATCACCGCTGTTTTGGAGCGGGATCGTGTTTGTTTTTGGGCTGACGCATATCCAGTGGATCCCGTCAGGGGCTTTCAGAGTTCCGTTCGTCTCCAGTAATATCTTGCAGCTTCTTGCTCTGAGTTCTTTGATCAGCGGCGGGTCCAGCTGCAGCAGGGGCTCGCCACCGGTGCAGAGGATATTCACTTGTGTATCTGATATCCACTTTTCTTCTATTGCATCTGCAAGGTTTCCGGGTGTGGTGAAGATGCCACCGCCTATACCGTCTGTACCGGTAAAGTCAGTGTCACAGAAGTCACAGCTCAGGTTGCATCCTTCAAACCTCAGGAGAACCACCGGTGTGCCTGCCATGGCTCCTTCACCCTGAAGAGTAAGCACCATTTCCTTTACACGGTATTTATCTGACATCTGATTCTTTTCGGTATGATGCAGGGTCTGTGAGGTTATTTGCTTTGAAACCTGCCAGTCTGAGGGAGCATGCATCGCAAACACCGCAGCTCTCCCCTTTTGTATTTGGCTGGTAACAGCTTAGTGTCATACCGTAGTCTACACCGAGTTGTATTCCCTTTCTAATTATCTCTGCTTTGGTCATATGCAGGAGCGGAGCTTCTATTGCGGGAGGGTTACCATTGACTGCAGTTCTTGTTGCAAGGTTGGTAAGCTTTTGGAAAGCCTCAATGTACTCCGGTCTGCAGTCGGGATAGCCGCTGTAATCAAGGGAGTTGACCCCGATGAAAATGTGGTCTGCTTTTCTTGTTTCCGCTATGCCAAGGGCAATTGAGAGGAAGATGGTGTTTCTGGCAGGAACGTAGGTATCCGGTATATGCTTGTTTATGTGGTCTCTATTCTCCGGGATCGGGTTGCTGCCGGTGAGAGCCGATCCTTTGAATGGCTCAGGGTCAAGGTCTATGATTAGGTGTTCTTTCACTTTGAAGTACTCAGCAATGATCTCTGCTCTTTTTATCTCCTGTGTGTGTTTCTGCCCGTAACTGAACGAAAGAGCAGTGACTTCCATCTGCGCTGCTGAAGCAATCGCAAGGATAGTTGTGGAATCAAGACCCCCACTAAGAAGTACTACTGCTCTGTTTCCGCTCATTCTACAATGATCTTCATGTCTTTGATCTTGGTGAGAAGTGTTCTGTAGCTCACTCCCAGTATCTCTGCGGCTTTCCTGCGGTTGCCTGCGGTTTCCGCAAGGGCCGAGAGTATGAGGGATCTTTCTCTGGTCCTGGCGGCAGCAGCAGCCTGCTCCACCAGAGAGCCTTCAGGTATATGTCCCGGAAATTCCAGCATTTCCTTTGTTATCTCATCTGTACCGGAATTAACACATGCACGCCTGATAAGGTTTTTCAGCTCTCGGATGTTTCCAGGCCATTCGTAATTGACGAGCGCATTCAGAGCGCTGTCTGTGAAGGAATTACCACAGTACTGTCCAAGATAGTGCCGGGAGATAAGCTGGATGTCACCACCTCTTTCACGGAGAGGGGGCAGTTCTACCGGGAATTCACTGATCCTGTAAAAAAGATCTTCCCGGAAAAGCTTCTTGTCAACCATTTCTTTAAGATCGCGGTTACTTGCAGCTATGACCATGGCATCCGATCTCAGCTCTTCCGTGCCGCCTACAGAATGATATGTACCTGACTCCAGCACTCTCAGGAGTTTTCCTTGAAGAGTAATGTCCAGATCGGCGATCTCATCCAGGAAGATGGTTCCACCATTTGCAATGGTGAATCTGCCTGGTCTTGCCTCTGTGGAGCCTGTGTATGCTCCTTTTTCAGCTCCGAAAAGTTCGCTTTCCATGAGATTCTCAGGAATTGCAGCACAGTTCACCGGTATAAAGGGACCTTCTGCTCTGCCGCTGCACTCGTGAATTCTTCTTGCAAGCAGTTCTTTGCCGGTGCCACTCTCACCCAGAATCAGGATGTTCATGCCGCTTGGAGCTGCTCTCTCTGCTCTGCTTATCGTTTCCAGGTAGGCGGGAGACTGACCAAGCATGGAGTCAGCGTGATGAGATGATATTGAGGTGAGCTTTTCAAGGAGTTCATTGAGTTTAAAGGGCTTGCTTATGAAGTCAGCTGCACCTTTTTTCATTGCATCCACAGCCATATCAATGGTGCCGAAAGCAGTCATGACAATAACAGGCGTTCCCGCAGGGGTCTTTTCAAGAACATCAATACCGTTGAACTTCCCGGGGATACAGACATCGGTGAGTACGGCGTCGAATCTGTTCTTGAGGATCTGCTTTACAGCTGAATCACCATCCGGAGCTGCGGTAACAGTCCAGCCATCTTCCTCAAGGGCAGTGGAAAGCATTACCCTCATTCCTCTTTTGTCTTCAACAAGGAGAATTTCTTTCATAACACTCTCTCCAGATGGGGAATGATCACTGTGAACACTGCTCCGCCCTGTTCCCTGTTCTCTGCCTTGATAGAACCGCCCATGGCTCTAACAAGCCTCCTGGTAATGGTAAGACCCAGCCCCATGCCTCCGTCTGCTTCAGCAGTGGTGTACATGGGTCTGAATACTGTTTCCGGTGGTTCAGGCAGGCCTGAGCCTCCGTCAAGCACCTTGAATATAAAAGCATGTTCCAGAGAAGAATCAGAGACAGCTACTTCCACAGTTGATACAGGTGCGAATCTTTTTGCATTGGATAAAAGATTCTCCATTATTCTTGTTATGAGGATCTCTCCACCTGGTATCAGCGCATCTATGTTATCTTCACTTAAAGAGGGTCCTTCATCTGTTATGTATCTAACTGACCGGTTTTCACACATGTCCTTTACTATTGTCTGTGCGGTCTTTGTTGTTATGGTACTCTCGATTGAGTTATGCTGTGCAAGGCTTCTGAAAGATTCAACCATTTTCCTGGCAGAATCCAGCTCCAGTCCAGCTTCATTAAGAATTCCAGCTACTCTCTTTGCATCCCCTCCTCTGCCCAGGAGTTCAAGAAATCCGTCAAGGGCACAGAGGGCATTACCGATCTCATGGGCCACACCTCCTGAGAAAGCACCCAGGTCAGCCAGGGCGCTTTCCTCGGCAAGCCTTCTTTCAAGCATGACAGGGGTTGTGACATCGGTAACCAGTGCTATCACCTCGCTGTTCTCACCAGGGGTAACCTTGAATCGGAATATTCTGCCGTTCTTTTCGCCTTCCCACTCAGTGGTATTGCTTTTCAAATAGGGTTCCATCTGTTCTGTGAAACTGCTGTTATCCACTTCAGTCTCATCATTTTCTTCAAGCTGGAAGAACTCTGCTGCCTGTCTGTTCCAAAGTGAGGGGTTACCATCAGGGTCAATGACCATCACCGCGGAAGCCATGGCTTCAAGAACAGAACCTGACCTTGATTCAGCAGCCTCTGCTCTGTTCAGAGCATCCATCCTCATTTCATCAAGCTGAGATTCTCTCTTGCTCAGCAGGTCGATGAGCTTTTGAAAAGAAACATTGGCTGCCCTGGCATTGCTGCCGCTGCCACTCTCAAAGCGGTCAGCCTCACCAAGAATTCCACGAAGGGGGTCAAGGACCGTTCGTCTTAAAAAAGAGGGAACCAGTATTGCAACCACCGTGAGTAATGCCGCAAAGAATGCGAATATCAGAAGGATCATGGTACTCTCTCCCAGAACAGAAGGCATCTCCAATAAAAGGGAGACCCTGTAACCGCTGGCTGAGGTGAAAGTCACGCTGGCCGACTGCTCAAGCTCCAGAAGGGAAACCGAGGGATAAGCGATAACATCGGAATTATCAAAGATCACCGCAGCAGCCCTTACACCGCCTCCGGGGATCGAAGAGCTTACAATTGATTCAAGAGAGCTCTGGGTGGGCCTTACACCAAGAGCGTGTGAAATGTACTCCGCCCGCGCATAAGAAGCACTTTCAAGTGTGGTACGGGCATCCGAGACAACAAGCCATAGAACCAGGAATGCAACAACAGCAGCAAGGGCTGAAGCCCCTGTCACAAGGGCTGTAAGCCCCTCTACTCCAAGAACAAATCTTCTTGCGCCACTTTTCATTTCTGCTCTCTTTTGTGTTTCAGGTAATCCCTGTATCCACCGGTAAAAGCTCTGTTCTTCTTAACAAAAGCAATAAGAAGATGAACAGGCATCCACAAGCCCCTTGAAATTCTTTTTGCAGGGGAGCTGCAGTGGTTGTCCATAAATATGAATCTGTTCCGCTCTCTCAGGGTCTCGGATTCAAGGGATGAGCCCATGGTGGCTGCATGCATGTGCCTGACAACGATCTCTCCACATCTCTTCATGGTGTATCCCGCCTGATGCATTCTTACGCCCAGGTCGGTGTCTTCCCAGTAGATGGGAGCGTAGAGAGTGCTCAGGCCTCCGAGCTCTGTCCATATCTGCTTTTTCCAGAGGGCACAGGCTCCGGAAGGGTATTCCTCACCTGCTGTATCCTCCCCTGTTGTGGCAAGGCCGTGGTTGAAAGCCCAGCGGTAGCTGCTGTCATCAGAACCATCAGGTCTTACTATGGATGGTACTGCAACTGCAACATTCTCTTCTGACTGCTCCAGTGCTTCAACCAGCTTTCTGAAAGAGCCTTCCTCTGGAATGGTGTCGTTGTTGAGAAGCATGATGTAGTTGCTATGGCTTTTGTCCATTCCCAGGTTGACAGCGTGACAGAAACCTGGTTCCGTTCTCCTTGAAAGCAATGTTACCTCTGGGAAGAGAATCTGTATCTCGTCTGCCGTGCCGTCTCCGGAACAATCATCAACAACAGTTACCTGCCCGCCGGCTCTCTCAGTTTCACGGATAATTGCAGGAAGGAATTTCTTAAGGATATGAAGTCCGTTCCTTGAGGGTATGATCACTGATAGTTTATTCATTCTATCAGCTTTTTTGAAATATCGATCCTGTCCATGTAAACCGGTGGTCCACTGTGATGTGATATCCTTACGGTGGAGTTGTTTACGTCATGAGCATTCAGCGGGACCGTGAATACCTCAATGGCTCTGTTCTCCGGCCAGTCAGGAAGAATTCTTGTGGTTCTACCAATGGAGCGAAAGAGAGATGGGAGTTCCATGAGAGGTGTTTCAACCGTGAAGAGGTTCTCTCCCACTGATAGAAGACCCCCACCGCCTGAAAGCTCAATAAAGAGAGTATCTCCCGCCTCCACCCCCGGCAGAAGAATTGATTGTCCGGGCTCGGCGACCTCAAGTATTCTTTCCCTGCTACCGAACCAGAAGAATCTTTCAACCGGGTCGGATATGTAAGGATAGAGCCGTGCTCCCTGAACCATTTCAGTTGGCAAGTCCTCTGCTTCATATCCAGTGGCACTGAGACTGATAAGAAATACAGCTGTAAGAATGATCACATAAGAGAAACCACGGTACTTACCGCCCTTTGTAATTACAATAACCATGGAAACTGCAAGAAAGAGAGGAACCAGAAGGAGAAGAGGATCTGCTCTTACCATTGAGAATCCGCTGGAGGTTCCAATAAGAGTGAGGATGCTGTCTGTCCCATCGGCATAGTTGTATCTGCACACAGGAGAGGCAATGACCAGAGCTGAGATCGCAATGGAAAGAATAAGGAGAATTCTGGTTTCCTTTTTGTTCCATACGGAAGCCAGGCCACATGCGAACAGGGGAAGCATGGGTACGAAAATTCTTCCCGCCGGGGCTGGAAGACCGTGCCAGGAAGGGCCTGACCAGGCTATCAGGAACAGCCAGTAAAAGAGTGAAGGAATGAAAAGTCTTTTAAATCTGGAGGGGTGATTTCTGCGAAAGATAAATAGACCTGAAATGGCAGCCAGCACCCAGGGAGCCCTGGGGATCAATCCTGCCTCAGGGTCGAAGAGGCTCCAGCCTGCATGTGATAAAGTGACCAGAGGCTGCTGGATAACATTTGCCCAGAGAAGCCTTACCGCTTCGATGTTGCCGTATCTGCTCCAGAATATCACTCCTCCCAGGATGTATCTGTCCAGAGCCAGGATAAATAACCCTCCGCCGATCCACGCAGCCGGGATAAGCCATTTTTTCTTTCGGTTGCCAGTGGGCATACAGGAATACTCGGCGATGAGGATACCCGCTGAGAGGCCGATGTATCTCATTTTAAGGGCAACAAGAAGCAAAGCAATAAAGAAGCGGATGGCTGACCATTTTTTTCCTTCAGGAAGAAGAACACCGAATGTGAAAAGTCCAAGGGCAAACCATCCTGTCATTGCAAGCCCGAGAATGCTTAAGCCCGGATAAAGGAGAGCAGCTGCAACTGCAATTCGAGGTTCTGTGAGTTTCGCCAGAAGAAGTACTCCCAGGAGTGAGAGGATCAGAGGAATGAGCCGCAGTCCGGTATCGCCGGCAAGCAGCCCCGGTGCTATAAGCATTGGAAAGAACGGAGTATGGTGCCCCTCCTCCAGGCTTATATCCCCAGTTCGGAAATGAGATTGTGAGAACCTTTCGCTTGAGAAGCCGGAAACGGCTGCGGCATGTTCAGCGAAGCGAACCTCATCACCGTTTATTTCTGCTGTTATCACCGAGAGGAGTAAAAGAGGCAATACAGCTCTGATGACCCGGTGACTTCCAGATATGGAGAATGCCCAGGCAATAAGCCCTGCAACCGGGATCGCTGCTGCAATGATCCAGCAGTCCGGGTAAAGCATCCATAACCACGCACCTGTGGTGAAACTCAACACAATGGGAACAAACCACTTATTCTGCTTTTCTTTGCCGTTCAGTATTGCCGCAAGCAACCATGCAGCAGGGATAATTCGGCCTGCAAAACCGGGATCCGGCATTCCAGCCAGGCGCCAAACAAGGAATATCCATACTCCGAAGATTGCCATGATGAAGCTGTGTGCATACTGACGAAGCGTGTTTCTCACAGCCTTTCACCTCCTGCAGTTGCATGGATTACAGAATGGTTGAATGGCATGAAATCTTTCATAAGAGTAACTGCAAGTGTGTCTCCGGGAACCATTGTAAAACTGAGAGTATCCACGCCTGACGGAAGCAGCAGCATACTCTCCCCCAGACGAACAGCCAGCATGGGAATGGAATCACGAACGCCACCGGCCTCGAGGGCTATCCATACCGCCCATGTCCCCTGGAACGGAGCAGGAAGGAGCACTTCCCTTCTGGAGGTGTTCACTTCAGGGATATGGTAGCTGAGAATACCTTCTGATATCTCTGATCCCGCTACTACCGGTTCAACTGTCAGGGGTCCTGGAAGACCTGTAACAAGAGCTGAGACAATAAAACCTGCCGGAATTAACATATATCTGAGCTTCTTCTTTCCGAGAACAGTGGAAGCAACAGACACAATGGCAAGTGGTATGGAAAGGGAAACAGGTATCAGCCACAGAGTGGAAGCAACTGCCAGAAAACCGGTAACCCTGATCTTTATTTCACCGCCGGTGGCGCTTGCAAGCATACCTGCAACAAGAAGCGACCATGGCATAAGCACAGGTGAGATCAACCCCAGCAGAGCACTGCCAAGAAGTACCGGGAACATGGCGGTGTTCATACACATTCCCAACAGGGTAAAAACAGCAAGCATGGGAAGTGAAGCCAGTGAAAAACCTCTTAAAAGGTTAACAGCAGCCCATGCAGTGTACCCTGCGAGTATTACAGCAGCTTCGTTCGAATCCCTTGTTCTCATTGCATACCTGTCTTGACCTTGAGTTTGTCTGAAGCAGAGTCACAGTGAATGTAAACAAGAGAAGGAGTTTCTGCCAGCTTTACAGTCTGAGTGGTACCTGGTGTAACGCAGAATCTATGCAGGAGCTCGCCCTGGCCACTGGAAAGAGCACCAGTGACAGAGTGTTCCGGCGCTTCGAGCTCGAGTGTAAGTGGTGCTCCTTCTGTGCGGATACCGCCCCAGGGGGATATCGTATCTCCATCCCACCCGGGTCCGCGGGAGTTGCTCACAGTTCTTGCCCCAGGGTGGTTCAAAGGATCACCATAGAGAATTGCTTTGATCTCTTTAGGAATTGATACTGTTTCCACATTGCTTCTCATGGCTCTGGCTATAAGCGGTGTCCTCCACAGAGCTGGTCTGCCCTTCCGGATGGAATTAAGCATTATCCTTAACTCCCGTTTCCACCATCCGGCTGTGAGGCTGCCATTACCGAAAAATCTCTTGAACATCCGGATGGATGACTCCAGCTCCCATCCCAGGGCATTTTTTCTTCTGCTTGATGCTCCCACCATATGAGAGGCTTCCGCATCTCTGACGACCCCCAGCTTCCACCGGTTTGCCCCAAGCCTCAGGGAAAGATCGGCATCCTCAAAATACATGAAGAACCCCTCGTCAAATCCATTTACGCTTTTAAGCGCTTCAGTTCTCCAAAGTGAAACTGCAGCAGTTATTGCAGGAACCTGTTGCACGGTTCTCATGGGTGAGAGTTCAAGATGCATGAATCTGCTGTCCCATGCTTCACCGTATTCTGTAAGAAAGACCCCGCTGGAAACAGTTACCTTGTTCCAGCCCCATAGTCTAACAAGAGGTTGCACACCGGCATAATCCCGGTTCTCATCAAGGAATGACACCAGTTTTTCCAGAGATTCCGCACTTATTGATGCATCACTGTTAAGAAGAAGTGTGTATTCGGTTTCAACCCTTTCCAGGCACCTGTTGTTCCCGGAGCCGAAGCCGTTGTTGGAGCCTTCTATGATGAGTGCTTTATGGAGCATATTTGAGGCGGCCCGGACTGAGTTATCCGTTGACCCGCTGTCATAAATAACGGTCTTCATCTCCGCAGGAAGAGAGTTGATGGTTCCAGCAAGTCCCGGGATCAGTTTCTCGGCATTGTATAGAACTACTGCTGCAGTTACATTCTTCACTTAAGACGCTCCTGCAGCTCTCTGTAGAACCTGTCTGTGACTATCTGCCATGTATACTCAGCAATGGTTCTTCTCTTCCCGTTCTCCCCCATGGTAACTGCAAGTTCTTCATTCTTTAAGAGAGTTGATATCTTTTCTGAAAGGTCTTCCTTGTCTCCAAAATCAACCAGAAAGCCATTCTCACCGGCGTGAACCAGATCAGGCATCCCTCCAGCATTACAGCCTATAACAGGCTTTCCCGCCATCCACCCGTCCAGAAGAACAATACCAAAAGCATCCAGTCTTGACGGAGCCGTAACTATCCAGGCAGCATGGAAAAGGTGTTTTCTGATCTCTTCAGGAACGTACCCTGTAACTATGAGCTTCCCTTGAGGCACATCTTTTGATCTTGCATCAAGATACTCTCTGAAATCGCTCTGAACCGGTCCTGCAAGCACCAGGATGAAATCCTCTCCCCTTTTCCAGAGGTCGATGGAGGAATCAAGAAGAGTAAAGGATCCTTTGTCTCTGCAGTGGGCAGTGACGCTGAGCACTATCTTTTTTTTCTGCGGGATGGATAAGGCTCTTCTCGCCAGTTCTCCGTCAGCGCCTGTCCATTCATCCGGATCTATACCACTGCCGAGGATCAGAATATTTTCTTCTTTAACACCACATTCGTTCCGGTAGACAGATGCTTCAAAGCTGTTATGGGCAACAACCAGTTTAGATTCCCGAAGAACTTCCGGCTGTTCCCCTGCAAAGTAGTGAAGTGGTTCTATTCTGTGAGAGGGGCTTCCAAGGTTGGCGTGGGGCACGGAGACCAGGGGGACATCATTCTTTTGTGCATATCTGTACCCTCCGTGGAGAAGGAAGGGCATGGCATTGGCATGCACCAGGTCAAAGCCATCTGCTCTACTTATCCATTTATCAAATTTCGGAATGAAGGGATTTGGATAGAAGAATCTGTCCGGGCCGCCCTTCTTAAACCTTCTGAAGAGCGCTCTGAAGAGGTTTTGTGCTGGAGGGTGTGCTACCGGGAACCTGATTATCTCTATGCCTTCTCTTATGAATTTTCCCGGTTGAAGATGTCTGCCCTTCTTTGAAACGAGCCAGGACATGTCCCAGGCGTCGGTGGTCACCACTGTTGAAGTATGCCCCCACCTCTCTGCAGCCAGAGCATGCTCCCATACATATCTCTCCGCTCCTCCGTGGTAGGGCCATGTTCTGTGAATCAGATGCAGTATTTTCACAACAGACTCCTGTAGAATTCCATTGCTTTGTTACCCACATCCTGCCACCTGGTTCTTGGAGCATTACCGGCTCTTTCCTTCAGATCCAGGTAGTTAACTCCCGATGATATTTCTCGTATTGATCTTACCCAGGGTTCTCTTTCAAGTACGGGAAGAAGCAATCCGTACTTATTTACAGTCTCCGGTAATGCCCCACCATCTGAGGAAATAACCGGAGTACCGCAGGCATAGGCTTCAAGCACAGGCAGTCCCAGACCTTCACTGCTGCTGGGAAGAAGCAGAGCGGCAGCACCTCTGTATAGCGCAAGAAGCTCATTGTCAGATATGTCTTTCAAAAATACAACTCCGGGAGTATTCTCTGATATTTCATCTCCCCATTTTTCAGCCCCTGCCAGAACAAGCTTTTTACCTGTTTCGGCTTCTTTGAAGCATCTGATAAGAAAAGGCAGATTCTTTCTGGGAACAAAGCTGCCCACATGAAGGAAGTACTCTTCGGGTCTCAGATTGAATTTCTTAAGTACGCTCTCTTCCGGTTCCCCTGGTATAAAGATGTCATCCGCTGCCCCTCCGGCACTGCCTGTTCTTTCCTGTGGGATATTGAAGAGGTCTGCAGCGATCTTTGCGGACCATCTGCTTATTGCAAGAACTGCCGCACCGGAATCAATCAGATACTTCAACCTGCCTGCATATAGAAGGGTTTCCTCAGTATGTGAATCCGGTGTGACCCAGGGAGTATCGTCGAAGAAAGTGACAACTCTGCGACTGGCATTGCCTTCCGGCTGAACTCCGGAGAGGTGAATGATGTCCGTTTTCCCTGTGAGTTTCTCAATCCTTCCCGCTCTGGTTGATTCAAGCATGCCTCTGTTCAGCAGAAAGCGTCTTATGAGAGGCAGTTTCATCCAAGAAGGCTGTGGAACAACGGTGACTCCTGGTACATTGCTGATCAGTCCCGGATGTGTTTCAGGCAGATCAATTGAAATGTGGTCAGCGCTTACCTGAGAAAGCCCGCCGGCCAGGCCCCTCACCCATCTTCCTACACCACCCTTGCTGTGTGTGCATACTGTAACATCAAGAACTGTCCTCATAGCGCTTTCCAGACCCATACACTGTCTTCTCTGTCCTGCTCAGAGAAGATATTTTCGTAGAGAGAGTCGTAATATGAGCGTATGGAATCGGTGAACATCCATCTGTTGTAAACGACAGTTTCTGCGCCTGCCAGAATGATGTCCGATTCACAGGGCGCTGAACTGCTGCCCCAATGGAGATTCTCAGGAATACTGCCCATCTGGTCCTCTCCACCCCGTGCAAAAAATTTGACTATTCTGGGTGCCCCGTCAACAGCAGAAAAGAGAGAGTATCTTCTTATCAGATTAGTAGCCGGAACTTCAAGGGTAATCCCGGTATCCCCTGTGGTTGCATAGAAGTCGGGTACAGTGGCTTCAATTGAGCGTACTCGCAGGGGAACGATCTCAAGAAGAACCAGACCTGTTAAAAGCCACCCGGCTCTTGCTTTTCTCTGCTCAATGAATGCACCGGCAGCTATTGCCGCCATTATGCCGGTGAGGATGGCCAGTCTTGAAGGAGTCCTGGCAGCAGAGAGCCACGGCATCTTGGCTAGAACCATATAGGGCAGTGGAACAGGCGTGGGCACTCCGTTAATCTTTAAAAGCGGTCCCATGGAAAGAATCATCACTGCTAGCACTGCCAGGAGAGCCTTCCAGTACTTTTTTTTCCAGCAATACAACAAAGCAAGGAGTACTACTGTTGCCCCTGGGGTTACAATACCTTCGAAATCGTTAGGCATGTAGTCAGGAACAAGAGGATTTCCGGCAAATGATGGAAGAAAAAAAGACTGAGGTTCTGCAGCCCAGAAAACCGCCTCTTTCCAGTCTTTGCCTGGGTCCTGTGAGAATGCCCCTGGAGCGGTAAAAAGCCAGAGAGATCCAAGTATGCAGCCTGCACCGGCGATTACACCGGCAATAATGGATCTTTTCAGGTATTTCTTACCCATAAACAGCATTGAGATCAGCCACCCAAAGGCGATAATTATTCCGTGATTCAGGCTTTCCATAACTGCAACAGCAGAGAAAACCAAAAGCAGGATCAGGTTCTTTTTTCTTCCTGCAATCACCCAGCTCCTGAGGAACGCCATTGCCAGTAAAACATAACCTATGGATGCTATAGAGTAGTGCTGGTACATCCTTATCGCACGAACAGGCATCCATGCTATGATGAATCCTGCGATAAGAGATCCATTCCTGCCAAGACCCCAGGAACGGGCAAGATAGTATCCCGCTAGGGCAGAGAACAATGCTCCAAGAAAAAGCATCAGATTGTAACTGCTGCCTGTTATGTATGAAAGGAAGAGATCAGGCCAGCCCATGTTGTGCCAGGCAAGTGATATCTCTCCATAAACCCTGGGATCAAACCCCTCAGAAAATGCTCTGTGAATCCAATTCACTTGCCAGATGCTGTCATATACATCGCTGTCTCCTGAAACAATAGCGTGATCGTCCCCGGCGTACATTCCCACGGTCTCATTGCTGCCTGTAAGCGTAACAGCCCAGGGCATGAGAAAGAGGATTGCAAGCAGGGCTATCAGGTGTTTAGTGTTCACCTGAGCTTCTTTCAAGGAGGGAAAGCCATTCTTTCAGACACTTTCCTCTGTCACTTACCTCTGCGAAGTAATCTGCAGCTGCTTCAGAGATGTTACGGCGTATCTCATCATTATCAAGAAGGTACTTTAGAGCTGCGTATCCCCCGCCTGCTCCGGATTCGGAAGGTATTCTAAGAACTGCATCCGCAGGAAGATCCCTGAAAGTGCCTTCTGTTGAGAGAACCGCAGGGATGCCGCTTCTGAGTATGTCCATCATGGAGCCGCTGGTTTCGCCGCAAGTGTGGTGTCGGAGGTCCAGGGCTATGTCAAACAGTTCGATCTGTTCTCTGAACTCCTTGTCAGGCAGTCTACCGGTGACGGTTATCCACGGGTGGTCCGTTTCCGGCCAGCCTCCACCTGTAACCAGCAGTCGGCAGTCAACTGTTTTTCGCAGCATTGACACCGCTTTCACCATTTCTTCCCAGCTTCTTCCGTAGTGGAAGGTTCCGGCAATTCCAATTACTACCGTTTTGTCTTTCTTACGGGGTTTCTCTGCTCTTTCCAGAAAATCAGGAAGAAAACCCATTCTAACTATGGACCTTCCAGGTGCCAGTTTCTCCATTTCAAGTTTGGCCGTATCACTGAGTACTGCGATGTTACCGCATGCTGAAGCCAGTTTACCAAGAAGAGGGTTGTCTCTGAGCCTTCTGTCATACTCTGAAAAACTTTTAGATCTTTTGCCCATTATCCTTAGAAATGAATCTGACCTGTTCCCGTATTCATGAACCACATGGTCGTTATACTTATCCCAATCCCCGGAGTCAGCAGCCCTGTTCCGGAGAACGTGGTGCATGTTGGTCTCATGGAAGAGCCCTGTACCACCAAAGGCGAGAAGGGCTTCTATAACTTCCTCACAGTGTGGTGAGTTGCCCACCTGGTAGACTACAGGTCCCTGTATATCTTTCTGCTTGATCTCTGATATTGGAATGGACCGGTAACCGTCCAGAGGAAGCGCTGTTGCAGGATATGCAACAGTCCAGTCCACATGATCTTTTGTAAGGGAAAGAATTCTTTTAGCATAGTCTGCAAGACCAGTTGGTTGCGGTGGAAAAGGCGAAACCAGCATAGCTTTGATCATTGACCTGTACCCCGCCAGCTTCTTATTCTGAACGCCAGTAACTGCTGAAACATTTCATAGATCGGACCGAACTTGACAAATGCGATAAATCCGTTCCTGACACTTTCGAAAGAAACGGTACCTGCCCGCCGTTCGTAGTGGCTTACAGGCATCTGTATCACCCTGTACCCCATGTCACGGGCTAGTGTAAGTATTTCGAAATCAATTACTCCGCAGGTGGAGCGAGGTTTTATCCGTCGAAAGATGGACGCCCTGAAGAGCTTGAATGAGGAATCCACATCCTTGAATCCTCGGATAAAGAGCATAAGAGTGAGAGTGGTCCAGAGAAGAGAGTATCCAAGTCGCATACCGGGGTCTTTTCTATTCCTTCTGAATGCTGAAACAATGTCAGCCTCATGTCTTCTTGCCCACACCAGCTCCAGTTCTTCAAGGTCGAACTGGCCATCGCAATCAGTATAGAATATCCATTCTTTAGTAGACCGTTCTATCCCGGTTCGGACGGCTCTTCCAAATCCGAGATTGCCTTTATGAGAAGCAAGTCTGATGCGGGGTTCCTTCTTCGACATTGAGAGGGTTAATGATGCAGTGGAGTCAGTGGAGCCGTCGTCAACCACGATGATCTCCCAGTTGTCTCCAACGACGTTGGTAAGTACCTTGCAGGCACTTCGCACCATGTACTCTACATTCTCTTCCTCGTTGTATGCAGGAAAGAACAGGCTTATTCCCTCTTTAGAAATCAGATACCCCCTGAGAAGTGAAAACCTTATCCAAAAGGGGAATATTAGCTAAAAAGTATTTTTCTACAACTGATGAATGACTTCAGGAAGCCGCGATTTGAAGAGCGTCTGACATAACTGAGCTCTCTGCAGCTTCCAGCATATCAAGTTCCAGGAGCTTTCTCATTTCCCTGAGTATGCTGTTTTCCATTACCCTGACCATGTCAGCAGTTTCTATTGCTCTTACAAACATGCAGTTCTTTAACTGAGCTCTGTTGCAGCTGTCAACTCTGAACAGTACTGGTTTCACCATACCTGGCCCGCTCAGGTAGAACATCCCTGAAGCCAGAATTACCATTGCAGCTTTCGACTCGGTGTTCAGCACCACTGCTGTTGTTCTTTTCCCTGAAGCTTCTTCCACTGCACCCCACACAGCCTGAACGCTGTGATCTCCCTTTTCCGTCTGAACAGTCCATCTGTTTCTCATTATTCTCACCTCCACTCTTACTATAGGCAATACTCAACCCAAAGTAAACACCTGTTTACCTAATGCTTAAATAAGAGGGGGAGCACATGTTGCACTTCACTAGTCAAGTCTGTCACGTAGAAGGTAGATAAGCTCAAGGGCTTTACGGGGGGTCAGACTGTCAGGTTCCATCTTTCGAATTTCCTCCAGAACAGGATGTTCCGGGTTGGCAAGGGGCAGGGTCATCTGGCCGGTCTCGTCTCTGCCACTTGAAGGAAGCAGATGCTTGCCGGATTCCAGGTCCTGAAGAACTTTTCTGGCTCGCCTTAGAACCGGAGAAGGAACACCTGCCATGGCAGCAACATGAATTCCGTATGACCTGTCCGCAGCACCCTCCTCCACCTTGTAAAGGAAAGCTATTCTGTTACCTGTCTCACGAACCACCACATTTGCATTTGCGCAGAGGGGGAGTCTTGAAGCGAGAGAGGTGAGTTCATGGTAATGAGTGGCAAAGAGAACCATGGGTCTGTGTTCACTGTTGTCGTGGAGGTACTCAAGCATGGCCCAGGCTATGGAGAGGCCGTCATAGGTGCTGGTTCCTCTTCCAACTTCATCAAGAACAGCAAGGCTTCGCTGGGTACTGCCGTTAAGCAGCGAGGCAGCCTCAGCCATTTCAACCAGGAATGTGGACTGACCCCGTGAGAGGCGATCACCAGACCCTATTCTGGTGTATATCCTGTCAACCGGGCTGAATGTCATGGATTCCGCAGGAACAAAAGACCCGCTCTGGGCAAGAATGACCAGCAGAGCTGTCTGTCTCAGATATGTGGATTTTCCAGCCATATTGGGCCCTGTAACAAGGAGGATCCTGTTCTCAGAATTCAGCAGAACATCGTTCGGAACACACTCTCCCCTGGGCAGCATCTCTTCAAGAACCGGATGTCTCCCCTCTGTTATCTCCAGCGTCGGGTCATCTGAAAGCTCTGGCCTGACCCATCCTCTCTCAGCAGCTACAGATGCCAGAGAAGAGAGAACGTCAAGTCGTGAAAGCCCTCTGCCAGCCATTTTGATCCGTCCTACAGAAGTTGCGACTTCCTGAAGAAGACTGTTGAAGATGTCTGCTTCAAGAACTGCAATGCTTTCGTCTGCGGTGAGGATCTTCTCTTCCATCTCTTTTAACTCAGGGGTAACGAAACGCTCTCCGCCAACAAGGGTCTGCTTTCTTATGAAGTAGTCAGGAACAAGATGCTTGAAGGAATTAGATACTGAAAGGTAGTAACCAAAGACTTTGTTATATCCCACTGACAGTTTTGCTATTCCGGTGGCAGCCTTTTCCCTTTCAAGCATTTTCTCCATCCACTGCCTGCCGCCTTTTTTCACCACCCGAAGGCTGTCCAGTTCTTCTGAATACCCCTCTCTTATGTACCCGCTGTCGGATATCCTTGCAGGAGGGTCGTTACAGATCGTTTCATCGATCCTTCCAGCGAGCACCTCCAGAGAGTCCATCTGTGACAATTCTTCCAGAAGTAGGGATAATGAGCCTGACAGCTCCTCTTTTAGCAACGGAATCAGAACCGCTGTCTGCTGGATTGACCTGAGATCCCTTGGTGAGGCCCTGAGTGTACCCAGTTTACCCCCCTGCCGCTCCAGGTCTGTAGCTTTCTCAAGAATTACTCTTATACGGTGGTGAAGTCCAGTTGCGATGAGCTCCTCAATAGCTTGATGCCTGTTCTGAATTACAGCGCTGTCCATCGGGGGTGAAACCAGCCACTGTCTCCAGAGTCTTCCGCCTCCAGGTGTCTGTGTTCTGTCAGTTCGGTCTGCCAGTACAGCACTCTCTTCCCCTGGAGGTGAGTCTACAATACCCAGGGACCTTGAGCTTGATCTGTCTATCACCAGATAGTCACTTTGCCTGTACACACCCCGAAAATCAAGATGGGAGACATCCGATCTCTTCGTATGTCCGATATAAGTTAGCAGAGCACCCATAGCGGAAAGAAGAACAGGACTGTCTGCAAGACCGAATCCCTCTGCGGAAGCCTTACCGAAGGTGTGTGCTATTTCCCGTTCCCCTGACTCGGGATCAAACTTCCAGCTTTCCAGCAGCGTTATCTCGCAACCGTCAGGGACGGTTATCTGCGCATCCTCGGAAACAAGAACTTCCCGGGGAGCTTTTCTAGCAAGTTCAACTGAAAGCATAGGAGTTTTTAATTCGGTTGCCCTGATATCACCTGTTGACAGATCGCAGAATACCAGTGCTGCTCTTGCTCCGATAACTGAGACAGATGCAAGAAGGGCAGTTGAATGTTCATCAAGAGCTGAACCACTTACCAGCGTTCCCGGTGTAACTATTTCTATAACATCCCTTTTGACCAGTCCCTTTGCCTTTTTAGGGTCTTCAGTCTGCTCGCATACGGCAACTCTGCAACCTGCTCTTATCAATTTAGTAAGATACCCGTCCAGCGCGTGATATGGAAAACCGGCAAGGGGTATACCACCGCCTGTTTTTTTATCTTTCTGTCTTGCTGTAAGTGTGATCCCCAGAATGGATGAGACTTTTCTGGCATCATCCAGGAATGTTTCGTAAAAGTCTCCCATGCGGAAAAGCAGAACCGAATCAGGATATTCCTTTTTCATGGCAAGGTACTGTTTCATCATGGGAGTATTCATGGAACCAGACACATTGCCTCCTGAAAGACATCTCTTGGAACAAGCATGCTTCTGCACTGTTCATCTCCAGCGGTGCATTTACTTCCGCCGTGTTTGTGACAGGGTCTGCAGGGAATGGGGTTGACCATGTAAGCGCCTTTGAAAGTATCTGACCAGAATCCAAGAGCAGGTGATGTTGAAGTGAAGATGACCTGAACTGGAACTCCCAGAGCCATAGCAAGATGCGCCGGACCTGAATCAGGAGAGATAAGAAGGCTGAGTTTCTCTATCCTGCTGATCAGCTGGGATATTCCACCCTCACCTGCAACAGATCTAACATTACGGTAACCGCATTCCTCTACGATATTCTTCGCAAGAGATGCCTCCCCTGGATCACCAAGAATGAGAACCTCTGCCCCCTCCAGATCGCAGAAGAGGCGGGCCAGCTCAGTGATAACCCCGGGAGGAATGGTCTTCATCTGCCATTTTCCCCCGGCGACTATCCCAACGGTTAACCGGCCGTCAGAAGAAGTTTCAAGCCTGTCCAGAACAGGAGCGGGGTTCCCTTGATCCGACCAGGTGCGCAGATATCCCTCTGCTCTCCATGGAAGAGTTTTCCCGGTGCCAAGGAGCACCTTTCTTCTCTCTCTTCTGCTGAAATGAAATCTTTTTACATTCTTTCCGGTGAATGCCAGTCTGGTGGCAAGGTTGTTCTGCAGATCGACAATTGTAGAGAAATCTCTGGAAGCTTCTCTCAGTTCTCTCCAGTTACCGCTGAGGGGGAAAGGAATAATGTCTCCAGGGATTCTTCTGATCACCGGCTCATAAGCAGGCCTGGTTGCAAAACTTACAGGGCCGCTGCCGGCCATTGATACAGCTGTTCCCGATGCAAGAACAACATCTCCCAGAGAATGAAGTCTTACCAGAAGATTCTTCATTTAGAACTGCATCTCCCACAGAGATGAATACTTGCCCTTTAAATCAAGGAGGGACTCATGGGTTCCCTCCTCCAGTATCCTGCCATCCTCAATGTAAAGGACCCTTGAAGCCTTTTTGATGGTACTGAGCCTGTGAGCTATCACAAGGGATGTTCTTCCCTCAACAAGTACATCTATCGCCTGTTGAACCAGCTTTTCACTCTTGGTATCCAGGGCGCTTGTGGCCTCGTCAAAAATAAGAATTGGAGGATTCTTAAGAACAGCCCTGGCAATTGCCAGTCTCTGTCTCTGTCCTCCGGAAAGAGTAATACCCCTCTCACCGATCACAGTGGAGAAACCCTTAGGCATGTCTTCAATGAATTCCAGAGCATTTGCCACCTTTGCGGCTGTTCTTACCTGCTCAATGGAAATATCAGAATCACCGTAGGCTATGTTGTTGAACACTGTGTCGTTGAAGAGAACTGTCTCCTGGGTCACCACACCGAGCTGGCTGCGGAGACCTGCTATACTCAGTTTCCTTAGGTCTATCCCGTCAAGGAGTATTCTGCCGTGATCCGGGTCGTAGAACCTGGGAATCATGTCAGCCAGAGTGCTCTTACCGCCTCCGCTTGGACCCACAAGAGCCACTATCTCACCTGAACGTATCTCCATTGTTATGTTCTTCAATACCGGTTTCTCAGGATCGTAGCCGAAGGAAACATCTTCGAACCTGATTGACCTTGAAAGTGGGGCCGGGGTAACAGCGGAGTCAATCTCTACTATTGCAGGGGCTGTGTCAATTATCCCGAAGACTCTCTCCCCTGCGGCAAGTCCTGCCTGAATCGAAGCGTAAGTCTTGCTGATACCTTTCGCCGGGTCCATCATACTGAGCGCAGCGGCCAGAAACACCATAAATTTGCCCGGTGACATACCGGTACCGTTTATAACTGCATTCCCACCATACCAGAGGATAACACCGGCTGCAACAGCTCCAAGGAACTCCGTCATGGGGCCTGAAAGAGCTTTCATCCGGCGGAGAGCGATCTCGTATCTCATGTGGGCATTAACACTGTTCAGGAATCGCTTTTCCTCAAAAGACTCCATGGCAAAGGCTTTTACAACACGAACCCCTGTTATTGTTTCTGTAAGGAAACTGGCAAAATCAGCCATCTTTTCCTGAGCTCTGTGGCTCTTCCTGCGAAGGCTCTTTCCAAGAAGAAGTATCAGGGCCATGCTGGGAGGAAGGACTGCAATGGTCACAAGGGTCAGTCTCCACGATACCCACATGGTAATGGCAAAGTAGACAACCAGAAGGAAGAACTGTCTTACAAGGGTGATAAGGGACTGAGTAACTGTTCTCTTGATCCTTACAACATCCGCGGTAACGCGGGTGGTCAATTCACCTGACCTGCTTCTGGCAAAGTACCCCAGATCAAGTTTTAGAAGGTGGGAATAGACCCTGACTCTCAGGTCCCTGAGCATGCCTTCCTCAACAGAAGCGATGAAAAACGTCTGGAGAAAGAGGGAAATATTCTTTATAAGAATAAGAGAAACTATGGTTATTATTACTGCCAGCAGGGCTTGTGACGGGGATGCCATGTGTATACCCTCAAGAAAGGCCCCGGGAATGCTCCTGAGATTATCCAGCATGGAAGATGTGTCCCAGCTGAACAAAGAGTTTTTGAACCCTTCAAGGTGAGGCAGAAGAGTTTGAGACATCGCCTGGCCAAGGTCGAGAGAAGAGCCATTTTCCTGTCCTGCGCTGAATACATCATCAAATATCGGCAGAAGCATAGCAAGGGTAGCCCCGCTGGAGGCGGCAAATACAAGAGCAAAAAAGAGAGCCAGTGCCAATCGGCCTCTGTACGCTTTTGCCATGGCGAGAATTCTAAGGAAAATATTATTTTTCATAATGCCTATTCTGCCGAAATGAACTCCTTGCGGTCAACCTTGGAACAAATCTGGTCTCCCGGGGTAATTGTACTTATGATTAGCGGAACCACGGAGGTAGCATGCTAAGAACGAGGACAGGCGTATTGAAGAAGAACAAAGAAAAGGATCCCCGCTCTGATTCTCAGCTTATGATCGATCTTTGCGGTGGAGATGAAGACGCCTTCAGTCTTGTTGTTAAAAGGTTTCAGCGTCCTTTGTTCTCGCATCTAATTCGTATGCTGGGCAACGAGGAAGACGCCGAGGAACAGCTTCAGATGACATTTTGCCGTGTGTACAAGTACAGACACAATTACGACCCTGAGCGCCCTCTTATCACCTGGGTGTACACCATTGCCAGCAATCTGGCAAAGAAAGAGTGGAGACGCAGGTCAAGGTGGTCAATGGTCTCCCTCGAGAAGGTTGTTCTTAGAGGTCCACACAAAATGACTCCTCACTACCGAGAGGGTAGAAGAGAACTGGGCGCCAGTATCGAGGAAGCAATTAACGAATTGCCTGAACACTACCGCGAGCCTTTTCTTCTCAGGGAAAAGCAGGGGCTTACTTACGAAGAGATATCTGAAACGCTTGATATAAAGGTAGGAACTGTGAAGTCTCGAATAAACAGAGCCAGAGCTGGTCTTCGCAACTCTCTTGAGGATGTATGGGAGATGTGGAAATGAAATGCAATGAAGCTCTTATCCTTATGGATCTTGTTATTGATTCCAGAGCAACACATGAAGAGGAACAACTTTTAAGATTCCATTTAAACGGATGTTCCTCCTGCCGGAAGACCATGCAGTTGAACAGATCAATTTCTAAAAAGATCAAGGAACTTGAAGAAGTAGATCCCCCGGATGATGTCATGGATAAGATACAGGCAAGACTTGCTTCCGGGAATTACGATCGCTCTCCCATGGGAGAGTCCGGACGATTCAGATTTCCTGTCTGGCGCATTGCAGCAGTCATTCCCTTTGCCGCTGCCCTTGTTTTCTTTCTTCAGAACTTCACCGGAGAGAATTCAACAGAGAACGTAAACAGCACCGCTGTTCTGGAAACTGCAGGTACAACTATTCAGGAGACCGCTCTTGTCTACGCTCCAGCACCTGTTGTCGCCTATTCCAGACCTTCGTCTGTATCAACGTTCTAGAGGATCATGTTCAACCTCGTCGTAACGGTTCTTGTCTCATCAGGTCTTATCCCCTCTTTTATGAATTCTCCCGCTGTCTCAGTTGGAAGAGTTGCTGACGGAAGCAATTTCATTGAAGTGTGTACTGGCGTGGCTGTATCCAGGTCCCATGCTGTAACACTTTTCGCTTTTACCGAGGGCTCTGATATTTTTGTAATTGACAACAGCATCAGACTCTACCCCGATTCTGTAATAGACTTCAGGGATATGGGACTTTCTATTCTGGTGTTTGATGATGATGTTTTTGATTCTTTTGAACAGCCTAGAAATACTACTCCAGAAAACGGTTCTGCTCTTATGGTTGTTGCTGATCACCCAACCGGTCTTTCCATTATACGAACCTTCCCAATGGAGCAGCTTTCCGATGGTGCTCTTCTGCTGGCAACACCTCCTGCATCAGAACTCATGGGTGCTCCGGTTTTTGATTCATACGACAGGCTTACTGGAATTGTTACAGGATCATTTGATCCCGGAGACGGTAGAGGCGAGCTGATGGCTCTTCTCCCATGCAATCTATGGTATTACTGGGTTGAAACTCTTCTTTCAGACGCTGGCCTGCACACTCCGCTGTTTGGCGTGACTGCCATGCCTGCGACTTCCGGCCTGTCCGTCGTTCAAGGGATCCTTCTGTTGGATGTGGAAATTAATTCACCTGCTGCAATGTGCGGTCTTGAAGAGGGAGATATCATTATGGAGATAGACGGAGAAAGAGTTTACCACCCAGAAGCTCTGAAGGTTATGATACTTAACTCCTCAGACGATTTGAATCTCATTGTGCAGAGAGACTCAGAGATCACAGAAATAGTGATACCAGAGCTGTAATACTTTACCTGAGTAGCAGATACACCGTATTTCCTTCGGTAACCAGGGCTTTTTCACGGTCGTCTGAAAGAACAACAAAGATATCTCTACCAAATTCGTCTGTCCTCCAGGCAATTTCTCCATTCGCAAGGCATACCTGTAAACCCGACGAGGGGCAAACTGCATAAACACATGATATCTCAGGATCAGAGGATGCGGAAACCGGCGTTTCCGAGAAGGTAAACATCTCCTGGATGATCAGGTCTTGAGGTAAACAGACTGCGACTTCATTCCATGCATCACAGGCGAATATAAGTTTCTCCCCTGCACCGGCAAGAAACAACAGAGAGCCGTTTGCTTTCTCTGAAGCTGTTTCCGAGAACGACGGAATGGATAGTGAGAGCATTGTTCCATTCTGGTATCCAATAGTGACGATTCCCGGAAACCCCTGGATGCAGGTTACTGAAGGATCTTCCGGGGTGAAACTTCCAATAAGAGAAAGATCTGCTCCGCTGTAGAGTTGAAGTGTGCCGTCATCAAGAAGAATCACTGGATCGGTGCCGCAGACTGTCATTGCCAGGCCAGTCCCTGAAAGCTGGCATGTTGCTGCAATATCAAACCCGCTTAAAAGAACAAGTGTGTCACCATGTGTCAGGAATGAATTTGATCCTGAACCGGCGGCAATAGCGGTGATCTCGCCGTTTACCGGAGTTTTTCCGTGTATTCTTCCATGCCTGAGCTCCATGTGGTAAAGCGTGTCTCCGGAAGCAACAAGTCCATAGTTCCCGTTGCCGGAAAACAGAGGAGGTACCTCCACTTTCAAAGGGAAAGAGGTCTCCCCCTCTTGGTATGTGGGAAAGATCAGAGCCTCACCTGCTCCCAGCACACATCCGGTGAGCGGGAGCAGAAAGAGGATCAGAGTAAGCCGGGCTTTAGCGTACAACTGCCATTTTCCTTGTGAACATGTTATCCGCCGTCTGCATTACAACGAAGTAAATACCGGTGTTCAATTCAGAAGCATCAAGAACCAGAGATCCGAATGCTCCAGGTGTTTGACTGTCAAGAATGGTATTTACAACTCTGCCTGTTATGTCTAGAACGCTTATCTTAACCTCACCGTTCGCCGGTGCGGTAAAGGAGATATTTGCCTCCGTGCTAACAGGGGCTGGTGTTACCGGGAATAGTTCAGCAGTGAGTGGATCATCTGTTTCAATTCCTTCTGTGACCACGTCTATCGTTCCAGTGACTGAAGCATAGTTGTGCAACCTTGCTCCGTAGTAAAGATCCTTACCTTCAACCGCTGTAAAATCAAGCCAGACCTCACCTGAACTGTCTGTGATCTGTTGTTCATAAAAAGTCTCTGTATACGAAGAGTGATTACCTATACCGTCTGTAATAGTAACTACCACTCCTGCAACAGGAGAACCACCTGATGTTACGGTAATGTGAAGGCTGTTAGAGCCGGTATTCAGGGCCGATGGCACGGAGAAGTCTAAAGGGAAAGGTGCTCCGCTGGCATCACTAGTGGGGATGTCCATTGACGGGTCACCAAACCAGTGGTACATCTTTGAATTGTTCAGACCTGCTGCGCCCTGGGTTTGTATCAGATCTGTCTGAGTTGCGGAGAACATCTCACCTGCACAGGTATTCCCCTCGTCGAAAAGCTCCCAGAAGAGAACCCTCTGCATCCTGTTGTTTGAATATGTTGCCGATGGAGCACTTGCACCCAGAGTTCCGCTTGCCCCTACCCCCGGTGCCTCTATCCAGCTTTCACACAGGCAGTTGTAGGTGTAGTTGTGGGTACCGTTGTTGCAGCAGACATTGAAAGCAGGCGGGAAATAGGTATTCTCCAGCCCGTATATATCTCCTGCATTCCAGCTTCCTGCCCACTGCCAGACGGTGTTCGACCCGTGTCCTCTGTAGTTCACAATTCCAACGCCGGTATCGATTGCTGCTGCCACCTGTTCAGGGGTTCCACCCTCAGGGGGATAAACAGTCTCAAAGACAATATCTGCAAGCTCGTAGTCCCAGGTTCTCACAGCTTCAGAATTCGCCGTGTATTTGCCGGGGTAATCTTCCTGATGGGCGGCAAGAATGACACTTGCAGGAAGAGAAGGCTGGCCTGCCACGCCCTGGTATGTCACATAAGACATGGCTTTTGCAGTCTGATTTGCAAGTTGAGAGAAGTTGCCTGAGTATCTGCCAACGGCAATATCAGGGTAGTTGTCCGGACTCATCAGTTCATAGTAGAAATCACCATAAAAACCACCGTAGTTCTTTGATTGCAACTGAGAATGGCGGGCGGGGATAAGTGCAAATCTGGTAATTCCCTCCTGGTAAACAGCGCTTATGGCATTCTTTATGGAGTAACTGGTTGAACCCACTTCCATCTCTATGATGTTAACATGGTGTCCAAGAGAATTAACCATTGCAAGAAGAGGAGTGATGGACTCGAGATTTTCTGCTGGAACCACGCAGATGTAAACATCATCATCAATTGTAACAGGTGACGAATCTACCAATACATTCAGGGCAGAATAGTTTATTACCCTGGATGCATGCATTCTGGCTGTTTCAGGCCTTGCGGAGGCTTGAAAACCTCTTGCACCGTGAAAATCAACTCTGGCTGTCATGGAAGAAGCAACCTGAAACTCGCCTGTGGAAGCATTCCACTTGAACGGACTGATCTGAAGAACGACAGTGTTCAAACCCGCCCACTTTCCAGGCTGAAACAGATTAAGAGCGCTCCTGGGATAAACACCCTGGAGTTCGCTTGAAAGTTCTGCAAAAAAGAACGGAGGCTCATCATATTCCATGAGCACAGGCTGAATGGGGTAGGGCGTTCCGGAACCTGCAGAAGCCCATTCGGCGTTCATCAGAGAAACCGAAGCTTCCATTCCAGCTGGAACACCGACGATAACAGGGATCAAAGGAAGCTGGGGAGTCCCCACAGGAGCATCCATGTCCCAGAAGTACCCATCCACGCTGAATCTTGAATACTGAGACAGTTCCTCCAGTGTGTATCCGGTAAGATCAAGCTGAACGATCGCGTGATCACCATCTGCCTCTATTAATACAACTTCTGGAGCCGAATAACTTGCCCCTCCCATGGAAATCCAGGAGCCAAGAATAGAAACGAGAATCATTAGAATCATTGGATAGCCTCCGGTTACAGGTGTTAAGTGATTACAGTCCGCTGTAACATAACAACTAACCACGGCAGGTGTTCCTGTTCAGGTTACCGAATCTTCTCCATTGCTATAGGAATGGGTTGTTCCTCTTTTCTTCTCTGATGGTAGTGGAAGGTCCGTGACCTGGATAGACTGTCAGGTCATCATCGAGAAACAAAATGATATTCTCCAGGGTTTCTTTCATTGTATCTGGGGAGCTTCCAGGAAGATCGGTCCTGCCAATGGACCCCGCGAAAAGCGTGTCTCCGGAAAAAAGTAGCCCATGGCCGAGAATACATATAGAACCGGGAGAGTGGCCCGGTGTGTGTAATATCTTGAAAGTCATATTCCCCACTCTAACCTGATCCCCGTCTTTAAGCAATTGATCAGGAGGCGGTGGCTGCTGAATACTGAAACCCCATTCCCCAGCATGGTATGCAGCGGAGGCCATTATATCAACATCAGCGGAGTGGATCATGGTCATGGGCGAATAGTTCCTGATTAAACCCAGAGCCCCACCCACATGGTCAAAGTGGCCGTGTGTGTAGATAATAGTGTCAACCCTCTGTATGCCCTCCTCAAGAGCCGGATCTCTCTCTCCAGGGTCTATGATCATTACAGCGCCTGTCTCAGGACATTTTACAACATAGCTGTTCGTCTGTATCCCACCAACAATTACCCTCTTCACAATTGGTTTAATCAAGAAATGCCTCCAGTCCTATTTCCAGGTCACATCAATAGAGAGCAGTGCAGAACGGAACAATCAGGAGTATATTGAAAGAAGGTTTTCAGCAACATATGGAGGTTTTCTTTGCTTGCGCTGCTGGTTCTCATTCTTTCCAATCCCGCGGAAGACTACACTGCGGACCCCTTCAGAGTATTCGCACTGTCAGATTCTGTTCTTTCTGCCATTAATTCGGTTGAATACAGCTTTGCATTCAGCGGTACCGGCGCCCTGTCAAACATAATACCTCATGTCCAGGGTACAACATCTCTTGGCCAGATGCCGGGTGTCAGTCACCCTCTCATGTTCCACAACTTTGAATCTTTAACAAGAGATGGGATCATTCATGACCTTAAAGTCCCATCTGCTTTTGTTGCTACAGCAGAAAGCGTCTACTTTGTGGATCATGATGACTCTCTGGTTTATTTCTCCGATTACAGCACAACCGCAAATAACATGTTCAATTTCCCCCCGGCTTCGCTGTTGATGGAATATGTGATACCAAGTCCTTTCGCGGATGAAATCCTGGCTGAATCCATCGCCGTACTTGAGCCTGTATACAAGAACGGTACTATGTGCCACGTGTTTCATGTTTTTTACCGTAATGTTCCCGGTACCGAGGTCCTGTGGTTTGTGGGAATGGATGACCTTCTTCCCAGGGCAGTTGAAAGAATGAGCTACTATGGACCGACTTCGACCCCGGGTGGTCAGTTGCTGGAGATAACAGACATAGCTATCGGCACACCCCTGCCTTCTGCTCCGTCTATTGCAGACGGTTACACATTTGTTAAATGGAAGTTGCTTCTGGATCCCGGCACAGACGCTCCTTCATTCTTTCTTGCTGACAGAGACGGTCTTGCCAGACGATCTTCTGATTTTGGGGATAGAGCTATTCTCCTCTGTTTTTTCTCTTCATGGGATCCTCTCTCCCTCTCAACCCTTGGTTTTCTGAAGTCCATGGAAGAACAGTATTCTGAAACACTGCAGGCGGTTGGGATCTCGATCCGGGAAACAGGTGATCCAGAGTTCCGTTTGAGCTCACTGGGGATAGATTTCCCCGTTCTGGTCTTTGGTGAGGATGCGGCAGTCGTGTACAATGTTCATTCGGTTCCTTCAGTGTTCCTTGTATCCGAAGATGGCGTAGTTCTCTATTCCTGCCAAAGCGTGACTGGCTATGATGAATCTGCAATTCTTGCCCTGTTGGAAGATATGTAAAAAGGGAGCCCGAAAGCTCCCTTGAATAGAATGGTACCGGAGGCGGGACTTGAACCCGCACAGGCTATTGCCCACTAGGTCCTTAACCTAGCGTGTCTGCCAATTCCACCACCCCGGCACTGATCATTTCTAAAATATTGCCAGCAGAAATGATGCTACCATAAACAGCACAGCAAGAATTGTTGTAGCCTTGCTGAGAAGACTGGCTGCACCTCTGTTACCAAAAGATGCGGTAAGCGCTCCTCCGCCTCCGAAGGCGCCTGAAAGGCCGTCACCTTTAGACTTCTGGAGCAGAACAACTGCAACCAGAAGAACACAGATCACTGAATGCAAAAACGTAAGTATTGTGGTCATTTAATTTTCTCCTCTATTTCGAAGCAGATATATACAACAGACTTTAACATCTGGCAAGCCATGATTCATCTTAGCTATTATCAACAAGATACAGTACATCTTTGAGTTGCAGATTACTACCTGGACACTCTGTGGAGCTTCCGGACACCAATCGGTGCAGGGTAATAGAGTCACTGCCTATGGAGTAATCAGCCATAAGTTTGCGAAGAATCTTTACCAGAGTCTCCATCTGTGCCCTGGAAGGTTCTGCCGTATTGAAGTTGCCCACCAGACAGATACCTATGGAATCCTCATTTGCACCTCTTGCATGAGCTCCACGGAATGGAAGTGCCCTCCCTTTCTCGATCTCGCCATCATTACTCAGGGAGCCATTTCCGATAACGAAATGATATCCAATGTCATTCCAGCCGTTGACGAGCCTATGAAGCACTCTAAAGAACGCAGCATTCCCAGTTTCTGTGGCTGAGTGGTGTATTACGATCCTTACTACGGATCTCATTTTTCCGGAACCGGGATCCTTCAACGGCAATGCTACTATCTCTGCGTCCTCTTCTGTAAATGTCGGGTATTTGATATCAGTATGTATCTGCCGTAACCATTCAAGGTATTTCACTATATTCATCTCCGCATCTTCACCGGTGGAGTTTATTGTTTTTTGTTCTGTTCTGATAATTTATGGAGGTAATATTATGCTCGATCGTAATGTTGGTACAAGGGTAGGTGTTTATGTTGATGTTTCTAATCTGACCATGAACGGTGGATACGGCATGCGCTACGAGGTACTCAGAGAGTTTGCATGTCGCAACGGAGCCCGCCCTGTTCGGCTCAATGCTTATGTGAGTTTTGATGAGGTACGCGCCAGAACTGATACTGAATACAGGGACAAGCAGAGAAGATTTCACAGTGCTCTTCGTGACATGGGCTTCAAGGTCATCCGGAAGATAGTTAAGTGGTACACAGATGAGACCGGCGCAAGATTCGGAAAAGCAAATGTTGATCTTGATCTGGCGGTTGATGCCCTGCTCCAGTCGGACAAGCTTGACAAGGTTCTTATTGCAACTGGAGACGGGGATTTTGTCAGGGTGATCAGTACCATGCAGAACAAGGGTTGCAGAGTGGAAGTTCTTGGCTTTGACAATGTCTCCAGGGAATTGCGGGATGAGGCTGATCAGTACATCTCAGGTTACCTTGTGCCGAATCTTCTCCCGTTCAAGGGGCTGGATGACTACTCCCGATGGGGAGAAAAAGGTTCCTTTGTAAGAGGCGTTTGTGTAAGCCATGAGAAGGGTTTCGGCTTCTTCAGATTCATGGATACTTTCCAGGGAGAGCTGTGGCTTATAGACAACAGAGACCCCCTGTCTCCCTATTCAAACATCTTCTTCCACGACTCCAATCTTCCAGACAGCGTGGACTATTACAAGCTCCCGGGCAGAGACGCGGTCTTTGAATTTGAGATATCAGAGGGGACAGACCCAGGAAAAACACAGGCAATAAATATTGGAAGTTTCAGAGCCCTTACCTGATCCTGAATGTCGTCAATGTTTCCCAGTACCGGAGAATCCCTTTGTTGCAACAGGAGAAAGAAAAGAAACAAGCACCAGCGAGATGGAGAACTACTTCTCAGCATACCTTAGTTCGCTTCCACAATACCATGACCTCGCTGTAGTATCGGCTTTTACACTCCTCTGAAAATTACCGCATTTCTATTGACTTTGAGCACTTCCCTTGCTAGAAACCAAAATCAGAGGAGGTCTCTTTGAACTGGCTTGTAATTGTTAACCGGAAAGCTGGTGGCGGTTCTGCGGCAAAACTGTGGGTAAAAACTGAAATCAGCCTTAAGACTGCTGGAATAGTGTTTACCGCAAAATTCACTGAAGCTCCTGCTCAGACAAGACTTCTTGCGTCAAATGCCCTCAACATGGGCTATGGAGGGATAATTGCATTTGGCGGAGACGGTACGATCTCTGATGTTGCAGCGGCAGTATTTCCCCTGCAGAGTAAACCGGTACTTGCTTTTCTGCCTGCAGGGTCAGGTAACGACTGGATCCATTCCGTGGGTTTCGACCCGGTATCTATTGATAGCTGTGTGGATGCTGTCGCAGAAGAAAAAACAATGTCTGTAGATGCAGGTTTGTGCAAATGGCAAGGTGGAAGCAGGTTCTTTCTCAACTCAGCCGGCGTCGGGTTTGATGCTCTCGTCCTGAAAAGAACAACCAACTCCAGAAGATTTCTGCCATTCGGTAAAATGAACTATCTTTTCGTTCTTGCCGTATCCGCGTTCTTTCCCCCTCACTGGCGGGGAAAGATATCATGTGACGGTAAACCGGTTTACTCAGGCGATTACCTTACTCTTACCACAGGGGTTGGCAGGTTCTCCGGTGGCGGTATGCAGCTCTCCCCATCTGCTGTCCCCAACGACGGACTTCTTGATTGTGCGGTGGTCTCACCAATGAGTTTCTTTACAATAATGAAGCATGCAGCCAGGTTGTTTGACGGAACACTGCTTGATATCAAGTGGGCAACCTCGGCCCGGGGGACTGCAATAAGAATTGAACCAGAAAAAGCAGGGTCACTGATCCTTGAACTTGACGGTGAGATAGTTGTTCCGGGAAAGAACACCGGTTATATCGAATTGGTCTCACTACCGGAAAGCCTGACAGTCATAGCTCCGCCACTAGAATGTGACTGAGAACATCCTCCGGTTTTTCGGCAAACATCCTGGCTCCTGCTTCCTCAAGCTCTTCTCTGGTTCTGAACCCCCACAGTACCGAAAGGCAATCTACCCCGGCAGCCTTTGAAACAAGGACATCAGGTTCACCGTCTCCAACCATTAGCACGGTCTCGGGGTTGATATCAAGATCTTTAAGCATCTCCAACAGTGTTTCCGGAGAAGGCTTTGCAGGTTTGCCCATGTGAGAACCTCTGTACATAAGAATGTCAGCGAACGAAAGGTGATCAGAGATGGATCTATCAAGACCTCTCTGTGGTTTATTGCTTAGAACCAGCAAATTGAGACCAGCCTGGCTGAGTTCTGTGAGCATCTCCCTTACCCCGGGATACACAGAGGCTTTTGAATTTCTCACCACAGCGTATCCACTCTCAACTTCCAGAGCAAGAGGGGAGTTCCATTCTTCCGGAACACCCAGCTCCCGGAGGAGGTGTTCAACGCCATAACCCACGCAGGCGCTCACCTGGCCCTCTGTTCTTGCTGCCATGCCGATCTGTTCAATGACAGAGTTGACCACAGCTACTACGTCAGGAATCGTGTTTATCAGGGTTCCATCAAGGTCGAATATCACCGTGTTGTACGTCATTCCGATGCCTCTCCTCTCTGTCCGGGCTGTTGATAGTCAGTACAAGCCTGTATCGCTGTATAGCGCAGTATTTCGCCATCCTCCCGGGAGACATCAGAAGGTTGCCAGATACCTGCTGAAAGAATGTCTGTACCGTAAACTGTTACAGCTATTACACAAGCAGCCAGGTAAGTGCCATGCACTGAAGGATGGGCACCATCACCTGCATAGGGGTCTATCTCCGGGTGCCCTCTTTTTATCAGATCAAACGCTATCCCACAGGGAGTAACACTTGAACTGTGTATATATCCCATTCTGGAGTAACCCAGCTCAAGCCCCTCCAGCATTAAGGGATCATTCTTCCTTGCCCAGGTCATCAGGAATACAGGCTCTCCACCGGCGGAAGAAGTGAGCCATGCCAGACTGTCTCCGTAGAGATATGTCATCGCCGGGTTGATGACTGGCATACAACTCTGTTCCTGAAATACGACAGTATCCCAGTTTCCAGACTCCAGCTCAATGCGCAGAGCCTGGTTTTCCCAGTGGTTCTCAAAGGTTGCACCACCTGAAGTACAGGCATCAACAGACAGAGTGTCAGACTCAACTGAGTCGTAGATCTGTTTTACATGCGCCCAGAGACCACCGTTTCCGAATGTGTAGCTGTTACCCACAAAGAACATGGACGGTCCTGATATAAGCACCATGAATAGAGCTGTCACTGTCATTTTCCACCCCCTGGGACAACTGCTCTTAAACAGATCTCCCTGTCTTCAGTGGGAAGAAGAATACGCACGGAATAGATACCCGGAGGTAGCGAATGGACAATATCAACTGTACTCTCTCCAGATTGAACAGTGGAAGATGTTTCAGTGACAATTCTTCCGGCAATGTCAAAAATGCTGATCTCAAGCATTCTGCTTTCTGTACAGTTTACAGTAAAACTTAAAGCACCGCTTCTTAGAGGATTGCTTGTGAGAACAGCCGAGAACGAAGGATTTGCCGGGTTCTCAAATCCTTGAGGCACAAGGAATCCCAGTGAATCGGTCTTGAGTAGCCAGCCCTTGTAGAATTCCTCTGTTACGCAGCCGGAAAAGAGAAAGCCTCCATCACTTACCTGTGAAACATCCAGCCCGTAGTCTGTGGAAGAAGTGCCGTGGGTTCTATCCCAGAGAAGCTCACCATTTTCATCATAGTTACATACAAAAAGGTCAGACCTGTTGGATTCGCTGAAAGAAAGAGAATTTGTCCAGCCACACACTGTAAACCCCTCATTAAGCAAAAGTAGATCGGTCCCTCTTTCCCAGCTTGTGCCATTTCTTGACCCTGCCCACTGTATCTCCATGAAGTAGTTAAGCTTTAAAAGCATGGACTCGTAGATCATATTGTTCTCTTCAGTCATGACATTTGCCAGAATGAACAGCCCCCGTGGATCAGCTTCAATTGAAACCGGAGAATATCTCCATGCCGGGAGACCCACTGCAAACAACTGTGGATCACCACCTGTTTCATTAAGTACAAGGATAGAAATGCCTCTGTCCCAGCTAGACTGCTCGACCTGGCACAGAACGTAAATATCACCATTGTATGCAGAGATATCACAAACAGACAGATCGATCTCAGGGTAAGGGATGCTCCACAAAACTTCTCCTGAATAGTTCAGTCTGGCAATTCGAAGAGCTTCCGCATCATTGCCAGCAAGAAGAATATCTGACCCTGAATCCCGAACAACCGCATTCTCCGCGAACTCTCCGGCAAAGACTGTGAGCCAATTCTCAGAACCGGTCTCATCTATTCCTGCCACTCTTACGACCCCATTGTCACTATCTGAACATACAACCACCATGCCATCCTGAACATCTGTAGCATTTTGCAGCGCACCGGGAAAAGAAGCGGTTGTCTGAGATGAAATCATTCCGTACTCATCAAAGGTGTATGTAACGAGATGCGGTACTCCTCCCCAACTGGAAGAGAGGTTTCCCAGGGTCATGTACCCACTACCGGTTTCTTTGGAATAACTGAAAAGCTGTGGATATTCGCTCTCTATAACAGTGGAAAAGCATGGAAGAGAGAGCAGAAGATTCAAAAGAGGTATCATTGCTCACTTACCTCCAGAAGATAGATTCTGGGCCAGTCATCAGGGTCAGGGTCAAATGCAGGGAAACCATATGAATTGATTAAATCTCCCTGTGACGCCTTTTCCACGATGTTTTCTTCTCCTTCACAACCCCGGAGAACAAGAATCAGTGCTGCAGACAAAGAAAGAATAATCATTTTATCTCTACATCCTTTTCATCAGGGTTGTTTCATGCTATTGTAATGGATAAACCGAAACGGAGGGTAGCATGCACAGAAAGTTTCTTGATGACCTCAGCGATGTCGAGAGAACAGAATTCATTTCCCGTTGCGAGAAGAAGGTATTCCCTGCAGGAACAGAAATAGTAACGAAAGATGAAGAGTCCCGGGAGATGTTTGTGATAAAGACAGGCTCTGCCACTGCCAGTGACAGCTGGGACGAAGATTCGGTCCCCCTGGCCATCTTTTCTGAATGGGACGTCTTCGGTGAGATGTCTTTTCTGGACGGGTCTCCAAGGTCGGCAACAGTTAAAGCCACTGAAGACAGCGTTGTATACGGAATTAAGTGGGATGCTTTCCTTGAAATGATCGAGTCAAAGCCTGTTATCACCACAAAGATCCTTCTTAGTCTTGTAAAGATACTTATCAATCGGCTCCAGTTCATTGATATAGCTTTCACCACCATAGCTGTGGCGAACAGGGATATGAAAAAGAATATGACGGATCTGCGTAAATTCCTTAAAGGCTAGTCCTTTATCTCCTGATCCTGCCGGGATCACGAAAGTCCCGGCGGGGGTCATGTCTCCACTCGTCATACCAGTATGACCAGGAGTCCCGAACACTCCAGCTCTCCAGCTCCCAATCAACAATGTATTCAGCGTCATCCAGTTGTTCCGCTGTCAGCATGTCATTCACCATACCCATGGTCCAGGCCATAAGGTCATTCATCTCACTTTGATACCACTGCCTCTCTTCAAAGGCAAAGTACACGGTAGTTTCCATGTAAACATCTTCAGTGAATGCGTTAAAGAAATCCATTCTCCCTGAATCGGTTCCATAGGTTGAACGAACAGCTTCAAGTTGAAACTCTGTATAGAAGGTCAGAGCATCAAGATAGCAGTGCTGATCCCGGGAAAGAGCAAGTCTGGAAAGAAGTCTTGAAATTCCCCGCATTGCAGGTATCTCACTTTCCCAGTCGTACATTCTAACTATCCATCCTCTTGAAGAGGGTCTTCCCCACTGATCGTTCTGGAAGTCAGCAAACTCCTCACGAAATTCCTCAAAGGTCAAACCATCGTTTGCGAGAAAACGATCAAGCATTATCTCTCCTGAGGAGTATCCGGAGAAACCCAGAAGAGCTGAACAAAAGAATACTGTAAACATGAATATCCCCTTTCTTTAACAAGTTCTATTGCAAGAGGAGGAGATAGTTCCTGAAAAGCCGGTAATACTGTATTCTGGTCTATCGTCCCAACTCAACCTTTATATCTGGTGAAGCCTGCCTGAAGATACAACGATTCTCACCTGCCATCCACTCATGATTGCAGCAGGAATTGCTCCAGGAGGCATTTTCTCACTGTATCTCAATGATCAGATTGTCAGAACCATTGTAGAAGCAGGCTTCATCAAGAACAATTTCTTTCCAGTCGCTGTTCTGATCAACCACCAGAAGACTGGTGCTGTAAACAAGAGTTTTTGTTCCTGGGATGTAGTCCCCGTCAAAAGAACTGCTGGACAATTATTCGTTCGCGCAAAGACCAAGATAGATACTGAACCCTTCACACTGAGCATCTGTAGATGTATAAGGGTTCTTATGCCACTTCAAAGTGTTGATCTTCATTGCAGTCCCTATCTCGCTTGATAAAACCACCACCTTGTGGTGTAGATCAGTCTGTCCTCAACAACCGAACGGGAATCCCTTCGGGGGACCTGTTGTCTGTTGCTTTCACATACAGGCCTGCAGGTAGACTGATTACGCTGTATTCATAGAACAGTGTTGAGTTTCATGAAATGTTAAGGTATATTAGGTTGAGGTTTAGCTTGTTCGCGAGAAAAAATGATTACATTACAATAAAGGGTGAAAAATGAGAGACAGAATTCTTGGTCTGGACAGGGAAACTCCTTTGCTCGACGGCTCAACTGTGACCTATGTCAACCTTGACAATGGAGCAAGCTCTCCACCAATGATCGACTCTGTTAATGCCTTGAATGACTTCATGCCCTACTACTCCAGTGTACACAGAGGAACCGGCTTCAAATCCCGTCTCAGTACAAGAATATTCGACGAAGCAAGAGAGATCATTGCACAATTCGTAAAAGCTGATCTTACTTCAAATACTGTAATCTTCGGAAAGAATGCCTCTGAGGCTATTAACAAACTTGCCCATTCCCTTCCATCAGGCGACGATTGCGTTGTGATAACCACAAGAATGGAACACCATTCCAATGACCTCCCCTGGCGGGATCACTTTAAAGTGGTTTATGCTGATATCCTTCCTGATGGACGACTTGATGAAGATGACTTTGACAGGAAGCTTGCAAAGCACAAGGATAACCTGGTACTCGTTGCCATAACAGGTGCAGCAAATGTCACTGGGTACATTCAGCCGATACACAGACTTGCCAGGAAAGTGCATGAGGCGGGCTCTCTGATCCTTGTTGATGCTGCTCAGCTTGCTCCTCACAGGGAAATTGACATGAAACCTGATGATGACCCTGAACATCTTGATTTCATTGTACTGGCTGGTCATAAAATGTATGCCCCGTACGGCACGGGAGTCCTTATAGGACCGAAGCATGCTTTTCTCAACCACTCTCCTGACTACAGCGGAGGAGGTACTGTAAGCGTAGTTACCTCCAATAAGGTTTACTGGGCAGGTCTCCCTGACAAGGAAGAGGCAGGCAGCCCGAATGTGGCAGGAGCAATAGCCCTTGCAGCTTCTGCGCTGGCTCTGATGAACTACACCATGAAGAGGGTCGAGGAGCATGAAGTTATACTTACAAAATACGCCCTCAATCGCCTGAAGGAAGTTCCAGGGATGATCATTTACGGCGAAAGTGACCCTGACAAGCTTGACAGAGTTGGTGTCATCCCATTCAATATAAAGGGCGTTCTTCACTCTCTTCTAGCCGCAGTTCTAGGCTATGAGGGCGGTATAGGTGTAAGAAGTGGCTGCTTCTGCGCTCACCCCTATGTGGTCAGCCTTCTCTCTCTCTCTGATATGGAAACTGAATCCTGGAAAGATGAATTCCTTGCCGGCGACAAGTCAAATATGCCCGGTATGGTGAGAATGAGCCTGGGATGCTACAGCACGAAGGAAGACGTGGACAGGCTAATTGTCATGCTGAAGAAAGTAGCTGCAGGAGATTACGCAGGCAAGTATGAAGTTGTGAAGAGTACAGGTGAGTACGCACCTTCAGGTTACCTGGAACCCTTCGGCCAGTACTTTAAATTCAACAGATAAAACCTGCCACTGTGATGACCCCGATCAGGAAGTCAAAGGAGAGCTCCTGGTTCAACGGCAGAACTCGTCAGGGTCTTGCAGTGCCGTGGGAGGAATCTCGTAGTAAGAAACTGCCGTATACTCATTAGTTAAGCATCAAAACAGATTCAACACAGCTTTCAGTCCCCGATCTCAATCTACAATAGTATACTCCGCTGGAAACCGGGTTTCCGTCTGAACCCCTGCCATCCCATACGACCTGCATCTCTCCCCCTGACTCTGTATCGAGAGGTAAGAGTCGTACGATTCTTCCTGAAAGGTCAAAGAACTCTACACTGGCGTCTGCGCCTGGATGAACTGTATAGAAAATGTTAAGAGCCCCACTACAGGGAGAAGAACCCAGTCGAAGGCCGGTTGTAAAATTAAGGCTGATGTACTCCGCTTCCTCCACAGATGTAACAGCCTGATAGAGGTAGGGGGACATATTGAAACCGGTAGCTGTCACGTAGACATCCGATACCGCTCCGAAACCGGGGATTGAAAAAGAAACATTCCCTGAAGCATCGGAATAGTCGGATTCCATCCATGGACCGGTTGAGGAGTCGTAGATCTTCACCGCTACCAGTGCTCCTTCCAGAGGGGTTCCATCCGCGTTAACTGAGAAGGTAAATGTTCCCGGCTGTATAGGATCAGGATGTGTACAGGCAATCACAGCTAGAGGTGCGGTATCGTAGTAGATATCCATTTCAGGACAACCGAAGAGCATGTGCATGTGATTGTTATCCACTGCAGATGTACCGAAATAACTGTAGACCTCATTTTTGGACCAGTCGGTTACTGCTCCCATATGATGCACTTCCTCCTGGAAATAACCCTTGAATATCCATTTAACAAGAGAATCCGCTGCGCCGTAAGGACTGTTCGTAGTGGGACCCATTGCTCCGATCCCGCCTCTTGCATCTCCGATTGAACCCTCTGCCATTAACGCCTCGCAAAAACAGTAGTTTCCGTCAAACCAGCCAACCTGGCATGCAACCAGAGCAAACCAGGGAAGCTTTCTTCCATTCTGAAGAGCGGCAATATCCCCAATATTAAAACCTGAAGGTGAAATACTTGTAATACTACCGTGTCCGCAAAGGCCGAAGATTGAAATACCACTGTTGATAGTGTCTGATAGAGCTGAAACCGTTGGTGTGATACCGCCGGATTCACAGAACCAAATTGGGTCCATTCCTGCGGCCATCATGTATTCCATGTAATCCAAGGAATTTTCCACAAACTCTGTATGGCCAACGCTTACACCTTTCTGGAACCAGCTTTCTCCTGTTTCGTAAGGATCCATTTCGTGTTGAACTATCTTCCATGCCTCATACTGAAGATCAGAACTGCTCTCTCCGGAAAGCCGTCCCACGTGAATACTTGGCACACAGCCCGAGCCTATTACGCCATAGATATTGTCAGCTGAATGTCCATTGTACTCCGGTGAGGGAACCATGTCTGCATCTCCCACCAGTAAGATGTACTCCGGTGGGTTCGGCCAACTACTGAAAGCGTTCTCAATGTACGCATCGATCTCGGCAGAAGTTGTTCCAATCTCCGGAATAATTCCTGTAACTACTTCAAACCCTTTTCTGTTCTTCCAGTTGATCAGTTCGGAAACAGTGTCGATACCATCTGATGTTGATATCACCAGGTAACAACCATCAACAACTTTTCCGGAGTCATCAAAACCCAATACTTCATCATAGAAATGAAGATAACTTCTAGTGAGATCACTACTTGTCCTGATAAGTTCATTGTCTCCTGATTCATCAGTGGCAAAAAATCTTACAGTAAGTGATGTTGTTAACTCAAGATCTCCTGTTGACGGGTTCCAACTTGCTGGATAAAAACCTGCACGGGCGATCCTGATGTCTCTTAGTACTTCTACCGACTCAAGAATAACAGGAGATTGAGGCCAGCCATGAGAACCGTCGTAGAAATCACTGTCAATTACGAATTCAGGTCTTCCCTCTCCCCTTACAGGCAGAGGCTGGAACGGGGGAACTTCCCCTGTAAGATGGATAACAATTGATTCACTTTCAATTATCTCATACTCAATTTTCCCACGATCAGGAACCTGCACCATTCTTCGGATCACAGGCATGTCCGGCAGCCCCGGGATCGCAGCAAGCCCTTCCTCCGGTATCCTGAGCACAGAGCTGAAACCAGAATTCTCGTCATGGAGCGACTGAAGAGTAAATGCAACGGTTATGCTTCTTGAATCAGTAGATACTACCTCACCTGCACAACCCGACATCAGGTTGTTGTAAAGAATATCTGCAAATGATAAACTGCTCAGAAGAAATACTGAAAGAACAAATCTGATTAATCCTGACATCTCAACCTCCTGAAAAAATGACAAATAAGTTACTGTATATATATGCTATTTCATATGAAAGAACAGTCGTTTATAGATATTATTTCAGGAGATAAGCCTATCTTTTCCTCTGGTATTCTTTGATCTCCTGAATGTGTGCTTCGATCAACTCGACTTTAGGTTTCGGCAACAATTCGTAATAATCTCTCCGCCTGTCATACATTGCTCTGGGTTGAAGGAGCTTTATGCTCCAGAACAGTATATCATCTGGATTCATCTGTTTTTCCGCGAAATTCAGTCTGATTATTCTACGGAAATACCAGAGAGAAGAGAGCCTGTCGAACTGTTCTCCGAGACTTTCTGCCCTGTAACCGGCTAATTTGCTTTTTTTACTCTGTCTTTCAAGTTCCAGCAGCAGTCGTTCAAGGATTCGAGCCCAGATATCGTTCAAATCGTTGAACAGTGCCAGGAACGCCTCCTGTTTCCTATCTCCTGCAACGGCAACTCCCGCCAGGAACATTGCAAAAGCGTTCTGAAGTACAACCCAGGGAGCACAACGAACACCATCAGTGGCTGATATTTTTTGTGAATCCAGAGCAACGGCTTCCTCGAACTCTTTTACAGCTTTATTGAGGAGTTCCCTGTGGTAAGCTGGATCACCGAGGTTGCCGTTAGTGAGGATCGTACCTGTGAGTATCTTGCCGAGAAGTTCATAAAAGTCACTGGATCTCTTCGGAAATGCATCCACATCGTACCAGAAAACATCCTGAGCACTTAGTCTATTTCTGCCGCCGTGATTAGTAAAAGTTACGTAGAAGTTGTCTTTCTCAGTCTTAAATTCCCAGCATGTGTGGTCCGAACTTGAGTCAATTTCCAGACTTGATATCTCATTGTACATGACACTTTTTGATTTCTTCAGCTTTGACAGTTTGCTGTTTGCCTTGAATGACAGATACCTGTCCACAGAGAGAATTTCCCCGCTTTTGCCGAACAAGCCTCCAGATATTTTAATGCGCAGGATCTGATCAACTCCCAGCCCGGAGCCAAGCAGTTCAAGTGCAGGTCTTCCGAATCGCTCTTTTGTATCCATTTGAGTCGACATGAAATCCAGATCCATTTTCATAGTATTCCTTTCGGTGCGAGCTTAGACCTGCTGATAAAGAGGTTTTCTACTAAAAAGAGCTTTTCAAGCTACCTGATCAGCACAAATTTCTTTGTCTCGGTGGATGTTTCGGTATCAACTCTAGCAAAATACACTCCCGGTGATAAGTCGTTCAGGATGATCTCGTGCTGTCCCGGAGGATAATTCCCGCTTGCCGGCAGCTGAACCTCACGGCCACAGATATCGTAGACAGTCATATCTAACTGAGAATTACATGATAATTCTATCCTGAAAGAGACTGAGCCTCTGGACGGATTCGAGACAATATCAAAGAGGCTGGACTCTTGCTCAACCCCTTCTTCTTTCTCTATTGACATTGGTATGAACTGGTAAATCTGCAGACCTGTAGCGCCATCTGCGACATAAGTGTAGTTTCCCGATACAGCTACCTGAAGAGCGGTACCAGGGGTGTTGCAGTACCCCACTTCCATTGGAGCAGCAGGTGAGGATATGTCAAGAACAAGAAAACCAATGTTTGCATTTGAAATGTATGCATAGCCGTCAGAGACTTCCAGACCCAACAATGAAAAAGAAATGTAGGAGCCGACCTCCACTGGCTCAGAAGGTGTGGACACATCAATAACGTACAAGCCATCTGAATAACCCGTGGCGTAAATGAAATTGTTATCTATGGCAATGCCGTACTCGCAATCGCTGTTGCAATACCCCACCTGTGTTGGATTGGACGGTACGGAAATATCAATCACAAGAAGTGCTGAATCATCAGCCAGGTAGGCGTAGTTACCTGATATAACCAGGCTTCGGACATACCCCGGCGAATCATAACAGCCAACTTCAACAGGGGCTGATGGAGTGGTCACATCAATTACACGGAGGCCGGAATCCCCATCAGCTACATAGGCATGATCACCGGATACAACTATCCCCCATGCCCTGTCAGGTGTATCACAACTTCCAAGTCTGTATGGGTTGTCAAGGTCCTGAACGTCCCAGACCTCAATGCCGTTCTCATCTACTGCTGCATAGAGTCTACCGGCGGATTCCTGGTAAAAGAGATCCATCACTCTGCCTCTTGTATAAATGCATCCAGACATCTCAGCAGGGGAAGCAGGGTCAGAAATATCAAGGATGTAAACCCCTCCGCCTGAGCTGAGAAATGCAATGCTTTGAGTGGAGTCAACAGAGACACAGCATGAAGGACCAAACGGCCAGTTTCCCACAAAACTAACATTCAAGGAATCATTCTCATCCCGGGATAAAATGGACCCGCCCCGCCGATCCGGAGTTTCAGGGAAGCAGTGGTGCGAAGTATCGCCTGGAATACCTATCTGCAGAGCTGAATCTGTAAAGACCTGCGGCGAATACATCGCAATAGCGACAAGAAGAACTCCCACAGGACTCATAGCAATCCCCTCGTTGGTTGAGAATATTCCGACTCAAACCAGTGCTTCAATATACACCTTTTGCATTAGGGAAATAAGAGACACTCATGCTATATATATTCTGCTCTCCCCGGAATATTACTGATCCTGCCACGGTAGAGTAGACACTAACTGAAACCATTAGATTGAAGGGATCGATTTAAACTGGTATCCCAATTGATTGCCAGTTGGAAACATTTCATGCCCTGGCTCACAAAGCTCAATGAGTCGCTATTTCACAGCGCAGCATAACATTACAGTGCTCTCGAGGGTGTTCTATCTCTAACTTCACCAATAGACTTTACGTACCGTAAAGGAATAGAATCTTAACGGAACAGGAATTGATGATGTACTCTTCCGGATGAATACCGGGCGAAACCCTCAACACTATGAGTACAAATTAAAAGAGGAGAAATCTCAATAATCTTCTACATGCTGTGTGTCACGGCCATTCTTTAGTAGAACATTCTAATGATCGTCCGCTAAAAGACCTTTAAGAAGTTGATCGATGACAATTGCAATACGTTCATCAGGTCGGGGCCAGGAACTGAATCTACTGTACATATCGGACATCAGAGCAGAATCATCACCGGCATTAAACTCATCCTCAAGAATTTCGATTGTCTTATCAACGGTTTTCATTGAAAAAACGGATCTTATCTGCTTACCTAAAATGCAGCAGGAAGCAAGTTCGTCATCGTACCCTGCCTCTTCCAGAACAGAATAGTACTTGCCGAAAAGATGCATTTCTGAAACTGACTTCAAGGCGTGGATAAGAAAGTATGCCAGATCTCCGGCATCATCAATACCCCTTATAGATCGCCTGTCTTTCCATGCAAACAATTTAAGCACGAACTGTTCTGCATAACCAGCTATTTTTATTTCAAGTTCGCTATTTACAAGGAAGCTGATTGAGGAGAGAGAGGCATCATCAAAACCCAGTACATTCATCTCAAAAGCATCATCTGGACCCCATCTGTACAATTCATCCGGTTCTGAGAATTTCCCGAAAGGAATTATATCAACTGGTATGCCGCTCATGCGGTGAATGAGTCTCTGCTCTTTCTTGCTATCTGGCATAAACATATACTTCTCGCATAGACTTTCACGGAAACAGGTATACTCATCCAGAGATTTTACACAGATTGCAATATCAAGATCGTACGTCGCTCGTCCGATTGGAGTTTTGAAAACTTCTTCACATAGAAGTACTCTGGAATATGCTCCGCAGAGAAACCAGGATATTGCAAATTCCGCGGCAACGATATCAATGGCAGAAAGGACAGTCTTTTTATCATCATCAACGGTTACTCTATACATTAAAGTTCTCCCGGATCATCTTCACAGCTTCCATATTCCTCTCCCCACCCTCTGCAAGGAGTTCAGCACAGATAAGGATGGGAGGAGCCATGGGAGTTCTGTTTATTTGAAGGGCTTCTCCCTTCCAGAATCGATCCATTAGAGTGAGGTTCCCCAGCGGGTCTGCTCTTAACTTCAGCGCCCTTGCCAGTTCGTGAATATCACCATGGGTGTAAAGCACTCCATACTCTGGGTGAAGGTGTTTTGTAAGCACTGCTGCTGCTGTTTCTCCACCAAGTAGCACTCCATAGCGGTTGAGATCTACTTGAATCCACCAATTTTTATCAGGAGCGGTAAAGCGTTTGGGATTGAGTTTCGGACGCATCTCGGTAGGGTATGCCTCCAGCCACCGGTTTACCAGTTTGTCGCGGTTCATGATTTTCCGCTTGTGCTTGTACACTCTGATGTAGCCCAGCAGTTTCAGATCTCTGAATGTCCATCCTACGGTACCAAGTGCTACCCCGGCCAGATTGGCAACTTCCCTGTAGGTAAGGTTAACCGCATCTTCGATTGTAAGCAGAGTAAATATCACCTTGAGCCTTGTGCCTGCGAATGCATTCGCCGGTTTCTCTTTTGTGGTTCCCTGTGGTTTGCTGCCAGTTTTGTGGACAATAACAAAGGGATCTTCCTGGGCGAGGTACATGTTTCCCAGAGTATCGATATACTGGATATTCCTCTGTCTGAGTTCTGTCGCGGTTGTGTCTGTTATGGCATCAGTTATGAGGATCACCGTTCTACCTACCTCTTTCAGGTAGAATTCCATGGCGTCCAGCATTTTGGGGTTAAGGTTCATTTTGATTTCCACGGCGTACTCGTGAAGAATTTTCTGGAAGTTCACCACAGCATCAAATACAGTACCCTTGCCTGTGGGCACTTCCCATTTCACTGTATAGTCCCCTATTGGTATCTCCTCGCGCAGCTTCAGAAGAGCTGCCTGCAGAGTTTCCTTTTCCCGTTCCCGCTGAATACCTTCCATGGCCAATCCATCCTTTGTTCAATATTTACGCCTGTTCATCATTGCTGAACATAGCATATCCCTGAACAAGATGCAAACATTATCTTAATTATGTGACTTAGTAACATAATGTTATAACGGTATCCATTCTCAAAATAGATAACAGTATTTGCAATACAAATAGCAATAGAATCAATAATGGTTTCTATTTTAATATTTGTAATGCTTTATGTAATGGGAAATGCAATGCCTATTTCGATAGTATTTCTTGAGAGATATCAAAGTCAGATAACAAGATTAAGTACTTGGTGAGGAATCTCAATAACTAAGGTGGATTTGGACTGCCCCGTTAATGGTGTAGAGCCTTGTTAAGATTAAATTATGGTATCCCACCTGATTGCCAGTTGGAAACTTTTCATCTCCTGGATCACAAAACTCAATGAGCTACGATTTGACGGTGCAGCATGAGAATTGGGAGCAGACTACCTCCATATGAATTCCCTTATTGAGGTATTTTCTATGGGGCGAGGGAATGGAAGCACTTTGGGTGTAGAGCCTATTCTATTATCTCATGTTGGATTGTCATTATTCAGATTGAATGCCGGTATCCCTAATGTTTCTTAGTTGGAACCCTTTTCTGGATTGGAATCGCCAAGCAGTTCAGCTCAGGTTTTCTAATTAACACGTGCAAATCAGCCCTACTATCACGCTTTCCATGGCAGCCACAAATATCGTTTATTCTCCTCAGTAGTGATTTGAACCGATGGTGAATGAACATATTTACTCTCGAATGTACTCAGCATTCAGACCTGTAAATCTGCAGCGACATTCTCGGGTTGCAAGTAGGAAAAGAAACGGTTGAACTGTACAGAAAGCAATCCATTGACCAAGACAATAGAATTTATAATGATTCGTTCACTATGCATATTATTCTGTTACTTCTATACATTATTGGCATGACAGTCATAACGGCGCCAACAGGACGCTTTGATTACGAGAATTACCATCAGCATGAGCATGTTATTGAAGGCACGCTTGTCGACTATCAGTATGATTCACTCACCGTAAGGGTATCTAGAGTATGGAGTGGTGCATCTGAACCTGGAGATAGACTGACTTTCTATCATGAGTACACCATTGAAATGGAAGAGAACCAGCAAGGTTTATTCTTGGCAGACAGTTCAGGTAAGCTATCAATACATGGACTGGCAGGAGATGGATTCTTTACAATGGTTGGTAGGTCCTCACCAAACATCCTTACAGTGGAGGATCTCCAATCTCTGTCATCCGGTAAAGTTCCAGAGTTCAATCAGCACAAGTCAGCAATTACAGTTCATTTTCCACTATCATCAGAAGAGATTGAGATTACTGTTTCTCCTTCCGGTACAGACAGAGTGACAGAAACCAATTTCACCAGATGGGATGATAGAAGAGTTTTTGGAACTATCTACAATGGTTCGGCATATCTGACAGAGTTTGGAATGCATCGCTCAGAGGGTGAAGATCTATATTTGTCACTAGCAGGTGAGATTCGAAGCTTTAACAATGGAGTTTACTATTTCGACCTATGGCCCAAATATCCTGCATTTTCCTCTATTGCATCATATACCAGTTACTGTGAGTCTGGTGTAATCCCAGTCTACACGTTCAGAATAAAACTTGATGATTCAGATCCCTGGTCAATTGGTCTTCCAGATGACGCGTATCTGCTTTCTGATGGTAGAGAATTCTATCTTACAGGACGGCAGAGGTTTGTATCAAGGCCATATTATCAGAGAGATAGCGACAGCTTTGATATGCTGTTTCCCGTATTTACTTCCTCTGGAGGCAGATCCTCGACTCGCAATACTCTTCTAAGACTGGACGACCTTAGCAGTGAGCCCAGGAAACCCATTCTTATGACAATAATAGAAGCATTGGAAAATGGAGAATTTAATGGCTCTTTATACTATGTGGAGTCGAGAGATTCCGAACCTGTTTTCTACTCGGGATGCGCTATAGACTACTGTTTATTGAGTTACAAGATAGAAACTGTACCGGATACTTTGAGTTCCATAGATATTGATGGTTCATCTCTGTCATTTAATAAAACGGGTCAAGCACTCCTGGAATACAATGGAGTAACTTACACTCAGATAGAATATGAAACGAACCCATACGGCAATGATATCAGAATTCACAACAGTGCATTGTTCGATTATCCAGATGATGACTCAACTGCTCTTTTACTGCACTTCTCAAGTATTCCCAGTTATTCGAACCATGCAAACACATCTGATTTTCTTATTGCCAGATTGATAGACTGCTCGCTTCTGAGTGATTCTATCGAGGGTAGATTGTACGAAGTGAATCTATCTGACGACGAGCGAAGAGAAATAGCAACATTCACACTGGAAAAGCAATAGTTACTCCCATTCCACAGTAATGCTATGAAGAACGGGTGATACTGTTGGATAATCTGATTCAAGAACCACCCTGTACTGAAACTGGTTAATCCCCTCTGATTCATACTCAGTCAAATCTATGGATTCTCTGAAAGGTCCTATCCAATCAGATTGCCGGTTGTATCTGAAGAACATTGATACTGAAGTACCACTGGGTTCTTCTGACTCCCAGGATAAGCGTTTCCATTCCTGAACCTCCTGGGGCTCAAAGTAATGTGAAGTAAGTTCACCCCTGGAAACAAGCATTGAATGATCAACAAACCAGATAGAACCAGATTCTATATAAACCAGTTCGTCGGTCCCATTGCCATCAAGGTCAACACACACTGGATTTGAAATTTGCATGTTAGTCGAAACATTATCAAGATAGTTGTGCGGAATCCAGGTGGATTTATCTTCAACATTCTCAAAACAGCGGGCATTTATGCAAATGTCCATATCGGCATCCCCATCAATATCACCCGTACGAATAAAAGCCGTTTGTGGAGACTCTCTTCCAAGAGAAAGTGTATGCTGACGTACGTATTCGGAATTAAGAATGAAGAATCCATATTCCGATGAATTGTGCCCTTGTTTACCGATAGCCAAGCCGCTAAAAGTATGTTGGTTATCATCATCGTATCTTTGCAGAACAGCAACATGGTTGACGTCATCTGTCCAATCACCAAACCGTAATTCTTTCCAGGGTTCTCTGTAGCTATCACCCTGTACAAAAAAATTTACACCAGCCCATGTATTGCTTGGGGAAAAGGCACATACCTCAGTCAGGCCATCTCCATCGAAGTCATCGATCAAGATTGAGTTTCTGGCAATCTCTAGGTCAGCAATGATATGAGGATTCCAATTCTCAAGCATGGAGACCGGGTTTTCCCACCAGCAGATGTAATTCGGTACCCATGAAATACCGACCAGATCATCCACTCCATCCTTGTTAATGTCTGCAGTGTCCAGATCCCAACCGCTATAAAATAGCCTGTCAATGTGCTCGATTTCCCATCTGTCTTCAGACACCTGATAAAGCATCAGGAGTCCATCTTGTCTTGAGCTTACAGCTAGATCAGGGAATCCATTTCCATCAAAATCATTTGCAACAAGTGCTTTGGGCTGATAGATTGGGTGCTCTATTTCATGTAATACCCAACCCTGTTCACAATCGAAATTCTCCAACCATCCAACCTGGGCGGTATTTTGCAGAAAAAACATATCAAGATCACCATCGGAATCAACATCAAAGGGAGTGAAGTGCGTTATTGATAAACTTCCTCCGTACCAAATAATCTTCCTCTCAAATCCACTTACAATAGTTAGAGAACCTGGGGTATCCGACCAATCGACTGCATATGATGATTCGAACATATCCGACCACAAGGCAACATACGGTCTGGAATGTGGTAATCCACCTGCCCAGTTTGTTTGTGTTGCTGTCAGACTTGATGTGTCTCCATGGGCTTGTAGAGGAAAAAACAAGCACACCAGGGTTATAAATGTCAAAATTTTCAGGCAATGTGCAGGTGATTGTCTGCTCATATCAGATCTTGATTAATACTGGTATATCGTCAGCTGATAAACCATATGTGGCTAGGGAGAAACCCTGAGTCGTTATGCAATCTGCAACTACCTCTACTCCATCCACAGTATTCGCTAACATTCCAACCATTCTGGCTTCAACTGTATACTTTCCTGCTGCCAGATTTTCTATTCCATACAAACCAAATGGATCTGTCATGGCACCGTATGCAGTTCCAACAATCATAACCGTTGCTCCAACTAGAGGGTTTCCTCTAGTATCAGTCACAGTGCCACATATACTTCCGGTATCTATATCTGCTGACACCTGACTTAAAATTACTTTGAGGATTAGAAGATAGATTATTGACATAACTCTCCCTACGAAGGTGATGTGATCTTTCAATAAGAGTTGAAAATACATACTATTCTGTTGAAAGTAAATATGTGCAGAACTGGCCTTGATACAAGAATTCATCACTTATGATCTAAATTCATATGGCAAATCGAAATTGAATACTAACTATTGCTCACGTCTGTGAAGCCCCAACTTTTGTGTAAAGCCAGATAATGGTATCCCCGCCGGGATTCGAACCCAGGCTTCCGGCTCCGGAGGCCGGCGCTCTATCCAACTGAGCTACGGGGACACTACTTTGATGTGAGACCGAAGATAGTCAATAGTTCCGGAGTATTCAAGTCAGAATACGATTTTCTCCACCTGGGGTGCTTTTTTCCTTTCCAGTGTCAGGATGGCCATTGAACGGCTTCCTGCAGGGTTGGATACAGCTCCCGGGCAGAGGAACCAGACATTGCGTTCTTTTTTCCAGTGGAATATGTGGGTATGCCCGTGGATGATAATATCAGGATTTATGCTCTGGAACTTTTTCTTCATCCTCTGCCTTACATTCTCGTATGAACCGCTTCCGTGGGCAATTGCGATTGTGAAACCCAAGAAGTGCAGGGTGAGTGCCTCAGGGTAATTTTCATAATCCATGTTACCGCGAACGGCTTTTACAGGTGCCAGCCTGAGAAGGTCATTGATAACATCCTTGTCCTCAATATCCCCCGCATGAATGATAAGATCAGTGCCGGCGCAGGCTTCATAAACAAGTCCCGGCAAGTTTTGAAGCCTTGCCGGGATATGAGTATCAGAAAGAACAGCTATTCTCAAAGCTTAGCGGATCTTCTTCTTATGTCTGTTGGCGCGACGTCTTTTCTTCCGTTTATGTGTCGCTATTTTCTTCCGCTTACGCTTTTTTCCGTTTGGCATCTACTTCTCCGCCTTTGCAACCTTGTTCTTCACTGTCTTTGAAAATTTGAAGAAAGGTACATGTCTGCGGGGAACTGCAACGGGCTCTTTTGTATGGGGGTTTCTGGCCATTCTGGGGTTTCTTTCAACAACCTTGAATGTACCGAATCCACGGATTTCAATATGGTCGTGATTGAAAAGGGCGCTTCTTACTTCCACAAAGAACTGGTTGACAACTGAGGCAACTTCCTTCTTGGTGAGACCCGTCTCGTCTGAAATGTTGGCAACGATATCTGCCTTGGTCATCTCTTCCTCCTGTTATTTATGCGTTACTACTTGCAACACTACCATCTATAAACGATTTCCTGCCTGAATTCCTCTGGTTCGGAGCAGGTAAGATAGACAATAGCACTCCCGGGTGCAACCCCTTACTGCGCCACTTAAAAGCGAACCGCTACTTGTTGAGAGCAGCGGTTCATCTGGTGGAGCTGGCGGGGATCGAACCCGCGACCCCTTGACTGCCAGTCAAGTGCTCATACCAACTGAGCTACAGCCCCACTGCAAAGCCAGCGTATCATAATATCAGCCTTCTCCGCGTCAAGCCTTCAGGAATCCATCTGCCAGAAAACCCCACCTACAGGCTTCCTTACAAGCCCCGGGGACATTGGAGCCACAACAAGCTCTATTGTCATGGAAACTTTCCCGTTGAAAAGGTGTCCGCCAATCGCTTTGAAATCGTGATCGGCAAATGAGACGTGAAGGTGAACAAACGGAGCACCTTCCTTCATGGAAACACTCCCTTGAAGAGAAAGGATCTCACACGACTCACTTTCGGTCATTCTGGTGTAATCAGTGCCGTTGTATCTCCCGATCTCCACGTTCTCAAGCATACCTATTCCGCAGAGGATCCCGGCGGACTGAACATTATTCTCAATACACCAGGATGAAAGACTTCCCATGAAATCCTCGCCCCTGTCAAACCTGAGAATTACCAGGCCGTTCTCTCTTTTAAGTTCCTTCAATTCGTTACCTTTCTCTCAGCGAACCACAACCATGCTGGTACTAAGGATATCACCTGTGGAAGTTGTCATCCTTACGAAGTAAAGCCCTGCAGGACTGTCCTGGGTCTGCCATATAAAGAGACCTTCAAGCCCCTGAAGCTCCTGAGTAATTACAGTTCTACCGGTAAGGTCGATAATGGAAATGTTCCCATTCGCTGATTCAGGGATTGACCAGCCAATAGAGGCTGTTCCCTGTACCGGGTTTGAAGATATCAATGAGAGCGTTGGAAGGGTCTGCTGACTCTCGTCTCCCACCCCCATGTTGCCTACATCATGCATTCCTGTAAGAAGAACATGATCCCTCGCCCAGACAGTTAATCTGACTTGATTGGGAGTTGCAGGCAGATAATCAAAGGATAGAGTTACATAACCGGTAGCATCTGTCACACCGACCGCATAAGTGACAGGAGCTTCCCAATCTCCCTGCATAAGGCATACCCTGGCATTCTGCAGTGGTGAGCCACCGGAAGTAACATTGACAGTAAGATTCTCATCACCTTCGCAAAGGAAAAAATCTCCAATCTCCATTTCCTCTGGAACTGCTGAGTACATAGGCAGCTCAGGGTCGCCAAACAGAGTGTTGCTCTTGGCTATCCAATCGTAATGCGTATCAGACGGTATCAGTGAAATAAAGTCATCTTTTGCCATCATGTAAGCAACGCCTAGCAGGTACATATCATCCACAAAGAAGTTTGCAAAGAACTCCTGGTCCACCAGTTCACTCCACTGATCACCAGGTTCAGCAGGCTCTCCCCAACCATAACGGGTGTTCATGATGCAGAAACCTCCTCCTCCTGGAGACCTGATCCATGCTTCTGCAAGACAGGTACCTGTATCAAATGAACCGGAAAGACAGGCAATGGTGTTCCAGATAGTAGGACGACCTCTCTGGGAGACATTGGTAAGCCCCATGAATTCGGATGTGCCCAGAGAGCCGGAGCCGATGGAAACCGAAGACTGACTGCCGTGTCCAGCATGGTTCACGAGCTGCATTCCAGTATTCAGCATGGCCATCGTAGCTGTATAGCTCTGAGAACCTGAGGATTGGTACAGCTTTGTTATTGTCCAGGATGAAGGGGTGTAAAGGTTATCAACCTTCTCCTTCCCTGCTGAGCCTGGACAGTACGGACTGCTCCAGAGTACCTCCGTTGTAAAGCCCATTGCATTGTACCAGTCATCCGTGTCCGGGCTGTTCTCCCAGGCAATAACTTTGTTGACAAAGGCATTTGCCTCAGTTACGGTTTCAACCGAAGCACGACCCAGAATGTAATCCGGATGGTAATCCATATTGTCGTTACCATTTAGTTCACCCCAGATATCATCACCGTCAAGGTTCCATGCATCCACTCCGGCAGCGGTGTCATTCATATCCTGGTAGTAAAGGTCAGCGGAAGGATCACCAGTGTAACCTTCTGCCGTGGCGTAACAGTTCCTGTGGGGAACTCCTGGAGTATCTCCTGCAAGAAGAACATAGGTAGGCGGAGAGTCCTGGAAGATTTCATAGAGAAAGAATCTTAGCTTCTGAGCATCATCAACGCCTGAGTATTGGTTGGTGATAAAGGACATCTCGACTATTTTCGCTGGAATACCCTTTTGAGTTTTCCATTCTGCAAGTGGTTCAAATGCTGCCGCAAGGCCATCATCTGCAATTATTAGATATTCACCCCATGGCAGGTCTGTTGTGGATGAAGCTGGAGCAACTGGAATATCTGCAGGGTTCAATACAGCGGTGGATACTATGCTGGAAGCAATGGCTGAACCCGTAATACCCCTTGAGGGTATTGCCTGGCTTGTACTGTTAATATGGTAGTATATCTGAAGTTCCATACTCTCTGTCCAGATGAGTTCCTTTGTTTCCGGATTCCAGGTGATAGGATTAAGCACCAGATCAGCCACCGGATATCCCATGAGATTACCCTGTCCGGTTAAATGAACAGAGGCATTCACCGGGGTTGAAAAAGCCCGGGGATCAGCAGCTGTCAACCTGAAATCCTCAGGTCTGGATATTGGCACGCCCATCTGAGCCGGCATTGGGTGGTAATTGAATGACAGCGGGATTGAACTTGTACTTACGATCCTAACGCTGTCAGCAACGGCACCTTGAGGCAGAGCCGCGGTAAGGGGCACCTGAGGAAACAACGGAGCCCCGGGTTTCCCCACTGAAGGTATTCCTGTGATAGAAATTCTGTCTCCAAGCGGTGTTCTGATTATTTCCGGAGAATTCTCAGCTGACCAGTTTAGATTTAGGATTCCACTCGTGAGGGCCATTACCAGTATCATGAAATTCATATCAAACCTCCATAAATACAACCAGGGAATTTCTTCCAGTTGTGTGTTCCAGTAGAACTTTAATAATGATAGTAAGCGGAACTGCAAGGAAAATACCCAGTAGACCCCAGAGATAGCCCCATATTATCACACAAAGAAGTATTGTGACCTTTCCGATGGGAAGTACATCTCCGAAGTAGTTGGGTTCTATTACATTGGAAACTATGTTATTTATTATCAGCACTGAGGTTGCAGCTATAAGACCTGCATGCAGTCCCTGAACTGACATGGCATACAAGGCGATCATTACTCCCGCTATAAGAGATCCGAAGAAGGGTACAAAATTGAAGACCATTGCAGTCATTCCCCATATGAAAGACTCTTCGAACTGAAAACCCATAACGAGAAGGGAAACACAAATCAATAGACCGGTCAAAGCACTCGTGATCAGCTTTGCAAAGAGGTATTTTCTTGGGATCCGTTCCACCTGGCTCACCAGGGCCTGATACTTTTCATGGGTCTCAGAATCCATCTTCTTTATTTTTTTTGAGAATATTCTTCTTCCGTTCACCATGAATACAGTGAGCATAATAATGATGACACCGTTAAATATCCCGCTGGAAAGAGATCCCACAAGTCCTGCGGCGGTGGGAACCATGGATCTAAAGGAGATTGTCGGTTCATTGAGAGACAGTGGAGTCGTGACCTTCAGCGAATCTTCTGGTAGAGTGATCTGCTCAACTCCTTCCATACCAAGACGACTGTACATTTCAGGGATCCAGTCGGATTGGGCACTTTCAACAAAAGTGACAACAGGGTTGACAACATTGCTTATCATGTCGTCCTTCCTGCCAAGAAGCATGCTCATTGTACCGTATATGAGAAAGAAGAAGACGGAGGCTATAGCGAGAGCCATGACCAGAACCAGGGCAGTTCCAATAACATCTGCAAGTTCAGATTGACTTTTGTCACTTCTTCTTCTGTACTTTTTGAAGATACTTCTGAGAAGTTTGTCTATCCATGCAGTTGTAGACTTTACTGCGGGAGATATCAGAAGAGCGAAAAACAGGGAGATAGCGATCTTAACAAAGATACTGGCCCCGAGCTTCATGATCCCGGCAATGATAAGAACAGCCACTATACCCAGCGACACTCTGAAGAGGTCTACTCGCTTTTCAGTCATGATTTAACTCCATACACTTCCGGTCTTCTGTCTTCCAGACATGCGATCCGTGATCTAACCCTTTCAACTTCATCCATCTGAACATCGTAGTCTTTGATATACTCATTCACTTCCCGGAAGGGTAGCATCTTTCCATCCGGGGAAGCAATCCCGCCGCCGCCTCTGAATCTAATCCCAAGATGATCACCGCCCAGATTACAGCCGGCGAAAAACACTTGAGCCTCGCCCGCTCTGGCTCTCAGAAAACTTCGAAAAAGCTCCAGTCTTGGTTCCGGCCACTGGGCTGGAAGAAAGATGATAGTGGCTCCACCGAGTGCGTGTGTCCTGAACAATTCCGGAAATCTCAGATCGTAACAGACTGATGCTCCTGCCGTAACCCCTTTCAGGTCAAACACTCCAGAAGGGATACCGCCCTTGAAAACAGAATCCTCACCCATGTTGCTGAACAGGTGTACCTTCTCCGTTGTGTGTACTAATTTTCCCTCTCCGTCGAAGACTGGTAGAAGGTTCACTATCCCACGATCTATTCTTACGGGAAAGGTTCCACCGATTACCCAGACGCCAGTTTCTGAGGCAGCTTTCGCGAGTGGAAGTTCTTTCATATCCTTTATTGAGATCGCCTGGTCTGAAATTTTGTCCAGAACGAAGCCGATGGTGAACAGTTCGGGAAGAACTATTACATCAGGCAGAGGAGCAAGGTGCATAGCGCGTATAGCCATGTCCATTGAATAGTCCCAGTCTTTCTGAATTGGCAGCTCGGCAATTCTGATTATCATCCCCAGCCTCCACTCTGTTAACTCCGAATATAGATATTGTTTCCCCTTTACGCATTGAGGGAATACCTTTGTATAATCCATGGTCCGATAATTGCTTTATCCATCAGCGGTTCGAAAGGCAAAATAATGACAACTATCAGCAAAAGATGCTCAGAGATGCAGGCTTCTCCCATCAGAAAACTTGTTCCATACGCAAATGCAGCAAAAGCAAGAGGAACCGGGGTTTACCATTTGAATATTGGCCAGCCGGACATCCCAACACCTCCAGGGTACTGGAGCGCCTTGAAGGACAGCCTGCCCGATGTACTTGCCTATGGACCCAGCCAGGGGCTTCTTGTTCTCAGAGAAGCAATTGCAACTTACTACTCCCGAGCAGGAATCAGCATAGATACAGATGAGATAATCATCACAACAGGCGGTTCAGAGGCTGTATTCTTCGCCTTCATGGCCACTTGTGACCATGGGGATGAAGTTATCTGCTTTGAACCGTTCTACACCAACTACAACGGTTTTGCCAGCATGGCCGGCATCAAACTCGTTCCGGTAACCTGTACATGCGAGAATGGTTTTCATCTGCCGGAAAAGGCTGAGATCGAATTAAAGATCACCGAAAGAACACGGGCTATTCTTATCTGCAGCCCTAATAATCCGACGGGAGCTGTTCTTTCTGCGGAGGAGCTTGGTACCCTTTCTGAAATAATCAGCAAGCATGACCTCTACCTGCTCTCAGATGAGGTTTACCGTGATTTTGTCTTTGATGGAGGTAGCCACGTCTCCACCCTCGAACTTCCGGGGATCGAAGATAGAGTGATCGTAATGGACTCCATCAGCAAAAGATTCAGTTCCTGCGGCGCAAGACTGGGCAACATGATAAGCAGGAACAAAGACATCATGAGTGCTGCGCTGAAACTTGGTCAGGCCAGACTCTGCCCTCCCACGCTGGCGCAGTATGGAGCTGCCTGGATATATCATCACCTGAGAGATGATTACTACGCTGATATCATGGCCACGTATCAGAGTAGAAGGGATCTGCTTATAGAAGAGTTCTCCGGCATGGAGGGCATTTTCTTCCTGAAGCCGGAAGGAGCTTTTTATGCAACCATGCGCCTTCCGGTAAAAGATGCAGAGAGGTTTGCTTCCTGGATGCTCACTGATTTTGAATTTGAAGGTGAAACAACCATGGTTGCCCCTGCCGCAGGTTTCTATGCAACTCCGGGGCTTGGCCTTGATCAGATCAGAATCGCTTATGTTCTTTCTGAAGACAAGATGCGAAAAGCCCTTAAGATCCTCAAAGAGGGCCTTAAGGTCTACAGAGACTAAAATACATGGAGATACTATGATAACAAGAAAGATGTCAGAGCAGGGACCTGCAAAGAATCCTCACAATGTGGATGTGAGAAGAGTCTACGAAACAGCAAATGCACTCTCAAGTGTTATCACTCTGAAAGCTGGAGAAAAACTGATCCGCCACATAACACCGGTGGATGTTTTCTTCTATGTCCTTGAGGGTACTGGTGTTGTTGAGGTGGGCAACGAAAAAGAAACGGTATCAGCTGACACCGTGATCGAAAGCCCGAAAGATATCCCCCATTGCTGGTACAACGATAGTGATGCAGACCTCCGTGTGCTCGTCGTAAAGGTACCAAAGCCTACGTCAAGCTCTCAACTGCTGTAATTTTCTTTCTTGGGGCGGAGTATTTATCTCCGCCCGCTCTGCTTCAAATCAATCTTCTTACCGCGCCATCCATCCAGCATCACATAAAGAACAGGTAGAACCAGCAGGGTCAGTGGTGTAGCCACAACCATTCCTCCTATGACAGTTCGTGCCATTGGTGCCCACAATGCTGCGCTGCTGCTTCCTCCGAGAGACAGGGGTATCAGTGCCAGAATGGTGGTACTTGCAGTCATGAAAATTGGTTTCAGTCTGATCCTGCCCGCTTGAATAATGGCCTCCCGGGCGGTCACGGCATTTTCCTTTCTTAAACCATTAGCAAAATCCACCAGCACAATTCCATTATTCACCACAATACCTATGAGCATCAGGATACCCACAAGAGAGGTCATGCCCATTGTAGTGCCTGTGAGGAAGATGATCAGGACCACACCTATAAGAGCCAGAGGTATCTCAAAAATAAGAATAAAAGGTTCAAGTAGAGATTCGAACTGGGCTGCCATAACCATGTATACAAGGATGATTGCCACAAGGATGGCAAGGCCCATGCTGCCGAACGATTCCTTCTGATCGGTGATATCTCCAGTGATTTCCCACCTGGTGTTGCCTGTATCAAGAGTGTCCATCATGGCCTGCACATCTCCAGCAACAGCTCCTAAAGCTCTTCCTTCGATTCGACAGAAGACGCTGACAACTCGGCTTCGATCCAGTCTTCCAATTTTATTAGGGGATAATTCTGTTGTAAATTCTCCCCAGAAATCCAGTGGAGCACCATTTACGATCAAAGCTGCCACAGATTCTCTGGTGGAACGATACTTTGCAGCATATCTCAGGTTTACATCGACCTCAGTACCATTTTCATTTAATGTAGTCACATTCATTCCCAGCATTCCAAGGGTTAGCTCCGATGCAAGCAGTGTCCTTGAAAAACCTCTCAGCGACAAGACCGCATCGTCGGGAATGTAATCTATCCGGGTGAACCAGTCTTCAAGGGATGATACCTCACCAGTGGTTCCAGGAATAAGATCGAGATTATCTCTTACGTGATCTCCAAGTATCTTAAGTGAATCCAGATCGGAACCAAAAAGGTTTATCTGAATGGGAAACTCATTACCTACAGGAGCTCCTGTTTTTACTGCAAATCGTATTCCAGGATTATTTGAAAGAACACTGCGTATGGAAGAAGAGTATTCTTCAACCGTGGTCTCCCTGCTCTCTTCAGAAATTAGATAAAAGGTCATGACGATCCTGCATGTGGCATCAGAACCGAACATTGCACCCAGGCCCTCCGCTTTTCCCACATCCACCACCAGATGGTCAAGGTCTCCCGGCAGGAAGAGAGCTGTGAGAGAGTCTTCCATTGCCATAGCAAAGCTGTCAGTACGGGCAAGGTTTGTTCCTGTTGGAAGGCTGATGCTAACATCAATAATACCCTCTTGGATGTCCGGTAGAAATGATGTGGGAATGAAACGGAATAAGTACATAGACAGGAAGAAGAGAATTATTACCGGCAAGAGAGTCCTTGCCTTGTGTTTTGTGCAATGGGTTAAGATCTTCTCATACTGCATATCAAGTTTTTGAAGAGTTCTCTCTATTCGATTTGCTACTGATCCTTTGCTGTGCTTCCTGATCAGGTTCTTTGATCTTGAAGCCAGTAGAGGGACAAGGGTCATTGCAAGAAAAAGAGATATGAACAGCGCGCTGGCAATAGTTATACTTAGATCTCTGAATATCTGACCTGTCATTCCCTTTACGAACAGCATTGGTATGAAGACAGCAACAGTTGTCAGCGTGGAAGCTGAGACTGCCATGGCAACCTGAGATGCACCCTGGGACGCAGCGTCTTCCCTTGACTCTCCATTGCGTCTTCTTCTGTGGATGTTCTCCAGAACAACCACAGAATTATCCACTATCATACCTATGGAAATACTGAGTCCGGCAAGACTCATGATATTCAAATTCACTCCCAACAGATACATTGCAGCAAAAGTTGAAATAAAGGAAAGAGGCATTGATATACTAACTATTCCGGCATTTACCGCTGACCCTAGAAAGAACATCAAGACCGCTGCTGCAAGAAGAATAGCTTGAATTCCTGTTAGAAGAAGACTTTTGGTTGAGTCCAGAACAAAATCCTTCTGGGAATAGATTATGTCCAGGTCAAGAGTTCCCGAATAATTCACTGCTGTCTCTGCGATCTGCTCTTCCAGCAGGCGACATGTGTTCACCGTATTTGCATCACCGCTTTTTCTCATGATAAGAAGAACGGAATTCTCTCCATCCAGCCGACTTGTATTGTTTTGATCTTTACTACCGTCTGTAATGGTCGAAACATCTCTTAGGTGAACAGGAAGGCCATTGCCGTTTCCGATAACAACATCTCCAAGTTGCTCAATTGAAGTAAAACCGGACTTTATGCTAACGTAGATCTCTGTTCCCTCGGAATCAATATCGCCACCTGGCTGGTTCCCCTGGACAGAATGTAATGCCCCATAGATCTGCGTAAGAGAAATCCCCCTGTGAGCCAGAAGAACAGGGTTAACAGAGATGTTTATCTGGTGAACCTCGCCGCCTGAAATAGTACTGGATGCAACTCCGGAGACTCTTCTCAGGATTGGTTCGATCTCTTCGGAGACCATTTCTCTAAGCTCGCCACTGTTAAGGTTGTCACTGCTGACCCCTACGATTACCAGAGGCTTCATACTGGATTCCAGAGCGTTTATGATTGGCTCCAGAGCCTGCTCCGGTAGATTTATCTTGATCAGGTCAACAGCTTCTTTGATATCACTTTCCACCACATCAATATCAGCAGACGGAGAGACAAAAACTGTTATTCCACTGGTTGAGTTACCAGAGGAAGATTCAACGGAACTGACTCCCTCTACGCCGGATACTGCGTCTTCAATGACCTTGGTAACAAGGTTCTCTACTTCTGACGGAGCTCCACCCGGAAGTATTGTAACAATCAATATCTGCCCTATATCAACCTTCGGAAAATAGTCAAGCCCCAACTGGGTCAGGGCGAATATTCCAGCAGAACCCATGAAAATAAACACCATGAGAAAAGTAATCTTCCTTTTTACGACAAGTCCTGAAAGATTCATTGCTGCACCACCCTTACGTCTACCCCGTCAGAAACAAAGGTGTGTCCCAGATCAATAACCGAATCACCGGGAAGAAGGCCACTTGTTATCTCGTATGAAATACCATTCCTTATTCCAGTTTCCACTGTCCGCCTCGCTGCCCTTCCATCCTCAATTAGAAAAATTTCCATAAGATCTTCACCGAGAAGGGTCATCATGCTGCCTGGAAGAACAAGTACATCTTCCCTGTTCTCCAGCGAAACCATAGTCACGCCTGAAAGACCGGGAACAAGGTTATTGGTGTCATCTGTGAATTGAACAGTCAGCGCTACAAGACCGGACAGTGGATCTGCAGTCTCCGATACAGAAACAACTGCACCGGGAAAAACCGTTCCTGGAAAATGATCTGATGTGAATACAGCAGGCAATCCGGTTCTCAGTTTGTGAATATGCACGGGAGCCACAAGCAGTTCCGCTCTTAATACTTCGGTGCCGAAGATACTCATTAGAGATCCTGTCGAGCGATTCCCCTCCGTTGCCATTACCCTGCCCACAACACCATTGAAGGGGGCCAGAACAAGCCCGCTTCTGGCTGAAGTCGAGGCAGCGCTGTAACCTGCAGCAGCTTGATTAAAACTGGCCATAGATACTCTTGACTCGGTTTGGATCCTCTCGTACTCACCTGCGCTCATGGCACCGGTTTCCAGTAATTCATTGGCTCTCCGGAGATTTTCCTGAGCATACTCAGATGATGCCCTTGCCACCGTAAGCATAGCGGCAGCATCATATATCATGGCTCTCTGCGCGTCATCACTTCTCAGCACAAGCAGCCTCTGCCCTGCTGTAACTGTGTCCCCCGGGGATACAAGCACTTCTTCAACAATACTTGGAACCGCCACAGAAATCACAGCTTCCGAACCTGACTCAAGTCTACATGGGGCATTGATGGTCTCAGATATCATAGAGGGCTTCACTACATATATACTGACAGGAATATCTTCTCTACCGTTGCCGGTTTCTTCTGAACAGCCGGTCATCAGAAGTACTGCAAGAATAATTATTAAATGCACAGACCTTTTCACTTTACCGGCCCCCTTCCCTGCCTTGAAAGAAAGCCTTCATCATGGATGAAACTACCCTTTCCAACTTTTCTCTTATCTCTGTCTTCGAGTAGTCATATCCCATCATGGGATTGTTGTTTCTTCCACGGAGGATCAGGTATTGAAGTCCGCACAACACGATGACAGAGAGCATGACAACATCCTCATCAGGGATAAGTCCCTTGTCAGCAAGAGCTTTTAACTCTCTGTGTTCCATTTCTTTTCCGAATAATACAGTGAGAGGATTCTCCTCTGTAAGTGCCCAGCATACCAGCTCCTGAGCAAGAGGGCTGTTCTGCAGTGCCTGTGCGTGTTCAATAACTATACGAGTTGCTATCTCATGAAGAGGAGCTTTCTCAGGAATACCTTCATAAAGATCAGCTATCCGCGGACAGATATCCTTCCAGTCTGCAAACGTTCTAAGTAAACCCTCCATTGACCCAAAATACCTGTATATAAGTACTTTGTCCACGCCGGCTTCCCTTGCAACCGCATTCACACCCACGCCTGTAAAACCGTCCCGGGTAATAAGGCTTTCTAAACCTGCAAGTATCTTCTGTCGTGTTTGTTCCGCGTTTCTGTGCAAAGCAATCCTCCATAAAAGTATGTCACCACTTAGTGTCACCGGATGGTGATATATATCCTTTCCTTCTCTCTGTCAAATTAATATGTTGCATTAAATATGTTGTCGGGTAATAGTAAGCCCTGTCAGGGAAACTTGAGACAGGGAGTGCCGTGGGTGATTATTCGCAATGGAAAGCTGGTCATGTTTGAATAAAGAGTTTGGAACCCTTTTGCAACAGGCATTTCTGTCGAGAAAACCCGTTGAGGATTCACCTTTTAAAGGATCAGTGATGTTAAAATCGGGCGAGCGAAGAGATGTGGCGGTTCTTTTCCTTGATCTTGCAGGATTCACAGCCTTCTCTGAGGCCCTTGATCACGAGACTGTTCACGACATAACCAAAAGTCTAATGGACGAACTTGTCTATACTGCAGAACAGTATTCCGGCTATGTGGATAAGATCGAAGGTGACAGGATAATGGTTCTTTTCGGGGCTATCACTTCAGGCGAGAACAACAGTAGATCTGCCATTCTCAGCGGATTTAAGATGCTGGAAGTTGTTGAACTGGCCAGCTCTGTGTTATCTGATGCTGGAGTTGACCTTTCTGCAAGGATCGGTATCAACAGTGGCCCAGTCACAGTTGCACCTGACGCCATTGGTCATTTGACTGCAATGGGTAGCACTGTGAACATTGCTTCCAGAATTGAAGAGATCGCTGGCGAGAACTCTATACTGGTAACGGACAGGGTCTATTCCCTTTGTTCGGAAGACATTCTATGGGAAAGACCGCTAAGTATCAGTGTAAGAGGAATAGGCATTCCTATTCTCAGCTGGAAGCCAGTTGCCGTTAACTACCGAAGTAAACGTATATCCTGCCAGGAATCAGTCAAAACGGTCTTTGTACCGAGAGAAAAAGAGTACCCGCTTCTGGTAAAAGCCGGAAAAATGCAGCTTGACCGCACATCGGGAAGCAATCGAATGGGCGATCCCCGGCATATCATAGTTGAGCTTACCGGGGAGGCTGGAACCGGCAAAACAAGACTGGTGAACGAATTCCTGAAGAATGAATACGGGAATACAGATTCATTAATTCTCCGGGGCAGCTCCATTTCGGAAGCGCAACCTGCCCATTGGCTGTGGTCAATGGTTCTGCGGAATCTCCTTGATCTGCCGATACAGGGTGAAGTGACTTACGAGCAGTTCAGTAGACTACTTTCCCTGCAGTTCCCGGATCACAGGTTCAACAGCACTGCCCCTTTCCTCGGAAGGCTTGTCTCTGCCACCTCAAAGGATATGAGACTTCAGAAGCTGGACAACAAAGCCATTGCTACAGAAACTAGAATGGCGATCAGGGATGTTATTGAAGCTCTTTCTGAGACGAAACCCGTCGTGTTGGTCCTGGAAGATCTCCACTGGATAGATACTACGGATTCAGATGTTCTTGATTTCCTTGTAAAGAATTGCAGTTCTGTGTATCCTGTATTTTTTCTTCTTATTCGAAGATCCGACCATCTTAACCTGCTCTCCCCAAGCACCTGCGACAGTAGTCTTTATGCTGTCTGCAATACCGTAGAGCTTGGAGAATTCAACGAGGAGGAGGCATTGCTCTTTACAGAGCAGTTCATAAGTAAACTGGTGACAGACAGTGTTGATGGCGGAGATGTTATCAACCCCATTTCACCTGCAACCATGGATTTCATTCAAAGACATTCCAGCGGAAATCCTTTCTTCCTTCAGGAATTACTCCTCCACCTGGTTGAATCCGGTGGTCTCTCACTGAGAAATTCATCGTGGTGTATCAGAGACAGCACAGTGGAATTTTCCACACCGGACAGTCTTACCGGTCTGCTTCAATCCCGTCTTGACCGTCTGCCTGATAAATGGAGGAAAGCACTTCTCAACTGCTCCGTGCTGGGAATGGAATTCAGGATGGACATCTACAAGAAAGTGGAGGGTAAACTTGGGTTGTCTCCATGCGGAGAAGATGTATTTCACGGCTTGACTGAAAGACAATTCCTTAAAAAAACCCCTTCAGAGAGCTACACCAGTTACAAATTTCATCATTCATTCATTCAGGATACTGCTTACAGGAGTATTCTATCCCACAATCTGAAACTTCTCCATAAGGCTGCAGCAGAATCCATGGAAGAAATTTACTGCCACGGTGAAGAAAGAGTATCAGGCAAGCTGGCTGACCACTGGGAACAGGCAGGAGAAGAAGAATTCGCCATAAAGTGGGGTATGATCGCCCAGAGACACGCTTCAAAGAACTACCAGTACAGCGCTGTTCTAAAATGGGGAAAGAAGATCGAGAATTGGATAACGCCATGTGGTGATAACCTGGAGTGCCTCCAAATCCTGCTGAGAACTCTCAATAGAAATGTAAACGCTCTTCAGTACCTTCACAGGTGGGATGAACTGAATACTCTTCTTGAAAGAATGCTTGAAGTCGCAACAGACAGTCAATTGCCAGAATGGATCGCAAGAACCGAAATAGCAATGGGGTCCTACTTCAGAGAGATCAGAGAGCTTGATAAAGCTCTTGATCACTTGAACAGGTCGCTCCAGTTAAGTAAAAACGGTGAATTTACTGAAATAGAAAGTGATGCCCTTCGATTCCTTGGTGTGATCTCAGCCATGAAGCGGGATTTTCAACAGGCTAGAGAACTGTTTGAACAGGCAGGGGATCTTTATTCAGAACTTGACGATCAGAGAGGGAAAGCAAAAGTTCTTGGTAATCTTGGTATCCTTCACCGTAATATCGGTGAAACAGATCAAGCTATACCCATTATGAAGGAGATCCTTGAGATCTTCTATGGAATAGGAGATGTAAGAAGCGAGGCTGTAACCCTTGGGAACCTTGGCAGCATGTACCACGATGAGCATCTCTTTCAGAAAGCAGAAGAACACTTTAATAGAGCCATAGAGATATTCCATAAGCTGGGAGAGAGAATGCCCGAGGGTATTTTTCTCTGTAACCTTGGAAATGTTTACAGAGGGCAGAATAACTATATTAAGTCCCGACAATCTTACTTCAAAGCCCGGGATATAATGGAAGAAGTGGGTGACAAAAGAACCGGAGCATGGGTATTGACTAACCTTGGTCTGCTATACATTCAAGAGGGTTCCCCAGCAGAGTCAGAAGAACTGTACAAAACCGCAGTTGGTGTTTTTTCCGAAATCGGGGACGAAGAGAATACGGCAATTGCACTTGCAGGCTACGGATACGCACAGCACCTTATGGAAAAAGATGACATTGCTATGGAAACCTATGTAAAGGCGTATGAGATAATCGTAAAACTAAAGCTGTCAGCAGGGGAATTTCAGGATACTTTCATCAAGCTCTTTCAAGCACAATCATCTGAAACCGGTCTTCCCTGGCCGGACCACTGGGACGCTGAAGAACAGTAAGATCAGCTTTCGTGCCAGAATATGTAAACAGAGGTTCCAGCTTCTTCCCTGTTCATACCCACGGTCATAGATCTACCGGCGGGAAGAGTGATGGAGCCGCCCACAAGTCCCTTCCCCTGAATATCCCACCAGAGTGGCATATCTTCAGGGGTGTAGATATCGACCGACCCTCTCAGTGAATCAAACGGCACTACCTCTGCATCAAAGATTATTCCCAGGTCAGTTTCATCTGTATGGAAAGAGAACCACACTGCGTCATCAATTCCTGAACCAACGATCTTGAAACCTATGGGTTCATACTGGAGCTCATCATTCAAGTGCATGGCATTCTCACAAAAAGCAAGTTGTTCCACAGTCGGATCCTCTGTGGTAATGTCATCGCCGAAGTCAAGACACCCTGAGGCAATGACACAGAATATAGTTGCGGTTCCCAGTGAGACCCTTCTTTTTGAGCTACATCGGGAAAGCATTGTCAGAGAATACCCGCTTTAGAGTTATCAAGCCACTCTGCGTCAGATTGGATATCGGTCTTAAAAATGACAATATCTGCGTTCCATGCTCCGTCAGTAAGATAAATGACCTTGTCTGCTTCACTCCTGATGGTGGTATAAGCCCATATCTGCTGCTCTGTTGCTTCCCATTCGCTGTCAGTCTCGTAGACAACCAGATGAGCCTCACTTCTGATATCTGCAACAAATACCTTCAAATCCGCATCCGACTCAATATCCGTGATAAACATCTTGGGCATATCCGTTCCTTTCATGTTAGAACTTTTTCTGGAATCCTGATTGTGCACTACCGTTGATCAAGTACGGTCCACAAACTGTCTCCGTCAGTGGCCAGTATAAAGAATGAAGACAACTCTGATGGACTAACATGACTATCTTCATCATCTGGAACAGCGTAGTAGCCGCGTAAATATGCTGTCCAGTCAAGACAGAAGAGCACTTCACCGTTTGCTGAAATAAAGGGATCTGAAACAACGAACTCAATACCGTTCCCCCCGAACAGACTGGTAAACTCACCAATAAACAGGTAGCCTGATCCAAACCTGCGAAAAACAGTTACAACGGCTCCGTTTCCTGCGTTGGTAAATACGGAGATATAAAGTGAATCTTCTCCTGCAATAACTCCATGGCGCGAGGTCTCTTCCCACTCCAGTTCTTCGAAAATAGACGGTGATATCTCAGGTACAACCTCTCCTGTCCTGCAGGCAAATATTCCTTCTCCGGGGTTACGGATCTCTACTTCGTAACCGTCTGAGAGGATCGCAAGAATGAGAAGAGTGATCATGGCATCTGAACCTCCGGTCTTCTTTAAGATAACATAGCGAATACTCCACAAAGCAATGAGAAGAAATAGAATTCTGAAAGGTTGACTTTCGCTGGAATAGGATTAGCTTATTTCCATAGAGAACGATCAATTTTCAATTTTTGAAGGAGAGTAACGCATGGTCAATGCTCTGCCGTTAATACTGATAGGAATTGCCTTTTTCGTCACCGGATGGGCCCTGGGAACCATGAAAGCCCATGGAAAGAAAGCAGAAGAGCTTGAATCTCTTCGTAATAAGGAAAGAGAGATGGCATCAGATCTGAAAGTATCTGCAGTAAAGCTGGTTGAAAGCGATAACTCTCTTTCAGACATGAGATCCAGACTGAACAGGGTTCAATTGAAGCTTGATGAAAAGGGAGAGGCATATCTGAACCTCAAAGAAGAATATGCGCGAATTGAAACCTCGCTGGATGAAAAACAGCAGCACTTCAAAGAGCAGCTTGATCTTCTTTCAGAGAACCGCGAGGCTTTGAAAAAGGAGTTCAGTCTTCTGGCCGGGGAGATCTTTGAAAAGAACGGAAAACAATTCAAGGAACTGAATAAAGAGACTATCCTTAGCCTGCTGAACCCCGTAGAAAAGGAAATGAAGGGATTCCGGGAGAGAATAAACCTGCTCCACGATCAGGATAGTGAGCAGAGAACAACTCTCAGAACTGAGCTTATCAACCTTCAAAAGCTTAACAAAGACATCACAGAACAGACAAATAAGCTCACCACCGCCTTGCAGGGACAAAAGAAAATGCAGGGAAACTGGGGAGAGATGATACTTGAGAACGTGCTTGATAGTTCCGGACTGAGATTGGGCGATGATTATGGCAGGGAAGTTTCCTACAGAACTGAGGACGGAGCTCTGAGACCTGATGTGATAGTCTATCTACCGGGAGATCGACATCTTGTGATCGATGCAAAAACATCCCTTGCTGCATACACAGAGTTTGTAAATGCTAATGACCCGGCAGAGGCTGGAATTGCTCTTTCAAACCATGCCAGAGCTATTGGAGAACGGATAAAAGAGCTTTCCGGAAAGGACTATTTCAAGATAAAGGAATTGAATTCTCCGGAAGTTGTCATAATGTTCATACCCATAGAGTCCGCTTATGTAGAGGCTTTAAAATACGACCCCACTCTGTTTCAGAAAGCTATTGAGAACAATGTTCTGGTTGCTACACCCACAACCCTGCTCACCAGTTTGAACATTGTAAGACAGCTGTGGAGATTCGAAGATCAGACCAAGCACTCGAAGGAACTTGCACTGAGGGCCGAGAAATTCTACAGCAAACTCAGAACCTTTCTCATCAGCATGAAGGAAATAGGCAGTCAGATCGACAAGGCTCAAACAACCTACCACAAAGCCATGGGTCAACTAATGGATGGTAATGCCAATCTGATCAAGCAGGCAGCTGAATTCAGAGACCTGGGAGTCTCAGTTACCAGAGAGCTTCCTTCAGAATTTGTGGAAAAAGCTAACCTAGAACTTGAACAGGGCACCATTACTGAGGATTGACCCAGGATCTTGCCTGCTTCTCTACCAGTTCTCCCTGAAAGGATATAGAGAATCCATCATACAGACGGGAACTTCGCTTCTTGTTATCCTTTTCCGAAGATTTCTTACAAACACACCTTACTGCAAAAGGTTATTCCAACAAACTTTCTAAAAATACAGGCAACACGCTCCATTGACGCAGGCTCTTTATGGGATTAACATCAAAGTAGCCTTGCAGGCTTACAGGAGGTATATGTTGGACAGGCTTGTGGTGCATTTGAAAAATGGAGAGATTGCAAAGGGGTATTCAGCAGATTTTTCTCCAGAGGGAAACAGCTTTCACATGATCGCTGTGAATGATCCTCTGTGCAGGGAGGAAGTAAGACTGGAAAACCTCAAGGCTGTATTTTTTGTTAAAGATTTCGAGGGTGATTTTCTCCGTATAGATTCTAATGACTTCACTGAGACCAGCGCCTCCGGTAAACACATCGTTGTTTCTTTTTATGACGGAGAACTGTTCTTTGGAACATCGGAAACTGTTGATAGAGAAAAAACCGGGTTCTACATTCTTCCCATCGACCAGAAGTCAAATATCGTTCGTGCATTTGTCATTAACTCATTCATCGAAAGTGTTAATTTCGTAGAATAGCTCTTCTCAATGTACCATGGGAACAAATCGAACTGGCAGGTCGTTCCAGGTGTATATCTCTCCATCCCTTTTACCAAGGACGACCAGTCTCTGCGAAACATCACCAACCGGCAGTATCATTCTCCCATTTACTCCAAGCTGTTCAACCAGAGCATCAGGCACTTCCTCCGGAGCGCAACTTACAATGATAACATCAAAGGGAGCCATCTCCAGCCAGCCTGAATACCCATCCCCCTCCAGGACATTAACCCTGCTGTTCAAAACTCCCACAGCATGTCTGGCCAGTCCAGGAACGATCTCAATAGTGAATACCTCAGCACTCATTGCATCAAGAACTGCTGCAAGGTATCCGGATCCGGTCCCAACCTCGAGAACTTTCTCGCCCGAGATAAGCATCATTCTTTCAAGCATATAAGCAACCACAAAAGGTTGTGAAATGGTCTGACCGTATCCTATTGGAGAAGGATGATCTCCGTACGGAGATCTGGTTGGAAGAATTCCGCGGACTCGTGGAATAAACAGATGCCTTTCTACAACCCCCATTGCCTCAAGAACCATTCTGTCCTTTATCCCGCGGATCTCAAGCAGTTTTACCATTTCTTTTCTCTGCCTGCTCAGGCTATCATCATCTATTATCAAATTCACATCCTCTGCTCTCTGGAGTATGATTGAATTCCCACGAGAAGGCCAGAACAGAGAGAATTGCAGAGAACCACTTGTCTTCGGTATGTTACACAATAATTTTTAAAAAATATCACTGTCCGTTATCTCAGGATGGAGTTTGCATTGACTGAGTTTGAAGATAGGGCGCAAACTGTTCTGGAAAAGCTACAGAGGGCGCTTGCATCAATCATCGGTGAGTATGGTGATCCTGCGATAATCCGCCCTGTAGATATCTGTGAGTTCATGGGAATTGATATGAATCTTGCCTGGAAGGTCAGCAGACTGGTTAACAGCACGGATGTATTCAGTCTGGGAAAATACCTGCCGGGACGGAAAGCAATTGGAAACTTCTGTGTAAAGGCCCTGGAATCCAATTGCTCCAGCAGAAAGGTAAATGACCTTCGTGAAGCATTTATTGATCTGGAAAAGCTAAAGAGAACATACGCAGGAAGCAGAAAAGAACTTGAGATCATGCTGGCCAATCTTTCCGTTGAGGAACGGGCTGGAAACGATTCAATCCACAGAAGAAAATCCTTTGAGGGTAACTGCTACACTTTTGGTATACAGAGTGATGTCCAGCTGTCATCCGTCATCCTTACCCCTGCCAGATCCGGGAATAACATGCTTGATATATGCAGGATCCGTGGGCATATCGGTCTCTTTCTCATCAGACCTGATGTTCCCTGGCGGGTTGCCAGCACCTACATTCTGGATTCTACTGGAAAGATAAAAAGCACCCCGCACCGTGATTTTCTCTTCCCTATTAATGATGGTGAGCCTCCCCTTGTAAGGGAATTCTGTTCCGCTGAACTGCCGGACTTTGGAAGTGTTACCAGTAGATCAGGAAGAACCAGCTATTTCCTTAAAGGAATGGGAATGGGGAAAACCAGTGCTATAAACCTTTTCACCGCAGAAGTTATCCGTGACACAGGTATTCTCTACCGAAAGAGCCCTGACGATGGAGTCGCGCTGAACAATTCTTCAAGAACACCTACTAGAAAGATCGTAGTAGAGGTCTTTATGCCCGGAGAATTCAGTAGCAGCCCCTATCAGCTTGAGATGTGGAGCAGACTTTTCTGCTCGGATGATATGAGTCAAATGACCCCTGGAGACCTTCTCCCCCTTAATGAACAGCCGGTTCTCTTCAGCGCTGGCAGAGCGCCTGTCCCCGTTCCTGGAGTCCCTGAATACTGCAATCTTATTGAGAGCTGCTTCCACAATCTTGGAGAAGACCCTGCGGATTACAGGTTGCTGAGGCTTACAGTGGACTACCCTCCCATACCATCCAGTATTGATGTGCTTCTGGGATTGCCGGAAAAAAACAGGTAAATTTGAACTGAGTCGTTTCACTCCTCCCTATGTATGTTAGTGGTGAGTTGATCAACCCCGGAGGGTTAATTTGAAATTCTTAATGCTGCTGCTTGCTGGGCTATTTGCATGCGCATCTGCTCATCCCCATATGTTCATAGATACGGAAATGGAAGTAAGACTTAATCAAGATATGCTGGTGGGTATCGAGATTACCTGGTATTTTGATCCCATGTTTACAGCTGCCATCACAGCGGATTTTGATAGAAACGGAAACGGTCAGTTTTCCCCGGGAGAAACCGGGGAGGTTTATGCAAATGCATTCTCAAATCTTCATAGCTCTGATTATTTCACATTCCTGACAATTGACGATCATACATTATCCCCAGGCGCAATAGAAGAATTCTCGGTTTTTTTGGATGAAAGTACCCTTGTCTACAGCTTCTTCTGCCCCTTCAATACGCCTGTTCCCGGCGGTGAATTAAGAGTGGCCATTTACGACCGTACTTATTACTGTGATATCCTCTACAGAGAAGGATCTCCGATAACACTCACTGGCCCTGGAAGCGAGAACGCGGAATTCGAGATCCAGCAGAATGATGATATTGCTATATCTTATGGAGGAACTGTTTCTGTTTCAAGAGATGGAAGTACTTACTCCGGAACCGCCTACCCACAGCAACTTGTGGTGTATCTGAATTCGGACAGACCATGACAAAAGGTTCTTACTCAGTTATGTACCTGCTCCTTATCCTCCTGAGCTCCTCCGCCTATTCCCAGACAAACCCCTTTCTTTCAGGAGGCTCTCCCGCAGGTGAAGAATCATCTGAGATTGCTATGAGTCCCGGAGGACCTGCAAGCTGGCCGGTGGTAGGTTCTCTTTTTTTGAAAAGTACTGCTGCCCAGAGATCTCTGCAACAGATAATTGCCAGCAGCATGGATGATGTTACAAACAAAGGCAACTTACGCAGTATTGGACTTCTTCTTGGCGTTTCTTTTGTGTTCGGTATTCTCCATGTCATGGGCCCCGGGCACAGAAAAGCTGTTCTGGTCACCTACTTTCTCGGAGAGAAGACAAAACCCATCAAGGGATTCATCACCGGTTTCCTTCTGGCTCTGGTACATGCAGCAAGCGCAATTCTACTTGTTGGAGGCCTCTATCTGTTTACCACCCGCTCTCTGCTTGTCTCCGTAGACAAAACTCAGACAATTCTCTTTCCTGTCACTTATGCGATCATCCTTATTCTTGGGATATGGATGATCTTTCAGGGGATCCGTGAACACAAGTCAAAAGATAACCCCTTGAAGAGCACCAAGAAGACAGGGATTGGAGGGTTGATCCTCTCCGGTCTGGTCCCCTGCCCTGCGGCTTCAGCAATAATAATACTTGCAATCGCCGGGAACGCTCTGCCAATTGGAATTATTTCCGTACTGATGATGTCTCTTGGGATGGGGATCCTTCTTGCTGTCCTTGGTCTCCTCACCATTCTTTTTAGGAATCGGATAAGTGGACTGATGCAGGACTCTATGAAGAGATTGGAATTGACCCTTCATCTAATCTCCGGATCTGCAATGGCACTCTTCGGCTTTTTTATGATGCTAGGCTCCCTGTGATCCCTCTTCCTTGACAGCTACAGCTTTCTTGGGATAAAAATGCACATGGCAGAGCAGGGCTTTCCGGAAACCATGTTGTGGCACCCCCACCAGATGTTCTTCTAGGATGGATCCTGCTTCTATGAAGACGTGGGGCAAGGTCTTTCCTGTCTACAGCGTGATACTGATTCTCTTGTATCCCACTGGGTCAGTCTTTCTGATGACAGCGGTGGCTTTGTTCCTGTTGCAGATCAACCAGGAATTGTCCCGGGAAGGCTCTTTTGCTCCGGGGACAATCGCTTCACAGGACTGGGCAGTGACGTCATGGCTGACCTGGGCCTTATACAGTCACTTGAAAATGCAACTGTGGTAAGAGAGGTTGAACTTCCTGAAGATCCTGGGCCGCTAAGCCTATTTGTATGTATTGTAAACCAGGATCGCCAACCCCGATAGATAACTTCTGCTAACTGTACCTCACTGTTTTGTTGACAATTTCTATTCTGCATATATATTCGCCCGATTTGCATTTATTCTAATCCAAGAGGGGGGGGGCATGAGCAGAAAACAGCGCCTTGACATGATAGTAAGCATTCTGGAGGAAAAAGCTACCGGCAGTCAACTTGAATTAAGAGAACTCCTTGCGGAAAATGGCATCGAGGTTTCTCAGTCAAGTCTTTCCAGGGATCTTAATTCCCTCGGTGCCTACAGAAAGCCATCTGCTGACGGTTCTTTCATCTATCAGGTTTCAGATGAAGAGCAGAGGAAAGAGACAACGATTGGAATGCAGAGAAGGTTCTATATTTCTGTAACTGGCGTTGCCACCAGCGGTAACATTGTAGTTGTGTACACAAATCCGGCTGAAGCGCAGGCGATAGCAAGGGTAATTGATTGCGCAGGTCTCGATGGGCTCCTGGGTTCTGTTGGAGGAGACAACACAGTTATCTGTGTTACCTCAGATAAAAAGGCCGCAATAGATATATGTGAGCAGATGAGCAGCATGCTGGAGTAGATCTGGACAACAACTGAACATGATCGGGAGGAAGAGTGAACTCTGCAGAAACAGAAGATGCCGGAGAGCTGGAGCTAAACATTGGTAGTGGGTTAATATTCACTGGTAAATCTTTTGGAGCCGAAAGGTCTGTGACCGGAGAGGTTGTTTTTTACACTGGAATGGTGGGATACACGGAGGCCCTCACCGACCCGTCCTATACCGGGCAGATATTGGTTCTCACCTTTCCACTGGTGGGGAATTACGGAGTTCCCGGAAGAGTTAGAGACAGATTTGCCCTTCCTGTTGAATTCGAGTCGGAGAGGATCTGCGTTGCCGGTCTCGTTGTTTCATCGTTCTGCGATACTCCCAGCCATTTCAATAAAATGGAGAGTCTTCGGGACTGGCTGGTAAAGAATAATATCCCGGCGATCTGTGATGTTGATACCAGAGCGATAACAAAACATCTGAGAGAGTCCGGCACAGTACCCGGCTCAATTAAGACAGGAACCATTCCGCTGGTTCACTCCACCGCAACCGCCGCAGAGCAGTGCAAATCAACCCTTCAAGAAGTGACTTCCTACAGTTGCGGAGAAGCAGAGGCACCCCTGGTTGCACTGATCGACTGCGGGGTAAAAACAAGCATAATAAGAAATCTCCTACTCAGGAAAATGGATGTTCTAAGGATTCCCTTTAACAATTCCCTCAGCGGTGTCGACTGTTCCGGTATTCTCATATCAAACGGTCCTGGTGACCCAGAGCAATGGACTGAAACCATAGACACCATCAGGGATGCAATGGACCTTGGAGTACCAGTTTTAGGGATTTGCCTGGGTCATCAGATAATCGCCCTGGCAGCTGGTGGATCCACAGAGAAGATGAAGTACGGCCACAGGAGTCAGAATCAGCCATGCCTTGAGGAAAATGTCGACTTTCCTCAATTTCTTCTAACTTCGCAGAACCACGGATACCAGGTTACCAGGAATTCACTGCCACATGACTGGGATATCTGCTTTACCAATGTCAATGATGGATCTGTCGAGGGTATACGGCACAGAGAAAAGCCAATAATCGGAGTGCAATTCCACCCTGAGGCCTCCCCGGGGCCTTTGGATGCCGGTGGGATCTTCAGTGAATTTGCAAAAGACGTATTCAGGAAATGGGAAGGCGGAAGCTCATGAATTACAAGAGTGTACTTGTTCTTGGAAGCGCAGCTCTGAAGATAGGGGAAGCCGGTGAATTTGACTACTCCGGCAGCCAGACCCTGAAATCTCTTTCTGAAGAGGGCATCAGAACCATTCTCGTAAACCCGAATATTGCAACTGTCCAGACCTCAAAGCACATGGCTGACCGTATATATCTCCTTCCTGTAACACCCTTCTTCGTGAGGCAGGTAATAGAGAGAGAGAGACCTGACGCCATCGTTCTTGCGTCAGGGGGACAAACAGCCCTGAACTGCGGTGTATCTCTCTACAAAGAAGGTGTTTTCGAAAAACACGGTGTTCATATCCTTGGTACACCTGTCAGTGCAATTCTTCTATCTGAGGACAGACAGAGCTTTGCGGACCATCTCCGGAAAGAAAAACTGCCAATTCCCGCCAGCAGAGCAGCACACAGTTTGATCGAGGCTATCGCTGCCGGAGAGGAAATTGGATTTCCCTGCATTGCCAGGGTGGCCTACGCCCTTGGCGGGCTGGGCTCCGGTGTCTGCAGGAACCCGGAAGAGCTGGAACTGCTAGCGGGAAAAGCGTTCGCTCATGCAGATCAGCTGCTGATTGAAGAGTATCTTGAGGGCTGGAAAGAGATAGAGTATGAAATAGTCCGTGATTCTGCAGGAACGTGTCTTGCCATCTGCAACATGGAGAATCTTGACCCCATGGGGATCCACACAGGTGAAAGCATCGTTGTTGCGCCAAGTCAAACTCTTGACAATTCTGAATATCACAGGCTTAGATCAGCCGCCATTAAGGTTGCTTCAACTCTTGGCATCGTAGGAGAATGCAATGTCCAGTTCGCCCTGTCTCCCAAAGGCGACGGGTACAGAATTATTGAGGCCAATGCTCGGTTGTCAAGAAGCTCGGCGCTCGCCTCAAAAGCGACAGGATATCCTCTGGCTTACGTGGCGGCGAAGCTGGCATTGGGTAAAAAAATATATGAAATAAAGAATTCTGTTACCGGTTGTACAACCGCCGCCTTTGAACCTGCAATGGACTACGTTGTGGTTAAGATCCCAAGATGGGACTTCGGAAAATTCAAAAGAGTTTCCAACAGGATAGGTTCTTCAATGAAATCAGTGGGAGAGGTTATGGCTATCTCCCGGTCCTTCGAGGAATCTCTACAGAAAGCCATCAGGATGCTGCAGACAGGGAAACAGGGTCTGATCCTGAATAATGAAGACGGACACCCTGCATACACTTCAATGGAGCTGGAAAACCCTTCTCACAACAGAATATTCGCAATAGCCGAGATCCTGGCGCAAGGAGGAACCACAGAAGAGATAAATAAGAGAACAGGTATTGATCTGTGGTTCCTGGAAGCAATCAGCAGGATCGTCATACTTGCAGGAACCCTGCAAAGGACAAAGCCGGAAGAGCTTCACAGAGATCTTCTTGTCAGGCTTAAGAAGGCAGGTTTCTCCGACCTGCAGGTCGCCAATGGTCTAAACACAGAAGAAAGCAGGATAAGGTCACTTAGATATTCTCAAAACATAAGACCGTGTGTAAAACAGATAGACACAGTTGCAGGAGAGTATCCCGCCTCCACCAACTATCTCTATCTGACATACAACGGAACAGAGGATGATGTTCAGAAATGTTCCGGAGAAAGCGTGATAGTTCTTGGCTCCGGCACATACTGCGTAGGCAGTTCTGTTGAGTTTGACTGGTGCTGTGTCTCAGCTGTAAAGGCTCTCCGCGCAAGGAAAGTACCCACCATCGTCATAAACAACAACCCTGAAACGGTAAGTACCGACTATGACGAAAGCGACAGGTTGTATTTTGAGGAACTGAGCCTTGAAACAGTTCTGGAGATATACCACAGAGAAGATCCCAGAGGGGTTATCCTTTACGGGGGCGGACAGGTAGCCAACAACCTTGCTCTCCCCTGCATGAAAGAGGGCATCCGGATCCTGGGTACTTCTGCCCAGGACATTGATCGCGCAGAGAATCGTCATATTTTTTCTTCACTGCTGGAGGATCTTGAGATACCCCAACCGCCCTGGCAGGAAGCTTCATCAGGATCCGATGCGCACAGGTTTGCCTTTGAAGTCGGATATCCGGTACTTGTAAGACCTTCGTATGTATTATCAGGCGCAGCTATGGGAGTTGCAACAGACCCTGAACAGCTGGATACCCTGCTTCAGAATGCATGCTCTATTTCCAGGGATCACCCGGTGGTTGTGAGCAAGTTCATCGAGGGTGCTTGTGAGATCGACCTGGACGGAGTGGCTCAGGATGGAGAAATAATACTGTCAGCCATATCTGAACACGTAGAGAATGCCGGAGTTCATTCAGGTGACGCCACGCTTGTTTTTCCCCCACAGAGGATCTACCTTGAGACAATGAGACAGTCCCGGGACATTGCAGCCAGAGTGGCAAGATCACTGAATATTAACGGACCCTTCAATATCCAGCTGCTTGCCAGAGACAACAAAGTGATGGTGATAGAGTGTAATCTGAGAGCTTCAAGAAGCTTTCCATTTGTCTCCAAAGTAATGGACCGTAACTTTATCACAGTGGCTACAGATGTGGTAATGGGTCAGGTAATGGAGCCTGAACCCTGGAGATTCCTTGACCTGGGGTATGTTGGAGTTAAGGCACCCCAGTTCTCTTTTACAAGACTGGAGGGGTCAGACCCTGTAACGGGTGTTGAGATGGCTTCCACAGGCGAGGTAGCTGCCCTGGGAACTTCTTTCAACGAAGCATATCTGAAAGCACTTATGTGTGTTGAATATGAGATCCCTCCGAAGAGAATAATGGTATCCCTGGATGGTGTCTCAACAAAAACTGATATGCTTGAGGGAATGCGAACGCTTGATAAACTTGGAGTGGAAATATGGGCCCCTCCCGGCACTGCGTCTTTTCTCGAAGCAATGAATATTCCTGTTCTTACTATGCCTTCCTTGAAAAACAGCTGTTCTTCAGATATAAACAGGATACTTGCATCACAGAAATTTGACCTTCTTATCTACATTTCTCACAGGAGAAGTGATGAAGAATTCCAGCAGGGGTATCAGCTGAGAAGATCCGTTGCAGACCGTGGGATCCCGGTAATGACAAGCCTTCAGGCGGCAAGAAGGCTGTGCGAAGCCCTGGGAGAGATCAAACTTGATGATCTCCAGATAAAAGGCCTTGATGAATACACCGGAGGGTAGCCTCTACTCGGAACCCAAATCAATTCCAAGTATTGTCTCGTCTGCAAAAAACAGAAAATCACCATCCAGATAAAGACGAATGCTCTCCCAGTAGCCAAGCCATTCTTCTGCCTGGACAGGATCATAAACGGCTTGAGCGCTGGATCCGGATCGCTCCATCCATGCTGGTAATTCTGCTGTACCACTACGCAGCGATTCTCCATCCACATAGAATCCCCCTACACATACCAGAAAGAAGGTGTATGCTTCCGACTCGGGAATACTCAGGTCCAGAAACACCGCAGTATTCACCCCAATAGCATTCGATTCACCCATTATGAAGACATTTATAGCAGGGCCGGCTCTATCCGCATAACCGTCACATTCAGTAAAGTCATCTGTCTCAAAAGCATCATTGCGAAGGTCCTCGAACTGGCGGGACAGTTCCATGGAAAGAGCTACTCCGACAGTTTCCTGGAACAACTCCTCAATAGCATCAGAATCAATTTGGTCTCCATTCTGAAAAATCCCATTTATCCGGTCGATCTCCGCCCAGAGCTCAACGTCTTCCGTAAAGGCTGAGCCGGCGAATAGTGATACGGCAAAGAATATTGCGACAAATACATATTTTGGAACCATAATTACCCTCCCCCTTGTGTTGCTTTGCAGGCTCAACTCAGCAACTGACCTATGGTCTTTCCACTATCGTATAGGTTATCACAGTGGAGTATCCATCAGCTTCACCATCATCAACGGAGATGGTGTAATCCCAGTCATCCATGTACCCCATGAGCATCAGTGAACCTTCAACGGCAATGTTCATATCGATATTATCAACACTTCCAGTGATTGCTTCCGCCACATCCGACAGCTGGTCATCACTGCCGATAACGAGATTGTATATCATGGTTCCGCCGGCGTCCTGCCCTGTACCTCCAAGAACGGTTGCAGGGTCATAAACAGGGATCACGTCTGGAAAGCCCTCGGGGATGCCCGCAGCAAGGTTATCGTAGTTAATATCCGTTTCATAAGCATCATAATCCGAGTCTTCGTCTGAATGCTCTGCCACGTCAACATCCTCATCATGACTGTCAATATCAATGTCCCTGTCGACGTTACCGCTGGAAACAATTTCATCTGCATTATCTGTTTCAGAGGCTCCACCACAACCTGCAACGGCGAAAAGTGCCATTGCAACCAGAAGTATCATAATCGTAAAATTCTTCACAACATTCCTCCTCAAGAATTCCTCTGTATTACAAAGAGACCACTCAGACACCGATAATACAGTAACTGTACCGTTCGCAACTGTCAATGAGCAGTTTTTGTGAGACCGCTCTCAGACTCATTTTTCAAGGTTCTTCTGTTGACATGACTTCCATACGTGATTAATATGTAATTAGTTGATAGCTGCGTAGAGGAGGCGTCACATGAACAAAATTGTGGTGCACCGTAATGACGGTATTGTATCAAAGGGTTATTCTTTCGATTTCACTCCTGCGCTTCCCTATTTTCATCTTGCTTCTCTTGAAGATCCCACAGATTCCGTTAAGTTCTTTATGGACAACCTCAAGGCGGTTTTTATTGTGATGGATTTTGCGGGAGACGCTCTCCACAGGAACGCTCAGGATTTCAGTGAAGCACCCATTCCAAGAAGACACATCATTGTAACCTTCAAAGATGGAGAGAAGTTCTACGGTATTTCTGAATTGACCCACAGAAACCCTGCAGGTTTTATCCTCTTCCCTGCAGACCCGGAATCAAATACAATAAGAGTCTATATACCCAATACCGCCATTGCCAATGTAGATGTGGCTGAATAGCAGAAAGAAGAGATCGAAACACGATCTTGTGTTCAGCAGGATCAGCAATTTCCTTTATATCGAATTCAATGCTGTTGACCGTGTTACGATCATGCCATATTATTATTCTCATGTTCAGAGAACAACACTGTTCTGGTTCTGCTATCGGAGACAGAAAAGGATCATGTCTTTTCACGACACAGTAAGGAAGAAAAAATGGCAAAGAATCTGGCAATCATTCTGGCCGTAGCCCTGATCGGACTAATGGCTTGCGGAGAACCACCGGAGCCCGATCCTGGTACCCTCACATCCTACAGAGACCAGACCGGTGAATCATTCACCTTTCAGGTAACCGGAGACGCAGAAGCAACCGTATGGGGCACAGTGATCTATACCGATGACTCGTACCTTGCTGCTGCTGCAGTTCATGCAGGCATTCTTGCAGACGGAGAAACCGGCGTAGTAGTTGTTACAATTCTTCCTGGAGAAGAAGCTTACACAGGCTCCACGCAAAATGATGTAACCAGCTGGGACTACGGTCAATGGAGCGGGAGCTATAAAGTAGAATAGTTGAAATAGTAATAAAAAAAGCCGGCGTCATTGCCGGCTTTTTTTGTAGAACTCCCTGATTCTTTCGATCCATTCGTAAAAAGGAACAAGACAGTGACAAAGACTACTTAATGGAATATCTTGCAGTATCTATTGTATTTTTCTGCGAAGGAGAATCTTATGAAAATTCTTACCGGACTTCTGATAACAGCTGCTGCCGTTCTTGTGATTCCTTCAGGGTGCTTTGCTGAAAAGAGTGCTGAAACCCAACTGACTGATGCGGAGGCCGCCATTTCTTTTGTAAAAGGGAACAATGAGTTCGCATTCGATCTGTACATGGAATTGTGTTCGGTGGAAGAAACTGAAAATGTATTCTTCTCTCCCTATAGCATCTCCGCAGCACTTGGCATGACCTACTCCGGTGCACAGGGTGAAACTGCGCTGGATATGGCAGAGACACTTCATTTTGGTACACCTCACAGTGTTACCGGTAGATTGTTCCAATCAATAACAGAAGCACTGACCTCCGGTTCTCTTGCTCATAGAGAATCCGTAGAACCCTTCAAACTGGCAATTTCCAATGGGCTCTGGGTGCAGAATGGATATGCGCTGCTTGACTCTTTTGTTTCAGAGGTTACCGGATCTTACAATGCATCAGTAGAAAATCTCGACTTCGCAGGTAACTCTGAAGGTTCCCGTGAAGTGATCAATTCCCGGGTCGCCGAAAGTACAATGGAAAGAATACTTGATCTTATTCCACCTGGAGTACTTGGTGCAGACACTCGTCTTGTTCTGACAAACGCAGTTTACTTCAAGGCCTCCTGGAGCAAGCCCTTCAGTGAATATGCAACTTACCACGGGGATTTTTTTCTGGCTGATGGATCAACTGTGAATGTACCTGTAATGACGCAGACGGAACACTTCAGCTACGCAGCAGGTGAAGGTTACAGTGCTGTTTCCATGGATTATGCCGGGGGCAGTGCAAGCATGTTGATTATTCTTCCAGATGGTGACTTGCGTGAATTTGAAAGCAGTTTCGACCTTACAGAGCTTGAAGCAATAAAGGAAAGCCTCTCCTCACAGAACATTCACATTTCAATGCCCGGATTCGAATTCTCCAAAGGCATTGGTCTCAGTGAAATACTTTCTTCTCTTGGAATGAGGTCGGCTTTTGGAAATAATGCAGACTTCAGCGGGATCACAGGAAACCGGGATCTATACATTTCTGATGTTGTACACAAAGCCTTTGTTAAAGTAGATGAGGAAGGTACAGAAGCTGCCGCTGCAACAGCAGTTGTCATGAGTCTACACAGCATCCCGGAATCCCCGGTTGAGATGGACATAAACAGACCATTTTTCTTCCTTATACAGGACAATGCAACCGGCTCAATAGTTTTCATGGGAAGGGTGATGAACCCTGCAGTCTGACTGCTATTTGTTCTTCTGCCTCAGTACTTTCCCTTCCCCCATGACCATTCCCGGAAAAGCTGCAAGGTTCAGGGGATCCTGATCCCATACTATGAGGCTTGCGGTCTTGCCCTGTTCAACAGTACCAAGAATATCATCCAGACCCAGTATCTTTGCGTTCTTCCATGTGATCATTGAGATGGCTTCCTCTGGTGACATGCCCTGAACAAGAAAGAATTTCAGGCTCTCTCTCAGGAAGGGTGTCCAGATAACCGGGTGGTCAGTCATGAGGCCGTAAAATGCGCCGGACTTCATAATAAGCCCTGCATTCTGATAGTAGGCATGTTTAAGCTCCACCTTGTATCCCACTGACCCCAGTGGCCCGTAAACAATGGGAATACCTGCTTCACCCAGTTCATCAAAAATCTCTTTATGGAACACATCGCCAGTGTGTTCCGCTGTTACCTTGATGCCGTACTTCCGGGCAAATTCGATGAGGTAGAGAACATCATCTTCCTTATGTACATGCACTTTGGCTGTTTTCTCACCAGATAGCAGTTCCATTAATGCATTCTCCGCCGGGGAGAACGCTTGAGAGTGTTCCCTTTCGATCAATGATGTTTGAAACTTGATCTCATCAGAGGAGAACTTCTCTTTTTCTGCATCTAACTGAAGCTTGTGCAGCTCCTTTTCCATCTTTAAAGATGCCTTTTTACGCTTGTTGATGACCTCGTCAAATTTCTGTTCAAGAAGGGCGTAAATACCCATTCTGGTATTGGGTCTGTCACCTTTCCAGTCGGTTGTGGACCTTGGGTTAAAGCCAAAAGCCATCTTGAATCCGTAATCTTTCAGCTCTGCTGTTTTTCTGTTAGCTGCAAAGTTGCGAATCACCTTTGCCCTGCCGCCAAAGAGATTACCGCTGCCTGGAACAACGCAGCTGTAGAGAACACCGAAATCCACCGCGTCTTTGAAAGCCCTGTCGTCAAAGTAGATGCTGTTAAGCGGATCGTTAACAGGCAGTATCTGGTTCAGTACATCATTCATTTCAGATTCTGTCCAGGGCTCACCTTCCCTGTCCATTCCAATGTGGGAGTGGGCATCGATAAATGCCGGTGTTACATAACCTGAATAATCCGCAGGGATCTTCTTATGAAGAACATCCACTACCTTGTCACCCTCAATGATAACCGAACAGTTTTCCAGTTTATTCCTGCCGTCGTAAAGAACCTCTGCGAAAACAACGGTCTGTTTCTTCTTTGACATTGTGTCACCTCCAGCAAAAGAGTTTACAATACAAGCGGGATTTCAAAGAAGCTAATACAACTGCATCCGTGAGTGCAATGCTGTCCATGGTAACACGATTTCCTTATCAGACTTTGAATACAACAAATACTCAGTTCCGAAGAAGAGCAATTGTTTTCTAATCTATCCGCTGCTACCTCCGGTAATTTCTGTTGTAGTAATACCATCCATCAGCTTCAGGCATCATTATTGATCCCGTGTACTCGCTGCTGTGCTTGCAAACGTTTTCAATAGTATTATTTTAACAGAAGCAATGCTGACGCATGAGTTCTCATTATTCGGAATTGGTTTTCCTTTAGACAAACCAGGGGGATCTCCGCTGTATGACCTATAAGCTGATAATCTTTGATGCGGACGGTACGCTGAGATACTGCACGGTTCCCGGGCAACCCTGCCCCAACAGAGAGGGTGAGTGGTTACTCTTTCCTGATGTGATCGAGAAACTTGCCAGCTTCAATTGGGCTTCCCCAGGGGGGAAAGACGGAGTCGGATACGGTATTGCAAGCAATCAGGGAGGGGTTGGCTCCGGCTACTTTGCTGAAGAGACTGCCATGAGTTTGTTACAGGACACTTTCAGGGAAGCATTCGGTTTCAGCCCGGTGGAAGGTACCATAGAGATGTGCCCTCACCTCCCCTACAGCGGATGTACCTGCAGGAAACCGGCTCCTGAGATGCTTAATCGTCTGATGAAGCTTTACGGTGTATCTGCGAATAGCGTTCTGTATGTGGGCGACCGTGATGACGATAAAAATGCAGCAAAGAATGCAGGCTGTGATTTTCAATGGGTCAGCGAGTTCTTCAACCGGGAGAGCTGAAAACTACAATTCTTCCCCTGTCTCTTCGGACTTCCCATCTTTCCAGTTTCTGTATTTGTTAAGGTCTTTCTCCACCAGTAAAAGGCAGGCTGATACAACTGCTGCATCGTCCAGGAGACCAAAGAAGGGGATGAAATCGGGAATAATATCCACAGGATTGAGAACATATAGCAGGGCTGTTACCACTGCGCCGACCGTCCACCAGGGAACTTCTCTGTAACTCTGGTTCCAGAAATCCATTATCAGTGATATCATTATCTTCATATCAGAGATGAATCTGCCTAGGGGGCTGTGACTGGTGAATTTACTCTGAATATCGTCCGCCCTGGTGATCACTTTCTGAATGTCTTCCTCTGTCACTTTCTCCGCTCCATCGTTAAGTACTTCTCTTGCCTCATAGTTAGATATTGATTTACGCATTATTATCAGGCTCCTTCCAGACATATACAGCTCTTCAAATGAATTCTTACTGGTTACATAATACCTGTCATGATAATCTTGTCAAGCTTATTCTTTTCTCTCTTCCCTGCCTGATTCTGATTCTTCCGAACTGCTTATTGGGTAGTGCATTTTTTCTACATGCGCGGTATTTATTGTCTGTATGTGTGCGCCGTACTCCGGTTGTCAATTTCCTCCCAGAAATAAGTATACAGATGTATACTTCCTTTTTATTCATTTTCATATTTCAGATTTACAGAATCGTGCGCATACATTCATTGCTGAAAACTCTCGCAGATCCGCAATTATTGCAGGTAAACTTTTGTTTCCTTACGCTTTGCATATTACTTGACATCCAGTACTTACTTGCATATAGGGCATGTGAGGCTGTTGTTGCGACACCGGCCTGTTCTGATCGAAGTGCCAGGTTCCTTTCTCTGTAACTTCACAATTTGTCTCTTCGGTTATTTCCCGCCGGATGTTGCCGGGGATGATCGGATAGACCGATTTTTCATCAGCTTCAGTTTAGAAAGGGGCGTACTCCAATGTACAAGTTGCTAATGTTTGCGACGCTCTTTCTGGTGATTTCTTCACAAACTCTGGCTGAAAGTGTGGTTATTGAAACCACATTCTACAGTGAAGCTCTGGCCCAGGAAAAGAGCGTACATGTCTATCTTCCAGATGGATACAATTCTTGCTGTGGGAAAAGATATCCAGTGATCTACTACCTCCACGGTGCCGGGCGTCTGCTCGGTCATGATGATTTCTTATATCTGGTGGAGGTTCTTGACTGCATGATAGAAAATGGGGAGATCAACCCTGTTGTCGTGGTAAGACCTGATGGTTTCACTACTCCCTATCCGGTTTCATTCTACACAGGTTCTGCTCTCTACGGAGATGTGGAAGGCTACATTGCTCAGGATCTTATCCAATGGGTTGACAGTAACTTCAGAACTCTACCCAACCGTGTAAAGAGGACTGTGATGGGTCATTCCATGGGCGGCTATGGAGCTGTAAAATTCTACGGAGAGTATCCGGATATTTTTCAAGCCGCAGCTGCCGTCTGCGGAAGTGGAATGGATCTGCCTGTGATGCTTTCCATTAACATCCATGGCGTTCTGGGAGAGCTCCCTGGAATACCTTACGAATACAACCCTTCCGCTGGATTTGCTAACGGGGTCCTCTTCAGCATGGCTGGGGCATTTTCTCCGAACTTGACCAGTCCTCCTTACTATGTTGACCTGCCCCTGGACAGGTGGGCGAATTATGTCCCGGAAGTCTGGGCACTCTGGATGAACCACAATCTTCCTCAGTTTCTACAGAACCTGCCTGCAGAGGACGGGTGCGCTCCGCGAATCTACTTTGACGCAGGAACTCTGGATCAATTCTACATTCTCCCTGCCTGCAATGCCTTTGCAGACTCGCTGGACGCAATGGGCATAGCCTACGAATACCAAGTATTCCTGGGTGGTCATTTTGACAAGCTTTACGAAAGGTTTCCAATCGCTGTCCGTTTCCTCTGCAAGCGCATGCATCACAACAACCGGCAATGCGACGATTATGAAGAGCTGAGTGGTGTAGCTGAACCATTAAGTACAATTGGTTTCCACAGTGCTGTTAACGACAGGATCTCCAATGAAACCAGGATCACTTTCGACCTGCACACGTCCGGTTATGTGTCACTTGACATATACGATGGAATGGGCAGGATTATCGAAACACTGATCAATTCCAACATGGATACAGGCTTGCATACTGCCAGCTTCAACGGGTCTGGACTTGCGTCAGGAGTATACTTCTACAGTATTTCTTCAGGCGGAGACCATGCAACCGGAAAAGTACTTCTTGTCAGGTAAATTCTGTTTCAGGAAAGAGGGGAGGATGTGTCCTTCCCTCTTCCGTTAAGGACTATTGAGAAAGCTTGCTCAGAGACTCAGAGAATTGTTTCCATGAGTAACTCCAGGTCAAATGATCCCACTCTGAAATGCTGATCTCAACTGCCTGGCAGTTACTTCTGTCTCAGCTCTGAAATGACCACTTTTGAGGTACTCAATTTCCCTGTTGAGAATTCCTGATACTGTCCTTTCAGCCTCTTCTTCTCCATACACCTCTGCAAGTTCCTGCTGCTGGCTTAGAAGTCTCAGAATTGCAGTGGATACAATGAATTCACTATCTGCACCTGATGACGATGCTGCAAGACTACTTAGGATAAAGTGAGTCGTGATCCGGAAAACCGTTGATTCCGCGGATGCCAGCTGAAGTAATTTTCTGGTCTCGCCATCAGGAACAAGCAATCCCGTGGGAGAAACAAATGTGATAGAAGCATGAGGACCACCATTAGCATACCAGAACTTAAGAGCTTCCACGGGCGGCTGGTTAACGTAGCAATTTCTGAATGAGTTCATCACCGACATCCCGTAGGAATCGATCTCACAGGCAAACTTGAAGTACTGCAGCACATGATCCCCGCCTGATCTTACTGCAGCTGCCAGAAACAACTCTCCTGCTCCCGGATACCATGATACCAGCGGATAACAGGCTTGTGCCAGAACGATTGAATTCTCATAAGACATCTCCGCATAATCCGAATTGGGGTTCTCCAGTGCTGCAAGGCACAACACAACTCTGTGAAAGGCTGCATAAACCGTCTCATCTTCCAAAACCTCGAGACACTCCTCCTCCAGTCCTTCCATGTCGCCTGCGATATACCTTTCAAGCAGGTCATATCCACTTTCGGCTTTCTGCAGTTCCATTTCGATGGAGATCATCAACCTGTTTCTCAATGAATCACTGCAGGTGGTAAGAATAGAATCCGCAGTTTGCTTCATCCCGTCCACCGCTTCAGGGGCATGAACAGCAGCAAGAGCAAATGTTGTTAGAATGCTGGACTCCATCTGTATTGCCCTCTGGCCAGTGGTTCTCCAGCCAATCTCTGCTTCATCCACAAGAACATCAAGAAAAACTAGATTCATGAACTCAAATGCTCTTCCCGGCGATACCAGAGGTGTTATGGAGTAACCGATCTCTAAGCAGAAGTCTTTCAGGTCATTTCTGTGTCTGTAGATATAGATCACATCATCCATGGCTCTGTTGAACTGACCAAGCTTGAGGAAAGCGTCAATCCTATTCACACGCATCCACGCGAAATCTCCCGCTCTGACTGCAAGAGAGTCGTAGGCGTCTAGCTGGCTTTCAAGCAGCTCAACAGCCGTTTGAACATCTGCAGCCGATGAAGCCTCCTGTCCATAAATGTTTCCCAGAGTGTACCAGCTACCCAGTTCCCATGAATTGTACCTTAGCGATGCAACACAAAACTCCCGCGCAGTTTCATCTGCTTCACCGGTTGACAGGGCCGTCATCGCTGAATTCAGGAGAATGGATGATCTAGTCATTCTGTACGCTTTGTATCCTCCAGGGAGAAGAAGAAGAATTCCTGCAGCAATAGGTAGAATGGCTGTCCAGCGGGGCAGTTTTTTCATGATGGGTGGCTGCCGTGCAGGCAATAGAGACGCCAGCATTGCAAGCAGGTAAACCGATGTTGTCCACCTTAGAGCCACAGAAGTAAGTCCTTCAAGCAGAAGAACTGCAACAGCCGTGATCACACCCCACTCTGTAATGGTTTTCTCTTTACAGTTCATTCCCTGCTTCAACAAAACTATCATCAACGCAGAAAGGAGAATAAATCCAATGAGGCCATTTTCTGCCAGTATCTCAAGAGGCTCACTGTGGGCATGCACTGTGTTGGTTGACACTCCTCTCTCCAGAAAATCAGAAGCCCTGAATCGAGGAAAAAGCAGTTGAAAAGATCCACTTCCCCATCCCAGGATCGGTTTCTGCAGGAACATTTCTGATGTCCCCTCCCATATTACCTGCCTGACTCCCGGTGTCCCTTCCATTTCAGGTACCGGAATCTGCGGAAGGAACACCAGAATACCTACCGCAAGAAGAAAGAGGAGAATAAAGAATTTAAGAAGTTCGGGTTTCCAGCGAAGGAAAAGGACAGCAGTTACTCCACCTGCCAGAGCTATTACGCTGCTGCGTGTTCCACTCAAATACAATGCAGTACCGCAGATCACAGTAAAAAGGAAAATCAGCGAGATCCGCTTCCAGCCCCTTCCAAAGAGAAAGGCAAAACCAGCAGGAAGCAGTCCTGCGGTAAAACTGCCAAGCAGATTCGCATTGCTGAAAACACCGGCAAGTCTCTGTGTGGATGAAGGCATAAGAAGTGTCACAAGGATTGCAAAAGTACCACCGGTAAGCAAAGGGATAAGGATCTTCCTTCTCGCCATACTGAAAGATCTTATTGAGATGAATAGAGCAACTGCTGATGAGACAAGAAGCATCCTGGTAACACCGGGATTTGACGGTGCATAAAGATGAAGAGCAGTAACCGCCGGAATAAGAAGAAGAAGAATAACGGGAAGATTCTCTGGAAGAAAAGGATCCCTGATCATTTTCAAACCGAGAAGAAGAAGCAGAAGACCAGCGCCCAGTGTAAAAACAAGAAGCTTGATCAGAGCAGAGTTATAGCTTCCTGGAATGATCGCAAGAGGAACCGCAAAGGCCATCAACCAGATGACAGCCAGTGACAGCTTCTCAGGTATACCCTTGCCGGGTATCAGGGGATCCTCACCATGGTCCCAGTCTCTGATATACCCCCTGCATTAAGTTTCAGGAAGTACATTCCCGGAGCCAGAGACTCTCCTCTGACAATCATGCTGTGCCCTCCGCGGGGCAGAATTCCCGACTGAATGGTTTGCACTTTGCGGCCGGAGAGATCATACAGATCAAGATTCACAAAACACTCCACCTGAAGTGTAAAGGATACTGCCGAGGAAGCGGTGAAGGGATTGGGACTGGCCAGCATGCCTGTTGCAGGAGCTGGATGAATAGAATGGTTATTATTTACCACCCCGGTTGGGTCTTCACCAAAACGAAGTATTCTCCCGTAGTCACCGCAACCCCATCCGTTGTCCACATCAATAAAGGATATTTCCGACAGTTGATTCCTCATTGGAGAATACGAGCCCCAATAGGTAATAGTAAATCCTCCGTCATCGGTAACACCGTAATTTTCTCCATTGTAACCTGTTAAATACCCATCCATTCCATTATCCGCAAACCATGCATCATTGAAAGCATTGCTACCTGTACTATGCACAGTTTCCCAGAAACCACCTGCATCCAGTGTACGAAGAACTGTTCCACTCCATCCCACAGCCCAGGCGGTATCCGCATTCAAAACAAACAAGCCGTGAAGGGCATGGGTCATCTCGCTGGACTGTTCAGACCATGAATCACTGTTGAAATCGAAACAGACTATCCTGCCACCTTCACCCACGATCCAGCCTCTATCTGTGTTCCCGAAAGAAACCCTTGAAAACGAGTTGGTTCCAAAACCCGCTTTCTCGACCCAGCTTGCGCCTCCGTCTGTGGTGCATCGGATCATGCCGTACGAGCCGGTGGCAACTCCACAGTCCTCATTAAGGAAATCAACAGATTGAAACCAGCTGTTCTGAGGAACTGAAGGGGTTATTTCTGCCCAGTTGGAACCTGAATCAACTGACTTTAGAATAACTGCTCCGTTGGAAGATGCTCCCACACAGTATCCAATAAGGGACGTTGGAAAGCAAATATCGCGCAGGGAATAATCTGCATCAATTACCTGACTCTCCCAGTTTGCTCCGCCATCACTGGATTTCATAATAATGCCGCCTTCACCGCAGCTCCAGACACGATAAGGGTCGAAATGCGTAATTCCGCATAGATCTGCAAGTGTTTCATGGCTGGAACTCTGGTTCCAGCTTCCTGATGATTGTCGAGAGTATATAATTCCGTAATCACCGGAAGCTAGAACTTCTGATTCACTGGGAACTGTAACACAGTTTAAACCCGGTTCCAGTGGCCAGAGCGGGTGATCAGGCATTGCTTCATAACTCCATGAACCACCTTCGTTCTCTGTTACAGCTACAGCAGCCATCCCTGGCACAGCTCCCAGTAAGCCATTGAAGTCGATATCAGAGAAGGCAGCCCCGGCTTCATACAGTGCAACAGACCAGGTTAGACCATCAGAGGTATGGGCAATGTATTCACCGCCTGCAGCAAAACCATGTGAGTCATCGAAAAAATGGATACCAGTATAACTCGCCGGAATACCTGTATTTAATTCCTGCCAGAAAGCACCGGCGGTTATCGTGTTCAGTATTTTTCCTGTTGTTCCGGTTGCCCAGCCGATAGCAGGGCTGATAAAGGAAACATCAAAGATCGGATAGACAATACCGCTCCCCTGTGACTGCCAGGAACTTCCTCCGTCCATTGTGCGCAGAATCACCCCAGATGCTCCAACTATGGTCCCATAGTTGTTATCACTGAATTCGATGGACAGGAGATGTGTGGTAACCGGATTGGAGGAAATCCAGTTGTTTCCTCCGTCAACCGTGTGAAGCAGTGTTCCGTTATTGCCGCATGCCCATCCCTCATCGGTATTCCCAAAAAAAACACAATTAAGAGGAACCAGACCGGAAGGGATCCGGTAAAGTTCTTCCCAGCTGTTTCCACCATCGTTTGTGCCTAATACAGCTCCTAGAGAAGTAACTATCCATCCGTTGTCGTCATCAATGAATTGAATCCCGTTGATATGGGAACCTGTAGGGAATGGATGCTGCCAGAACCAGGATGATTCCGCCATAGTTGGTGCTGAAAAAACAAGCACCGCCAAAAGCAGAGGCTTTATCAATAACTTGACTGACATTAGAACCTCCTTTTTTATGAACACCAGCGAGACAGGAGTTCAAAATAAGGGAAAAACAATTATAGTGCAATAGCTTTTGATACATAACATATCTATAACAACTCTTGTCAGCGGGTTTGAAAGAGCAGTTCCAGTTCACCATGGCTCATAGCGGGCTGAGCAAGTGCGATCATTAACAGTGGTCTTGCCTTGAACGGACTTGGGTCTCCTGCAAGCAGTACACCTGCTTCCACAAGGGAACTGCCTCCTCCCTGATCTCCATACAGGGATGCGGTTCTCCGTGGCGTACCCGACTGCACAGGTAGTTCTTGTGGGGTTAAGTTACCCCTGCCCGGTTATCATTCTCTTGAAGACAGGTATAAGCGGAGCGAAAGCCCCGCCAAGAATGATGGCTGTAGAAAAACCAACGATCAATGCCATGGTCCATCCTTCCTGCAGTAGAAAACCCATTAAAAGTGTTATAACCACAGTAAGAACAAGAGTTAGAATTGCGAACCGTCGAAAACACCCGCCCTTCGACTGTGGCTCTCGCACATTCTTCAGGTCAGGCATTCGGACCAGTTCAGGTTTTCTTGCCGCAAGCTGTTCTGTTATCCTGAAGGGAGCCTTGTTGTTAGAGTCATGGTTGGGCATTTTTCTGAACAGAATGTGAATGAGCTTCCCCTGGCGCTCTTTGTAGATAAGAGTGCCGGTCATTGCCTCGTTAATTCTTGACTCCAGGTTCAGCTTCATCAGTTTGGGAGTTGAAGCATCGCCGGCAATGGCATTGAGAAATTCCAGTTCTTCAAAAGAGATTCTCCGCGACTCCTTTGTGTTCCCGGTAAAGGAGATGAATTCCAGAAACAGTGCTGACGGGGTAAGTGCCACGAACACATTCTTCATGCCCAGGGTACCCCATCCAAATGCAAGAATCTCTTCCCCGGAAGACTGCTGAAGACGAACCCTCAAATCCTCACTGCTTCTGACCTGCCCCATGAATTACCTCCTCTGTTAATAAATCTGCTCAGTGAATATGCCGAATTGCATCATAATCACCAACTCTCCTCAGATTGACTCAAATCCACAAAACTTCTATATCATTATCAGGAGGATTGATAAAGATGGATGGAAGGTACGGTATGAAAATAATACTGATAGTGCTGACGGTTGCTTGTTCAGCAGCCTCTTTTGCTCAAAGCGCAATTGATCTGAGCCCGGTGAACAGAGCCGACAGTGACTGGTTAAGATACGACAATGGAACCCCGGAGTGGTTCGCTTACGAGGGCATTTATAAGGGTGTCTGGTTCAACCTGGAAGATTTTATGCCCGGTTGGAGTGGCGGAGCAGCATTACTGGAAACTGAAACATGGTTTTACCACGATTCACAATATCCATGGGACACCTCTGATTTCTACAGCGAGATATGGAACGGAGATCCTCAGGCTCCTCTTGTTCAACTGGATCAGACCCGCCTTAACGCAACACACTATGCTCCTGTTTTTACTATTTACTCTACACCATTGATGGTGAATACAAACTTCTGGGTCCTGGCCAATACAGAATTAAGCTCTGGAGGCTGGCCTTCCATCATCAGCGATGACAACAACTCTGAAGTAGCACACAGTTTTTTTACCCATGACTTCATCCTCTGGGAGCCCTGGATACCCGGCGAAGGGCAGTCAAACTACTTTATAGCAGTTTCCCCCGCTTTAGAGAGCCTCGATGCAACCACATGGGGAGAGTTGAAAACAGCTTTCTGATCAGTAACTGATAACATCGGTTGTTTTCTCGGAACCGAGTATCTCGATCCATATCCCATTCGGCATGCAGGCAGACATCTGCCCCGGTTTTGTGATAAAACCAGTCCGTACACACTGCTGAGTCCGACAGTCTGAACGGGTGATAGCGGCGGTTTCGTTTCTTATCTCCACTGTAAGATGCTCCATTACTACCACTGTGTCCCTGGAAAGGCTCAGCGTGTCGTCAGTATTCGATGTGACTATTCTGAGGCTCACCGGTTTTGTTCCGTGCTCCCGGTCGCACTGGCTCCAGAACAGAGCCACTGTAAGTATCATCAGCAGAAGAACCCCGTCCAGGGGTTTAAACATTTCCCGTATAGACATTCCTGAGGTACTTTCTGAAAATATCTGCGGTTTTGTTCAGAAGAGGAACTGGCGTTGCGGGAATGTCCATCTTGTACATTGGGAAGTACCTCGACACATGAAGGGTGGTGTTCTCCCCTGTTGTTTCCTTTATCCACCGGCCTGCCTCGGATACCTGTTTCGGATCATCATTATGTCCGGGGATGAGAAGCCAGGTAAGCTCCAGATGACAGCTGCTCCGGGCAACCTGTTCAATGGAATTCTTTACTGTGATCAGGTCTCCTCCGCAGATCTTTCTGTAGAATTCATCGCTCCAGCCTTTCAGATCAATATTCCACGCATCAGTAACCGAGACAAGATCTTTCAGGGGCTCACTGTTCACGTAGCCGTTGGAGACCATAATAACTATGCCGTTCTTCTCTCTCACCAGTGGCGCGGTGTCCATTACATACTCATACCAGACCGTGGGTTCTGTGTATGTGAAGGCAAGTCCATCACTTCTATCCATTGCCATGGCAGCCAGGTCTTCGGGACTAAGGTATTGAACCGCTGTAGACCTCTGCTGACTGATATGCCAGTTCTGACAGTTGAGACAGGTAAGATTACATCCGTTGGGACCGGTTGAGAGAACTCTGGCTCCAGGGTGAAAATTGAATATGGGTTTCTTCTCTATGGGATCAACAGAAAGCCCCACACACATTCCGTAACCGGGATTACCCAGTCCCCGTACTCTGCATCTGCCAACAGGGTGCTTTTCCGTGAAAACGCAACTATGGGGGCATATATCGCACTTTTCTACTCTCCCCATGGAACATCTCCGAACTCGTGTGTTTCACAGACATCGTTCCGGTCTGCTGTTATTATCAGCATCCCGATATACATCTCAGCGTGAAAATCAACCGCTCTCTCGGGACCGGCAACGACCGCAGCGGTAGCCATTGCATCCGCAGTAGCGCAATCATCAGCAATAACCGTAGCGCTGGCTGCATTCATGGAAGGAAATCCTGTCTCCGGATCCAGAAGATGACTGTACCTTACACCCTCTTCAATGAAGTAACACTCGTAATCTCCACTTGTTGCCACAGCTCCCTCAGTTATTGCAAGAATACCTGCCAGCCTCTCACTTCGAGGATGACGAACTCCTACGTGCCACACTCTACCGGTTAAGCTACCACACCTGACCTCTCCTCCCACCTCCACAAGACATTCGGTTGCACCCAGTTCCATCATCAGGTCATAAGTACGGTCCACAGCGTGTCCTTTTGCAATTGCGCCAAGATCCAACACTGTACCGGGTTCTAGAGTTATGAAATCGTCATTGATGTCCACCCTTGCATCCCAGCCTGTAAAGAGAAGAGCCTGCTGGATCAGCAGAGGGTCCGGTACCGTCTCAGGCTGTGGAAAACCCCATATTTCTGAAAGAGCCCCAAGGGTGGGATCGAAACTGTTCCCTGTAGCGCTGACAATGGTGTCTGATATGCGGATAAGACCGGCAAGCTCAGTATTTGCATCAATACTGAAGGTTGTGTTCAGATCGAACAACTGTCCACTTTTACTGTACCGTCCCAGTTGGGTATCAAGATGGTTTAGTAATGAATCTGCTTTCCCGGGAAGGATGGAAGACCTGGTCTGGTCAACAGTTACAATAACAGTGGCAAATGTTCCCAGAACCGGGAATGTGCGACTGACCTCAACAGTTGAGGTTCTGTTGATGATCCGGTATCCTGCCGCGAGAAGAACCGTTAGGAAAAGAACTACTGCAAGTATCCTGTTCCTGCTCAGCGTCTGTCATCCTCCGGACCATATTTGGTGTGGTAACTGCAGTACTTTGATCCTGATGTCACAGGTTTCCCGCATACAAGACACTTGCGGGAGGGTCCTTTAGGGCGTATGGGCTGCGGTTTGCGATTGGGAATCAGAAACTCGATAACTCTCACAACGAATGCCAGTCCTATCAGTACAATTCCAACCTTGCCAAGCATCCAGGTACCGGCATTAATTCCATAAAAGAAAGCCACTCCCCACAGGGCAGCACCTATCAGAATTAAAAAACCTTCAAGAGATTTCATGCTGCTCCTTTCTTTAAAGCAGATCTGAGAAACTGATCAGGTGATTGAGAGCAAGCGCCCCCACACCAACCTCAATATAATCATCGGTAAAGAGGAGGGCTGCCCCTCCTATTTCAGCCAGAATATTGACTATTGGAAGACCGCTGCCTGAAGATAACTGCCCCCATCCTGGAAGAACGAGAGATTTCCAGGCATGGTTTCCTTCCTGCTCTACTGCTTCTGCGAATACTGCTTCCACCGGGACTCCGTGTAGATCTGGAAGAGGGCTGTCGTTGATCACGGGAAAACCGCCAGTACCTACTTCCACCTCGCGAACAGGGGTCATTGCCCAGAATTCAAGATGCGTCAGACTGCCGTCAAGAAGACTGTCAACTCTGGAAAGAGGGATCATCACTGAGATCCACCCCATCTCATCGAATGTAATAAGATCGACCTGCAGCCGAGTGATCCCACCGCTGCCTAATGTGGACATGTTTTGCCTGATAACTGTAAAGAAGTGTTCCACAGTGGGTTTCATAATGGAGGCTGTGTAACATATCTGACCTTCAATCAATACGTCAGTACCGGTCATACTGTCGGTAAGCATGGTATGACGGGTACAGTCAAATGTGATCCCTGCTCTGGCAGCTATCTGGAGAGTGTTCTCACCGTCAACACTTCTTGTTTTAATGCTGAAAACACTGACTCTCGGAGTTCCTCCCACAAGATCACGGACAATGCCGAACTCCAGTGGAGTCTGCGCCAGAATAACTGTTGCAAGAACAAATACTGCTGTAAGAGAAATTCTCAAACTGAAATCTCCTTGTCTATATTAAAAAATCTTCTCCAATTATCACCTGCAGCTTTATCTATATCTCCTGCTGACCATCCCCTGCGCTCCAGTGCTTCTATAACAGAATGCCAGCTTTCTGCACCGGTAATTCCCTGCGGGAGTTCCCTGACCCCATCAAAATCACTGCCAAAACCAATGCTGTCAATAGAGGTTTTCTCTGCAATGTACTCCATGTGATCAACTACGGACTCAACTGTGGCATCTCTGCCATTATCCTCAAGGAAATCAGGAACAAAAGTTATCCCGATGACCCCGCCTCTTTTTGCAATCTCAACAATATCTTCATCCGGAAGATTCCTGTCTCTGCCGTTGCATAGTTTTCTTGCATTGCAATGTGTCGCACACACTGGAAAGCCAAGGTTCATAAGGCTCTTCCTGGACCGGTCATTCAGATGAGAAACATCAAGTGCAGTGTTATTACTGAAGAAATGTTCAGCAAGCTTCCGGCCTTCCTCCGTGAGGTCCATCTCTGAACCAATTCCCCCTGCGTAAGGATTGTCTCCATTCCATGTGAGACTGGCAACTATGGGATGGAAGGGTAACTCCCAGCCCCTGGAAATAGCCAGGCAGCCTTCCAGAGCAAAGTGAAGTCGTGGTTTATCGGCAGTTTTGAATGCCCTGTAGTTTTTAAGCCCTCTCTCCCACATTTCTTTTTCTCTGCCTGCAAAAGGTTTGATACACACCGCCATTACCTGATCAAGAACGGAAGATCCCAGAAGAGAAGGAAGGTCAAGCTGAAGAGCCCCGCCGCCACTGATAAACTCGGTCTCAGCTGAATTGCTGAGAAGAGTATCACAATGGGCATCGAAAATGTTTCTGCTCATACGATTCCTACTCGGTAGTTTCAACTGAAGTTGAGTCAGGTGAACTCATAAATACCTCAGCGAATTGTCTGGAGAAATTACCCGCTCTGGCGATGAAGAAAAGGATAACCAGAAGAAGAACAATGTAGATCAATACTTTGCTATCTGACTGTTTTTGCCCGTGCCTCTCCCGCCAGTCCTCCGAAAGACTCATTAGATCACAACCTTCTTCAATCTGAAATCGTGAACGATGGAAGGGAAAACAGGCACATGGAGAGTATCGATCCATTCAACCACAAATGTATCTCCCTGAAAACCATAGCTGATCGTGGTTTGAGAAAAGTCAATTCCGGAACTGTCCCGCCAGAGTGACCATCTCTCGATGTATTCAGCCTGTTTTGGACCGGTAAGTTGTACTCTACTGGTCTGGTCTGAGGTTTCATTTATACCTTTTTTGATAGCAGCAGGGCTGAGCACGTAAAAGTCTATCAGTTTGTATCCCCACAGACCCACCATTGCAAACAGCATGATCCATAGAAGGCAGCCCAGTTTTCCGTTTTTCATTCTTACTCCTACCCTTCCGGGTCCGATAAATTAGTCCTGTGGGTCTACAAGAGCTACCATCCTGAGAGACTTCTGCGCACTATAGCATCGGAGACCTGGATGATCAGCCTTCCCCTGGCCGAGTCAAGAGTCTCATTTGAAGGGTCGTACAAAAGCCACTCCGAAACAGTCTCGTCTCTTATAATGTACTCATTATCAAAAGTGTTATCCATAGACACTGAAACTCTTATCTCCAGCTTGTACTGCTGGACTTCCTCGCCACTTGTGTAAGTAACTGCGGTACGGGAAAACATAGTTACCGAGCCGCTGATACGGGCATCCGGTGACTGGTTGTCAACCGCAAGCCGACCGTCTCGAACTATGGATTCTGTAACAAGAGATGTTATCTCCTGTTCAAGACCATACTCTGTTACGGTACTTCTGAACTGTTCAACCTCTACTGATCTGATGTTTTCAGGGAGAGAACCCTTGAAAGTGTAGGCGCAGGAGAGGAAGGACAGAAGAAGAGTAAGGAAGACTGTTTTAAGTGCCAGTGTGGCCAAAGCCCCCCTCCCCTCTTTCCGTTTCTGGGAGTTCAGTGACAATCTCCCAGTCAACAGGTTCCACTGCAACAAGAACTGCCTGAGCAATACGATCCCCCCTTTTTATTACAAAGGGATCAACACCGTGGTTGATTAGAATAACACCAACCGGTCCTCTGTAGTCAGAATCTATAGTGCCGGGTGAGTTAAGAACAGTTATCCCGTGTTTCAGTGCAAGCCCGCTCCGAGGTCGTATCTGCCACTCAAAGCCCGGAGGGATCGCTACTCTTATTCCAGCAGGGATAAGAATAGTTCTTCCGGGAGCTATGGTTACAGAGTCGTCTACCGCAGCGCGGAGGTCTACTCCCGCTGACTGGCTGGTGGCCGGTTCCGGTAAAGGAAGGTCTCCAAACGAAGGCAGGGGTTTAAAAAGGATCTTTGCCATAGACTTCCCGTATAAGACGCGGGGGCGGTCTTTCAACCGCCCCCAAAACAGTTTATTCTTCCAGCTCGCCGGTCTGATCAACATCTTTCATGTTCAGGTCGATCTTTCCGTCATCTCTTATCTTGTTAACTTTGACTCTTACTTTCTGACCACGCTTGAGAACATCAGAGACATCGTTTACCCGTTCTTTGCTGATGTTGCTGATGTGAACAAGACCGTCAGTTCCAGGCATTATCTCTACAAAAGCTCCAAATGTCTGAATACTCACAACTGTGCCTTCGTAGATCTTGCCTATCTTGGCAGTTCCCACGAACTGGTCAATGAGTTTAAGTGCATGATCAGCCTTCTCGCCATCGTTGGTAAGAATTGTAACCATACCAGTATCGTCAATGTTGATCTCTGCACCGGACTCCTCGGTTACAAACCTGATGTTTTTACCACCAGGGCCAATCAGCTTGCCTATCTTTTCCTTGTCGATCTGAACTGTGATTATGCGAGGAGCATATTTGCTAAGCTCCTCACGGGGTTTGTCGATACAGGCATTCATGCTCTTGAGAATGTGCAGTCTGTTCTCTCGAGCTTGATTGAATGCACCCACAAGCAGTTCCTGAGAAACACCTTCAACCTTCAAGTCCATCTGAATAGCGTTGACACCCTGTGCGGTTCCAGCGATCTTAAGATCCATATCACCCAGATGGTCTTCCACACCAGCTATGTCGGAAAGAACAATTGTTCTTTCTCCATCGGTAACAAGACCCAGTGCTATACCGGCAACGTTGGCCTTGATGGGCACGCCGGCATCCATAAGGCAGAGCGATGCACCGCACACTGTTGCCTGAGAGGATGATCCATTCGATTCAAGAATGTCTGAAACCACCCGTACAGTGTACGGGAAGTCTTCTGGTATAACGCTTTCAATAGCGGTTTCTGCAAGGTGACCGTGGCCTATCTCTCGTCTGCCGGGACCCCTTACAGGCCTGACCTCACCAACACTGAAGCTGGGGAAGTTGTAATGAAGCATAAAGCCCTTTTTGTATTCACCAAGAAGAGCATCAATACGCTGCTCGTCTCTGTCACCACCAAGGGTAGTCACCACAAGAGCCTGGGTCTCACCTCTTGTAAACAGTGCAGAGCCGTGGGTTCTGGGAAGAACACCCACTTCGCATGAAATATCTCTGACCTCAGTGCGCTCACGACCATCGTAACGTACCCCGTCAGTAAGAAGCCTCGAACGGACAACTTCCTTCTCGGCTTTGTAAACTGCTTTTTTTATGTAGCCCAGCCACTCTGAATCATCAGGTTCAACATCGAATTTCTCAGCAACTATAAGAGCAGAACGCTCTTTTGTGTTCGACAGGGCGGCTGCCATGTTTTCCTTGTTGCCTTTGCCATACACGGCACCCAGCTCTTCGGTCATGACCTTTAGAACAATGTCGTATAGACCTTCTGGAAGCTGTGGAATAACCACTTCCTTCTTTGGAACTCCAACAAGCTGCTGGAGCTGAATCTGCAGGTCGTTTATCTTGGCGCCCTCGGCTGCGGCAAGTGCTATAGCGTCCGCAATAACATCCTCGGAAAGCTCATCGCAATGACCCTCCAGCATGACCACATCACGGCCCTTTACCGCAACAACAAGTTCAAGGTCGCTTACCGCAAGCTGTTCAACCGTGGGGTTGAGAACTATCTCTCCTTCAACACGGCCGACTCTGACGGCACTTACCGGGCCATCCCAGGGAATGTTGGATATCATAAGAGCAGCAGAGCCGCCAATAAGACCAAGAAGGTTCGGATCGTTCTCTCCGTCAGAGCTTAGAACAAGGCAGTAAACCTGAGTTTCGTCCTTGAAGCCCTCCGGAAAAAGCGGTCTGAGAGGTCTGTCTATAAGACGGGCGGTGAGAACTTCCTTCTCGCTGGGTCTTCCCTCTCTCTTGAAAAATCCACCGGGTATCTTGCCGGCTGCATATGTTCTTTCACGGTACTCTATTGTAAGAGGGAAAAAACTCAGCTCGCGGGTTGCAGGTTCGCTGCAGGCAGCCACGAGAACAGCAGATTCTCCATACTGAACATAGACAGACCCGTGGGCCTGTTTGGCCATGCGCCCTGTCTCAATTGTTAATTTCTTTCCGGCGATCATTTCTTCAACGATTGTTTTCATACTTTCCTTAAATCTGACTTACTTATACCTCCAGGCCGTTTGCCTGCAGACTTTTTAGCTGGAACCATAACCGGTCTGTTATCTTCTGAGTCCCAGTTCCTTCACTATGTTCCTGTATCTATCAACATCTGTGGCTATCAGGTAGTTAAGAAGACGACGCCTCTTGCCCACAAGCATAAGAAGCCCCCTTCGGAAATTGTTATCCTTGGGATTTGCTTTTGCGTGCTCTGTAAGCTGCTTGATCCTTTCAGTGTGGATAGCGATCTGAACTTCGGTTCTTCCTGTATCTGCTTCGTTGCTACCGAATTGGATCGCAAACTCCTTTTTACGCTCACTGGTTACCATTCTTTCAGTACCTCCATTGATCTTTCAAGATCGTTCTTTATCAGTTTTCTCAACATTTCTTCCGAATCAACTTTCGCAGGCTCTCTGATGAAGGATACAAACTCAACAGATGCCACAGCACCATAATGATCACCTTCAAGAGAGGGCACGTGCACCTCAACCAGGTTCCTTCTCGGAACCACAAAAGCCACGGCCTTGAGCTTTTTGGAACCCACCCTGGCGAAGGTAGCGTAACTCCCCTGTAAGGGTAGCAGCTTAGACTCAGGAACCCTGATGTTCAGGGTTGGAAATCCCAGTGTCCTGCCAAAACCCCTGCCTCGGGAAACAACACCTGTTGCTCCATAAACCCGACCTAGAAGATCTGAGGCGCTGCTCAAATCACCTTCAAGCAGAAACTCCCTTATCCTCCCGCTCTTAACAGGCATCCCCTGAAAATCCTCAGGCTCCACTACAAAAGTGGAAAGACCAAGAACTTCCAGTTCCCTTTTCAAAGTAGCAGTGGTGCCGGAAGCATCACTGCCGAATCGAAAATCATACCCGACAACAAATCCGCTGAACAGACCGATCTCAGCAAGAGACCCGCTGAAATCCTGCGGAGTAGTGGCCGCAGTTATACCGTCAAACGGAAGCGTAATAATACTAGATATTCCGTTGCCCCGCAACAATTCATAACGCTCCGCAGGAGTTGTGAGTCGTTTTCTCCAGGCAAGCCCTCCGAACATCTGTCTGGGTACAGGCTCAAAACACACAATACCCGGATCGGGGCCTGCCGCCCTGATAACTTTCATGTGTCCTCTGTGGATACCGTCAAAAGCCCCTAAAGCTGCAAGTCTCATTATTATACCCCGCCTGCAAGAACTACTTTGGGCTGAAAGGTGACCCCGTCACCTGTGCCAACTGCAAGCAGTTCTCCATGAATGTCCAGGGCAACGGCGGTGCCGGTGTTTTCAAAAGGGAATGAATTCCCATGGGAAATACCCATGGCTGTCCCTGCTGTAACAGTTACAGATGGATACTGGCTCATTGCCTCAGCCATGGTCAGCATTGATCCCTCACTGTCGTTAAGTGTGGAAGCATCATCTACAGTGAATCTCCCTGCGCTGATCCTTCTGATGTTATCGGCCACTGCAGAGATACTGAGTGACTTGCCTATATCTCTGGCCAATGCCCTTATGTATGTACCGGTTGATACGGTAACTTCGAGGGGGATCCTGTTCCCTTTCAGCTCTCCTGAGCTCCATCCTGCCACCGTTACCATCCTTTCCGGCATTTCAGGGGTCTCACCTTGCCTGGCAAGTTTGTAGCCGCGTTTACCACCGACTCTTACCGCGCTGAAAAGTGGTACCCTTTGAAGAAACGATCCTGTGAATAATGGAAGCTTCGCAACAAGAAGCTCTGTAGTAAGATCACTGCAGTCAACTTCCCTGAGGAGCCTGCCAGACAGATCAAGGGTATCAGTGTCAATGCCGGTGACCATGTCAAAAGAATAGCGCTTTGAGTCACCTGAAATATAAGAAGCCAGACGAGTGGCTTTACCGAGAAGCACAACCAGCAACCCGGTGGCATCCGGGTCAAGCGTCCCGCAATGGCCGTACTTCTTGAAGCCGTTAGCCTTTGCCACCGCCATGGCAGCATGACGGGATGTTACTCCGGCCATTTTGTCTAGAAGATAAACTCCCCCCAGCACCTCTCAGTCGTCCTCCGTCTTCAGTTTGCGGAGAGTAGAGAGAATTTCCTCTCCCTCCTTAACTGAATCATCCCACTGAAAACGAAGGGTTGGCACTATCCTCAGATCAAGTTTTCCTGCAAGGTTTCTGCGGATAAAACCGGATGCCTTTTTCAGAACCTTCTGTATTTCCTCTGACTCTGCCTCAGGCAGATAGGAAGAGACATAAATTCTTGCGAATGAACCATCCCTGGCGAGTTCAACCCTGTTAACAACTAGAGAATTCAATCTGGGATCTGAAACTTCCCGCTGCAGAATGCCGGACACAAGCATCTGTATTCTATTGGCTATCTGCTCTGTTCTTCTTGGATTCACTCCAGTTCTCTCGCAATCTTGATTATTTCAAAGCTCTCAATAGTATCGCCAACCTTGATATCGTTGTACTTAAAGAGGCCAATACCGCATTCAAACCCCGCAGTCATCTCGCGCTTGTCATCCTTGTGATGCTTCAGAGAGGATATCTCACCCTCCCAGAGAACAACTCCGTTCCTTACAAGTCGTGCACGGGCGTTTCGCTTGATCTTCCCTGCAACTATGTAGCAACCTGCAATAACGCCGATCTTGGGAACCTTGAATGTATCCCTGACCTCAACGGAACCGAGGAATTCTTCCTTTTCCTCCGGCTTAAGTAGACCGCCAAGAGCCTTTCTTACGGTATCCTCAAGATGGTAGATAACACTGTAAGTGCTTATCTCCACCCCTTCCTCGGAAGCTCTTTCCCTGGCTCTCTGATCCGGACGAACCTTGAAGCCCAGGATAACCGCATCGGAAGCAGCGGCAAGGTCAACATCACTCTCAGTGATACCGCCTGCACCGCTGAGGATCACGTTAACTCCCACCTCATCAGTCTGAAGATTTGAAAGGGAATCAATTATGGCTTCCGCAGAACCGGAAACATCCGACTTTATTATCACATTGAGAACTCTCTCATCGCTGTTAGAGCTGGCCCAGAAATCCTCAAGGGAAACCCTGCATCTTGAATGAAGGAGCTTCTCCCGTGTGACCATCTGCCGACGAAGGGCTACTTTTCTGGCTTCCTGTTCGCTCTCCACGCCGATGAAAGAATCTCCGGCAGATGGAACTCCAGGAGAGCCAAGGAGCTGGACAGGGTAACCAGGTGGTACTTCAAGTATAGCCACATCATTCTCGTCAAATAAAGCTCTGGCTCTACCTGAATACTGTCCTGCCACAAAACAATCACCTTCACGGAGAGTACCGTCCTGCACAAGAATGTTCACAATAGAGCCTCTTCTGGGATCGACTCTTCCCTCAAGTACTGTTCCTCTGGCAAGTCTGCTCGGAACAGCGACGAGTTCAAGCATTTCAGCCTGTATAAGAATCATATCCAGAAGCTCATCCACACCAACCCCAGTCATTGCAGAAACCTCGGCACACTGTACACTACCGCTCCATTCCTCAACAAGAACGTTGTTCTTGGAAAGATCCTGCTTGATGAAGTCCGGGTTCGCCGTGGAAAGATCCATTTTTGTAATAGCAACTATTATGGGAATTCCCGCTGCTCTTGCGTGTTCAATTGATTCTTTCGTCTGCGGCATAACTCTGCTGTCTGAAGCCACCACAAGAACTACGATATCAGTTACCATGGCACCACGCGCCCGCATTGCAGTGAAAGCAGCATGACCTGGTGTATCGATAAATGTCACCTGTCTGTCATCACCAACTGTAGCCACGTAGGCACCAATGTGCTGTGTGATCCCTCCAGATTCCGTGGCTATCACATTGGCTGAGCGTATCCTGTCCAGAAGAGCTGTCTTTCCGTGATCCACATGACCCATTATTGTTACAACAGGTGGTCTTTCCTCATCAACAGCATCTTCATCGGACACTCTTGCCTCTTCAAGGGCTTCAGCACCATACTCGCTGACTTCTCTTATTGTAAATCCAAGTTCTTCTGCCACAAGAGATATAGTATCGACGTCCAGCCTCTGATTCGCAGTTGCCATGACGCCAAGCTTCATACAGGCAGCAATAACGCCGTTCACCGGCTGGTCCATCTGCTGGGCAAGTTCAGCAGGACTTGTAAACTCAGTAACTTTCAGTATCTGCTCTTCACCCTCAGCGAAAATACGTTTTTCCTCGTGCCTCTCCTGCTTTTCCTTTCGGTACTTGACTTTCTTACTCTTGCGTTTTCTGGCACCGCCGGAGTCTATCTTGGCCAGTATCTTCTTGACATTCTTAACGGTTTCAGCGGAGACTACTGTCTTTTTCTTTCTGCGTCTGCGTTTACGCTTCTTTGTGGCACGGGTCTTAGCTTCAGCCTTTTGCTTTTCAAACTGTTCAACTACCCTTTTCGTATCTTCACTGCTCACAGTGCTCATATGGCTCTTTGTTTCAATTTTCAGTTCTTTCAGAACCTTGAGAAGTGCCTCGCTGGAGATATTCAACTCTCGAGCAAGCTCATACACCCTTCGCTTCTGTACTTTTGTTTCTTCAACCAAGAAAATCACCTTCTTCCAGGGTGCATTTATTCTTTTTGCTCGGTGGCTTCTTCTGCTTCTGCTTCAGACGAACTACTCTGCTCAAGTTGTTTTGCTACCTCTATCTGATGTACTCTCTGATCAATAAGATCAGCAGCCTCTTTCAATATCTGCGCAAGCTTCACAGGACCAACTCCCTGAACTTCCTGCAGCTCTTCTTCTGTGGATTCCATTACGATCTGAGCAGAGTCATAACCGGCTCTGCTAAGTCTTTCAGCCAGTTTGTCATTCACACATGGAAGCTCGCTCACATCAACCCTGAGCATATTCTTCCAGCGATTCTCCTCTTCCCACTGACTCTGGGTCTTCAGATCAATTCTGCGCTCTACAAGCTGCCCTGCCAGCCTTACATTGTGTCCGTTCCTGCCGATAGCAAGAGAGAGCTGATCATCCGGAACAACAGCAATGAGAATATCTTCCATCTCACCGGTTTCCCGGTTGAAGGATTGTTCAGATTCAATACTAAGCACCGTGGCCGGTGCCAGCGCCTGTGATGCCAGGACATACCTGTCCCTGGTCCATGGAAGGATATCAATGCGTTCACCGTTAAGCTCTCTCATAACGGATTGAACTCTGGTTCCCTTCATACCTACAAACGCACCAACAGCGTCAATACGCATATCAGTACTGGAAACTGCGATCTTTGATCTTACACCAGGTTCACGGGCAATGACCTTTATGCTTACAACGCCTTCCTCTATCTCTGGAGCTTCCCTCTCAAATAGTCTTCTGACAAGTTCCGGAGTTGCCCGGGAGAGAAGAAGCTGAGGTTCAAGGCTCTCAGGTCTTTCAACTTTAATAAGAACAGGCGTTATTGAATCTCCCTGATCATACCTTTCGCCCCTGGCTCTCTCATCAGCTGGAACAACAGCTTCAATGCTACCGTCAACCTGTATGAGGATTCTATTCCTGTAAACCTGCTGTACTCTGCACCTGGGGATGATGGAGCCGACTCTGTCTTCGTAGTCTTTCCAGACCTGATTTCTCTCTGCAGATTTAACAAGCAGCAGGAACTCTGATCTGAACTCGTTCACTGCAGCTCTTCCAAAGTCAGTTATGCTGATGGGCACTGCGATCTGGTCACCCAGCTCACACTTTTTTTCAATCTTTCTGGCTTTCTTAAGTTCGATCTCCAGATGAGTTTTTCCTCTGGCAACCTTTTCAACAACGGTCTTCACGGCTTCCATACGAATGTCACCACTGCCCTGTTCCCATGTAACCTTGATGTCCTGTTCTTCCCCATACTCTCTTAGAGAGGCCTTGGCAAGACCTGCATGAAGGCTTCTGAGAAGAATTTCCCTGTTCACGCCTTTTTCCCTCACCAGACTGGCGAGAGCATCTATTCTCTCAAAATCCGCCAATTGATCCCTCCTGTCAGATTGCTTCCCGGGCGGAAAGTACACTTGCTGGATCTGTGACTTTACCGTCCTCAAATGTTAAAAGTCCTTCATTGTAACTTGCGAGAACGCTCACAAACTCGCTGGACTCTGTTTTTACTTCTATCCTTCTCCCAACACAGCGGACCCAGTCATTCTCGGTGGACAGCTGCCTTCCTATACCCGGCGAGCTTACCTCGAGGGTATAAGCATCTCCTATAAGATCAAGTGTTTCAATAGTATCTGATACAGCTCTTGATACTTTTGCACACTCATCAAGGCCAATTCTTCCAACCCTGTCTACCAGTACGCGTAGAATTTTTCTTCTTCCTGCCTGAAACAGATTCATATCAACAAGCAGAAAACCAAAACCATCAACTATTTTCTCAACATGTTCCAGTACATCATCATGAGCCAAAGGTAAACCTCCGTAAATGCTGGTGAAACACATGCGATATAGCAAAAATGGGCGCCAAGCGCCCATGCCATACAGCACAAGTACCGCTAATCTATGGTATTACTTTGCCTGCATCAAGTGCTGCTGGGGATCATCACGGATACCGGGAACTTTTTTTAGAAGACTCGGGGAGCCCCGCTGACAAGATCATCCCTGAGCAGACCCACTGTCTGTGGACAGCCGATACTGCAATACAATCCGATCCTCTCGATCTCGTCACTCAGGATCATGGAGACAATAATTGACCAGGAAGAAGGCTCCAGTTCTCTTATCTTATCTCTGCAATAGAAAATACGTTCAAGCAGGTACTGATTCTGCCCGGAGGCGAATATATTGTAATCCCACCAGTAGGAAGTTACCAGCAGAAATGTCATTCGGAGTTCCATCCGGTACCATTTGCTGTTCAAAGAGTCAGAAACCATCCTTGCATGAAGACTGTCAGAGATCACAGCAGGAAGACTGCCAGCCAGCCAGGGTGTCTCATACCCTTCTCTCATAGCAGCTCTGCTTCCAGCCACTGCTAATCTTACAGTCCGGATATCTTCCAGAACCCCTGCATGAATAGATCCATCAAACCGTTCATTATGAACCAGGGCGTTTACATCATCAAGATTGCGATCGATAACTATTTGATCAAGAAAAATATCCATTACAAGATCGTAAGCGTCCCGGTTCCATTCCGAGGCGAAAAGGAATAATGCAGCTGCTTGATAGAATTCAGGATCCCCTGGCAATACTGTGGGAAATGTACTCCCGGTGAAAGCAGAAACGATCGACATACTGCGAATTTCTTCCAGTGCTTCCAAAGCACCCATGCTCAAAAGTGCTCTGTTTTCCCAGTTTGCAAACGGGGAGTGATCCTCTGCTCTGTTGATGCTTTCGATCAGTCTTGAGTGGAATTCAACTGGAAGTATCTCTTCAATTTGAAGAAGGAATTCTTCCTTCAATACAGCTTTGTTATCAGGCTGGGCTGAAAGAAGGAAACATGCTTTGTCGGTTACCGTATCAAACATATTTTCGAGTTTCTCACCCTGGGCATCCGTATCATATTTTGCAAGTATATGGCGGAAGTAAAGAAGAGCTCCATCGATGGAACCCGGACAGATGGTCAGTAGTGAGGAAACCTGATTAAAATAGTCTTCTCTTCTGTGGGCGTGTATCCTGTACGCCAGATACAATTCATGCATGGACTCTTCCAACAGACCCATATTTGAATATCCCAGGGCGAGGTTGTTGTGAACCTCTGCGTAATTCGGAGCCATTGTGGTAAGGCTGTCATAAGCTGCCATTCCCAGAAACAGCTCTTCATTTGTCTGCTCTGCAGTGTAACCGCTCGAAAACCCGATCGCTTCCAGAACAGAGCGCATTGCCGGAACCGGTACTTCTATGACCATGTACCTGGTGAGATGGGCACTGCCAAGAGCATACCATGCCCCCAGATCACAGGGATAGATCTCTGTAGCAAGTCTTGAATAGATCACAGCACTGTCTGCAAAAGCAGTGGCATTCTGCCATTGAATAACTGCCGCATTCAAGGAAGCCTGGTCACCTGAATTCACCCACTGACCGGCAGCAGAATAAGCGCCATTCATCGCGACCTCTGTTCTTGCCAGGAATATATCTTTCCCTTTGAATACAAGCTCGGACGAACGGGACATGGGTAAGTAGTGCGCAAAGAACCCTAAAGCCAGGACAACACTCACCAGAGCAAGACATACTGCAGCTGCTCTGCTTTTCCCCCGGGAAATGACAGGCTGAATGCTGACATCACTGCCCCGTGCAAGAAAAATCATTGCCAGAGTCGCGAACATCCAGGCTGTGGGCGGCCACCTTAGGTGTACCGAGACCAGGGACTCCGCAAGCATTGCTGCCATTCCGGCAAAAGCACCTGCGTGAAGCAGATCCATATCCTTCATTCGTTTCAGAAGACCCCATACAAAAATAGCCCACAGAATTAACCCCAGAAGCCCGATGTCAACAAGTATCTCCAGGTACTCACAGTGGGCATGGAGTGTGTTATGGCTGACCCCCAGAAGACTGTAAGAAGGGTTCCTCACTTCAGGAAATAGAATCTGAAAAGATCCCGGTCCATGACCAACCAGCGGGCTATCCATGAAAAGTCTGAGCGCCCCGGACCAGATTATCTTTCTAACCTGCAGGGTTCCCTGATTCTCTGCGGTGGGATCCAGCTCCGAGAGCCTTGAGGCCATAGGCAAGGCCACTGAAGCAACAATTACCACAAGCAGAAGAACTGCCGGTATAACTTTCTTTATTCCGGGAGAGTGCGCCCTGCTCTTCAAAAACCATAAAAACAGAACAAAACATCCCGCAGCAACACCAATAACGCTTCCCCTGGTTCCACTTGCTACCACAGCAGTGGTAGCAACACCGGTGAACAAAATAGCAAGAACTGACCTGACAACCGCGGAAAACTTCTTCAATGACATCAGATATGTTATTCCAAAGGGGATAGAAGCAGATGCAAAACCGCCAAGAAGGTTAGGATTACCAAGGCTTCCAGTACTTCTACCGCTTCTTGTCAGGGCAGCATCCCAGGAAAAAATATTGATTCCCTGCCACTGCATAATTGCATAAACAAACATAATGGTGACCGATCCCAGCATTACAGAAGTAAAGATCTTTATGTGAGATTCATCCATGAACAAAAGTGATGAAAGTGACAGGGCTCCCAGAGAAAGCAGCATGAGAAAAGTGAAGGGTCCATTTGTTGAACCGATCCCGGAGAAATGCATTATTACCATAAGAACCAGCACTGCTGTTACTGCACCCAGGGAGAGAAGAGGGACCCTTTGCCTGTAGCAGGGTTTTTTAAGAAAAAGGAGAGCAGCTGCCAGCATGGAAGCAATGCTGCCACCAGCCACATAGAACATCTCCTTTACAAGGATGCTGTTTCTGCTGTTTGTCAGTATGCCAAAGACCACTCCCAGCATTACAGTAACAAGCAGAACAGTGAATACCATGGAAGTTCTTATTTTCATTGGCGTCTACCCTTCTCTCCATTAACAATAAAGATGGTAAAAACGCTTATGACACCAACAGCTATCAGAAAAGCCAGAATCGCCTGATAAGGTCTTAAAGTAGGCAGAAGAAGCGCCAGTGTTCCAAGTATTACTGAAAATATGTAGAGCATGACCACCGTTGTTCTTCTTGAATAACCCATTCGCATAAGTCTGTGGGCAAGATGATTCTTGTCTCCCTGGAAAAGTGGAGCACCACGCCTTTTTCTGTAAACAAGAACCATTACCGTATCCAGAATAGGTACCGCAAGTATCAGAAGAGGAGAGAGAATAGCCAGGTATGGGATTGATCCCTGGGGAGTATAAACCCCGAGAACCGCAATAATACCCAGTATAAATCCAAGGAAATTGGAGCCGCAGTCACCCATGAAGATTGAAGCCGGAGGAAAGTTAAAGAAAAGGAATCCAAGAGAAGCTCCTGCCAGAGCAACACTGATAAATGCAATGGCTGGATTTCCATGCATAAAATTCAACGCGGCAAAGAATAAGGCGGCTATCGCAGAAACTCCTGCCGTAACGCCATCTGCATGATCAAGAAGATTTATTGAATTGGTTATTCCCAGAAGCCAGATCAGGGTGATAGGAGCAGTGAGCCATGCTAAACTGCTTCCGTCAAGGAAAAGTCTTACCTGAGCACCCTTCATTACAAAAAGAGTGCCGGCAATAACAGCTACAAGCGAATGAAGAGTAAGTTTCATTCTCGGTGATAGCTTAAATTTATCGTCAAGAAACCCTGCAAGAGCCATAAAGAAACCGGAAACAAGCATGAGAATGCAGATCGAGCTCCACGATTGAGGTGTATCAGCGATACTTTCACCGGGAAGAACGGGATAGATCAGCATCCCCGCCACAATTGCAACAGAAAAACCAAGAAAAATAGCAACGCCTCCCATAACAGGAGTACCATTACTTCCGGAATGCTGTTCTTTAACAACAAAACCCCATTTTCCTGCAAGCCGGCTCATCAAAGGGGTCATGAGAAGGGAAACAACAAGTGCAACGATTAATGAGGTAAAAAGGATCATATTTTTCGCCCCACCCCGTCAATTGCAAAAAGGTGAATTTTGTTCATATCTATTCCGAATTCAAGGTTGCCACCGGGGTGTATATCAATATCAGGGCTGCACCTTGCAGTAAGCTGTTCTCCGCTTTCAGTTACGCCAATAACAACCTTTTCGTTACCCAGGGTCTCCACAACCTCTACAGAACAGTTGAAAGGTCCCTGTTCCCGGACAATAATGTCCTCCGGTCTAACTCCAAGCGTGTATGCCCCATCTATCGTATCAGCTATCTCAAGACTACCATTTACAGTCTGGATCGCACTACCCGCCACTTCTGCCTTAAAAAAATTCATTGCAGGACTGCCGATGAAACCGGCTACAAACCTGTTGCATGGGTTATTGTAGACCTCCAGTGGCGGTGCTACCTGCTGGATATATCCATCCTTAAGCACCACGATCCTGTCCCCAAGTGTCATGGCCTCCGCCTGGTCATGAGTCACATAGATCATTGTAGCCTTCAACTGTGAGTGAAGGCGTGCCAGCTCGTTCCTCATCTGAACTCTCAATTTTGCATCAAGGTTTGAAAGCGGTTCATCAAACAAAAAGACTTTTGGGTTACGAACAATTGCCCGACCTAGTGCCACCCTCTGCCTCTGGCCGCCTGAGAGCTCTTTGGGCTTTCGTTCAAGATACTCGGAAATGCCCAGGATGTTTGCAGTTTCATTAACAGAGCGCTTTATTTCCTCTCCGGGCAGTTTACGCATCTTCAAAGAAAAAGCCATGTTGTCAAAAACGGTCATGTGCGGATAAAGAGCATAGTTCTGGAAGACCATGGCAATATCCCGCTTTGACGGTGTTTCATCGGTGACATCCATACCATCTATGTAAACTCTTCCGGAAGTTGCCTCTTCAAGACCAGCCAGAACACGCAACGTGGTTGACTTGCCACAACCGCTGGGGCCAACCAGAACAACAAACTCTCCATCCTCTACGTCAAGTGAGAAATCTGAAAGTGCCCTTGAATCCTTACCATAAACCTTGCTGACACCATCAAATCTAACCGCAGCCAATTATTTCCCCTCTCGTATCAGTCAATAAGAAGAACAGACACTTCATGTTCCATGAATATGGTTCTCTCCGGATTCGCTGGATCCGGAATAAACTGTGAGCCATTAACAAGGAAAGCATATCTGTACCTCCCCTTGTCCAGGTCGTCTGGAGGTGATGCCGTCCAGATACCGTTGTCATTCTCCATTACTCCAGAGGAAGGATCCACCATACCTGTGGCATCTGTAGCCCCGCCCCAGTTGTTCCAGTCACCCACAAGCTGAACCCTGCCTGCAGCAGAGTGATGAAATACCAGCTGACCGGTATCTGTTTCATCAGTCGCAGCAGGCACAAATACAGCACAGGAGCCGAAGCAAAGCAGTAAAGATAATGCAATCAGTTTATCCATGCCGACACCTCCAAACCAAGAGTGGTAGAACCTTCTCCCCACTGAACAGTTATCGTTCCGGTAAAATCCTCTTTTGCTCCGAACACTGATAACAGGCATCCGGGGTTCGGTTCTTCTGTACTCAGATCAGACATCACAGAAAGTTCTGCTGCCACTCCCTGAACAGGAGAATACAACGCAGTCGCGGTGGCCCTGAGGCTGTCACCTGCCATCTCAACAGAACCTCCGCACCCGGCAGGTGATCTTCTGTAAAAACCGGAGAACTCACCGTGAAGGTCATTTGTCTGATCCAGATCGGCATCAACAGCCCATGCAATGCCTGCCTCTGAGAGAATATCCAGTCCCAGTGAGTACGAATGATCCTCATTACTATCAATGTCCATAACTGCCTGCAGGGAACCGCTGATCGCCCTGCTCCTGCCATAAAGATAACCGGTAAGCCCAACCCTGTTTGAGTCTTCCTCCAGGGACAGTTCAGGAACCACTTCAATGTATACATAACGATTCTTCACGGGATGCCAGCCCCTGAGTTCTGTGAGATAGGTCCACTGTGAATCTTCTTTTACAAAGAGGAACCACGGTTGCACTCTTCTAAGGTCAATAAAACCACTGTACGTTTCAAGCCTGGCAGAATTCTCACTTATCCCGCTGTATCCCACAGTACCAAATCCAAGCCATGGAGATCTTACTCCGTACCAGGAAAGTGAATCTCCAAGCTGATTCCAGAACCCCTGGAATCCCATTAGTCCGCCAGCCTCAATTGTTACTACGGTCGAGTCCATAACATCATGGCTGCTCCACTCTCTTACCGGGACATCAAACCCTGCTATAAATGGATTAACAAGCCCCATGGAAACACCTGTACCCAACCATGGCGACCCTGGCCATTTAAAGAATGCGCCGGCACTTACTGGATCAATACCGGAAAGTGTTGAGTCTGTTGAGTACTCCAGAGCAGCTGTGGCACTAAGTCTCACCCAGTCTTCCCGGTAGCTTCCCCGGGAAAAAACAACAAGAGTATCGGAGGAAAGAGTCTTTAAGCCACTGTTCAGATCTGCCGATGCATCAGAGTAAAAAAACACTCCCGTATTGAGGCCCTGGTCATCCTGAACCAATACTGTATCAGAGGGCTGTTGAGCCAGAAGGGCGATTGTAATCAATAGTACGGTCATGGGAACCTCCTAGATACGCCCAGTCTGTGCTCAACTGAACCTTCGTGAAGAACAGCTCCGTAACCGTAGTCCCACTCCCCCGGGGAAAAACTTAACCCGGCATTCACCGCTTCACCGTCTGCACCGGAGAAAAGACGAAGAACCCTGGTTATCTGCAACTCGCATCCAACCTGCCAGTCACCTTCACAGAGAGAAGCATGTGCTTTTAGATTCCTGTTGAATACATGGCTGAATCCCATTGCAAACAGGCGATCTTCAATAATATCCGTGTAGGTCATTCCCAGAGCAGACGATGGAAAAAGAGAGAACTGAAACCCTGCATCCACATCAAAAAAGCTCTCTCCGGTACTGTCAGCATACTGATATCTGGTAGATACACCAACAGAAATACTGGGTCCAAAAAGCCCTTCCATAAAGCCTATAGGATCTCCTGCAGCTGTGTAGCTGCCTGAGAGCTGAGCAGTGCCAATTCGGAGAAAATCATCCCACCCGGCACCTGTACCAAGAGTAAATCTGGACTCTCCAAGGGGTACGACCGCAGCTACAGCTCCCGATGGTTTTTCTTCGCTGAGCCCGCCGACAGAAGAAACCTGCAGGAACTCAAGCCTTCCCATACCTGCCGGTGCTGCCATACAGGCGAGCGGATCGTTACTCCAGGCTGCTGGAAAGACTCCAAGCCCTGTCCAGAGAGGGCCAGGCAGGTTCCATGCGCCAAGAACAACAGAGAGTGCTAGAACAGTTGTCAGTATGCTCCCCTTCCTTTGAGAACGGTAACAACCGTTCTTGCTAGAATCGCCATGTCAAGCATGAGAGACTGGTTCCTCATGTAGTAAAAATCATATTCAAGGTTCTCATGGAGAGGAAGTTCCTTCCTTCCCATTATCTGCCAGAGACCGGTCAAGCCCGGTTTTACATCAAGTCTTCTTCGTTGCCATGCATTGTAGTCGCGAACTATGAAATCCATCTCAGGACGGGGACCTACCATGCTCATATGCCCTCTGAGAACGTTAAAGAGCTGGGGTAACTCATCCAGACTGGTCTTTCTGAGAAGTCGGCCGAACCCTGTGATCCTGGAATCGTCTGCAGCCACTGGAGCAACTTCATATTCGTCAGCTTCCGGCTTCATTGTTCTGAATTTATAGAGTGTAAATTCTTTGCCGAATCTGCCCACCCTGGTTTGCCTGAAAACAGGAGATCCTTTGCCTGAGAGAGCTATCACTACCCAGACAACCACCATCAGCGGTGCCAGCGTTATGATAAGCACCGGCGACAGTATCAGGTCCATAAGTCTTTTGGTAAGCCTGCTGAATGTACCCTTTCCAGAAGAACCTATCTCCACAACTGGCATCCTGGATATGCTGCTTAGATCATCCACGCCGGCAACTATCTCAAAGAGATCGGTAACCAGCATGAATACAATGTCTTCTTTTTGAACCGCATTGACCAGTTTCAGCATTTCAGTTCTGGTCATGGAACCGCTGGCAAAGAAGACCTCGTCAATGGAAAGACTCTCGACCAGCCGTGGCAGATCACAAGCTTCACCGATAACCTTAACCCCGCAGATATCATCAGTGACCCCGGTCTGCTCTGCCAGAACACCTTTGATCCGGTGTCTGGGCTCCGGGAATTTTCCCAGGGATGTAATAACCATCTCAGCGAACTCTCCTGATCCAATCACAATAGTGGCAGGAGCTTCCTTGCAGGGTGCAACCTTTCTGGAGAAAAGAGAAGCAAAACTTCTAAAAAGAATATTAACCGGCTGTGATATAACAAGAAAGATCAGCAATATTATCCTTGAATAGTCCATTTTTACAAGGTAGCTTGCAGCCATCATGGATACAGCAAGGTAAAAGACTCCACGCATCCGGATAGTCAGCCCTGAGAACGGACTCTGTCTGTTTGAAGATAGGTACATACCACTCGACCACCATGATGCAACCCACAGTATGATCAATACAGGGATTGTCAGCAGATAAGTGTTCATGCTGTGCGTGAACCCCGGGAGAATATCTGCAAGCAGGCAGGTTCTTGTGTACCAGGTTGCCAGCAGAGAAAGAGGAACAGTAATAATATCAGCAGCTGCAAGCATAATGATGAAGACTCGCTGTTGCCTTCTTATGGGAGCAAACACTAATTCTTTCCTCTCAGAAGACCCGGTAGAACACCTGAGAACAGGGCTGTTCCCCTCCACAATGCAAAAACCGGAACAAACACTGCCATGGCTGGATCCGTGGTCAAGGCTGTGAAGATAAGTGGAATACAAAGGAGCAGAAAGAGGACAACCATGGAGGCTGTGATAACGGGAAAGAACGGGATGAGAAAGAAAGAGATCAGAACGGGAAAAGAAAGCAGCATCTGGAGCTTCATAGTCTGGGGTGTATAACCGTCGTTGACAGCTCTGGCGGGAAATTTCCTTACCAGCATCATCCTCCATTTTCCTCTACGTAATTTCATCTTAAAATATGCTATCCAACCAGGTCTATGGGTGTGTGCCACCCTTGCTTCAGCTGCAAATCCTATCTTCCCACCTGCCTTTGTAAGTCTCCAGGAAAGATCTACATCTTCATGTTCAGGCAGCGGAAAACTCTCGTCAAACCCCTCCAGCTTCTCAAGCCAGTCTCTGCGAAATCCAGCTGAATAGGTATCTGCCAGATAAATGGTCGTCGCATTTTTCATGAGTCGGTATCTCTCCTCGAACTCCACCTGAGCAAGCCTCTGTATCAGCTTAAAGCCCCCGAAGGAATATACCCCTTTCACGGCCTGGTACTCATCCTTTAGCTTACCTTCCATTCTCTCAGCCCAAACCGGTTCGGGAATACAGTCGGAATCTGTAAACAGAATAACAGGAGCCTCTGTGATACGCCATCCCCTGTTTCTAGCAGAAGCGGGACCAGTCTGCTCTCCGTTAATACAGATATCCACCAGATCAATAACATGAGAAGGTGGCTCTTCAAGTCCGTCAATTGAAAGAATCACTGTTAATCTAGATCGTATCGTCTGCTGGTCAAGCGCCTTGAGAGCAGGGATCAAATTGCTCCACTGACCCCTGAAAGGAACAATTGCTGCGATCTCAGTTTCAGCCATTTTTCCGCCGCAACCGGAAGATGTACTTCCTGAAAGTTTTGAACGCAAGCATGGTTCTGTGCCTTTCACCTTTGTCAAACAAGCTTCTCCACGCCTTTTTCAGGATGTATCCAGGTCTGAGATAAAACTTTCTTCTGGCATGATCGCAGAATTCGACAAGATCCTGAGGCTCCATATCCGGGGTCTTTACAACACAGGCATGGGTACCGTCTTCCTTGAGCCAGTCTCTCCAGCTTGAAGAGACCAGCAGGCCGGCTTTCTGCACATCAGTGTACGCATCAGTTCCAGGGTAGACCATCAGCGGGTAGAACTGTGCGGTATCCGGGTTCAGCTTCAACGCAAAATCCAGCGTCCGCCGGGCAGTTTCTCTGGTTTCTCCCGGGATCCCGAAGAGGAAACAGCCGTGTACAAGTATACCTGCCTTTCTTGCATTACCCATGAAATCAGTCATCTTGTCTACAGTGAGTCCCTTTCGCATGGAAGCCAGTATCTCGTCACAACCACTTTCAAAACCAACACATACAGATCGCAGACCTGCCGCACGGCAGAGTTGAAGAGTCTCCAGATCAGCTGAGGCTCTCATGTTGCATGTCCATGAAATGGTTACTCCAACCCTTACTATTTCAGCAGAGAGCAACCTCAACCGGTTCATGTCCGCAGAAATGGTATCATCCTCGAAAAAGACAGCCTGTACCTGAGGCATGTTGTCCTCTACCCACTTCATTTCCGAAACAACATTCTCCACTGAGCGACTTCTGTAATACCGGCCGGTAAGAGTCTGGGGAAACACGCAGAAACTGCATTGATTCGGGCATCCCCTCCCCCCTATTATCATTACCTGTGGATGAAGCGCATTGGGATTATTGTACCGTTCAACGGGAAGGTGCGCAGAGTAGACAGAACTTACAAAGGGCAGGGAATCAAGATCCTCCAGATAACCGTCAGGAGGAGTAACCTCCACCCCGGTTCCACCTCTGCCTGAAAGGCGAATTGCGGTTCCCGGAATTCCTCTCAGTGGAAGATTTTCCTCCAGCGCAGAAACAACAGCCAGCAATGGCTTTTCGTATTCACCGAGTATTGCACCATGAAATTTTGATCCAAGAAGTACAGTCTCTTCAGGAAGTGCCGAGGGATGAGTGCCGATCAAGAAAACCATCGCTTCGGTGTCTGTTAGAAGATCCGCAGTCCGGGCATCGGAAATAATGGAGGGCGTGGATGTTTCAACCACCACAACGTCTGGAGAGAACTCTGCTATCTTTTTCAGGGTCTCAGAAAGATCAAGGTTCATTGCCGGTGAATCTATGAACTGAACCCTATGCCCTGCCTGCTCCAGAGCACCCACGGCGTAGGAGAGCCAGATGGGATAATATAGAGTTCCGCTTCTGGTCACAGCAGGGCTTCTCTGCCCTCGACTGTAATGGGGAATGAACGGTGGATTAAGAGCTGTTATTTTCATCTTTCAAGCATCTCCTCAAGGGTGTGGATCACCCTTTCACTTTCAATAGAGATCATACAGTCCCCCTTCCCCGTACACCCGGGGAAAACACTGTTTGAGTAACAGGGGGAACATGATACAGTTCCGCAAATTGGAACAATGCTGCCTTTTTCATAGAGAGAATCCGGATCTGTGGGTCCGAAAAGAACCAGAGCAGGGGTATCAACTGCAACAGCCAGATGGGCAGGGCCACTGTCGTTACCGGCAAACATAGTGGCCCTGGAGATGAGGGCCGCCGTCTCACCCCAGGTGAGTTTACCGGCAAGGTTCACCCCGGACACAGAAGAGATCTCCTTCTGATCTTCTTTTCCGCCTGTGAGAAACACTCTCTTCCCCATAGCTTGAAGTTTCAGGGAAACTTCCACCCACCTTGACATGGGCCATCGTTTCAGGGGAACAAAATCCCGCGCATTCCTGGCACCACCGGGAGCAAGAACCACATAAGGTTCACTTCCGGTGTACTGGAGAGCTGTGCCAAATTCAGCTTCGGTAACGGGAAACAACGGCTTTAAACATGAACACTCAACCGCTGCGATCCTGCAGTAATCCAGAGCTGCCGGTTTAACCAGACCCAAAGATAGACCAGGGTCTCCTCCGCTTATCGCCTTTTGTCCAGTAAGAAACCTGAGCCACCGGGATGCAGCGGAAGAAGACCCTAAATGAATTACTCTGTCAAAACCCTTCTGCCTGTTTCTGAGTGACCAGAAGAAAAGGTCAGCACCCCCGCAGGGAGCGGGAGATCGAATGATCCTTTCAATCCCCGGCAACCGTTCCCACACCGGTAGTGAAGAGGGCCCTGATAGAACAGTTACTCTGTTTCCCTGTGCTACAAGACCGGAAACCGCCGGGGTGGCAAGCAGCGAGTCTCCAAAAGCGTGCGTCTTAACCACAAGGATCCTCATGTTGATAACTTTCCAGCTCTGAATCTCTCAACAGAATACTTTACTGATATCAATGATGCTATCACCAGGGGGATATCAAGAGCGACTCTGTGAGGCGTTCCTGAAGCAGTGAGCAGATGCATGAATATGTATCCTGCGATCACTCCGGCAATAAAGATACCTGGCCAGCCCATACGCACCATGAGAAGAAGACCACTAAAAAAGAAAATACCAACCCAGAAAAATGATAAAAGCCCCAGAACGGTGTGTACAGGAGAAAAGCGGTTCAGCGGGAATGGCTTAAAGAACTCCACAAATCTACAGGTGGACAGGTGAAGAAACACAATGGGGTTGGATCTGATGAACTCACTCTGACGGTGATATAGAACACTGTCTCTTTCAAACTCTGATTCAGTGGTAAATTCCGGGAATTCAGTCAGTTCAGGCTTATTCAATTTCAACAGCCACATTTCTCGAACAGGTCCGTACAGCAACTTCGCACCTTCTGCTTCATCAAGAAATGCGTCGGTAAACACCCTTCCGTTGAATTCCCACATTTGAACACCGCCCTGCAATGGAAGAAGCTGGTTGCGTCCCATTGTACTTCTGTTTCGCAGTACCCATGGAGTCAGTACAGCCACGAAAGAAACAGCAAGAAGCAGGAGAGCAGGTATCGTTCTCCTGGAGAATTTCCATGCGAAAAGCGCTACTACCGTAAGCCAGGCAATCATTGGAAGTGCAGCCGGTCGCACAAGAAAAGTAACTCCCCATAACAATCCTGCCCATATTCCACGGGACAGATCAGGTTTCTCTATAAAACGGATCGATAGAAGCAATCCAGCCATAAATAGCAGCGAGAAAAGAGCTTGTGTCGCTGGTATCGCCTGGTAGTAAAGCTCAAATGGATCTAGAGCCATAAATATTCCTGCAGCAGCAAACCAGCGTCCTTGAAGGAAACGGGATGCAAGTCGCATTCCAAGAAAAACCGTAAGCAGTCCCAGTAAAAGCTGAACGCCGATCACTGCAAGAAGATTTCCAGGAGATGTAACCATGAAAATCATAGCCTCAAACAAAGCATAGCCAGGAACCAGGAATGTTGTTGGCTTTTCAGGGATCAAAGCCCCGTAAAACCCACCGGTTTCTCTAAAGAACTCAAGCTGGTCATCACGCCTCGGATCAGCGTCGTGAAACATGGCTTCCGAAAGCATGAAACCCCGGCCAGCAACAATATTCTCTGCGAGGTTTGCTTGTACCTGCCCCTCACCCACCAGGAAAAAATCGTTGGCTGCAAGATAGAATACGGCAATTCTCGCAAATAGAGCCAGTAGAAGTACGAAAATGTAAAGATTCAGCTTTTGGAGCTGCACCAGTCACCAAACCATTCAGAGGTGATCAGCTCAAGCTCTCCAGGCTGTCCGGAGGACCATACATTTTCGGTTGCAGGGTGCATAACTACCTCTGTGGTTCCCTCACCGCAGAGAGTTGTAAATTTATTCAGGTATCTTCTGTTGATCTTTCCCGCCCTGCCAAATCCCAGCATCCTGTCAGTTGTAACAAGACCGTTTGATTCGAGATTTGCCTTGAGCTCACCACCGAGAGAATTCAGTTTCAGTCCAGCGGGAAATCTCATGTACTTATCAGGCAGTACAGCGGACCTTACAGTTCTAATGCCGTAATCCTTCGCAAGGGAGATAATGATATCCTGCAGGGCAGGCAGATTGTGCAGATGTCTGTGGCTGTCAAGAGCGGTGATAACCCCTCCTGTGGCGAGTATCTTTTCTATCTGTGCTGACCATTCTTTCTTAACTGAATACGCCAGGGTCTCTGCAGATTTATACCAGGAGGTGAAAGACTCGGGAAAGTCACTTCCCCTTAAAAGAAAAGGTCCCCGGCAGCAGTCCAGATGGGCTGCAACCCTTAAGTTTCCCATCAATGCCATCGTACTGGCTTCAGCAAAACTGCCTCCAGTTGCCATTATACTTACTCTGTTCACATTACCGGATTCAATACATTTTTGAACCGCTGCATTGATTGCAGGGTGCATTCCTCCATCGTCAATTGTAACAGTAAGTTCTCTCATACTCTCCTCACCTTCAGCATGGTTCGCTTGAAGTTTCTGGGACCCAGAACCGTGCGAATGGTTTTCAGAATTCTGGCAGGGTGCGCATAGAATTTCCAGAAAGCGTTCTTTTTAAGCTTCTCTATCTGTTCCGGTGTGATTCCTTCAAGGGAATAAACACTCTTGTGAAAACAATCGAAGTCGGAATAATCAGCATTGATAAGTTCTTTGGACATCTCCCACAGTTCCGTGTGGGGAAATGGTGTGGTGATATCAAAAAGAGCATCATCAAATGGTTCCCGGGCAGCAAAATCTATAGTGAGCTTCATTTCATCTACGGTTTCTCCAGGGGCTCCCAGCATGAAATATCCCTGAACGAAAATGCCTCTGGAGTTGCACATCCTCAGCGCTTTTCTCACACCTTCAACAGTTATCCCTTTTTTGTAGATATCATCCAGAACTCTCTGTGATGCGGACTCTACTCCCATATTCACCTTTGCAAGACCTGCACTTACCATGGTGTCAAGAAGTTCTTCAGTAAGCAGATCCGCTCTGACGTTACAGCACCACCTGAGTTTCAGTCCTTCTTTGTTCATGAGAGAACAAATGTCTGTGACCCACCGGTGATCCACAATGAAGGTTGAGTCCTCGAACATAAAACCGTTAATGGAATACTTCTCTACAAGATGTTTCAACTCACCTACAATAGACTCCGGTGAACGTTTGCGCATCATTTTTCCGAATATCTCAGAGAGAGTCGGTTGGCAGAATGTACATGTGTAGGGACATCCTCTTGTGCCCATTATGGTTGTACCCTTGAGACCAGGATCAACTCTGTCCATGGAATACCATGTTTGAAAGTATTTTTTCATATCAAAAATGTCTCTGTCAGGGAGAGGCAGTGTGTCCAGATCGGACACCAGTAGTTTACCTGGAACAAGAGTCGCTTTCCCGTCTTTTATGAAACATGCGCCAGGGATCTCTGCAGGGTCAGTTCCTTCAACAAGTAATCTGAATGCCCTCTCTCCCTCTCCGGAGTAAACTAGATCAGCGCCTGAAGTCTCCAGAGTTTCCAATGGAAGAACGGTTGCATGCGGGCCACCCACCATGAGATATGCATCTGGAGCATACTCCCTAACAACCTCACAAGCAGTAAGAGTGGACTTGATCTGCGGAGTAACCACTGTTATTGAAACACCATCCGGCTTAAACTCTCTGAGCAGATCTCGAAGATGTTCGAATGGCTTTTTTTGAAAGGACATATCACAGAGAGCAGTTTCAGCACCACACTGCTTAGCCACAGCAGATAGCATAGCAATCCCCAGGGGCGGTTGCCCGGAGGGATATCTGGTCTCTGGAAAAACGAAAAGTATTCGTTTCATTTCAGTCATTTTTTTCCTTCTCCGCAACAGGTTCCCAAGGCAACACCTATAAGGAACACCGCATCAACCGGCAATCGGTATCGAACCCCTCCGTGTGCCAGAGCATGCACAAGAAGATACAATACAAAGAGAGCAAAGAGAAATACCGCTTCAGGTCGGTGGCGACTGCGCCACAGCCCCAGAACGCCGAAGAGGATAAGAGGATAGATAACAAGGCCTGCGATCATTCCCCTGGTCCCCAGAGTACTTCCTCCCGGTGCAAGGAAATCAATGGCTCTGTTCCAGCCAAGCCAGACCATCAACCTCGGGTTGCTGAAAATGTAGTTCCTTGCAGAAGCACCCAATGCTCTGCTCCTGGCCAGTTCGCCGGGAATCGAATCAGTTGAAGGATACTCCAGCAGTGACAGATCATTAACTGGGATATTGTCAGGCACAAAAATACCCTCAAGAGCAAGGACCTCAGGATTGTTTCTCATCCACAGGTTAAGTGACCCCTTTGTGGGCATGAGCACCGGTTCACCCAGAGAGATCCAATTACGTACCATCCACGGGGACACTGCAACAAGAAAACCCGCAGAGAGAAAAAGCATTGCCTTCCACTGTTTTCTCCAGGCAAGATAAGCAATTTGAAAAGGGACAAGAAACAGCGCAGTGGCCCTTATAAGAAAGAAAACACCTGTGGCCACCCCTGCGAGAAAACCCTTTCCTTCTCCCCTGCCTGCTGAAAGCAGAAGCATTGAAGAAATCATAAGCATGGCAAAATGTGCAGTCTCGGTCATAGCATAAGCAGAGTAGTAGACGAAAGGCGGGTAGATGGACCAGAGAATAGCAGCCATAAGACCTGACTGGGCACCCCATACATCCATAACAAGTTTTCTTACAGCAAATGCTCCACCAAGTGCAAACAACAGGTTGAGAGAAAAGACCGATCCGCTAACCGCTCCGAAAAGAGAGAAGAAGAGCGCAAGCAGAACAGAATACCCCGGTTCCATAACTGCCGTGGGGGTATCCACAGGCGCAAGACCGAACATGTAGCTTTCATCACCTGTCCAGTGTTGTTGAGGGCTGTCGCTGGTGTTCCTGAGGTTCTTCATTAATCCAAGATCAGAAGAAAAAGAAAAACCTTCGCCGCTGACTATCTGCCCTGCGGTATGAATGTACAAAGCCTGATCCCTTCCCGGCTGCGGCAGTTCGCCACCCAGGTAGAAGAACAGAAGAATCCTGGGCAGGATGACCGCAGCAAGTATCACAAGGAATGCCCGTGGCAGCAGTGGTGCCAGAAGCCTGTTCACGGTGCAGACAGGAACGGTGGTTCCAGTCATTTTCGATTTCTGGAGAAGTAAGAAGCAAGAAAAGCCCTGACATCATGGAACAATCCTCTGAACCCGTGCAGTTTGAAGTGTTTCCACAGCAGGTTCGGGATCCTGGCAAAGGGCTTCTTGAAAAGATAGCTTCTGCCTATACTGCCCTGTGCCCAGTCTCTAAGCTCAATGAGTTCATTGTCTGTAAAATCTGTAAGGTTAACAAGAAGTTCATCCGCCGCGTTCATCTTCACAAGAAAATCCTCAACATCTCCTATCAGACCTTTTTCCAGAGCCATGTTAAAGATAGCAGTTCCCGGGTATGGGGTTACGAAGAGCATTGGAGCGGTAATATCAGCTTCCCTGCAGAATTCAACAGTCTTCTTAACCGAGTCCCGTGTCTCTCCGAACATTCCGATTATAAAACTTCCCTCTGCGTGAATGCCCACAGATTCTGTGAGCTTGATGGCATCCAGACACTGCTTTACGGTAACTCCCCTTCTCATATTCTCAAGCATGATGTCGCTGCCGGACTCAATACCGTAGGAGATCCAGTCGCAGCCTGCATCCTTCATGGTCTCAAGCATCTCCCGGTCCACAGTGTTGACCCTTCCAATACAGGACCATTTGATCCCGGGAAGCTTCTCCTTCATAAGAGCACAGGTATTCATGACAAATTTCTTGTCGCTTGTGAAAAGATCATCGGGAAAACCTGTGTACTGGATCTGAAAACGGTTCACAAGTTCTTCCAGCTCTGCAACAATGGCTTCCGGTGATCGTCGTCTTACATTGCGACCATAGATCCGGTAACAGTAGACACAGTTGAACGGACAACCTCTGCTTGCAAGAGTTTCCAGATGTCTCACTGTTTTCTGCCTGTGATCCATGCTGGAAACGTAGTTCTCAATGGGAAAGAGGTCCCATGCAGGCCATGGGAGAGAATCAAGATCAGGAACAGGCTCCCTGGGAGCTGATCTTTGAAGAGACCCGTCTTCTCCCAGCCAGGCAATACCAGGTATTTCCTTCCAGTCAACGCCTTCTTTCACAGCATTAACAAGTTCAACTGAAGTAACTTCTCCCTCACCAAGTACAACGCAGTCAAGCCCGCATGCTTTCAGGTAGATCTCCGGTACAGTTGTAACACCGCTGTTGCCTGCTGTCATGAATACATCGGGGAGCTCTTTGCGGATGAGACCGGCAAGCTCCCGCACGAAACGGAATCTGGTCACCATACCGCCGAATGCTACAATATTCGGAGAAGAATCAACTGTTCTCTGAACAGCTTCGGACACAGAGAGTCTGTCACCCTCCATATCAACCACCGTAACATCATGCCCTGCAGCAAGCAGAGATGATGCAACATAAGCCAGGCCAAAGGGAAAATACAGCGAATGCTGCTCGGTTCCATAGCTGGGATACACCAGTGTTACTCTCATGTTCTCCATTTCCTCACACATATTTACTATCCGGCAATAATCGCATATTTTTACCTTCAGGTAAAGGCTTCTTTACCACATACGATAAAGGAATTACATTAGAGTACAAAACCGAAAGGTGGTTCTCATGAGATTCCAGAGGATACAGACCCTGTTGCTTTTCTCATTTCTCTCCACAACTGCCGTTGGTCTATCGTTCACAGCAGAGGAGACCCTGGACACTTTTGTGCGACCGGACAGGGACTCTGATGTATGGTCAGAGCTTCTTCCCGGCGAAAGTGTGGATCTGGAAGTTAGAACAGCATCAGGCTGGCTGGGTTTCGACCCTGGAGTGGCACAGGCAGCAAACACCAGCAGCTTCAGATACAGATGGCTTCCCCCGGGCACAGTAGCGGTTTCAACGGAGGAGCTGCCTGTGGTATGGGCACCCACACTCTATGTGTCCTATGCAATGACACAGGTGGAGACTCCGGTTTACGCTAACCAGGATACAACTGAAACACCTCTTGCAGTAATACCTGCCAATTCAGCGGTAGCCATTGTTGGGATTACTGTAACCTGGTTCAGGGTTGATATGAGCGACAGCCCTGAAAACGTCGATCTTCAAGGGTGGATCCCTGCGGAAGCTGTATCCATCAACTGAAGAGCATAAGAGCAACTGTAACTGTAACACATATCTGAATACTCCTGTCCTGAATAAAACTGTCTCAAAACAGAATTGAGAGCATATGAGGATAAGAACATTCATAAAGCATCCACTGATCCTTATGCTGATAGCACTTGTATTTGTCGGCATAGGATGCTTGGGCGGGGTTACCGCAAAACTTCTTCTTAGAACCGCAGGAATCCTGGATACAATTCCCGGCAGAGCAATTCAGGTATCATTTTTCATCGTTTTCACCACCTGCTGCTATCAGTTCTACCTGAAAAAATTCGAGCACAGACCCATGACAGAGTATGGAACTCCCCGCTGGTTCAGTAAAGTTCTCATTGGGATCGCAATTGGCTCCGGTCTGATACTTGTTCAGGTGGGGTTCCTGTGGATAACAGGCAACTATCATATCACCGAATTTCAACCGGATCAGGAAGTCATTAAATACATTTTTCTGATGATCCTCATCGGCTTCATAGAAGAATTGATAGCAAGGGGAATAGTCTTCAGACTTGTAGAGAAATGGGCCGGCAGTATCATTGCTCTGCTGGTGGTAGCTATCGAGGGCGGTCTAACCCATGCTACAAACCCAAATGCAACCCTCTGGTCAAGTGTGGCGGTGGGCCTTGAGTTCGGCGTGCTAATGACCCTGGTATACATGGCCACCAGAAATCTCTGGGTTGTCTCCTCTCTTCACTTCGCGTGGAACTTCACCATGGGCGGTATCTTTGACATTGCAGTCTCTGGAACAGATGCACAGAGTCTCTTTAAAGCAACACTGGAAGGTCCTGTCTGGCTCACCGGCGGCGCATTCGGGATAGAGGCTGGAACACCGGCCATTCTAATCACTATTATCTCAAGTGCCATCCTGATCCGGTATTTGAAGAACAACAACGGGTTCAAGCCACCGAACTGGAGAACTAATGAGAAGAATGTCAGCCGAGATAGTATCCCTGTTATTGTCCACGATCCTGATCACAGCAGCATGCGGCACTAATGCAACAGGGATAACACCTCCAGTTCTTCCCCATGACCCGGTGGATGAAGGCTGGAAAGCCGTTGAGAACTACGAGCATGCATACAACACCAAAGATGCTGACCTTCTTGCAGTAACACTGGACAGTGAGTTCCTGCACCATCTGCTGGAGGGAGACTGGGGTGACTACAACGGTGACGGCATTATTGACAGCACCTGGGGCTACGATATGGAATTATCCATGGCAGAGGGATATTTCTCTGAATACGAATATTGCGAGCTGAACCTGGAAGGAGATGATCATTACACATGGCCTGATGACCCTTCAGGTGAATCCCTTGCATATCAAAGAAGTTATTACTTTAAGGTGTACAACAAGGATCCGTACCAGGGATTCATTGAAGCAGGAGAATTCCTCCTGGTCTGCAAACCGGACAGCACTGGAACCTGGCGTCTCACACATCTCATCGATCAGGATATCTTGTAGAGCTTCCAGCCGAGTAAAAATACTAAAGCACCATCAGTCATGGTAACCATACATACTATTGTATCTTTATGACATATTGCGTATATTTACAACCATCTCTAATTCTCATACGCAAGGAGTAAAGATGAAGAGCCTGAAAACACTGGCAGTCCTGAACTACGGTGCTCTGCTCGTATTGAACATCGCTTTCTACTTCGTCTACAAAGGCAGAGCCGCCTCCCACATCTACGATGCTATCGGCATAGCAAGCCTGATAATTGTAGCACTTACTTTCGTTCCTCTTCACAAAAGATCCGGAATCTGGAAACTCACCCACAGCAAATCGAAGGATCTTGATGAAAGAGAGCTTTCCCTCACCCACTGGGCTCTCAGTGAATCCTATGGATGGTTTGCTGTTATCTGCCTTGTTATCATGTTTGCCCTTTCACTTATCGGCCGGATGAACATCTGCCCTCAGTACACCATCTCCATGCCTCTTGTTGCAAGCCTTATCTACTTTTCTCATACTCTTCCCGGAACACTGATAGCCTGGAAGAAGGGCATTCCAGAGGAAAACGAATGAGAACAAGAAAACTGTACAACAGGATAAAGAACCTCAGGGTGGAAAAGGGTATTTCCAGAAAAGAGCTGGCGGACCATATCGGGGTGAACCCTCAGACCGTTGGTTATCTTGAAAGACAGGACTACAACCCCAGTCTGGACCTCGCCTTCAGAATAAGCGAGTTCTTCGGCTTCCCTGTTGAATTCATCTTTTCTACCGCCTTGATGAAGCCCATGAGCCTGGAGCTGCAGCAGAAGAGCTCACAGAAGGTGCCGGGCATCACGCACTAGCCTTATATTGTTCCAGATAGTTCTTCAGAATGAGTATTCATATTCATCTTGACTCACCGGAAACAATAAGATATTGTGCTACTTGTCACTCACTCTTTCAAAGGAATTGATTATGAGAATAATTGCCTTTCTCCTCGTCCTACCTGCCATTCTTTTTGCAGCCAGCTTCTCCGATGATTTCGAATCATATACCCCACCTGTAGACCTTGGGAACTCTTCAGACTGGTTCCATCTTGATCCTTCAGGCAACCTGCTTGTTACTGAAGAGGCAGGTAACAACTTTGTGGAGTCAGAATGGGACGGAAACGAAGCCATCGCCTATCTCTGCATGGGTTCCGTTATTTTGCTGGATGGAGAGATCAGCTCTGATGTTAAATTTTCAGGTAACAACACCATCATCGGTCTTATGACCAGGATAAGTGCCTCGTCCGGAGAATGCTACTTCGGCGGCATCTTCCCTCTGTACCCTCCAATTGGCGCCACAGTCATAGGACATATCAACAGCAGTGGTGAATACACCATTCTTTCCAACGACTACTTCTATCCAATGGATGAAGACACATGGTACAATATTTCTCTTGAGGTCACTGGAACAACTCAGGTAGAGCTTGGGCTTTCCATAGACGGTACGGTGAACTCATCCTGCACCGACAGCACGTACCTTATCCAGGAAGGTTTTGCTGGACTTGCAAGTATGTACCAGAACGCTGAACCCATGACCTGCTATGACAACTTCAGTGTTGTAGATTATGGAGCCGCCCTCACTGCAACCACCTTCGGTGGCATTAAGGCTCTGTTCAGGTGAGAAAAGAATCGGGCTTGAAAAAGAGGAGAATGGCTATTTCACTCAGGTTCTTGATGATTCCAGTGCTTGCTCTTTCCTCCGGGCTGGCATTGGGAAACGTCAGTTTCGATCTGTTACCTCTATTGGATGATGCTTCTGATACATGGCAGCGCCTTACTCCGCCGTTATCAGATGCACCTGTTACATGTTCCATGCTGCTTGATCAGGACGGCTGGCCAATGATCTGTTACGATCCTGCAATCGCTTCGGGACCAGATGGACTGTTCTTTATTCGCTATGACGGGGCGCAGTGGCTTGAGACAATGATCGACAGCCTTTACCTTTCAAGTGCAGCAGGTTGCATGGAAATTTCTTCTGATGGTTTTCCGGTAATACTTTATGGTGATTACTACAATACAGCATTGAAATTCGCCTGGCTTGATGGAACTGGATGGAACGTTGAAACTGTGTTCACTGATCTGGGAAACAGTTATGAAATGGCTCTGAGCAGTCAGGGTATTCCACATATCTCTTTTACAGATAAAAGCGATAATAATGTGTACTATGCTGTGCGCGGTGCCGGGGGCTGGTCTATAGAGATGATCGGCTCGGCGACAACCTGGCCAACCATAATTGCTCTCGACCAGTATGATCTCCCCCATATTGTTTTTGAAGCCTCTGTACCTCTTCTTCACTACTGGTATGATGGGCTGGTATGGCAGTCCGAAACAGTTACCACTTATCAATACACCGAGGACCTTGCCATGTGTTTTGACAATCAGGAAAACCTTCATCTGATCGCGCAGGAATCTGGAGGTCTTTACTACTATGTGAAAACCGACACCGTATGGTTGGAAGAAGCAGTTGACAGCTATTCAGGGGATGAGTGCTCTATTGCAGTTGGAAGCGACGGAACAATTCATGTAGCGTATGATGATTCTTACAATTCTGATCTTCGTTATGCACGGAAAATCTTGTTTTCAACGTGGGAAACACAGGTTGTTACCTGGGAGGGATACAATGCTTTTTCACCAAGCATTGATCTTGATTCTCTTGGCAACCCGTATATTTTTCATTCTCAGTTCTCTTCTTCCGAACTTGTCTGGTGGGGTTCCGGTCCACTGGGTAATCACACAGTATCTTCAATTCAGATCCCCAATGCCGGTTACATGAGGATATCTCCCAATCCTGCACTCTCGGAAGCAGAGCTTCACCTGAATATTGAATGGGAAGGAGACTATCAGTTACTGGTTTTCGACCTTTCAGGCAGAAGAATCAATTACGGCTTTTGTGAGCATTTCTCGCCGGGTGAGTACGATCTGCCAATCACTTTAAACGACATTCCTGGTGGTATTTACATTTTCATGTTAAAGGATGATAGAACCAGCATGTATGAAAGAGTCGTTGTTCTGGATTAGTATAGTATTCAGTATATAATGCCTCTACTCCCAACATCCCGAGTGCAGTGTACTTTTCCGATCTGATTGTGCCTCTTTTCATTGCCGTATTGGATCACACTTGACTCCTGCGATGAAGCTGGATATTTTGTAAATGCAATTGAATGGCCTGTAAAATGAAGGGAATTCACCATGAAGACTGTGCTCATCCTCGGCATTCTCATTCTTCCTGCAACTCTCTCTGCCATGGACTTTACTGATAATTTTAATCTCTACACACCGGGAAACGACCTGGATGTCTCATCATTCTGGTACAAGCCAGACTCCTGCGGGAGTCTGACTGTCATAAATGACGGTGGCAACATGATCGTGGAAACAGCCTGGAACGGTTACAACTCCCTTGCCTATATCTGCCTGGGGTCTGAAGTGGTGCTGGACGGAGAGATCGAAGCGGACATCAAGTACACTGGTTTGGAAGCATCCTGCGGCTTGCTGGCAAGGGTAAACAGCGCAACCGGTGAAGGATACATAGGTTACATCTATTCTGCCTTCCCCGGCATCGGGGTAACATTCATCGCGTACATTGACGGCAATGGGAATTACACAACTCTGGAAAGTGATTACTACTACCCATTCAATGAGGATTCCTGGTACACAGTCTCTTTCCAGGTAACCGGCAGCAACCCAGTTGAACTGAGTATTTCTGTGAACGGTAGTGTGAGCTCAACATTCCAGGACAGTATCTATGATCTCGGTGAGGGGATGACAGGGCTTGGAAGCAGATATACCAGTGGTTCAGCGGTATACAGTGTCGACAATTTCGCAGTTACCGATTATGCCAGTGCTCTAACAGCAGTTACCTTCGGCGGGATAAAGGCTCTATTCAAATAGCCCGGATGCTTCTGCTCTAATTCACCACCGCAAACCGTTGTGATTCTTTATAGTATCCAGAGGTCATCAGGCAGAAGTAGACACCCTGATAAAATTCCCCCAGCGGAACAGAATGAGTACCTCTGCAGTAATCACTCTCCGGTATCTCTGCGGCAACCCTGCCTGCAATATCAATTACCTGAAATGAGATATGCGCTGGTTCAGCAAGAACGATCTCTGCACTCACAGAATTGTGAACAGGATTGGAAAATGGGTTCATGACAATTGTGCTCACTGCCTGATATGATCCGTCTTCAACTTCTCCCATGTTGAGGCAGTATCTGTGTATCAGACCCATTTCAGGGTCGCTGAAGTAGATTCTGTCATCAAGTGTTGAAGCTACACCCACTGCACTCTGGTACTCTCCGTAACCAAGAGTTTCATACAAAGAACCGCCGTCATAGTAGAATCGAACAGGTGATTCACCATCGTTGCAGGCAACCGGGAGACTGTAATACTCCCAGCCGATATCATGCACCTCTATCTCGTCCTCAATAGTGAACAGCTTAACAAGCGATTGAGGCCCGATGAACAAGCTTATCTGATAGACAGACCTGTCTGCGGCATCAATAAGCCAGAGATACGGAAAAGAAGGACTCCAGTGGAAGTAATCAACACCGGAAACACTCTGAACACCGCTGTCGGAAAGGTCAAAAGTGGATAGAAGATTCCCGTCAAAATCAATGGAGTGAATAACGGCTGTGCCACTTTCTGCGAACCAGAATCCGTCGGGGGAAACACCCAGACCAACAGCTGGATTATCAAGAGGTGGAAGGGGAACTGTATCGTATGGAACCCCGGTCCACCAGTCAACTCCGTAAACAGCACAATCAAGGGAGTCCAGTGCCCAGACCATTCCATTGTATCCAAGCCCGGATATGTTATCTGAAGGAGCGGGAAAAGAAACCTCAATGAACTGTGCATTTGCCAGCGTCGAAGCAGCAAGAAGGACAAGCATCAATTTTTCCATAAGAGTACCTCCGTTTTACTTGCAGCAACCCGGCCGCCGCGGGAAGAGGCACGCCGCGCTGACTGTAGTACTATCATAATGATCCATCCAGGTCAGTAGTAGACATCATAGAACGAAGCAACAAGCCGGGCCAGTGAGCCGGGTTCAGCTTCGGACGACAGGTAGAGTTTCCAGTAGTACCGGTTATAGCCGTCACTGGTGTCATCAATTACCAGGTCCATTCTTCCATCTCTGTCCAGATCACCGGCCCAGACAATGGCAATGGAGCACTCTGATGAAGAGTCACCAGTCCGTATTTCAGAAATGCACTGAACCAGACTGTCATCAGAGAGGAACAGACTGTCTTCCGTGGTGAAAAGACTTACTTCCTGCACACCGGGTGCTGCAATACTGTAGGATGTATCAACAAGCAAACGCTGATATGTTCCCTGGGCACAAGGTACAATCCCTGGTAGAAATTCCATTTCTGAAGATGATACAATAAACAGCGGCTCTTCCTGCTCGATAAGAATATCTATAATGATCGGATTGGGTCTCTCCCACTCTTCTGCTTCGTATGGACTTTCTCTCAGCTGGATCTCCACTTCACGCAGTTCAAAAAGTGAATCCTCTTCAAACAGCCCGAACCACTGATTCTCAAATTCAGCCCAGTCTCCATCAAGAAGAGAAGTTGAGATTATCAGATACTCGGTTCCTTCCTCACCGGAGAACCCTGCAAAAAGAACCATCAGACACAAGATACCGCTCATAATTAAAACCTCTCTTTACCCCAGGGATCCCACCTGTAAAGAATGAAGTGACAATCCCCCGGCGCAGGGCCGGTGGCATTCATCAGCCTGTATTCCCGTTTCATGTTTTCCCTTTTTGTTCAGCAGGAGCATACCTGAAACTGCAATATCCGCCAAGGAGGAATCTCTATAAAGGGAGCAAACTGATAAAAACCACCGCGCTGCTCAACCAACATCAATCCATGATTCTACTGATCCCACCTGCTGAATCAGGAAGAAGGCAGGGCTACATTTGAAATAGTATTACATTACGAATGATGAAAGGCTTTGCCAATAAGACCGTGTTCAAGGAAAGGCTGTAATGACCGATAAGGAAGCTTCAAAATATCTCTTGTCTAAAAGCATCAGGCACAGCGCCATTAAGCGTATACCTGAAGGTGCCAACCACTTCGTTTATGATGTAACCCTGGAGAGCGGCGGAAAGGCTATTGCAAGATTCGGTTCCGGCCGTCAGCACGAGAGAGACAGCCTTTTCGGAGGACTTCTCTGCAGACATCGGGAAGAAGCTAATCTCAACATGATCCGGGAAGCAGGATTACCCGCCCCTGCGGTTCTTTTTACATCTGAGGAATTCATGCTTGTAGAGAAATTACCCGGCTTGCTGTGGAGCGAATACCTTGAGAGGAACCACCACTCCCTGGAGGCATGTTCAATGAGCCTTAAGCACCTTGGCAATCATATCGCACAGCTTCAGCGTTCAGCAAAGGCCTCATCATTCGGAGATGCAGACGGCCGTGGAGTTTCAGGTCAAACTAGAAGGACATTCGCTAAAAGAATGCTGGATGTTCTTGAGTACAGGATGCGAAGCATCGAAGGGGTTTTTTCCGAAAGTGAAACAGCTGATATTTTTCGGTTTTTTCAGACCGGCCTGGAAGCCGGAAACACAGATGAACAAACACCACTGTTCGTCATGACAGATATGCATCCAATGAACTTTCTAGTAGGAGAACATGGTCAGCCAACAGGATTTTTTGATCTGGAGACCTGCCAATACGCCCACCCTGCCCTTGAAATGTATGGTATCAGACTGTTTCTCTTCAACTACTACAGAAATGCGTCCACAGCAGAAAAAGCCTTTTTCGACGGATTCGAGGAAGAAGGCGGCTGCTATGATCCGGGGCTTAGCGAGAACAGAAAACTGGAAACAATTCTTGGACTCATGCGACTTCTGGAACTGACCGTTTCATACAATGGTGTTAATGATGGTTTGAGAAATGCATGGAGCAGCCGATTCAAAAGACTGCTGTTCAAAGGAATAGCAGGCAATGACATGGATTGGAATGGGGCTGCTGATATCCTTAGAGAAAAAACACAACAGCCCCTGAAGGCTCTATAACTTATAACCAGAGGCTTTATCAATAGCCTTTCTCATTTCGTTTACCCCTGCTCTGATGCCTTTCTCGTGTTGAAAAATCCTTCTGGAGTTCACTACTACATCGGCTCCAGCCTCTATGAGTTCAGCAACATTCTCAGCGCGGATACCGCCGTCAACACACAACTCGCAGCTGGGGTTGCGACTGTCTATTAGTTCTCTGGCTTTTCTTATCATGGGAAGCTGTGATCTTCTCCATGACCAGTAGCTGTCTCTTACTCCGTGCACAACTATCTGAAGTCTGTCGATCTCGTAAATGGCCTCTTCCACAAAGACAAGGGGAGTGAAACAGCACAAGGTCAGACCGAACTTCATGTCGTGTTTGAAAGTTCTGGCCATCATGTATGCAAGCGGCGCTCCCATATGATGTTCCGCAGGCAGTATCAGCATATCCGCCCCTGCGTCAGCCACATCATCAACAAAATTGTAATCGCAGAACTGAAGATAGGCATGACATTCAATGGGAAGCTTTGTGTGCTCTCTTATTCCCCTGATAACCTGCGGCCCTCCCATAAGCTGACAGTCCGGCATATCGAACATATCGCACGCATCAGCATGTATGTAGTCTGCGCCTGCCTCTTCAGCTTCTCTGACCTGTTCAGCAAGTCTGCCGTAATCCGCAAAGGCAAGCCCTGCTGCGATCTTTACTCTCTTGCCATTCATTAATTGTCCTCCATATCCAGATGAATGTTCAGATATTCCGTTCCTGGAAGAACATACCTTCCTCCCTTAATAATTTCTGTTGCTATTCCATCTGCATGTACAGCTGTGACAGAATCAAGACTGCTGTATGGTATGGTGATGTCATTATGGGTCGAAGTGTAAGCCTGTTCAGGCTCTGTCTTGCGTAGAGCTGTCTTTTCGTTGAACCTGGCAACCATTTCTTTCCCTGAAGACGGATTCCAGCAGGCATGATCTTCTCCACCGGCAAAACAGGTATCCCCTATTGCGAAATGCGGACCCATCTTCTCTGCGATGAGCACAGGCAACTTGTTCATGATCCCGTACTTCATTGCCATTCTGTATGCCAGAGTATTTGTGCCTATGGCAAATTCTCCCATTGGAAGCGTATCATGAGGATGGATAAGGGTATTGTACAAGAACTCTCTGCTCTTCTCGCTGCTGGCAAAATTCGTGCAGCTGTAGTCAACGATATAGCCGTCTTTGAACACAAGACGAAGATCAGTGTAAAGAATTCCGGCTATGAAAGCCTCGTTCACATGCAGGGTTCCGCTGGTACCTTTTAAGACCGGAGAGGTAAAGACTTCTCCAAGTGGAATGTTCACAGTGGAGAGACAGTTGAGAAATGTAGTTTCCTTCTCCGGATCCCTCAACGTATGCATTTGAACCGTGATATCGGTATCGTTGCCGTCTGCCCCGACAACCCTAACTCTGTCTGCCGGATCCAGAGCCTCTATAAGTGCATCCTGAATATCACCGTAAACAGAGCTGTCCAGAGTATTTACCGCAAGAGTTTCCATGAATATCTCTCTGTAGTTCTCTCCAATTTCCGGTACAGGGAAAGCCACACCGGTGTAACTGGTTTCCTCCTTCTTTATGTATTTATTGCTTATCTCACGCCTTCTAAGCTGAAGGTCCATAAAAACCCTGCTTGAATCTTTGCCGGGTTTTACTGAAAAACGGTTGGGCTCCGGGCTTTTCCGTTTGTCTCCGAAGGTCATCACATATGCCCTTCCAGAATGCACTGATGCCTCTTCCTGCATTTCATTGAACATGCTGACAAGCTCATCAAGAGCCTCGTCAACTGTTTCTCTGTCCAGGAACAAAGCCCAGTCAAACTTGTGATCGTACTGCATTTGATGACTGTGCCCTGTGGTGGTAACCTGCCAGACCTTCATTCTTAGATCACTCTTCAGAAACTCCTGCCTGAGAGATGCAGCCAGCGGTTCGAACCCCGCAGGTACTGAAAGAGCCACTGTCTGCTTTAAATGAACAGGCTTGTTGTCATCGTGAAAACCTTTGATGTATCCGGAAACAACTGACCTGGATATAAGTTCAATATCCGCAGCTGGCAGGGTCTGCAAAAATTCAAGTGATTTCTCTTCATTTGAAGTGATAGGAATACCGTAACTGCAGAGAGAATCTCCAGCACTGATATCAAACTCTTCGTCGAGCATCCTTCTTGTTGCTATGGAAAAGCTGTGAATGAAATCGACTTTCAAAATTGCAGTAACGGCTGATACATCTCCGCCTGCTATAAGCTCCAGCCCGGCTGCCAGCCTCTCCAGTCGCTGAAACTCCCCCAGAGACCAGTCCTGCGAAGCCTGCAGAACACAGTACCGCCACGCAGAAACAATCTGCCCTTCCTTTTCTCCAAATACTGCTGCAGCCACAGCTGGATTGATAAAACTCTCTTCGTACAACTCATTTTCATTAAGATCTCTCAGGATGGCTTCAGCGCTGTCCCGGATGAATTTGTCTACAGAAGCATCTCTGTTGCCTGCTGACCGAAGGGGTTCTTCTGTATATCCTGTCAGAATCTCACGCCTGCTCTGCATTTCACAACCTTTCATAATGCCAGCAACACCTTACAGGTTTTCTGTTCTGAAAAACACGAGCTGCTGTATTGTCTTCAATCTGCAGATGTTGTCTCCGGTCAATATCAATGAATCCACCTCTACTTGAACTATATCAAATCTCGCAGGAAGCTCACGCCCTGCAAGTCATATTTGCATTGTTGCAGTTTTCTGCACAGACTCATGGAGGAAGTGTATTGTCCAGGCTAAAAAACAGTTGCCTGCAGATGGAAGTGCAGTATTTCGAAGGGAAATCGCAGGGATACTCAGGTAAGAAGAATGTCTTCCGGGTTGTCAGGGTTCACCTTCACTGTGATCGTGGCTCCTTTGCTGTACTGAGCCAGAACAGTGAGCGGTATCACCTGTTTGTGAACCACATCACACGGTGGATGTACCGGTGAACGAACATGAAGAACGAATTTCAACCTTGGCTGATTGTTGATATAGGTTCCAGTCTCAGACACCTCAAGTATTTCCGCCGGAGCATCGTACCATGTGTTCTCTATAAACTCTTTCCTTCTGTTTGACACTGTGGTGAACACCAGCAGAATGGCAATACCCAGAGCAAAGAAACCACCCATACCCCAGAGAAATATGTTCAGCGGATATCCATCATCTGTTTTTGAATCATCGGACACCAGAAACCCTGCAATTACGAAACCGACAATAAGAACTCCAAAAATTGCCAGCACATTCCAGTTGATAACCGTTCTCATACAGGCTCCCTTCAGGAAACACAAAACAAAAGACGGAGCGGAATTTACTGTCTCTCTCTTTGCTTTGATTTGGAGTAACTGAAGATCACATCATAAATATCTCTTACAAACTCTTCATCAAGCTCACCGAGCTTCAGATTTGATAAGATACTCTCTTCTCTGGCGACATCTTCAACCGGTACCTGGTTTTCCTTCTTGCACTCTTTGATCCTGAGAACCACTTCGATTCTTTTATTCAGCTGCCTGACTATTTCACTGTCGATCCTGTCGATCTCTTTTCTTAACTCATCAATTTGATTCATTTGCTCATTCTCCACACTGCCCTCTGTGTCTCAAATAGTGATCACAGAGAACGATTGCAGTCAGTGCTTCCACAACAGGGACAGCGCGGATAGCCACACAGACATCATGGTCTCCCCTGATCTCAATTTCCTGCTTCTCTCCATAAATATCTACAGTTTTCTGCTTCTGTGAGATACTTGGCGTGGCCTTGAACGCAACCTGGAAGATTATGGGCATTCCATTGGATATTCCCCCTTGTATGCCACCGGAGCGATTAGTCGAGGTTACCGTTTTCCCGTCAACAACAGTGAATTCATCATTGTTTTCTTTGCCGGTTAAATGAACGCACCGGAATCCGTTTCCGATCTCAAACCCCTTAACAGCGTTCAATCCCACCATAGCAGAAGCTAGATCCGCATCCAGCTTGCCAAAGAGTGGCTCTCCAAAACCGGCGGGTACATTCCTCACCACACATTCCACAATACCGCCAATTGAATTGCCTTTTTCTTTCAACTGATCAAGCAGCAGAGTGATCTCTTTTTCTCTGTCCCTGTCCGGAAAATCAATGGGGCTTTCAAGAAGCACCCGGGGATCCACTTCATCAGAGCAAACACTGGATTCAATGCTCCCTACCTGTTTTACATAAGCCAGTATTTCAATGCCATGTTCAGAGCACAGTATCTGTCTTGCAATAGCACCGGCGACAACAACTGGAGCTGTGAGCCTTGCAGAGCTTCTTCCACCACCGTAAAAGTCTCTTATTCCATACTTTGCCTGATATGTAAAATCGGCGTGACCAGGCCTGAATATCCCACCCATATCTTCATAATTCTCTTTTTTAAACCCTTCATTCCTGAGAATAACGCTGATGGGAGTTCCGGTGGTTTTCCCGGCAAACAATCCGGAGAGGACCTCGAACCGATCCTCCTCCCGCCTGCTGCTTACAAAGCTGTTCTTTCCCGGTTTTCTCCTGTTCAATTCTTCCTGTATTCTCTTCAGATCCAATTCAACACCGGGAGGACAACCTTCAATAACAGCACCGATGGAAGGGCCATGAGACTCGCCCCACACCGTTACCTTAAACATTTTTCCTATTGAATCTCCAGCCATTTCTCACCACCCTCATCAATGGTTCTTATGCATTCCCAGAAGAGAGGAAAAGATTTCCGCACACATTCCCTGTTCACTAGTGTCATATCTCTATTTTTTAATTTAATCAACCCCAGGCACATTGCCAGCCGATGGTCGTTATGGGTCTCAACAACTGCAGCATGAAGTGGGTTTCTCCCGACAATGGTTATTGAATCCTCTGTAGTTCTGATCGCAGCCCCTATTTTTTTTAATTCTATTTCTACCTGCTTTATCCTGTCACTTTCCTTGTGTATCAAATGGCTGACATTCTTGACAATAGTAGTTCCCCTGGCAAACAAAGCCACTGCTATCAGGGTTAGAACAGAATCCGGGCTGTCTTTCATGTCCACCTCAATACCATTCAGCACCTCTGAATTCAGGATTGAAACACCACCTGATTCAAATGCAACTCTGCACCCCATTCTCTTCAGAATTGAAACAAACTCGGATTCCCCGGGGTTTGATCTCATATCGATCTGATCAATTCTAATCTCTCTGTTCAGTATCACAGATGCTGCCAGCATATAGTTCGCCGAGCTCCAGTCCTTGGGAATTGTCAATTTTTGAGGAGAATACCTCTGCCCTGCCTGAACCTGGAACAGATCATACTTCTCACCGGATATTCTTCTTGCACTAACTCCAAATCTTTCCATTTCTCTTATTGTCAGATCAATGTACCCTGAAGAGACTATGGGTTTCATTACTTTGATCTCTACATCTTCTTCAGTATAGGGAGCAACTATCAAGAGAGAGCTGATGAACTGACTGCTCACATCTCCTGCAAGAACAGTCTTTCCTCCAGTCAGTCCCTTCCTGACCCTAATGGGGTAAAGACTCTCACCATCTGCAACAGTTACCTCAGCACCAAGATCGTTCAGTGCATGAACGAGCTGTTCAATAGGTCTTTCTCTGTTCCTGGCACCGGCAGTTATCTCTGTCTCACCCTGAAGCAGACAGCTAAACCCCAGAAGAAATCGAAGTAGAGTTCCTGATTCACCTGCATCAATACTTCTAATACTCTCAAAAGAGCCCTGGGATAAATCAATTCCCCGAATTTCCAGTTTCTTTGCATTCGAAGCAGCACCATCACGTTCTTTGCAGCTGATGCCCATGCTGCCTAACGCCCTCAACAACAGCCTGATGTCGTCATTGTCCGGTACATTGGATATCACAGATTTACCACCGGCAAGCGCTGAGATAAGCAGAACTCTGTTTGCCACATACTTGCTTCCCGGAATATGTATCATGGTATCTTTCACCTGACTCCTTTAATGTCCCGCTGAAATTAAGATCAAGTCTATTCCAGAGGCGAGATCTTCCGCGTAACAAACAAAAGCGGTGAATTCAGAAGATTGCCCGGGACTATCTATTCAGTTCTTAATTTGATCAGGAATACCTTGTCATTTCTTCTTACAACCTGCTCTGTACGGATCGTTCCAATGCTACCCTTTTCCAGGCAGGAAGTGTCGTGATCCTCACCGTCAAGAATTCTTTCCACTGTGGAATAGACAATACCGGTTGTCGGCCCTGTAAAGGCTATCTTATCTCCTGTACTGATCTCTCCGGATTCAGCAACTATCTCAGCGATCATCACTTTTTTGTAGAAATTAACAACCTTGCCAACAAGGATCTTCTTCGTGGTTGCCTGAGATCCGTAAACCCCTGACCACTCTCCAAGCTTCTTACCCAGATAGTATCCGTTTTCCCAGAAACCTCTGTTAAATACTTTTTTAAGCTCTTTTTCCAGCTCTTCCCTGTTCTGATCATCATATTCTCCTGCAGAGATCAGATCCAGAGCTTTCCCGTACTGCCTGACCACAGCATCAACGTACTCGGGACCTCTTGCTCTGCCCTCTATCTTAAGCACACTCACACCGGCATCGATCAGCTTGTCAAGCATTTTGATAGTACACATATCACCTGGAGACATGACATATTTGTTGTCAATGATTAGCTCGTCACCTGTTTCCTCATCCGTAACCCTGTACCGTCTCCTGCAGGTCTGCAGACATCGACCCCTATTTGCGGAACTGTTGTACTGAGCAAGGCTCATGTAGCACTTCCCTGAGACCGCCACGCACATGGCTCCGTGAATAAAGACTTCAATTCGCAACAGATCTCCCGACGGGCCGCAGATGTTTTCCTTTTCAATACAAGAACAGATGTACTCTATCTGTTCAAGAGTTAACTCTCTAGCCAGCACAATCACATCTGCATACCGGGAATAGAATCTGACTGCATCCATATTCGAAACATTCAGCTGCGTTGAGATATGCACCTCAAGGCCTATTGATCTTGCATACTCGATCACAGAAATATCTGAGGCAATGACTGCACTGAGCTTCGCACTAAGAGCCAGATCACAGATCTTCCTGGCATCAACAAGATCCTCATCGTACATGATGGTATTCAATGTCAGATAACTTCTGACCTTGTTCTCAGAACAGATATCGGCAACTTTAACAAGATCGTCCAGCTCAAAGTTAGCCGACTTTGATCTCATATTAAGATTGCCAACACCAAAGTATATGGAAGTAGCTCCCGCATTTACAGCAGCCATCAAAGATTCGTATGAACCTGCCGGAGCCATAATCTCAACACTGGTCTTATTCCCCATACGGACCTCCGTGATTAACATTGTCTACAGATATCTTGAAAGATCGGAATGTGAATATATTTAAAATCTCACAAATGGGATATTTCCGATAAACAGTTAAGAATTCTCTGAAAATC
>JAGLDY010000119.1 GCA_023145375.1 Candidatus Sabulitectum sp. | reverse complement strand
CAGCACACAATTGCTGTGACAGAGGGAGCCATTGGTCTTGCGAATGCAATTGAAGGTTCATATACACCACCTTTCAAGGTGAATATGGACCTGCTTGTTGCAGGAGGCCTTCTTCATGATGTGGGCAAGCTTCTTGAAATAGAGCATGCAGACGGAGAACACCGGAAAAGTTACAGCGGCAAGTGCGCCAGACACCCGATCTCCGGGGCAATTCTTGCTGCAAAAGCCGGCCTTTCAGAAGAAATAATCAACATCATAGGCTGCCATGCCAAGGAAGGCGACGGCAGACCCCAGAGGGTTGAAACAGTGCTTGTTCATCAAGCTGATTTCGCAACTTTCAATCCCATGGTGATGTTGTCAAAAGGGCTTCTAATTACCTGATGTACATTTCCCGGGCAGTTCCCCAGTGAACTGCCCGGGAACCATTGACTCCGGGCGGGTTTGTCTTTAGAGTAAGACGAATCCGGTTTGATATATATATACACAGGAGGTAATGATGATCAGGGTAACTTGTGTTCTTATGATTTTAGCTGTATCTGCTTTTGCAGGTGTAGTTTACCGTGCACCACAGCCGTTGGAAACAGCAGAATATCTGGGAACAGACAGTGGTCCCATGGTTGAGTTCAACCTTTCAGCACTTGAGAGCATAGAGAGTTTTGTTGAAGGTTACGGCAACGGAGTGATCTTCAGGATCCCCGGTGGCGGTTACGGTGCCGAGGTGGGCACTCCTGATGTACCGTGTATAAGAAGAATGGTTCAGATCCCCAGCACAGGTGACATCTCTCTGGAGATAGTCAACTCAGAGTCTTCTGTACTGGGTAACTACAACGTCCTCCCAATGCAGCCTTTCATGGACAGGAATGGTAATGTTGCCCCTTTGAAGGTCAATGAAGATGTTTACGGTTCATCAACATCGTATCCTTCCAGCCCTGTTGTTATTGAAAGCGTATCAATACTGAGAGATATCCGTGTGGCATGGGTCAGATTCAATCCTGTTTCAGTGAATCCTGTTACAGGTGAAACTCATATTACTACAAATGTTACTGTAAGACTGGTCAGTGGTTCTTCGCAGGGCGAGAATGAGCTGTACAGAACTTCACAGGGCATGACCAGAAGCTACATACCACTCTACAGCGAGGTTCTCGGTCTTCAGCTTACTGATGCAGTCGTTGATGGTTCATACCTGGTTATCGGCCCGGAAGAGGCTGTGGCCATTGCAAGTGATCTTATCCAGTGGAAGCGTGAAAAGGGTTACGAGGTTCATGTGGCCACAACAGAAACCATTGGAACAACTTCCAGTGCAATTGATTCCTATATTGAAAATGC
>JAGLDY010000118.1 GCA_023145375.1 Candidatus Sabulitectum sp. | reverse complement strand
TATTCCTCATGGAAGGTATGGGCCTACGAAACAGATCCCTGGGAGCCTGCGTCCAGCTGGTTCCAGTTTGCTGTGAGTATTGGATCAACAGATTTTCAGGACCCAATGATGTCCTGGAGATACAAGGTCATAATGGCTGAAGACGGCAATATGGATGTTATGCTTTATTGCAACAGCGGTACTTACGGAGGAATCCCGCCAAGTGTGGCAAACCTCTCAGCTGAATTCAATGACGGCACATCCCTGGTAAGTTACATAGGACACGGCTCTATCACCCAGTGGGTTACAACCGGATTCAATAATTCCAATGTTGCTGCTCTTACCAACGGAAGAAAACTTCCCTGGATCAGCTCAATAGCCTGTAACAATGCTGAGTTCGGCGGGGGAACCACCTGTTTCGGTGAAGCCTGGTTGAATTCAGGTACTATTGCCTCTCCCAAAGGAGCCATCGGCTTTATGGGAGCTTCAGTTTCCAGCCCTGTCGGACCTACTGATTCCCTTGCTCTCTACCAGTTCAAGGGCTATTTCCAGGAAGAACTGTATCACATGGGCGCTGCTTTTGACTACGGCAAGATCAAGGCCTATGAGTACACCGGAAGCACAACCAACAGCAATATGCACCTGATCTTCGGCGAGCCGGAGCACGACCTTTTCACCACCACCGGACCCCTTGTACATCTCGATGCTGACTATCCGGGTCATGTTGAGGTTGGCAACTTCACGGTGAATGTCTACACTACCACCGATGCTGTTGTTGCAGGTGCCATGGTCGGTCTCTGTCAGGGTGAAGAAACCCTGGGCAGTGGCTACACAGATGGCTCAGGCGCAGTCACCATCAATGTAGAAGATGTTCCAACAAGCGAAGATGTAACTGTTACTGTAACAGCTCACAACCTTTACCCTCTTCAGGCGACTGTTCCTGCATGGGGCACCGGTGTGGGGGACGAGAACAGTGGACTCACAGGAGGTCTCATTCTTAACATCAGCACGCCTGTCACAGGCAGTACTGCTGTTAACTTCACGGTGCCGGCTTCCGGACATGCTAACCTCAGTGTGTTCGATATGTACGGCCGTGTTGTGGAAACACTTGTGAACAACGAAGTTATCGCCGGTGAGCACAGCATCAGCTGGAGTGCAGAAACTGCTGGAGGTATCTACTTCCTCAGACTGACCACACCAGGTGAGAGCATAGTAAAGAACTGCGTGGTTCTTCCTTAAGGGACACCACAGTCTTTAAGAAGGGGTTCGGAGATATCCGAGCCCCTTCCTGCAATTGACGCCTCCGGTGTAAAACACTAGATTTCGACAACTTGCACATAAAATGGTGCGATGTAACAGCTGACGGCAGATGTGTAAAGCTGATGCTGCCGTCAAAAAAACTGCAAGAGCAGAAGGAGATGAAATGAGCAGATTCACAGGAGCCAGACTCAAGAAGGTAAGATCACTTGGAACAGAGCTTCCAGGCCTTGTCCGCAAAGAGCCCAAATCAAGTAACAGCCCCGGTGAGCAGGGAGTCATGCGCCGTCGCAGAAGAGTTTCCACTTTCCGTCTCCAGCTGCAGGAGAAGCAGAAGATCCGTTTTAACTACGGACTTACCGAGAAAACTCTCCGCCGCTACTACTCCGATGCCTGCAGTATGAAGGGCGAGACCGGTGTTAATCTTCTTCAGCTTATTGAGGGAAGACTTGACAATGTAGTTGCCAGAGGCGGATTTGCACCTACCATCCCCGCAGCGAGACAGCTTGTTAACCACGGACATATCCAGGTTAACGGTAAGAAGGTAACTATCTCCAGTTTCAGAGTAAAAGTGGGAGATATTATCAGCCTGAAAGAGAAGAGCAAGGATCTCAAGGTAATAACCGAGCACATGGCTGCCGGTTCAGGTATAGGTGTACCAAGCTTCCTTGAGGCTGATCCAAAGAACAGAAAAATAACAATGAAGGCTCTGCCTGCCCGTGAGGATGTACCCATCGAGGTATCCGAGCGAGCAGTTGTTGAGTTCTATTACAAGTAAAGAAGTGATATTAGAGAAAGAGCCCGGCTTAACCGCCGGGCTCTTTGCTGTTATACTCATGAAGCC
>JAGLDY010000117.1 GCA_023145375.1 Candidatus Sabulitectum sp. | reverse complement strand
GCATCGGAGACCGGCGTTGACAAATTATGGGCCTTCGAGCGAATCGAGCCCATTTAATTGTCAGTACTTTCATCTGACCAGATGCATTCACTGTTTCTTTGCATTCAAAAAGCATTGTTCCTCCTACTACAAAAGTAACTCGCTTTTTGCAATCAATCCAAATCTGACATGAGCTAGACGAGAAAAATACTGATTATACGAAACTAAGCGAAGTATACAGCATGAGTGATATTCTCTCGCCATACGGAAGGGTGTGATTGGACTTTCATTCTGGAGCAAAGTTTTGTATTGATAGTCTGTGTCAAATCAAGGGGGTGTTTATGAGAACTGTGAAGAAATGTGCAATTGTGGTGCGAGTGAGCGATTCAAGACAAGCTACTCACGAGAAGAACACTATTGATTTGCAGATAGCAGAAGCAAGAAAATTCATTGAAACGAAGAATTTCAACGATACTGGCATTGAATATCAGGAATATAAGGTCTATAAGTTAATTGGAATTTCAGGTAGTAAATCATTTGATTCACAGCAATTCGATGAACTGGATATGGACATTGACCTTGAAAGGGTTAAAGTTGTCATATGTACGGCTCTTGATCGTTTGGGGCGTGACGTTAAGGGGTTCATTTCATTTTGGGATGTTCTTCAGGACAACCATGTTGAGCTTATCATTACCAGGATGAGCTTGGATACTTCCACAATTGTAGGAAGTATGTTGCTGATTGTACTGATGGCTCTGTCAAAATTGGAATTGGACATCAAAACTGAGAGAAATAAGGCTAGTACTCGCGCAAGGGGAAAAGTAGGTCTTTATAACGGCCACAGACCTATACTGGGATATGACTTGAATCCAGATCCAACTTATGCTGGAAGACTGGTTGTGAATCCCCAGGAAGCTCCTATAGTGGAATTGGCTTTCAAAGAATATTTGAAGCTTGGGTCGGATAAGAAAGTTGCTGTATTGCTGACCAACCTTGGCTACAAAAACAAGCGATGGCAAAACAGACAAACGAAGAAATGGAACGGCGGTGGCGTAATAACACATTCAGTTATTAGGACGATGCTGACAAATGTTACATACACCTCCCTTAGAAAATACAATGATATTGACCCTGATACTGGTGAATCAGTAGAGATGACTGCCCCAGGAGTTTGGCCGGCAATAATAGATGATGATTTGTTCAAACAGGTCAAGGAAGCTCGAAGGAAAGCATACTCCACAAAAGGGAACATTGCCAAAAGACATGGCGTGAAACACTTTAACCTGTTGATTCAAGTAGTGTTTTGCAAATATTGTGGTGAGAAGATGAAAGTCACCAGTGGGACAAGCCGAACAAATAAACAAGTCTATCACTACTACTCTTGCAGTAACAATGATTGCTCATACTATCTTGAGGGTAATTCCCCTGTAAGAAACAGCGTGAATTCAGATGAGCTTGATGAAGTTGCATATGATATTTTAGCTCAGGTTCTTTTGTCTGATGAAAAAGTTTCTGAATTTACCAGTGAGCTAAACAAAAGGATTACAGAAGAACAGCCGAAGCTTCAAGGAAAACTGAAGAGACTTACAGGTAAAAGAACTGTGGTTAGTGATGAAAGACTTGATCTTATGAAATCACTTGGCAAACTTGACAAGGATTCTTCTGCCTTTTCGGAAACAGAGAATGAAATTGATAAGATGTCAATGGCTATGGGGGGGGTGCCCCACCCTGGCGGGGGGAGGGGGTACCACTGAACATTACTCTTTTTGCCCCTCGGACTCTCCGACGGGCGCCAATTTTCCTCTTCTTTCCAGCTGCCTGATGCTCGCTGCACTTTTCGGGATTTCAATGCAGCGAGAATGATGTGTTGACCGGTCCAAGGCAGCTGAGGCCATCAACTGGTTACCAAATACGTCGTCTCGTTCTCTTCGAGATCGATTGCTTGTAATGATGATTGATCTTCT
>JAGLDY010000116.1 GCA_023145375.1 Candidatus Sabulitectum sp. | reverse complement strand
AAGAGCATGTCAAGTGCCCAGTCACTGTCTGCACCCATGTAAACTGTAAGAAGAATGAAGTACTGCTCGCCTGTGGAGCCGGTTGGAATGTAGTTCCAGCCTGAGATCGTGATCTGACCGGACATGATATTGAATTCCTGAACCATGTCTGAGGTTGGCTCGATCTCTACGGAGTTGGCACCGCTTCTGGCCTGTGTGGTTGAAACGTAGGCGTCGAATGCTGGATTTGAGTCCCAGCAGAACCAGCCACCCTGGCCGTTGAGTCCACTGCCTGCGGCATAGGAATCAAAGTTTTCGCTCCAGTCTGCTGCTGCAACTGTTGCCAGAAGCATGACCATTGTGATTACAAGATATTTCATCTTTTTCCTTCCATCTTTGTTTTAGTAACCTGTCGACCTGCATTTCATAGCCCAATGCACTCTTCCAGTCAAGTGCTTCACAGCGTGTCAAGTGTTATAAATTGAGTGCAGAGTCCCCGGTTTTGGAGGCATTATGCAGAACAAAGAATGGTCAGATGAGCATCTGAAAAGAATGATCATAGAGCAGAGAAAGCACATGTGGAGGGATGACTCTGTTGAGATGTACTCCAGATGGATGGGGTTGAAGCAGGGCATGACTGTGGTTGATGTGGGGTGTGGCCTCGGGTATCTTGGCTGGACATACTGGAAGTATTTTGGACAGGGAGGAAAATATTTCGGTCTTGACAAGTCCTCGAAACTCCTTGAAGAAGCTTCTGTTATAAGTGAAGAGTGGTCTCAGGGTGGAATTGCTTCATTTCAGCCCGGGGATGCATATGAGTTGCCGTACCCGGATAATTTTGCAGACTGGACCATGTGTCAGACTCTGCTGATGCATCTTGAATTTCCGGAAAGAGCGCTGCAGGAGATGATCAGAGTGACTAAACCCGGTGGTTTGATCATGTGCAATGAACCTGATAATCTGTCCGCGTCCACAATGGTTGCTGATTTCTCTGAGAACACCGTTACAGATGAGTACACTCTCCAGCACCATCGTGTGATGATGATATGGGTTCGAGGAAGAAAGAAACTTGGTCATGGAGATTTTTCTATTGCCGTTAGGATTCCCATGATGATGCGTGATCTCGGCCTGATCGAGATCGATTCAAGATGCAACGATACATGCAACTTTGTTCAGCCTCCTTATGAGACTCCCCTGCAGAAATACAGGATCGAGATGGCAAAGAAACACCTTGAGGAAGGCGAAGACGAAGAGGGGGAAAAGAGAAACAGGCAGGAGTTTAAGGATTACTTCCTTGCCGGTGGCGGTTCTTTATCCTCATACTACAGGTACTTGAAGCGAGCTTATGCTTTGAGAGACGAATACAAAAAGATGCACAGAGAGAGTATTGAGAACGGTACCTGGTTTCGCTCATGGGGTGCAAGTTCATTTTTCTGCATAAAGGGCAGGCTGCCAACAGAGGGGAAGCAATGATCTTTTACGGTGTTACTGTGATCCTTCTGCTGATTTCATTTTTTGCTGACAGGAAGAAGACTGTGAAGGCATTGAAGGTGGCATGGAAGAAATTCAGAAATATTGCACCTATGTTCATCGTGATGCTTGTGCTTGTTTCGATCTCGCTGTACCTGCTTCCTCATGAGGTAATAAAAGAATACCTTGGAGAGGAAGACATGCTGAAAGGTCTGGGTATCGCCCTTCTGGTTGGTTCTATTGCTCTGATGCCGGGCTTTATTGTTTTTCCGCTCTGCGGGATACTAAGAGAGCAGGGCGTTCCTTACATGGTGCTTTCAGCATTTACCACTTCACTGATGATGGTGGGAATTATCACACTTCCTGTTGAAAAGGCGTACTTTGGAATGAAGACCGCCCTTATCAGAAACGGTATTGGTCTTGTTATGGCTGTGATAGTTGCTCTTATCACAGGGTTTGTGTTTGCGGAGGTGGCGCTGTGAAGGTGAAATTCCCGGTAATTCTTCTTGCTATCTATGCCGTATTCATCATTTTTTCTCTGGCAACAGGGTATCAACCTGGCAAAGACATCGGCTCTAACTTCCTCTCCTTTACCCTTTCCATGCTTAAGATCCTGCCAGGCGCATTTATTCTTATTGGTCTTTTTCAGGTTTGGGTCAGCCGGGAGAGGGTGGAGAAGCACCTGGGCGAGGAATCATCTTTGATGAGTTTTCTCTGGGTACTGCTTCTGGCTGGAACCACGGTGGGCGGGCTTTATGTTGCTTTCCCTGTTGCTTGGGCTCTGTATGAGAAAGGAGCCAGACTGCAGGTTGTTCTGGCATATGTGGGCTTTGCGGCAGT
>JAGLDY010000115.1 GCA_023145375.1 Candidatus Sabulitectum sp. | reverse complement strand
CGCCAGTTACAGTCTTCACGGGTACGGATTCCTCTACAACGTGGTCACCTGGAATCTTCCTGCGCCTTCCGAACCTGCACTTGGCGAGGAGATAAACATAGAGGGGTTCGAAACGGACCTCCTCGGTGAGATACCCATTGTCTTCTGGGAAGATGATCTTGAAGGTGGAGTGTTGCTTCCGGATTCAGTTCCCCTCTATACCGATTTTGGTTCTGCTTCCAAGTCCATGGTCTGGATGCACACTTCCAGCGGAGCAGGGGAGATAAACAATCTCACCGACCTTTCTCTGGAGATGCACAGAACCGTTACAGGCGCTTTTGACCGGAACATTGCCGGAACAACTGTTGACCTTTCAGCTTATTCAACCTTGTCGGATGAACTCTATCTAACAGTACAGACCTGGAAGGGTAATGTCGAATGGATAGACGCCAAGGATGGTGTTTTCCTCAATCGTCTTCCCATTGCTTTAGCCGCTGAGAATTTTGAGGCTGCTCCTTATGATGTGACATTCTGGGAAGATACCGGTGGACGTCACAGGATACATTCTCCCAGCTGGGGTGGAAATTCTACAAAATTCGTCACTCTTGATAATCAGCCTGGCACCATGACTTACCAGCGATCACGCATGCTGATAGAGCTGGACACCTCCACTCTGCCGGACGGTACACCCATAGTAGTGAACTACCGGATGGCTGACCACCAGGATGCCACCGATAACTTCAGCTCCATAGACAACAGTGGAGATTACATCGGCTGGTCTTTTGGAAGCGGTATTAGTGACACTGTAGAGGGTTACGAGGATCTTAATCCAAGTTTATATGCTGATGGTGTATGGTATGATCGCACCTACACATTCACACCTTCCGGTTCAATGCCCTCCGCTTTGTATATCATATGCAGCCACTATGGTAACGACATAGCGGTAACAGCATTTGAATATGACGGTATCAGTTTTGACGATATAACCGTCAGTGCCGCCGATTTCGAAAGAGTTGGTACACCAGTTGACGCTGCAGGATGGCAGAATATTGCAGTTGACCTGGATGATGCTGCCCAGAACTACGGAATTCCTTTCAGCTCAGGCTTTGGAATTGCCCTTAGTCAGTACGGACAGGGACCATGGTCGTCAAATTATGGAATGCACTGGAGGTATTTCGAACTTGGAGTGATCAAACAGACTTTCTCTATTCCCGGTTGGCACCATGCACCAGTTGTTGCAGGAGAAAATGATGACTGGCTCCTGGAGAATGTAGCAGGCGACTACAAGTGGACGCTTCATGCAAACAATCCATCATACTACAGTAATCTAACTAACTGTTACCTGGAAACTCCTGAGATAACGATTCCCACGGGAGCTGTTGATGCACAGCTTTCTTTCGAGCACTCCGTTAATTTTGAGACAGGTTACGACTACGGCTGGATAGAGATATCCACCGATGGCGGAACCACCTGGAATGTTTTCGAGACTTCTTCGTACAACGATACTTATGGTGGACACGGAGCTTACACCGGATTCATCAGTAACTCAACTGTTGATCTCGATCTGGTAAGTCACATAGGTCTCACGGTTCAGTTACGGTTTGTATTCAAGTCAGATGACCTCATTGTTGCTGCGGGCTGGACCCTGGACGACTTTGTGGCTAGCGGCTCTTACTCAGGAGTGGTGATCAATTCCATTGGATTCAAGCCGACCATGGTCGGCGGAGGCTGGTTCTTCAACGATGTGGATGTTTACCTGGGTAGCACCACGGAAGAATTCTTCCCTGGAGACGGAGAGTGGGATAAGACTAACCTCACATTCTTAGGAACCTACGGGGTTGGTGCCACTATGGATGAGTGGGTTATCATCAACCTCATTGATGATTACAGTCTTCTCGCTTCAGCCAATCTTATTGTGAAGATCGAAATGGCTCAGACCGGTCCAGCTCCAGGGTTTGAATGGGTTACAGCTCTTCATCCCGGCATGGCCAGGCGGGAAGTGTCATCATCAGCAGACCCAACCATGCTTCTGGCTGTGGACCAGAGACCTGCGTTCATGATAGGAACGGATGACTGTGGTCAGAAGTTTGTGGACGGTGATTCCACAGGCTTTACAGAAA
>JAGLDY010000114.1 GCA_023145375.1 Candidatus Sabulitectum sp. | reverse complement strand
GTTGTAGAGACTTGTACAGGCTCCGTTAATCTTTTTTATATCCGGACAAATGCTCAGTTGATACTGCACCTGCCCGGTGATCCTGCGCAAGCTCTGCAAATTCTCCATACAATACAATATCACCCTTGTACAATCTGCCATTGGGCACTATGATTACAGAAGTAGCCATAGAACCTGATAAAAGCAATATTTTCTACAACAACTAAATTCAACAGAACTGCGGCTATGGCCATTAGTATCCATATTAATGCAGTTTACTGATTTAGGGCGTTGTGCAGAGGAGACAATGAGCCAATTCAATTGGACAGACCCAGGAGAACTGGTTGATGATGATCTGATGCTCCTTCTCGCAGAAAAGAGCCCGGCAGATCCGTCCAAGGGGTATGTGCCAACCTACAAGTTCGAGATGCGACTCGTCGGCACTCCGGAGAAGATCGGGAACATAGACCTTCGCGTTGGTGAAACCGAGCGACTTCGGATGTATGGTGGTCAATTGGCATACGGGGTCACGCCAGATTTTCGAGGCCGTCGCTATGCCGCCCGGGCTTGTCGGTTGCTCCTGCAATTGGCGAGGCAACACAACATGAGTGAGCTCTGGATTACCTGCAATCCAGACAATGTCGCCTCCAAACGCACCTGCGAACTCGCCGGAGCCATCTTCGTTGAGGTTGTCGATCTGCCTGAAGACATTGACATGTACCAGGAGGGTGAACGGCAGAAGTGCCGTTATAGGATCGACCTATGATGAATTGCACAACAAGCAGAGTTGACGATAATAATTTATATGGTAAGCCAATTCCCGTGAGTGAAGATAATTACCCTTGGGAGCTGAAATTCCGAACAAATATCCGAACAGTATTCCGGGCAAATGCTCGATGATGCTTCGCCAGCTCTGCAAATTCTTCATACAATATTACCCTTGTACTATCTACCATTGGGTACTATGATAACAGAAGTAGCCTGTGAACCAGATAAAAGGCAATAAAATTCTACAACAACTAAATGCAACAGAACTGCGGCTCCAGTAACAGTACTCATGTTATTGCAGTCTGCTGATTTAGGGCGTT
>JAGLDY010000113.1 GCA_023145375.1 Candidatus Sabulitectum sp. | reverse complement strand
CTGGAAGACCTTGTCACTCTCTTTAGAAATGTTACCGGAGCAGACAGCACAAAAACCGAATACATCTTCTTCGATGAGATTCAATATCTAAAAAACTGGCAGATCCACCTGAAATCACTTGTTGACAACTCCAAAAACACCAAATTTATTGTATCCGGTTCCGCGGCTGCAGCCCTCAGCCTGAAAAGCCGGGAATCCGGGGCAGGCAGGTTCACAGATTTTCTTCTTCCTCCACTGACCTTCTATGAATACCTTGACCTTATAGAGCAGAATCACCTTGTCAGGAAAGTATGTTTCGAGGGAAAAACATTGTTTCAGGCTGATGATATATCTCTGCTGAACAGACACTTCATTGACTTCCTGAATTTCGGGGGATATCCAGAGGCTATCTTTTCAGAGAGAATACAAGCAAATCCGACCCGATTCATAAAGAGAGACATAATAGATAAAGTACTTCTTAGAGATCTCCCCAGCTTGTACGGCATCAGTGACATACAGGAGCTCAATCGACTTTTCACAACACTCGCATTCAACACCGCTGATGAAATTTCCCTGCAGGACCTGTCAAACGATTCCGGAGTAGCAAAAAACACAATCAAGAGGTACCTGGAGTATCTGGAAGCAGCTTTTTTGATTCGCAGAGTTCACCGGATTGATGAATCAGCAGCTCGCTTCAGCAGAGTGCGTCACTTCAAGGTGTATCTCACAAATCCCTCAATGAGAGCTCCTCTTTTCTCTCCGGTAAAAGAGAATTCATCTGAACTGGGAGCACTTGCAGAAACGGCTATTTTCTCACAGTACTTTCACGATGAGGATGCAGACCTGTTTTACAGCAGATGGAAAAAGGGCGAAGTTGACATTGTTCGCTTGAATTCGCTGCTGAAACCATTGTGGGCACTTGAAGTTAAATGGTCAGACAGATACTTCAGCAGACCCGGTGATCTTTCGGGCCTTAGAGAATTCTGCTCCGGGAACAAACTGAAATCTGGATGGACAACAACTAAAACCCGTCGAGGAAGTAAAAGAATAGACAATCTCCTCATCCATTTCATACCCACAAGTGAACTGTGCTACACCATTGGTCACAACATTATCAGCGGAAAGTGTTCTTTGAACCCTGATGTACCTTAGTATGCAATCCCGGCTGATTTAGTCATCACGCTACAAACATCTCCAGTTTCGAAATTCTGCATTGTGCTCAGCGTCTCTCAGGTGCAATAGTATGCGATGGTTGTCCCAGGGAGATATCAATCTGGCCATTGGAACATGTTGTACTTATAGTAAGAACAACAAGTACTAATGTCAGGGTGTAAACATGATGGCGCTTAATGGTAAAGTACTGGACGAGGCATTGCGGCTCTCTGGTGCATGACACACG
>JAGLDY010000112.1 GCA_023145375.1 Candidatus Sabulitectum sp. | reverse complement strand
GACCTTTCATGGATGTGCTTGACGGCTCTGTCACAGGAGCGCCTTCCGGTGGTTCCAGTTATCTGAACAGACTGCATTTTGAAAAGAATAATACCCTTGCTTACTCTCTGGATGTATTTGAAGATATGTTCGGATGGGACAGAATATCTGCTTCCGGTTCTGCCACAGCTCACTACAATTTCACATCTCCAGGTACTACAGGTGAAGGAAGCATCAGGATAAATCTTGATATTGAGACTGGCTCCAAACTCCTCTTCACTGCTACAGTGAACGGAGCTGTCATGGGTGATACCACCAGGATTGGCACAGGATCACTGCTCTGGGAGTTTCCTGTTACCGGTCTAAAGAACAGCGGTAATTCCCTTGCTCTGAGAATAGAGGATGTATCATCAACACGGACGGTCTTTGTGGTCTACTTTGACTGGTTCGAGGTTTTCCCTGAAACCGGTTTCAGAAGCTGGTCTTCCCAGTGTCAGGTTCCCCTCGACAGCAGTTTCCCCGGTGGAGAAAGAAGAAGCATTTCCTGGGCCCAGAACCTTGGCGATGATTCCTTTGTCTGTATCGCTCTCAGTGATACTGCTGTTGCACAGATAGCCATTCCCGGAGGGAAGGACTTTGAAGTCCCCATGCCTGTGGGCTGGAATGAGTCTGTTATGTGGGTTGTTCCAGGTGGAGACTTCAAAGAACCTGTGACTGTCTCATCTGCCAGTCCAGGCAGAATACTGGAAACTCTCAGTTCAGGAAACACAGTGTACATCTACCCTGATGAGTACGCAGCAGACATGCCCCTGTTCACCAGGGGAAGAACCGATGTTGTTTTTCTGAGCCTCACCGAGATATATGACGAGTTCAACGGAGGCGTTCGTGACCCGGGAGCCATAAGAGCTTTCTTTTCTCACACACTCAAAGGATGGAGCGAGCCTCCTGATCAGCTGGTGCTTGTTGGGACAGGACACTACGATCCCAGGGGTTTCACAACTTCAAAACCCTGCCCCATGGATGTGATCACATATCGTTTTTATGGAGGTTTGCCTGTCTGCAGCGATTTTCTTTACTCAGTTCCCCGGGATGGCTCACTTCCTCAGGCAGCTGTCAGCCGTATAGCAGTTGACAGCAGAGCTGAACTTCAGCTGATCGCCCAGCGTTCCAGCGAGTACAGCGACCCTGCCCAGGAGAGTGGTACATGGCAGTCTGTAGTTCTTGGTGCTGCGGATGATGAAAGGTCACCCAAGAATCCTTCTGCTGATGAAACACAACATACCGCAGATACTGAAACGATCATGGCGGGCGTTGTTCCAGACAGATTTATCCCCCTTAGACACTACCTCATCAACTGGGACTGGAACAGCAACTGGAAGAAACCCGAAGCCCGTCAGGCTTACATAGAAACCTGGAGTAAAGGGGCTCTCGTCTCGTTTTTTCTCGGTCATGGAAGTTTTGATCAAATCGCCGATGAGGGGCTGTTGTTCATTGAGGATGTGGACCTGCTTTCTTGCGGCCCCAGACTTCCCTATTCGTTCTTCGGCTCCTGCGATGTGGGTGTTTTTCAGAACCCTTCTCATGCCTGCATGGCACAGAGGGTCACCGTTGCTGCAGCTGGCGGGGCAATTGTATCCAGTGGAGCAAGCTGCAGCAGTTTTGGCGGACCGAATGCCAGTTATCTTACCAGGATATTTAACCACCTGCTTTCTGAAATGCAGTACTCCATTGGAGAGTGTCAGTGGCTTGGACTGGTTGACGGCGGTTTTAATTCCAATGACAAGCCGTACATAATTTTCGGGGACGGTTCCCTTCATCTGGCATTGCCTGATTCAGGATTCTCCATTACTGATCCGGATATGTTCACATCAGAGCTATGCGAGATACAGGGGGAGTTGAACAGAAATGGTCTTGTATTGCTCACCGCCTGGGAATCTGCTGTACCGGACTCTTACTACACACACAACCACAGTTATCTTATTGAGCATCTGTCAACACCTGGATTATTCTACAGAGGTCTCGCAGAGGCGTCTCCCGGTTTTGCAGCCGATATGTTCGTTCCCTCTTTCGCCCAGACCGGGGAACGGGGCCGTGTGAGGTATTTCG
>JAGLDY010000111.1 GCA_023145375.1 Candidatus Sabulitectum sp. | reverse complement strand
CGAAATACCTCACACGGCCCCGTTCGCCAGTCTGGGCGAAAGAGGGAACGAACATCTCCGCTGTAAAACCGGGAGACGCCTCTGCAAGACCTCTGTAGAAAACGCCAGGTGTAGACAGATACTCGATCAGTGTTCCGGACTGGTAGGTGTAGTAAGAGTCCGGTACAGCTGATTCCCAGGCAGTGAGCATTACAAGGCCGCTTCTGTTCAGATCCCCCTGTACCTCGCAGAGTTCTGAGGTAAACATCTCGGGGTCGGTAATGGAGAATCCTGAATCAGGCAATGCCAGATGAAGGGAACCGTCTCCGAAAATTATGTACGGCTTGTCATTGGAATTGAAGCCGCCGTCAACCAGTCCAAACCACTGACACTCTCCAATGGAGTACTGCATTTCAGAAAGCAGGTGGTTAAATATCATGGCTAAATAGCTGGCATTTGCCGCTGAACCGCTACTGCAGCTTGCTCCGCTGGATACAATGGCCCCGCCAGCTGCAGCAACGGTGACCCTCTGTGCCATGCAGGCATGAGAAGGGTTCTGAAAAACACCCACATCGCAGGAGCCGAAGAACGAATAGGGAAGTCTGGGACCGCATGAGAGCAGATCCACATCCTCTATGAACAGCAGACCCTCATCGGCGATCTGGTCAAAACTGCCGTGACCTAAATAGAACGAGACAAGAGCCCCTTTACTCCAGGTTTCTATGTAAGCCTGACGGGCTTCGGGTTTCTTCCAGTTGCTGTTCCAGTCCCAGTTGATGAGATAGTGTCTAAGCGGAATGAACCTGCGGGGAACAAAATCAACCATGATCTCTTCTGCGTCATTGGTGTGCATTGTTTCATCATTATTGCGACCCTTCTCATCATCCGCGGCGCCAAGAACAACAGACTGCCATGTACCACTTTCCTGGGAAGGGTCGCTGTACTCGCTGGAACGCTGGGCGATCAGCTGAAGTTCGGCTCTGCTGTCAACTGCTATACGGCTGACAGCCGCCTGAGGAAAATAATTACCGTCCACAACAGTGAAAAGAAAATCGCTGCAGATGGGCAAACCTCCATAAAAACGATATGTGATCACATCCATGGGGCAGGGTTTTGAAGTTGTAAAACCTCTGGGGTCGTAATGTCCTGTTCCCACTAGCACCAGCTGATCAGGAGGCTCGCTCCATCCTTTGAGTGTGTGAGAAAAGAAAGCTCTTATGGCTCCCGGGTCACGAACGCCTCCGTTGAACTCGTCATATATCTCGGCGAGGCTCAGAAAAACAACATCGGCTCTTCCCCTGGTGAACAGGGGCATGTCTGCTGCGTACTCATCGGGATAGATGTACACTGTGTTTCCTGAACTGAGAGTTTCCAGTATTCTGCCTGGACTGGCAGATGAGACAGTCACAGGTTCTTTGAAGTCTCCACCTGGAACAACCCACATAACAGACTCATTCCAGCCCACAGGCATGGGGACTTCAAAGTCCTTCCCTCCGGGAATGGCTATCTGTGCAACAGCAGTATCACTGAGAGCGATACAGACAAAGGAATCATCGCCAAGGTTCTGGGCCCAGGAAATGCTTCTTCTTTCTCCACCGGGGAAACTGCTGTCGAGTGGAACCTGACACTGGGAAGACCAGCTTCTGAAACCGGTCTCGGGAAAAACCTCGAACCAGTCCAGGTAAACTGTAAATACAGAATTAGCACTGGAAAGCTGCTCTATCCTGATAATAAGCTGGTTACCACTGGATAGAAGACCGCTTACTGGAAACTCCCAGAGAAGTAACCCTGAACTCACCTTGACGGTATCCGCCACGACGGCTCCATTCACCGTGGCAGTGAAGAGAAGATTTGAGCTTCCAAAGAGAGCAAGATTTATCCTGATGCTTCCGTTACCTGTAGTGCCTGGAGAGGTGAAATTGTAATACGCCGTTGTGAAACTGGAGGAGGAAAACCTGTCCCAGACAAAGATATCATCGAAAACGCCCATGTTGTAATTGAGAGCCTGATTTCTCTCAAAGTGCAGTCTGTTCACATAACTGGAACCACTGGAAGGTGCTCCGGTAAGAGAACCGTCAAGCACATCCATGAAAGGTC
>JAGLDY010000110.1 GCA_023145375.1 Candidatus Sabulitectum sp. | reverse complement strand
TTGTCAACTCTGATGCCGTCAAATACGTCACTTTTGCCATATCGGTAAACGCTGTCATTTACAAAATCCAGTTGTAACGAATTGTCAACAAGAACCCTGTGAAAATCTCTGGCTCTTACCGAATGGTTCAGAATGAATTTCTCTTCCAGCCGATCAAGAATCTCGTTGATCGATTCGCCAAACAGGAGATCGCTGCTTGTGAATAAGTCCAAATCATTGGAGAATCTTCCATTGTAATGAAAACGATGTAAAGCAGTGCCGCCGGTTAAGTAAAAACTGTTATTCAGAGCAAACACAACTGCCAGCACCTTGTCTTGTAATGCGTAGAGCTGTCTATAATCTATCGTATTTTCCATTCTAAACTTTCAATCCGGTTGTTCTCTCCCAAGAGAATGTTTTTCAGCATCAGTACATACCTGTCAATGTATTTGTGATTATAGCTTGATTTGAAATCAGAAAGAAGTTTTTGAAGTAGTGTTGTGCTGAACAAAGCCTGTAGTGTTCTGGCTTTATCAGTTGAGTTGTAAATGATCTTTGAAAACAGAATCTGTTTCAGCTTGTAATGATCAGATTGAACTATTTTTTTTATGTAATCCTCTGTAACATCATATTCCCAGAAGCAATCCTTTATCAGTTTTGAATAAACGGTGGTATCTGTGTTCACTGTTATCCATTTCTTACCGGCCAGCCAGCGAATAGTTTACTGCGGAGACAAAAGTCAACAGAAAGCAAGTCGTCAAGTAATACTACCATAACACTTAAGACAAATCAAGACTTTTCACTGCAAGGGGCTGCTTTTGCTGTTTTCAGAGCAGTTTGGAATTTTGCTTTCCCTTTCATTGTATAGTACAGCAGAAGGGAGAAATCATGCTTATACTTTTTCTTATGTCGTCGGTGATCCCTTTTCTGTCTTCGATCATCACACCTCCAGGCGAGGCTGCTGCTATGGATGCTTACGTCCAGGGAAGGCTGAATCTGGTCTACATTGGCGAACCGTTTCCTGTGGGTTACAGAGATCTGGAGACTGGAATACTTCTTGAATCTCTGGGATGTGTGCTGGATGAAAGAAAAGAGCAGTACAGAGATGAGTGGAATGACTACATGCTGAACATCTGGGTCTGCCTGGGAAGCGACAGTACATATTTTGTAGTTCGCAGTGAGACTGAGAGTCTTGAATACTATGAAGGGGCTCTAGTATACAGAGACAGCTGGGGTTCAGTACCGGTGGAGATCTTTCCGGAGGATCTTTCGGCACTTTCTGAAGTTGCCCGATACTCCCTGAGGGATGCTTTTGAGGATATTGTCTACCTTGAAATGTACACACCTCTGTGGGAGGACACTCTGAGAACAGAGATACCGCTGCATTCTCCTGTAGTTACTCTTTTACTGGACAAAGGGCGCAGAGAGATACAGAGGAACCAGATAGTCGAGTAGTTCCTACTCTTCTCCAGGGCATTCAGTTGTCTCTTCTGATTCGTCCAGAACAGGCAGTGTGTTCTCATCTGTTAAAAGTGATCTATCAGCGAGAACCTGCTTCAGCTGTTCCATTGACCAGTTACCCTCATGTCTACCTATGCCATGCATGAACAGAGGGAAGTGAACGAAGTAGATTGTTTCGTCGTTGATCGTCGCAGAGTATTTCCCATTGACAGCGATAGCGAAAGGAAAATGAGTACCAGGCAGGTTGTACTGCTGGATCAGCTCTGAAGAAGCGGTGTCTGTGATCAGGTGGTATTCGACTTTATATTCATTTGCAAACTCGGCAAGAACTGTATTTGTTTTTTCAAGTGTCTGCAGAGACGGAGGCATCTCTTTGTAAAAAACATCAATGATGTTGCCACCAGTGACTGGTAAGGCTGTAAGCGAAATTAACAACAGACTGTACAAATTGACCCCTCTTTTATTGACGGTGTTTCTACCAGAATAGCAATATATCAGGAAGTACGATTATTGACATTCATGAGATATTGGGCTATACAACGGCTATACAAGTGTATTTGAGGGAGGCAAATTGTGTATACCAAAGTGCAGAAGTGGGGAAACAGCCAGGGTTTAAGATTACCTAAGAGCATACTGGAAGAAGCCGATCTTGCTGTGGAAGATGAAGTCAGTATCAGAGTGGATGACGGAACTATTCTAATTACTCCCGTGAGGAGAATCAGGGGAAAGTACTGTATAGAGAATCTTGTTGCTGAAATTCCTGCAGAATACAGAGTCAAAGAAACAGACTGGGGAAAACCTGAAGGCAATGAGGAGTGGTAGATGGCTGCCTACACACCCAAGCAGGGAGATTTTGTTGTAGTATCTTTTGACCCTCAATCAGGTCATGAGCAGAAGGGGCGTCGCCCGGCACTGGTTGTCAGCAGAACTTTATTCAATCAGAAAACAGGGTTGGCATTTGTTTGCCCTCTGACCAGGACATTCCGGAATTATCCTTTTCACCTGCCCGTTCATGCAGAAGAAGTAACCGGCTTCCTTATGGTGGAACAGATCAAATCAATAGATTTTCGTGCCAGGAATGTTAAATTTATTGAAAAGGCTTCACCTGATCTGCTTGCTGAAGCTCAGGCATTGCTGGACGCCTGCATCTACTGAATCTCTATTTCCTTATGGGCAGCTGGGCCACT
>JAGLDY010000011.1 GCA_023145375.1 Candidatus Sabulitectum sp. | reverse complement strand
ACTCTTGGAAGTGGTTCAGAACAGAAGCTGTAGTAAAAAGGCACCTTCATGGGATTTTCCCGGTCCCGCTCCTCATTTTCCAGAGGCAGGGTCTTTATCTGAGTTCCTGTGTATTTGTCATCACTGGAGAAGAAGGCCCATTCAAGAAGCCAGGGCACATTCGGCCTGTTCCTTTGAAAATCAACAAAGCCAGTAATATTTGCAATATCGACACTTGGTTCATCGTTACCTGCTTTGCTGTCTGAAGGGGAGAGGATCCACGTTGCAAGCTGTGTGTCCGCGTGTACTCCCAGAAGATGGCTTAATGCTGTGAAGGCCGCTTTTTGCTGAGACTGGTAGGCTTTGGATCTGCCCTTCTCAGAAAACGAAAGCATCATCAGATTAAACCCATTCCTGCTGTCCGAGTGTTTTTCAACCATCATGTTGAATTGCCCACAGACTTCTTCTACTCTCCGGAGGAGTTCTTCCCGTGTTCCCAGCTTTTTACAGCGTTTAATAAAACTCATACACGCAGCTTTGCCAGGCACATACTGAGCAGAGATGAAAGGGTCAACCTCGCACATGACATTGTAGATCTTCCAGCCGAGTTTTTTGTCGATCTTCAGGATCTTATAGACATCCTTGGGATTATCGAGAGATACATTCAGCGAATACAGTATATCTCCCAGGGCGTTTCTAATCAGGATCATGGCGGAGCTGATATCCTTACAAAAACGCGAACTGTTATTAAATTCCATTCAAATTCTCCAATTCGTTTGAACCCTGAATATGCGGAGTATCAGTATTTTTATCAAGACGAAATACAGTCTGCATTTATGTATCTATTTTTTGCTTGCAAATTTTCTGTATTGTGCTATCTTACTGCAAAGAGTTTGCGATAAGGAGCATGGTGAAAAGAAAAGACGCTTACGATCTTCTCAGGCGGTCCGGTTTGCGGATGACGAAGATCAAGAAAGAGATAGTTGATTTGTTTCTTGATGGAGGCTGTGGTCTTTCCGCCAGGGATGTTATGGAAGAACTAACTTCAACTCCTGATGCTTCAACTGTATACAGATCTCTTGATTCACTTGTGGATAAGGGTTTTCTTAGACACAGTGTCGGAGCGGAAGGGGTAGTTCAGTACCGGTGCACCAGTGCATTCTATCCGGACCATGGTCACTTCTGCTGTGTTGACTGCGGCGGGATCATCGCAGTGAGAAAAAATCTGCCCAGTGCATTTCTTGAAACTCTGGAGAGGGAATACGGAGTCAGGGTGAAGTCTGCAGATTTCTTACTGGAAGGGAAATGTCTCAAATGCAGAAGATCATAGCAGCATTTGTGATGTTACTATTGCTCGCCTGCTCTCAGCAGATCGATCAAATTGATCGTAGCGGGATCTCAGTTCTGGTAAGCGTTGTTCCGCAGAAATACTTTGTTGAAAAGATCGCCGGTGACCTGGTCCAAGTCTCAGTGTTGATCCCTCCAGGGGCAAACCCTGCAACTTACGAACCTTCTCCATCTGATATGAGAATGGTAAGTTCTGCTGATGTATGGTTTACGATCGGTCTGCAGATGGAAGCTGCATGGATACCTGATTTCCTGTCTCTGAATAAACATCTCAGCATTGCAGGGACCATAGAGGGTGTTCAAAGGCTTCCAATCGGAAGATACGGTATTCCTGGAGAGAATGAAGAGCATGACCATGGCAGTTCTGATCCGCATGTCTGGCTGTCACCGGAGCTGGTAAAATTGCAGGCACTTGCAGTTTGCGACGCTTTGTGTGAGATCGACCCCGACAACTGTGAACTGTATTCGGCTAATCTTGCCCGGTTCATGGAGGAAATAGACGAGCTCCGGGAAGACCTTCATCTTCTACTTGATGTGCATGCAGGAGAGGGCTTCATGGTTTTCCACCCTGCATGGGGATACTTCGCTGATGAGTTCGAGCTGGTTCAGGTTCCCATTGAGATCTCAGGCAGTGAACCTTCTCCCGGGGAACTGGCTCGCCTGGTGGATTTCGGAGAACGCTCCTCAGTGAAAGTTATTTTTGTTTCACCCCAATTCAGCGAATCATCTGCTGAAACCATTGCACATGAGCTGGGTGCCACTGTACTATTCATAGATCCTCTTGCATTGAACTGGGCTGAAAATCTTATGTATGTTGCAGATGAACTTGCAACTGCGTTGGAGTAATCATGGGTTTAATTGAGCTCCGGAATGTTACCGCTGGATACAACAGCCACCATCCAGCCATTGAGGATGTCGATCTTACGGTTGAGAAGAATGATTTCATAGCCATAATCGGACCCAATGGTGGAGGGAAGACCACACTTCTAAAGGTCGTTCTGGGTCTGCTTACTCCTTTTGCAGGAACTGTGAAAGTCTTTGGTGAGGAGCCGGCACATTCAAGAAAAAAGATCGGATATGTACCACAGGTCATTCCATCAAGAACATTTCCTGTTTCCGTTGTGGATGTTGTTCTTATGGGGCGTTTGAGTGCATCCGGTCTTTTTAGAAAGTACAGTAGCCGTGACAGAACAATCGCTTTGAAGGAACTTGATCTGCTGGGAGTGCAGCAGCTTGCGGAGAAGAGGATGGATCAGCTTTCAGGTGGGCAGAAACAGAGAGTTCTTATTGCCAGGGCACTGGCAGGTGAACCGGATCTGCTGCTGCTTGATGAGCCCCTGGCCAGTGTTGATGTGGAAACACAACAGAACTTCTACAATCTTCTTTCACAGTTGAACAGCAAGATGGCAGTTGTGCTTGTTACTCACGATGTCGGTGCGGTATCATCACATGTGAAAAGCATTGCCTGTATCAACAGACATCTTGTAAGCCACGGTGAAACCATCGATGAAGATGATGTAACCAGAGCCTATGGATGTCCATTCGAGCTTATCACCCACGGAGTTCCTCACAGGGTTCTTGGACACAGGAGGGATTCAGGACATGACTGAGATACTCAGCTATACATTCATGCAGAATGCATTTGTCCTTGTTGCTCTGGCTTCCATATCCTGCGGAGTGGTGGGCAGCCTTATTACTGTGAACAGGATGTCATCTTTCACCGGCAGTATTGCTCATGCATCCTTCGGAGGGCTTGGCCTTGCCTACCTTATTGGGGTTCATCCAATGATAGGCGCCACTGTTTTTGCTGTAGGTTCGGCACTGAGTATTGGCGCTCTTTCCGAGAGGAACAAACTTGGGTCGGACACTGCAATGGCAGCACTATGGGCCACGGGAATGGCTGCCGGCCTGGTGTTCATCAAACTGTCAGGGACATACTCCTCTGATCTGATGAGCTGGCTCTTCGGAAGCCTTATGGCCGTATCCGCAACAGATATTGTTCTTACCGGTGCATTGGATGTGGTTGTTATCGGCTCCGTTGCCCTGTTCTACAAAGAATTCCTGGGCATTTCCTTTGACCTTGAATTCACCCGGATCCAGGGAGTGCCTGTCTGGTTCGTGAGAGGGTTGTTCCTGGTAATGGCAGCCCTCACAACCATTGTGCTCATGAAGGTCACCGGGTTGATAATGGTCATAGCTCTTTTAACAATACCCCCGGCAATTGCTGACAGGTTCAGCAACTCTCTCCGGAAGATGATGATCCTGGCTTCCCTGCTAAGTTTACTATTCAGTGTCGCAGGTCTTTGTCTTGCCTGGTGGCTTGACCTTCCAGCAGGGCCTGTGATCATTCTTGTCTCTTCAATTGTCTACTTCATTTTGATAGCAGTTAAAAGAAAAAACGGCTAACTTTCTCTCTGCTTCTCGGCAGTTCTCTTTGCACTGCGTTCCACTGTCAGCTGCGGAATTCTTTTAATGGAATAGATCTTCTACTGTTTGTGTACCATCGCCGTAAACACTTAAAAGCAGGGAGCAGTGATGAGAACAACAGCAGTAGTATTACTTACAGCGGTGGCGGTAACAGTTGCATCTGCATCTTTCGAAACCGCGGTCACAAATGTGGCGGGTATGGTGTGGAACAACAAGATCATTGATGTTGCATCAAACTATGGTCTTGATATCGTGAATGTTACCTGGGAGGATACCGGTCGATACAACGGTTCATGCTGGGGGCCTAACATCTCTGATATGACAATACAGGTTCATCACGGCAGCAGAGGCTCTGAAACGCTTACCTGTATGCCTGTTATCAGATTCCCCAATTTTCATGACATCACAGCTGACATGGATCCTGAAGAGTTCTACCTGTTGACCGGCAATGAAAGCGGGGATGACCTTGAACCTGTCAGCCTTACTGATTACGTTGATAACATCAGAGATCATCTTCACGATGGAGACAGCTGGGGCGGCAGGGTGAACAGTCTTCTTGCGCCCAGAGACAGTGTGGTTCTTGTGAGTGCCCAGGCGGTGTTTCTTCCTATAGAAGAAGATGGAATAGCAACATTCAACCCGGTTCTCTACAACTATCAGAGCTACGAGGGAAGTCCCGGAGTTCTGGCCATTCTGGCTACCCGTGAGGGAACAAGTGCAACCATCATAGACAACAGTTCTGAATACAACGCAGACTATTACTCCTGGGGACAGAGGCTCTATTTCAACGAAGATGGAGAAAGAGCGAGTTTGACAGGCTCCAGAATCTCTGACTTTCTTGAGGATCCCGAAAACCTCAGCGAGCTCATGGGTGAGCACATGGAAGCAGCAGGGGAAGAAGGTCTCAACATGGTCATGCTTATTCAAATACCACTGAGACAGAAGGAGAGACGTGATCTCTTTTTTGAATGCGGTGAAGCCATGGTTTCCGGATGTGTTTCAGATTGTGAGACTGCCAGCATGGACTCTGATGTTGAGGTTGCGGTTATTGGCCACGGTGAGCTTGAGGGGCTGTTCAGAGAAATAGATGGACTTCCAATTGTCCGAGATGATAGATTTCCCATTAGAGTAACGGTTCAGTTCTACAAGGCAACATCAAACGGAGTGGCTTCAGACGGTGATATTGCTGAGATTGCCGCTCAGATCAGCAGGGTTTACGATGATGCCAGTTATATCGGTTCTCTGGTCTGCCCTGATGAGAAGATAGCAAGACCAACAGACTGGAACCGCTCACAGGTTGAAGTTTCTCTGAGGAAGAGAATTCAATTCTTCTGGTAGTTAATACATTAAATCCAAAAGGCTCTGGCATCCGCTGGAGCCTTTTGTTATTGTGGAGCTTCAGCAGAGGAGAAGAGAATGAAGACGCTTGAAGCGGCAACCGCGGAGCAGTGGCGAAAGTGGCTGGAGGAACATCACGATACTGCATCGGAGATCTGGTTGATTTTCTGGAAAAGGCACACTGGAAAGCAGTGTATAGACTACGAATCATCAGTTGAGGCTGCTATATGTTTTGGATGGATCGACAGTATTATCAAATCCATAGACAAGGACAGTTATGCGAGAAAATTTACCCCCAGAATAGGAAAAAGCAACTGGTCGGCCCTTAACAGGGAAAGAGCCATTGAGATGATCCGCTCCGGAGAGATGACTGATCCGGGAATGGATGCTGTTAAAACTGCTCGTGAGAACGGTGCATGGTACTTGAGATCTAAGCCGGTTGAAATGCCTTCTGAACTGGAAGAGGAGCTGGATAACAATCCGGAAGCAGCCATGTTCTTTTCCGAGCTTGCCCCCTCTTACAGAAAGCAGTATATGGGGTGGATCGACGAGGCTGTAAAACCGGAAATACGATATAAAAGGGCAGAAGAAGCGGTTCGTCTTCTGGCAAACCATTCCAGACTGCCACTTAAATAGTGAGAGGAAATCAATGAGCATTCATCTTGTTACCGGGGGAGCGGGTTTCATAGGAAGCAACATAGCCAGAGAGCTTCTTAAGAGGGGAAAGCCTGTGAGAATACTGGATAATTTCTCAACCGGGCACAGAGCCAACCTTCTGGATATCAAGAATGATATTGACATTATTGAAGGAGACATCAGAAGCTACCATATAGTCAGTGAAGCCATGAAGAATGTAGAGGTTGTCTACCACCAGGGCGCTTTGCCCTCGGTTCCAAGGTCCATTGCCGACCCGCTTACCAGCAACGAAGTAAATGTTACCGGAACGCTGAATGTACTGCACGCTGCTCTGGAGAGGGGAGTAAGAAGGCTTACATTTGCCTCATCATCCTCAATTTATGGAAATGCGCCCGAGAGTGTTAAAAGTGAAGAGCTTCATGTAAGACCTCTTTCGCCATACGCAGTAAGCAAACTTGCCGGTGAGAAATACTACCAGGTGTTTCACCAGATCTACGGTCTTGAAACAGTTGCAATACGCTACTTCAATGTTTTTGGCCCCTGGCAGGACCCCGACAGCCCGTATTCAGCGGTAATTCCTCTCTTTATTAAAGCCTATTCTGAGGGAAGAGCACCAACGATCAACGGCGATGGAGAGCAGAGCAGAGATTTTACCTATATAGCCAATGTTGTCCACGGTAATCTTTTAGCTGCAGATGCGCCGGATGCTCCGGGAAAGGTATTCAATGTTGCGTGCCACGGTTCCGTTACAGTGAATCACCTTGCTGAACAGATAGGGATACTTACAGGACGACCCGACCTGAAACCTGTCCATGGACAGGACAGGTCAGGCGATGTAAAGCACTCAATGGCTTCCATTGAAAGGGCAAAAAAATATCTTGGCTATGAGCCGGTAGTTTCATTTGAAGAGGGGCTCAGGCAAACGGTTGACTTCTATATGGAGCACGGGTTCCAGTAGTTAGAAAAAGAACCTCGCCCCCAGTGCAGCGTCAATGTAAAAGTCAGAATCAGGTATCACCGAGATGCCTGCAGCCACCTCCAGAAAAATGTCGATATTCTGATTGGCAAAGAGGTATTCAAGGCCCACAGGTATCCTGCCACCAGCCACAACATCATCACCGAAGGCTATCCAGCCTCCCAGCCCGTAGTAAACAGGAAGCTGCCCTTTTGAAACATCAATAGCTCCGAAGCTGTGCCAGAGGTAATCCCCGTGGATCATCATCCATTCATCGGAGAAACTCCATGCAGCCGCTGCGTCAATTGCAGTGGTTGAACTTGTGAAGTATTTGAATGAAAGACCTGTGGGGTTTCCAAGTATCAAACCGAGACCTTTGTCACCACTCCCAGGTGAAAAACTTGTCAGGATCATTAACAGTACAGCAGTCATTTTCTATTTCCTTTCTTTAAAGATACTGGATACTTACCTTCCAAGGCTTGTCAGGTTCTCTGCAAACATATTTACATAATCATTGGTAGGGAAGGAGCTTGCCATTGCCTTTGAAGCAAGTTCAATGCTTTCCTTAAGGGGAAGAGTGTATCTCATACTCATGAACTTCTGTCTGAACGCTGTAACTTCTTCAGCTACATTCTCATTTCTGATGATAACCCTGGCCATCAGCTGGGCAAGCTCACCGAAATCTTCTTCGTTCATGCCGTATCTGGTCATTTCGCTTACACCGGTACGGATGCCGCTGGAGGTGAGGAAGGTCTCATCATCAGGCAGTGCCTGGTAGTTAACAACAATGTTATTCTCCTGCAGTCTGTCCGCGATAGTGGCGCCATCTCCATGGTCGATCACACGAAGCACAACCTGGTGGGTGTGGGTATAGCCGTCCGCAGAGTCACCTTCAACTTTCAGGCCGTTATCCGCAAGCTGTTTTGCAAAGGCCCTGGCGTTAGAGAGAACTTTCTTCTGATACTCGTCTTTGAAGGCGTTCATTTCATGAGTTGCCACCAGCAGCCCCAGAAGAGTTGCCAGATGGTGGTTGGATGTTGAACCGGGGAAAGCTCTGCTCTTTATGTCCAGCCAGAGTTTTCTGAAGTGAGTTTTCTTTGCCATATTGCTGACAATAGCACCCCTCTGAGGACCGAAAAAGGTCTTATGGGTGGAGCCGGTGATAATATCAGCGCCCTCAGCAAGAGGAGCCTGGAATGCACCGTACAGGCCGAATACATGTGCCATGTCGTACATGACAACAGGCCTGTTCTCCCAGTCCTTAATGTGATCGGTAAACTTCTTTACAGGCTCCGGGTAGAGGAACATGCTTTTACCGAAGACCACCAGTTCAGGTTTGTGCTCATCAAGAAGTTCGATCATTTTGTCTTCATCGATCCTGTATGGATTATCTGCCATCACCGGAAAATTCACACAGTTCTCTTTCCCTGTGGCGGGATTGATCTCAACGTAGTTGAATAGCGCACCCATTGGCTGGCTGGACAGGTGTCCGCCTTTACCCAGATCGTTGTTCATTACAGTGCGGAGTTTTCTGAATGTGCCTTCAGGTGATTTTCTGTTCACGAATTTGGTAACAGCCTTGAATACGATCTCGTTGGACATCTGTCCGCTAACCGGGCGAAGCTCAGCTTCTTTGCAGTCGAAGTATTCGCAGAGAGCCTCCTGGGCCTCTATCTCTATCTCTTTTATGAAATCGGTACCATGATAGAAGTAGACTTCATTACCTTTCATGGTTCTGTGTTCCGCATATCTTCCTGCAGGGTCGCAGATCTCGCATATCTTCACAAGAGGGCTTGGTGTATTTTCACTGGGGATCAGGTTGATGCACTGTCTCTGTCTCCAATTGTTGTTACGCTCGATCCTGCCGAAAAGCTCATTCATTTTGTTTGAAAGATCGCTCATTTCCCATCCTTTCACAAAGTCTCAAGACTACCCCTGATTGATGCAGCATCTAATATGATTATACAGGCTCCACGGTGATTATCCAGGTCTCCTGTGATCTCTTCCACGGCGGCAACTGTGTTGTCTACTTCCTCCTCAGGGATTAGTGTAATCAATAGCTTTGGTTCCGGTCTGCTGCGCCCGAGAACATCCAGGAATCCAGCGAATATTGGAATATTTGAAAGCATTGGACCCATCATGTCAGAATTGATGGTCACCGCCCCCTTTACACCAATTTCCAGGAATAATTCCATAATGTCATTATATGCCTTTTCCTCCTGAAGAACCATCAGCAAAAGCTTTTTTCTGCTTTTTTTGCTGTAGCTGGAGGTCACAGGTGAAAGGTGGTAGAGAAATGTCTCCCTCATGGCAAAGTCGGTTTTGCTGTTAAGCAGTTCATATCTTGCTTTGCTGTTGCTCAAGACTCTAGCAGCACCTGCAAGCAGCCTCAAGTGCTCGTTTGTTCCGTCCACAGGACCGGCGATGGCACAGATGATATGTACACTGCGTCCATCAATCGATTCCCATGGAATGCCCTTGTCACAGACGGTGAGGGCAAGTGTGAAGCTTTTCATTCCCTCAAGCCTGCAGTGGGGTATGGCTACACCGTTTCCCATACCGGTAGATCCCAGATCTTCCCGCTGAAGCATTCCAGCAAGAAGAGATTCACTTGTTTCGCTGCCAGATGCTTTGTTTTTCGAAAGAAGTTCTGCCATGGTTCGCAGTGTTTCTTCCTTACTCGAAATGGAGAGTTTGTTCTTGCATCCTGATATGTCCAGTATGGAAGATATTTTCATGGTCTTACCTCAAAGGGTTGCGCCGCGTACAACGGCATACTTTGATATTGGAGGACCGGCAAGTTCGTTAACAAAAACACCCATAAGTACGATACTCACCATGGTTGAAGCAAGTTCTTCGTGTCCTGCGAAGAAAGGAGCAGCCTGGATGTAGAGGGCTAGACCTATGGCAACGCCGGCCTGTGGAAGCATTGCAAGACCAAGGTATTTGCGTATCAGAGGGTTGGAGCCTGCCATCCTGGCGCCACCCCATACTCCGTAGTATTTGCCAATAGCCCTGGCTAAAATGAAGAGAGTACCCATGAGAAGAACACGGCTTGTTGAGAAAATGCTGAAACTCAGCTCAGTACCAGCTATGGCAAAGAAGGTGGCATAGAGGGGAGGAGAGAGTTGTTCCAGGGAGGAGATAACTCTGAAAGCGCCTCTGCCCATGTTTGCCAGAACTGCACCTGCTGTCATTCCTGCCAGGAGAGCTGAAAGCCCGAATGTGGTTGCCACTGCAGTGAGCAGGAATATCAGCCCCAGGCTTACTATGTAAACTTCATTGGTGCGTCCTTGACCCGATGTGGAAATGTGTATCAGCCATCCGATCACAGCACCCAGGAGCAAAGAGCCTCCTATCTCACGAACTGCGTGCATGACAGAGTGCAGAATGCCGGTTTCTCCTCCGCCGAAACTTGCACCTGCAAAGGCTGCGACAATACTGAAAAGAAGTACGCTTCCAGCGTCATCAAGAGCCACAACACCGTAAAGATGATCCACAAATGGTCCCCGTGCCTTCAGGTCACGAACTATTGCCACAGTTGCAGCCGGTGCTGTGGCAGAGGCTACGGCGCCAAGCAGTGCGGCAGCCGCAAGAGGCATGAGTCCTGTAAGCCACAGTACCGCAGTAACAGCCCCGAAGGAGAGGAACATCTGCACTAATGTTATTATTACGACAGCCCTGCCGGTACGGCGTAGCTTGGCCAGGCTGAACTCACTGCCGATAACAAGAGCAATACACGCAAGAGCAACTTCGGTTATTGCCCCGAGTTCATCGTGTAGATCTGAGTGAACCAAGCCTGTGAGAGACGGTCCCAGGATCATGCCAGCTATGATGAAGCCTGTAATAGCAGGAATCCCGACTTTCAGTGCCAGTCTTCCAAGAAAGAAACTGCCCACCAGAAGGATTCCCACACCAAACACAGGATGGATGCTTACGACACCCCTTATTTCCAATAGCCATGTTAGTATTCTTTCAAACATAGAGGCTAATATAGTTTCGGGAAATCAACAGTGCTACCAGCCTCTGCTCATAACCAGATGTTATTCTATCCTCTGGTTACTTACTCAGGTTGGGTGAGGTTCGATTCCACTACGGGGTGCCAAGTTGAACTTCTTTTGCGGAGCAGTTGAATTGCTTCTGCCTGATCCATAAGCATTCAGTATTTGGCGAATTGCCACGCTTTAATACTTTTTCAAGCAATTACTGAAGCATGATTTGGGATTACAGATTGTTTCGTGGAAGTAGGAGTGTTCTGTTTAGTATCACTTTTCGAGCAATTTGTTATTATAGTAGTGTTATACGTAACGGGAGGTGGTGTTGTGCGAGTTGCATTGGTCTCTTTGATGTTACCTCTGTCGTTGGCACTAGCTGACTTCGAGACTCAAACTGACTGGAGTGGGGGACCTCACTTCTGGGAACCACAGAGTTATTGGGCGAGCGACTTCTATGTTGATACTGATGTTTCCTGGAGATCACCTGGTATCATAGAACTTGATCCTGTGGAGCAAACAGTTTGCCCAGCAGTGGGGTTCGGTAATCCAATACATATAGAGGATATTAATGGTGATGGAGCTTTGGATGTTCTTGGAGGTAGCAACACGTATGACGAAGTTGTCTGGTGGGAAAACGTCGATGGAGTTGGGATCTCCTGGCAGAAGCATGTTGTAAACAATCAGTGCAGTAAGCTTAGATCCATTTATTCTGCTGATGTAAACGGTGATGGTTTCATGGATATCCTAGGAGCCTCTAATGGTGACGATGAGTTGTTGTGGTGGGAGAACGGTGGAGATGGGACAACATGGCAGGAGCACCTTGTAGTTTCTGATTTCTCAGATGCAGTGTTTGTTTTTGCCGCTGATATAGATGGCGACGGGGATGTTGACATCTTTGGATCTGCTACCATGGAGACAGAATTGACTTGGTGGGAAAATACGGATGGGAGCGGAACTAATTGGGCAGAGCACGTTGTGGATTCATCTCTGTACGGTGTTGCTGTTTATGTCGAGGATATTAACGGTGATGGATTCATGGATATTGTTGGTGTAGAAGTCGGACCAAAAAAGTTTACGTGGTGGGAGAATGTTGACGGAACAGCTACCAGTTGGATCGAGCATCCTTTACCCGAATCTTTTTCTAACAGCCCATCGTCCGTTCATGCAAAGGACATTAATGGAGATGGTTTCATGGATATAATAGGATCGGATTGGGCTGTTGGTGATGATGTGTTCTGGTGGGAAAACCTGGATGGTTCAGGTGAAGCCTGGACGAAGCACTACGTTGATAATGATTTTTCTGCAGCAAGATACATACGTGCAGCTGATATTGATTTAGATGGATACATTGATATTTTCGGTGCTGCAAGTAGTGCCTCTGATCAGGTTGTCCTTTGGACCAATTCAGACGGTAGCGGAACTGAATGGATTAAAAGTTATGTAGATGACTCATTTGGATCAGCCGGGATGGTATGCTCGGGAGATATAAATGGTGATGGCTATTTAGACATTGCTGGATCGCAGTACTCAGGAAAGATTGCTTGGTGGGATGTCCAGCACTACATCCCAACTGCAGGTCTTGAGTCTATTCTTCTTGACACTCAGTGTCATCCAGTTTGGGGCAACCTGGAATGGGATGCAATTACCCCAGCAGGAACAACCATCTCTCTGCAAGTCAGGTCTATGGATTCGCCTGATACTCCAACTGCTTGGTCTGACAGCTTGTGGGAGCCGTGCAGCCTTCAGGGCATTCTGAATGACGGTAGTAGATTTGTTCAGTACAGAGTTAATCTTTGTACCATTGATGCAGAAGTATCTCCTGTGGTGAATGATATTTCAATTTATTGGAATAACTCTGGAATCCAGGCCTCATCTCCAAGTGGATCATTTGTTTTAGGCTCTCTCGAAAACCCATCAAGGTATTTCGCAACAATCGGATTTGTACTTGAAGAATCTACTCCAGTTGATTTTTATGTTTATGACCTGATGGGGAGGGTAGTCAGGACTGAAAGCTTTGTCAAGGAAGCTGGATATGGAGAAGTTATCTTTTCTGATCTGACACCAGGCCTCTACCTGGTGCATATTTCCTCGAACAGCTTGGAATTCTCCCATAGCTTTGTCATCATTGAGTAGCAGATATAGCCAATAAAGCATGAACAGATCGATACCTAACAAATAATAAGTTCTACTCCACTAGTCTTAGAGAGTCCGCAGCTGGAAACCTACTCGGTCATGACCCCATATCAGTTCGAAAACTGTCCAATACGGGGTGCAAACTGTAAGTTTTTCCAGTCACTGCAACTTATTCCAGTACAGTTCGAAACGTGTCCAATATGGGGTAGCAAACCGACTTCTGGAACTTCTTACAGAAAGCTCCTTATGCATTTGCTACAGGTGCGGGTGTCATTTTCATACTGCATCTGAGAAATTCCATTTAGCAATAGCATTGCATAATGCAACGGTTTGTGCTATGTATGCAACAGAAGGAGGTGTAGCATGACTACTGCAGTCAGAGTTTCGGAGAATCTTGTTCGGGAAGCAAAACTTGTGAGTAATGTTGAAAACAGATCAATAACTGGGCAGATTGAATATTGGGCTAAAATTGGCAAGTGTGCTGAAGAAAATCCTGATCTTACCTACAGGTTAATAAAGGAGATCCTTATTGGCATCGAAGAATTGAATCAGGGTGAATACACCGAGTATCAATTCGGATAGCATTCTGTGAAAATCCTGCAATCCAGGTTGTTCGCAAAAAGTGTGCGAAAATTTCATAAACAAGGTAAGAAAACGTTGGACGACGAAATCAGGAGAATCATTGGCAATCCTGAAATTGGTCAGGAAAAGCGAGGAGAGTTGAAGGGTGTATTTGTTCATAAATTCAAGATAAACACCACACAGTATCTCCTATCTTACAGGCTGCATGATTCCAGAACACTCGAGCTGATAATGATCGGATCACACGAGAACTACTACAGGAATCTGGAAAACTATATCAGAGGGTAGTTTGTTTATCCATTATACCCTTTCTGCTATTGTGTTTGGAAATAGTTCCGAAAGCATCCACTACGGGGTAGCAGATTTCTTTGCCTAGGAGGTATTGACTTTCTTACTGCGTTATATAAGCTTATCCTCCAGGGGAGGGCGTAAAATGTGGTTATTTATAATAGTGTTATTATCTGTAATTGCTTCAACCTGTATTGCAGATAGTGTTGTTCAAACTGACTGGTCAGGTGGACCAGGCATATTTGGACCCGTAACCTCACTTGGGACAGATTTCTTCTGGGACACAGATGTTGCCTGGCTTACTTCTCCAGGTGGAATTACCCTTGAGCACATTAATGAGCACTGTGTTAGCTCAAGTTACTTGTATCCAAACTACATTGACTCAGGGGATATTGATGGTGATGGAGATAATGACCTGACGGCGGTTCAGTATTCCGGATCTCAGGGCAGTGTATGCTGGTGGGAAAACGAGAATGGACTTGGTACCAATATGGTCTGGAGACAGCTACCGGCAGGCTCATTTTCGGGCGCAAGTGAAGTTCATGTTAGTGACATTGATGGCGATGGCTGGCTAGACATCGTGGCTGCAGCATTCAGCTCCGACAATATATCATGGTGGCGAAACACCAACGGTTTGGGAACTGCATGGGTTAAGTATACTCCAGGCAATAATTTTGACGGTGCTAATTCAGTGTTCCCTGTAGATATTGATGGTGACGGTTACATGGACCTGGTAGGAGCAGGCTACATTGCCGACGAAGTATCATGGTGGAAGAATACCAACGGATCCGGAATCAACTGGACCAAGCACATAATCAGTTCAACTTTCGACGGTGCTAGGAGAGTTAACTCAGGGGATATTAATGGAGATGGCCACGTTGATGTTCTTGGTGCAGCATATGTTGAAGGCATGGTTTCCTGGTGGGAAAACACTACTGGCAGCGGTTTAATCTGGGTTGAACATGTAATTGACAACGATGTTGAAGGAGCTTCCAGTGTTGTTCCTTTTGATGTTAATGGTGATGGTCACCTTGATGTTATTGCGACCCGAAGGTGGGGAAGTGGCTTCAGTTGGTGGGAAAATGATGGGAATTCCTCGCCGGGTTGGACTGAGCATGTTGTTACTTCGGAATATGATGCTTACATTGATGCTTACCCTGCTGATTTGGACAACGATGGAGACGTGGATATTGCAAGTTGTACCCTTGAATCTAACTTGGTTGAGTGGTGGGAAAATGTGGATGGAGCCGGGATAATCTGGGAGTGTCATCTGATTAGGAAGGGCTTCCAAGCGGCTGGTTCTGTACACTGTGAGGATCTTGATGGTGATGATCTACCAGATGTGATAAGTACAAGCTACTCCGGTAGTAGGGTTGCATGGTGGAACCTAAACGAATACTCTCCCCTTGGGTCTTTCGAATCAAGTGTTTTTGATACGAATTGTGAGTGCGAGTGGGGATACATAGATTGGGAAGCATCTACACCAACTGGTTCGGCTGTGCAGATGACTCTTCGAGCCGCAGTTGATAGGATACCTCCAGGTGGATGGTCAGACACTCTAAGTGCACCGGGATCTCTAGTGGGAGTGATTCCAGATGGGACCAGATATGTGCAGTATTCCGCGATACTTACTACTTCGGATTGCGACATTACCCCTACGTTGAACGAAGTAACAATCACCTGGAATCCAACACAAACAGAAGAGACTACTGACCCGATTAACGCACAGATTAACCTTTTCCCTTTTTCTCCCAATCCCTCCACCATTGCCATGGTTAGGTTTTATCTACCTGAACCCATTCACGCATCATTTTATATATATGATGTTACCGGTAGGATTGTGTGTAGTGTAATCGAAAACGATTATCCAGCCAGCTATGGTAGTTTTCTGCTAGATGGGCTGTCTTCAGGTATTTACTTCTGTACTATGCGTGCTGGAGACTTTTCTGCTTCAGAAAGAGTTGTTATTCTTGATTAGTGTCTACTAGCTTAATAGTCACTATGGTTTAACTGCCCTCATAAAATTCGAAAAGTGTCCACTACGGGGTGCCAGAATCTGATCAGTTTTTGTAAACATCTTTTCTATGTCTGATCCTGGTGATCAGTATTGAATTGTTGAGGATTGTGAATATGATCCGGTATTCACCTACCCGGTACTTTCTTAGTCCAGCGAACCTTCCCTTTAGCTCTGGCATAGAGTCTGCTTTGTCAGAAAGTTCCTCAGATATTTTAGTAAGGATTCGATCAGCTTCTGTGATATCGATCTTTCTGAGATCTCGGCTAACCGACTTCTTGAATGTGACTCTATAGGCCAAGGTCAGATCGCATGTCTTCTAGAGATACCACAGCGTCGGTTGTATCATGCAGTCTATCCATAGATACCTGTAAATCCGCCAAATCATCCAAGTATGCTTCAATTGCCTTCTGAATAAGATAAGACTTAGACCGGTCCGTATCCTTTGCAACCTCACCCAACTCTTGAGCAAGAAATTCAGGGAGTCTAACAGAAATAGCAATACTCATTCAACACTCCTTCAAGGTGTATACGTATGTATTTAAATGTATTACAATATACTACATTGTGAATAGAGTGCAAGTGTTCTGAAAGCATCCGCTACGGGCGTACTGAATCCTGGTTTTTTCTGCAGGATGCTTCACTGGGATTAGTTTGAAAGGACTACAGCTCTGAGGCTGGAGCTGAGATCATCAATATCTATGACATGGTAAACGCCGGCGGGTAAAGGCAAGAAGTGAACTCCAGTTTCAAATTGGTGAACAGGCTCCACAATTCTGCCTGTGATGTCCAGCACAAGGATATTCTGCTGGTTCTTCTCGATCTGGAAGTGAATTCCTCCTGAACCGGGATTGGACAGAAGGAGAGAGTTTACAGTAACGGGAGAGTTGATCTGCACATCTGTACCTGCCGGCCATGAAGTGGCTATAGCACACAAACCTGATCCAGTGCCGCTGGACATGGCAACTGCTGCCAGTTGTGTAGGGTACAGGTCAGAAGTCAGCAGACACATGTCCTTCCCCGGAGGGGAGGGGAGATCGCACGAAGGTCCTGATTCTGAATTAATGATTGCGGGTTCAGTTATGTAGAATAATTCCTCTGTGAGGACTGCAAGATTCCAGAGACTCTCTGATTCCTGGTAGGCAACTGGTAAGACAACACTGGAACCGTAAGTGATCGGAACCTGAAAAGAGCCGTCAGGACCGCATATCAAGTAGAGGTTTTGAAGCGAAGAACACCATCCGGTTAGAATGGGGAATGGGAGAGATCCTCCTGTAACACCGGTGACAAACTTCAGTGTATCTACTCCATTGATGTATTCTTCTTCAATTATGTAAAGTGTGTCACCTGACACCATATCTTCTGCTTGAATTCCGTATTCTCCACCCCAGCTGCGAGTAGCGATTGTGAACAGCGGGGTATCTACAATATCCATAGCACCAAAGTAAATTGTGTTTGTGGAATAGAGTTGCCCACCGGTAAGCCCGTCTACAACTTCACAGAAACCGCTGTATACTGAACCACGGTCATGGCAAATTGAAATTTCATCCCAGTTGTTCCCGCTGAAATCAGAGATCACCGATATTTGCCGATCCCGGGTCCATGTCTGGTGTCGCCAGAGACTGTCTCCGGTCTCACTGTCCAGCGCCAGGAAAAATGTATGCCCGGTGTTTGCCCAGAGGGTTGAGTGAATCACAGGAAATGTTCCTGCAGGGCCTGTGGAGTAGCTTACCGCTTCAACCGGCCATTCAGCCTGTCTCGACCATATCAGGTTACCGTCCAGCCCTGAGATGATATTGGTGAAACCTGTTGATGAACCGCTTTCCCAGCCAGTGCCCAGCGCCAGATCAGAAAAACCGTCCCCGTTGATATCAGGGAGTGCGCAGAGCGCTCCTGTTAATGTGACTCCCGGCATTTCTGGAACAGACCAGAGTGTCTCACCGGTCAGCCCATTCAGGCAGTAAAGCCCACTGGATTCGTTTAGTTCTGTTGCTGCTGCAATGTCGTCTGTTCCGTCACCGTTAATATCACCGATGTTTTCCACATCAATGAAAGACTCTCCCGGCTGTGCGGTCCAAACAACCATTGGCGGGTCTGCTATAAGCAAGAGGATCAGCATGCAACTCATGATCAACTCCTTGTGAAACTAACTTTTCCATTGTGGAAAATATTGCTTTGGAACGCATACTGCAAGCCGCTGGTTTCTCCAGCAAATAGAAGCCTTGCACAGGGTTCGGAAAATATCAATGCGGAGTGCGGGGTAAAGAGACGGATCAACGGCGTTTGAACAATCTTCCGTCGGTAACAGCCAGACCGGCAAAGATGAATATCATTCCGGCTACTCCACTCCACCCAAGACTTTCTTTCAGAACTACTACTCCAAGGAACACAGCGTTTATCGGGATCAGGAATGTAACAAGAAGAAGATTTGTAGGACCTGTGAGGGCAAGTGTCTTGAAGTAAAATACGTAGGCCAGGGTAGTACTTAGAAGGGTTAATCCTGCAAGAGCTGCAATTGTTATGCCTCCAGCGTGCAGGGAGAATGGGTCTTCGAATACGAAAACCATTGGTATCATCATAACTGTGGCTCCTGTGAGTACACCTGATGCAACTACAAGTGGCGACATTTTCCTGAACTTTCTACCGTAAATAGCAGAGAAGGCATAGCAGAGAGCGGCACCGAGCATGGCTATCTGACCCATAAGTCTCAGACCGGATGTTTGAGGTCCATCAAATCCGATAAGAACCGCTACGCCGATAAGCCCCAGAGCTACCCCTGCCACTCTCCCAGGTGTCATTTGTTCCTCTGAGGTCAGGAAATGGGCGAGAATGACGCTGAATACAGGAGCTGAAGCATTTAGAATGGATGCGATGCTGCTTTCAACATACTGCTGGCCCCATATGATAAGAGTAAAGGGAATCAGGTTGTTTAGAGCGCCCATTACGAAGAAAGCACCCCATATTCCGGGAGAAACTGGCATTCTTTTTCCCGAAGCAATGACAAGTACGTTGAGTATTACCGCTGAAACTCCAACTCTGATCAGTACTATTGTTAACGGAGTAATTTCCCGGAGAGTCAGTTTGATGAAGAAGAACGAAACTCCCCAGAGAATGGAAAGGAATGCAAGATAAAGGTATTCCCTGAGACCCATCGTTTTGTTAACCATTTACAGCTGTCTCCTGTTTTGCGGAGAAGAAAAAATCTGCCTCGTGAATTGCGTGGGGTAGCGTATCATAACCGGTGGAGTGCATCAAATCCATAGTATCTGTTCGCATCAGTCTGGAACATTCAGTACCGGTGGGCGCTCCTGGAAAACCTGCTGTCCCGCTAAGCCTGCTTCCTCGCTATATTCAGCGGGACAGAGTATCACTTCTGGAACTGATTTTTAAGAGCTTTCGATCATAAATACAGAGAGTCCAGTGATCTGCTTACAGAAATTGAGGGCAAATGGGTGTAGATGCGGGAAACAGCAGTACAGCGAAACATGATTCATTTGAGAGGGACAGGCTTGCCCGCGAGAGAACCTTTCTGTCGAATGAGCGCACTCTTCTTTCGTACACCAGAACAGCTATTATGCTCTTTGCCTCTGGAGCCACTCTTGTGAAATTGTTTCCTTCATCTTTCTTCTATGTTTCATTTGGTGCAGCGCTGATTGGTCTCAGTTTGTTTACAGCCGTGCTGGGTGTGTTCCGGTATAGAAGAATGAAGAGAAGGATTTCAGATGAATAGTGATCAGCCAATACAATAAATGAATGGAAGAAAATTGAAACAGACTGATTTTTACAAGCTGACACCTGCTGAGGCACTTAAAGAGCTGAATTCCAGCAGAAAAGGCCTTTCCCGGGAACAGGCAGCCGCATGGAGGCGGGAGCACGGCTCAAACGAGATAATCGTTGAGAAGCCTGTTCCCAAATGGCTTGTATTTCTCTCTCAATTCAAGGAACTTCTTGTTATCGTCCTCATAGTCGCAGGTATCATTTCAATTGCCGTTGGAAGCTATCAGGATGGTGCGGTGATGTTCATCATCGTTCTTGTGAATGCTGTCATCGGCTTTGTCCAGGAGTACAAGGCAGGGAAGATACTGGAGAAACTGAAGGCACTGATAAAATCACCTGCCAAAGTAATTATTGATGGCCAGTTGACTGAGTTGCCCCAGTCTGATCTGGTTCCAGGTGATGTGGTTGAAGTGGAGGCTGGAGACAAGATCCCGGCGGATATCAGATTGCTTGAGGCTTACAATCTCCGAACCAATGACTTCTCTCTTACCGGTGAATCCATGCCCCAGGAGAAAGATACCGATCCAGTTCCGGGGGATGCCATTCTGGCGGACAGGCACAACATGGCTTACACAGGTACAACTGTTGCCGCAGGAAGTGCCATCGGTGTCGTTGTTCGCACCGGCAGGAACACCGAAATGGGTAAGATAGCCTCCATGACATCTGAGACAGTCACTGCAATGTCACCTCTGCAGATGGAATTGAACATCCTTGCAAAGTGGCTTACAGCAGTGGTTGTCTTTCTTAGTGCAGTGCTGTTCCTGGTTGGTGTTAAGCAGGGGTTCGGCTTGATCAACAGCCTGATCTACGCTTTGGGAATAGCAGTAGCATCTGTGCCCCAGGCTCTTCCTGCCCAGGTTACAGTTGCTCTGAGTACTGCAAGCAAAAGGCTGGCTGAAAGAAAAGTGGTTGTTAAGAGTCTTCCCAGTGTTGAAACACTTGGTTCAACTTCTGTTATCTGCACCGACAAGACCGGAACCCTCACAAAGAACGAAATGACAGTTACTGGACTCTGGTTCAACGGGAATTCTTACACAGTAAAGGGGCTGGGTTACAAGCCTGAGGGAAGCATTCACCACGGAGACGGCAGCAAGCTTAATGAGGATCAGATAGGGCAGATGGAGATCATGCTTGATGCAGGAACCATGGCTTCCAATGCAGAGATACATGGGCCTGACAGCGATCATGCCAGCTGGTATCCCATTGGGGACCCTACGGAAGCCGCTCTCATAACTCTTTCAACCAAGGTGGGTACAAGAAGTCCCATTGAGGATGAGGAGAACCCTGAGATAAAGGAATTCCCATTTGATGCTGTGAGAAAACGAATGAGTTCTGTAAGACAGTTCGGAGAGAGGCATCAGCTTGCCATGAAGGGCGCCACCGGAAGTGTTCTCTCCATCAGCAAATTCATTTACCGTGACGGTAAGTCTGTTCCCATCACTGAAAAGGACAGGGAAGAAATAACCAGATTGAATGAGGAGTACTCGGACCGGGCTCTCCGTGTGCTTGCCATTGCTTTCCGCCCGCTGGAGAATGACGGGTCTGATTATACAATGGAATCTGTTGAGAAGGATGTTGTTTTCCTGGGGCTTGTATTCATGATGGACCCACCCAAGAAGGGCGTGAAGGAAGCCATTGCTTCCTGCCACCAGGCGAAGATCAGGGTAATTATCATGACCGGCGACCATGCCATAACTGCAAAGGCAATCGGTCGTGAGATTGGTCTATCACCGGACGGTGATCCTGTAGTTTATACCGGTGTGGATCTTGAGAACATGGATGACTCCAGACTAGGCGATATTCTCGCAGAAGGGAAAGCACTGGTATTCAGCAGGGTGAACCCCGAGCACAAATTGCGGATAGTGACCATTCTTGAGGACCAGGGGGAAGTTGTTGCCGTTACCGGTGACGGTGTTAATGATGCCCCTGCTTTGAAGAAGGCCAACATCGGAGTTGCCATGGGGATAACTGGTACTGATGTGTCCAAGGAGGCTGCGGAGCTTATTCTGCTTGACGACAGCTTTACATCCCTTGTGTACGCTGTGCAGGAAGGCCGAACCATCTATGCAAACCTGAAGAAAACGATACTGGCTTCCATGACAACCAACGCAGCTGAACTCGGGGTTGTCATGCTGGGTCTTGTGGCGGTTTCCACAGGCAACTGGGCCATTCCCATACTGGCAATACAGATACTGGCCATCGATCTTCTGGCAGAGATCATGCCTCTTACATTCCTTACCTTCGACCCGTCATCGAAGAGTATCATGCAGGATGGCCCAAGAGACCTCAAGGCTCACATCATGAACAGGGAAACATCACTGGAGGTTCTTCTTCTGGGAGTTCTTATAGGTTTACTGGCTTTTGGGAACTTTGCCTACAGTGGTATCAGAGAAGGATTAACCTTTCTCAATATAGAGGGAATTGGCAGCAGTGTTGATTACATGAGAGCTACAACCCTTGCATACCTCACCATTGCGTTCTGCCAGTTCATAAACGTTCTATCCAGAAGGTTTTACTACAAATCCATATTCAACAGGAACTTCTTCACAAACAGGATACTGCTCTGGTCTATCTTCGGCTCTGCAGGGTTGATCCTGCTCTTCGTTAATATTCCTGCTCTTGCAGGTTTTCTCTACTTCGCACCTCTGGGGTTGAATGACTGGTTGTGTATTGTCGGATCCACTTCGATCTTCCTTCTGGTGTTTGAACTGCTGAAGGTAGGAAGAAGGCTTCGGAGGAAGGACAGGCAGATTTGAGCAAGAACGGCAGAAGAAGCAGGCTGAGAGTTTTTGTTCTTCTGCTCCTTGTGATTGCAGCTGGTCTTTTCTCCAGATCCGATCATGCTTCTGTTCTTCCGCAATTTCTTCAGAATTATGCAGGAGATGCTCTGTGGGCGCTGGCACTCTACCTGTTCCTGGCTTTCATTACACCTGAAGCAGGTGCAAAGGATCTTCTGTTCCTCTCTCTGGCCATCTCTTTTGCTGTTGAACTCAGCCAGTTGTATCAGGCGGACTGGATAAACTCTCTCAGGGGAACAAGAGTCGGAGGATTGATCCTTGGTTTCGGCTTCAAATGGTCCGATATGCTATGTTACTTCACAGGTATTTTTGTTGGATTTGTCATAGATTTCCGGAGGAGAAACCTCTGGAGGTAATAGTGGTTAAGGAGTTGAAATGGTGCTTTTCATGTTGATGTGTTCCATGATACTGGCTCCCGGTGGAGTGATACTCAGTGGTGATGAAGTGGTAACCGCCGAGGAAATGATCGATACTCTCAGAGAAGTTGACATAGTTTTTGTCGGAGAGAAGCACGATGACTTTTTAGCACACAACTGGGAGCTTTACATCTGGCAGGCTCTCGGTTCAGAGGACAGAGCGCTGGCTCTTGAGATGTTTGAAACGGATGTACAGACAGTTCTGGATGAATATCTTGCAGATGAGATGACCGAAGAGGAATTTCTTGCTGATTCCAGACCATGGGGTAACTACTCAACGGATTATGCTCCCATGATCGAGTTCGCAAGGGAGAACGGTTACAGGGTAATTGCTGCGAACGTTCCCAGAACTTATGCAGCTATGGTGGCCCGGGGAGGTTTTGCCGCTGTTCTGGAAGAGCCAGGTTTTGAGGAAATCTCTGTTGATTCTTCGAGTACAATTTACAGAGAGATGTTCCTTGCCACAATGGAGGCAATTGGAAACCAGATGCAGGGGATGCCCATTCCTCCAGAGGCCCGTTACCGGGCACAGCTTCTGAAAGATGCTGTTATGGCCCGATCAATTCTGAATGAGAAGGTAGTGTTTGTCTGTGGCAGTTTCCACAGCGATTTTCATTCCGGTATCCCGGATCAGCTCTCGACAGATTCCTACCTTACAGTGACAGTTCTCGGGGAGGGTGAGGAGTACTCTCCTGAGCTGGCGGATTTTGTAATTACCAGGCCGGAGCAGTAGAGAAAAAACTGACCCTGTCAGGGGGTAGAATGTGTTATATTTATCCTCACTTATTACCCGCTATGGAGGAAGAATGATACACGAAGAGCTTGTCACGGAGATCCGCGGGGCAGAGGAGCGCACCTGTCTGCTCAAGGAGCGTCTTTGACCTTGCTACCCTTCTGAAAAAAGAAAAAGAAATCGAACTTGAAATGACAAAAGAGGGTTTCTGGAACAACAGGAACAAGGCTCTCGGGATCATTTCAGAGTTGAAAAAGGTTCAGAACTGGACAGGTCCTCTGGGAAAACTATCTGTGAAGGTGGATGATCTGAATGCCGCTGTTGAACTTCTGGAACTTGAGGATGACATTGGCATCAGAACTGATGCCAGGATCCGTCTTGATGAGGTTCTGAAAAGCCTGGATCAGCTCGAATTCCGCCAGATGCTCTCAGGAGAGCACGACGGTTCAGACTGCATTCTTACAGTTCGTTCCGGCGCAGGCGGTGTTGACAGTCACGACTGGACCGAGATGCTGATGAAGATGTACATACACTGGGCGGAGAAACAGGGCTTCGAAGTAACTGTTCTTGACATATCTCCCGGTGATACCGTTGGTATGAGAGAGGCTGTTCTCTCCATAAAAGGACCATACGCTTTCGGATATCTGCATGCAGAGAAGGGAATTCACCGGCTTGTAAGGCGTAGTCCTTACGATCCCAGTAACAGAAGGCACACAAGTTTTGCATCTGTTTTTCCTCTCCCTGATCTTGACGATTCCATTGAAGTGGATATCAACCCTGATGATGTAAGAACTGATGTTTTCCGTGCAAGCGGGGCTGGCGGGCAGCACATCAACAAAACTTCAAGTGCTGTTAGGTTAACCCATCTGCCCACCGGTGTAGCTGTTACCTGTCAGAATGAGAGAAGCCAGCACAGAAACAGGGAACTGGCCTGGAAGGTTCTCCGTGCAAGGTTGTACGAGCTGGAAGAGGGAAAACGACGGAAGGAACGGGAGAAACTGGAAAACACCAAGAGCGACGTTTCCTGGGGGCATCAGATCAGATCTTATGTACTCCATCCCTATCAGATGGTCAAGGATCACAGAACAGGCAGTGAAATATCCGATGTTGACAGTTTTCTCGGAGGAAACATTCAGGAATTCATAGAAGAATACTTAAGAAAGAGCAAGTAACATGGCAATTGAAGAAAATGAGTTTATAGCAAACAGGCTGGAGAAACTGACCGGTATAAGAGAAATGGGTATTGCTCCATATCCGGCACACACACCGGACAGGCTTCCCATTGAAGTTCTCCGGGATACTGGAGAGACAGAGGAGGTTCTGGGCACCAGTGGCAGGATCATGGCGAAAAGGAAGCATGGCAAGACTGTGTTCTGTGATATCAACGACCCCACTGGAAGGATCCAGCTATTCATAAACAAAAAGAACCTTGATGAAGCTGGTTGGGATCTTCTGGGGAAACTTGACCTGGGAGACATAATCTGGGTAAGCGGGGCTCTCTTTGTTACCCGCACAGGCGAGCTGTCTGTGAGGGTTATCACCCTTATTCTTCTTGCAAAAGCAGTTCGTCCCATGCCTGTTGTCAAAACCGATGCGGATGGGGAAGTACATGATGCTGTGAGCGATCCGGACTTCATCTACAGACACAGATGTATTGACCTTATGTTGAACGAGGATTCAAGGAAGAGACTGGCCTCAAGAAGCAGGATCATTTCAGCTATCAGAAACTACCTTGATTCCGATGGTTTTCTTGAAGTTGAGACGCCGGTGCTGCAGCAGATCTACGGAGGTGCTGCGGCTGATCCGTTTGTGAGCCATTACAATTCAATGGACGAGGAATGCTACCTGCGGATCGCCACTGAACTGTACCTGAAAAGACTTGTTGCCGGTGGAATACACCAGGTGTACGAGATAGGAAAAGATTTCCGTAACGAAGGCGTGGACAGAACCCACAGCCCTGAGTTCACCCAGCTTGAACTATATGAGGCCTGGACGGACTACAACGGAATGATGAGACGATTTGAAGAAATTGTTCAGGCTGCAGCGAAAGCCGCAGGCACCGGACTTGTCATTAATTTCGGTGGACACGAAATAGACCTGGCACCGCCTTTCAAGAGGGTTCCTTTTGTTCCTGCACTTCACGAGAAGAGCGGAGAGAACCTTTTTGAATGGGATGTTGAAAAGCTCTCTGCTCTGGCTGCCAAGCTTGGGCTTGGTGATGACATCAAAGAGAGACCTGCGCTTCTTGATAAGCTTTTTGATCACTATGTCACTCCAGGCCTGATCCAACCCAGTTTTGTTGTTGATTATCCGGTGGAACTTTCTCCTCTTGCAAAACAGAAAGCAGATGACCCCAGAATTACCGAAAGGTTTGAGGCATTTATTGCCGGTCTGGAACTGGCCAATGCTTTCAGCGAACAGAACGATCCTGTGTATCAGCGGGAGGTTCTGGAGAAGCAGGCGGGGTCAAGCCGTCATCGAAAAGGCGTTGTCGACACTGAGTTCCTTTATGCACTTGAGGTCGGGATGCCGCCTTCCGGTGGGCTCGGCATAGGAATAGACAGACTGGTAATGGTCCTTACTGATGCTTCTTCCATTCGTGATACTATTCTGTTTCCTCATCTTCGAAGAGAGCAATGAAAGAAAAATTGCTATGGGCTCTTGCCCGAAGACATGTCTGGAGTAACGCCAATTCCACTGTGGTGAGGATGGTCAGCATCCTTTCCATTGCAGGGATAGCTATTGGTGTTGCTGCACTTGTTATCCTGCAGGCTTTCATGGGTGGTTTTACCATGGCTATTGCCCAGGGTCTCACTTCAATGAATCCACCACTGCACATCTATGTGCCTGGTGGGGGATACATGAATGATTTTGACCTGGGAGTGGTTCAGTCCATAGCATCAGAAATACCGGGTATTACCGGTGTAGAGGGAGTTCTGGAGAAACCCGCTGTTGTCAGTGGAGCTGCCGGTACTGTTTCCGGCGCAATGGTTCGAGGCGGCAGCAGTGAAGGACTGACAATTGGTATGGATCTTGCCCGGAAACTGGATGTGAAGGCAGGGGATGAGATCAGAATTGCTTCCACCGCCGGAGTTGAGGTCTCTGGGATGGGCCGGGTTCTTGTTGATACCATAGTTACTTTAACAGTGGACAGTGTTGGGGATTTTGGTATAGAGGAGTACAACAGCTCTCTGGTTCTGCTTCCCCTGGGAACTGCACGGGATATTTTCAAAGCTCATGGAGAATTGACCAGCCTGGGAGCATATGTGGAAACTGGTGTTGACCCGGTGGAAGCTGCTGGCTTGCTGGACTCAGCACTGAATGAGGAGTATACAGGAGGCGGGTGGCCTGTTTACATGAGTTGTATCCCGTATCTTGCCTTCCACGGCAATCTCTTCAAGGCTCTGGGGCTGGAGAGAACAGCCATGACCCTGGTTCTTGCATTGATCACTGTAGTTGCTCTTCTTAATCTTTCAAGCGCACTTACCATGATAGCAATGGAACACCGGCGGGATATCGGAGTATTGAGGGCAATGGGTCTTTCCCCATCGGGAGTGTTTCGCATATCTGTTCTCAGAGGTTTTCTGCTGGGAGGCAGCGGAGCATTCACAGGTTTGATCTTTTCGTGGGTTTCGATTTTTGCAGTCAACAGGTACTTTCCCATAAAACTGGATGGAACCGTGTACTGGATAGATGTATTGCCTGGTGTATTCTCTGTGACAACAGCACTGTTTGTAACACTCTCAACTATTCTTGTCTGCTTTGTTGTCTCCCTCTTTCCGGCGTTTTCTGCACTTTCCCATTCTCCATCGGAAGCGTTGAGATATGAGTAACGATATCGTTCTTTCTGCAAGGAATATCCATTGTTCATACGGTAGTGCTGACGCTTCGATCAGAGTTCTGAAGGGAGTGGACATAACCGTCAGGATCGGTGAGGTTGTTGCTGTAATGGGTCCCAGTGGTTCCGGCAAGAGCACTTTGCTTCATGCTCTGGGACTTCTTGAAAGACCGGAAAAGGGTGAAGTGCTGGTTTGCGGTGAGAATGGCTGGACCTTGAGCAGCCGAAAAAGAGCGGAGCTCAGAAACCGGAAGATAGGTTTTGTTTTTCAGTTCCATCACCTTCTTGAAGAGTTTACTCTGAAAGAAAATGTAATGATGCCTTGTCTCATTGCCGGATACAGCGGTGAGGAAGCAGCAAACAGGGCAGATAGGCTTCTGGAGAGGGTGGGTATCGATCACAGGGCTATGCATTTTCCCTCCCGGGCGTCCGGTGGGGAGCGGCAGAGGGCTGCAATAGCCAGGGCAATAGTTATGCAGCCAGACATAGTTCTGGCGGATGAACCCACAGGCAACCTTGACACTGATACAAGTGCTGAAGTGGAACAACTTATCATGGAGCTTGCAGAAGAGGGAGGACGCTCGTTCCTTCTTGCCACCCACAGTAAGGATCTGGCTTCTGCTGTCCACAGAAGGCTGCTTCTCAGATCAGGTGTACTGGGGCAGGATGAGTAAGAGGACATTCTACTCGGTGGGGAAGATGAATTACTATATTCTTTCCACCGACCAGGTTTAATCATGATGATGAAAGAAGAAGGGGGCATCCTTGCCTGAACAGCATACCGATCGAGCCAGAAAAGCTCTTATAGAAGCGAAAGCGGAGGCTGCCCGTTCCGGCAGAATAGAGATAGGCAGCGAATATATTCTATACGCTATTCTCAGTGTTGACGGCTCCGGCGCCGCTTCTCTTTTGAGAGATCTGAATGTAAAGACAGGAGAAATGCGCTCGCACCTCAGAGCCAACATGCGACACGGACCTGTTTCTTCGAGCATTGATAGAACAAGCTTAACATGGAGCCACAGATCAAGAGCAATCCTTGCAGATGCAAAGACCCAGGCATCAAAACTCGGAGCAGTTTCCATTTCGACGGAACATCTTCTTCTTTCGCTTTCCAGGGTGGACAGCGGGTCATCTGCTATTCTGTTCCAGTACGGAGTAAGTTACGATAAGCTTCTCGAAGCGATCAAGGCAGCAGGAAGCAAGCGGGGAACTGAACCTGAAAAAGCGACCTCAGCACTGGAGTATTTTTGCCGTGACCTTTCCCTTCTTGGATCTGAAAGCGGGCTTGACCCTGTTATAGGCCGGTCAGCCGAGATCGACAGGGTTGTTCAAGTTCTCTGTAGAAGGAAAAAGTCTAATCCCGTGCTTCTTGGAGAGCCCGGTGTGGGTAAAACTGCCATAGTAGAGGGGCTTGCTCTGAGAATTCTTTCCGGAAGGATCCCGCTTCCCCTTTACGGCAAGAGGATAATGGCACTGGATATGGCTTCCATTCTTGCAGGCACTAAGTACAGGGGACAGTTCGAGGAGCGGTTGAAAGCTCTGCTGAGAGAGATACAGGAAGATGGTAATGTCATTCTCTTCATTGATGAAGTACACTCCATCGTGGGTGCCGGCGGGGCAGAGGGTGCTATTGATGCTGCCAATCTTTTGAAACCTGCTCTTGCAAGAGGAGAGTTTCAGTGTATCGGCGCAACCACCCTTGATGAGTACAGAAGAAGGATAGAAAAGGATGGAGCTCTTGAACGAAGGTTCCAGCCTGTACCGGTGGATCCTCCTTCCGTGGATCTTACTCTTGAAATACTTGAGGGTTTGAAGGCCAGGTATCAAAAGCACCATAACGCAATTTTTTCTCCGGAAAGCCTTAGAAGCTGTGCTTTTCTTGCTCACAGATACATAAGTGGAAGACATCTTCCCGATAAAGCTATCGATGTAATGGATGAATCCGGAGCCAGGGCGCATGCAAGGGCATCAAGTCCTCCTGAATCTCTCATAGAACTTCATGAGAGACTTCTTGACCTCCGGAACGAGATGGATACCGCTGCGGATCAGCGAAATCTTGGAAAAGTCTCAAAGCTTCATGAGGAAGTAATGCAACAGGAAAAGGCTCTGGAGGATTCTCGAAACAAGTGGATCGAAAGCCTGCCTCCCGTTGATATATCGCAGGATGATGTGGCGGCAGTTGTTTCAGAGATGACTGGAATTCCAATTAGCAGGGTTGGAGAAAGTGAAACCTCAAGGCTTTCTGATCTGGAAGATCGAATAGGTGAGAGCCTGATCGGTCAGGAACCTGCTGTCAAACACATTTCAAACGCCATCAGACGAAGCCGTGTTGGTCTGAGAAGCAACAGAAGACCTACCGGTTGTTTTCTTTTCCTGGGACCATCCGGTGTTGGGAAGACCGAGACTGCCAGAATTCTTGCAGAGCAGGTCTTCGGAGATAAGAATGCACTGATTCGGATTGATATGTCGGAGTACAGAGAAGGTTTCTCAGGATCAAGACTGGTTGGTGCCCCTCCAGGTTATGTGGGCTACGATGACGGTGGCCAGCTTACAGAGAAAGTCCGCAGAAGACCTTACTCCGTGGTGCTTCTTGATGAAATAGAGAAGGCCCATTCAGATGTTTACAACATGCTTCTGCAGGTGATGGATTATGGAACCATGACAGACAGTTATGGAAGAAAGATTGATTTTAGCAACACAATTATCATAATGACCGGGAATCTTTCGCAGCAAGGCACCGGGGGTACTGGATCCGTGGGATTCCTCCGGGAGAATTCCGATCCTCAGTCGGAAACAGCAGCTGTGCTCAGCTCGGCCAGGGTATTGTTCCCGCCGGAGTTCATGAACAGACTGGACAGTGTTGTTGTCTTCAACCCTCTCGGTATGGACGATATAAGAAAGATCGTAACAATGCAGCTTACCGAGGTGCTTGATAGATTGCTGGAATTGGATATAGAACTTGTGATTGAAAATGAGGCTCTTGACCTTCTCACGGAAAGTGGATTCAGTCGTGAAGCAGGTGCCAGGCACCTGAGAAGGACCATACAGAGACTACTTGAGGATCCTCTTACAGATATGCTTGTTTCCGGGGAGCTTTCCGGGGGCAGCAAAGTCAGTGCTAGGCGAAACGGTGATATCCTTTCCTTCACCTCTAGAAATGAGGAAAGGGTACACTGTCCCGCAGCGGAGGTAAATGCATGAAGTTAACTGTTTTGCTGTTTTTTGCAGTAGCCGGGATGGCGTTATCCATCCCTGTTTCAAGTGTTACGGTAGAGGGAAATACATATGTTTCAGATTCGCTGATAACCCGTACACTTGGTATCTCAACGGGAAACATTTTTCTCCCGTCTACACTTCCTCAAGGGGTCAGAGATCTGTTCGGACTGGGATATTTTACCGATATAGAGATCCTTGCCGATTCAACCGGTGGCAGTGCTGATTTTACCATAAGAGTAAGCGAGAACCCCGTTATGTCCGGCCTTGTTATTGAGAATTCCGGATGTCTTGACGAGAGTGATCTGGTTGATACGCTGGCAATCTTTCCCGGCCAGACTGTTTCCATTAATGACATAGATAGAGCAGTTGACCTGATACAGAGCATGTATGCTGATGATAACAGACACCTGGCAGTTGTGACCTACCGGTGGAATGAATCGGACTCAGAGGGTCGGCGGGAACTGGTATTCATCTGCGATGAGGGTCAGGATATCAGGGTTGGGGAGATCGCATTTGCAGGAAACTCTGCTTTCAATGATGAAGACCTCCGCAGTGAGATGAAAACAAAACAGGACAGTTTCTGGAGAAGCGGTAAAATGAAACCTCTTGAGTTTGAAGAGGACCTCGACCGGGTTGCGGAATACTACCACAACCATGGTTACCCCGATGCCATTGTTACATTTTCAGACAGGCATCTAATGGCTGACAATGAGGATCATTTCCATATTGACATTTCTGTATTTGAGGGCCCTTACAAGGTGTTTGGAGATGTGTCCGTTAGCGGGAACATCGAACTGCCTGATTCTATTCTATTATCTTTCAGTGAGATGGAGTATGGTGAAGCGTACTCAATAGAGGATATTGATAAAACCCTGGAAACACTTTATTCCGCATATCAGGACCGCGGGTATTTTTATGCGGGAGTATCTCCTCTAATGGAATCATCCTCCCTGGCTGATTCGATCGTAAACATCCATTTTGCCATTCAGGAGGGGGAAAGAGCTCACATTCGTGAAGTGGAGATAACAGGGAACACTCGAACCTTTGACAATGTTATCCGCAGGCAACTTACAGTGGTTCCAGGGGATCTTTTCAGAAGATCTGCTCTCATGCGATCACTGAGGAATGTTTATTATCTCAACTACTTCAACGACGTTATTCCTGATTTCCGTGCTATTGAAGGATCCCCTGACGTGGATATGATCCTTGAGGTTGATGAAAAGACCACTGGAAAATTCGGGATTGGTGCCAACTACAGTGCCACAGATGGATTCAGTGGCTACCTGGAAGTTGCGGAAACAAACTTTTTCGGACGGGGCCAGACCCTTGGATCGACCTATGAGTTCTCAAAAACCCTACAGAACATCAAGGTCAGCTTTACGGAACCATGGTTCCGGGATACTCCGCTTACACTGGGTGGTGAATTGTATCACACCACCAGTGATTACAGTGAGTACAACCGCAAGCGAACCGGTGGTTCCATTATGGTTGGCCGTCCGCTGCCCTGGATCGATTATACGTCTGCCTCCATCAGATATACCCTGGAGAAAGTCGATGTGTTTGATATTACAGACGACCAGGACAACTACTACTACAGTCTCAATGATACGGACTGGCCAAGATGGGACAGCTCTGTAAGACTTTCTTTCTCCCGTGACAGCCAGGACAGAAGGGTATTCCCAGGTGAGGGATCAAAGAACACCGTAAGCCTCGATCTTACAGGGGGCTTCCTGGGGGGAGACATAGGGTTTCAGAAGTACCTCTTCGATTCCACCTGGCACGTTCCAGTGTGGTGGAAGTTCTTTCTTACTCTCAGGGGTAGAATGGGAACGATCGCTGGTTTCGGCGGAGAGAGCCCCCCTGCCTATGAGTTATTTCAGCTCGGAGGGACAGGATTTTACGGAGTAAGAGGCTACGGTGACAGAGAGATCAATGCTGTTAATGGATATGAGATCGTCGGTGGTAAGACAATGCTGGTGCTCAGTGCAGAGTACAGGTTTAGAATAATTGACCAGCTTCAACTTGCAGTGTTCACAGATGCCGGTAATACATGGGAGAGCTGGTCTGACATGGACCTTTCATCTTTGAATCGCGGAGCAGGGATGGGAATAAGAGTTGAGATCCCAATGCTTGGCGTAATGGGACTGGATTATGCCTATGGCTTTGACGGACCGGATCCCGGATGGGAACCTCATTTCCAGATGGGTGCTTCCTTCTGATTGGAGTAGAATGAAACTTTTTGCATTTTTAGTTCTTCCAGCTATTCTGCTGGGACAGACTGTAGCGGTATTTGATTCCGATCTTGTGTTTGAATCCCTTGGAGAGGTTGCTGACGCCAGAGAGCTTCTCGAGACCGAAATGGATGAGTGGGAGCTTCATGTGGATTCTCTTCAGGAGGAGATCGACGCTCTGGAAGAGGATCTTTCCAGGACGCTGATGATGAGTCCTGAGAGAAGAGAAGAGAAAGAACTCCTTCTGGACGAGAAGAAACTGCAGATCGAATCATACCTCTCAAGTGTATTCGGACCTGGTGGACTTATGGAGAGGCGCAATGAGGAGCTGGTCAACCCCATTATTGCAGCTATTAATGAGGCAGTCATGGACGTTGCCAGCGAGGAGGACATACAGCTGGTTCTGGATGCTTCTGCAGGACAGGTAGTCTACGCTGAGGCTTCTGTGGATATCACCGATAAGGTTATTGAGAGGGTTATCAGTGGGAATGACTGATCCACTTATACTTAAGGACATTGCCAGACATCTGAACGGAAAGATACTGTCTGGGGATACTAACATGCTGATTACCGGAGTGTCATCAATACAGAACGCTGGACCGACGGAGATCTGTTACTACGGTAGTACAAAGTATGCCGGTTATCTGCACAGTACTGGTGCAGGGGCTGTGATAGCTTCAAGTCCAGTTGAAACCTCTGCTGAAAGTGTTCTGCTTGTTGATGACGCCTACGATGGTTTCAGGAGGGTCCTTCACCTCTTTAAGCCTGATCGCTCTTCCGGTTTTCCTGAGATCCACCCCTCAGCTGTAATTCATTCAACTGCAGAACTGGGGAAGAATGTTCTTATCGGTCCCTCTGTAGTTGTGGACAGAGACTGTGTTGTGGGAGATAACTGTATTATTGATCCTGGAACTGTGCTGGGCCCGGGTACCATATTAGGGAACGACTGTCATATTCATTCAAATGTTTCTCTTCTTGCAGCAACTAGCCTAGGTAGCAATGTTATAGTCCACTCCGGTACAGTCATCGGCAGTGACGGCTTCGGTTTCGTACCGGATGCAGGAGGTGAACACAGGAAAATACCTCAGAATGGGAATGTGGCTATTGGCAACCATGTTGAAATAGGGGCAAACTGCACCATCGACAGAGCAGTTACCGGCAGCACAAAGATCGGAGATCATACAAAGCTGGACAATCTCATCCAGGTGGCTCATAATGTATGCATAGGTAGAGGGTGTTTTATTGCCGCCCAGACTGGAATTGCCGGAAGTACAGCGGTAGGTAACGGTGTTGTCTTCGGTGGACAGGTGGGTGTTGGTGGACATATTGTAATTAACGACGGTGCTGTTATTGCGGCCAAATCAGGTGTTACCAAGGATGTTAAATCCGGTGACACTGTTTCTGGTAATCCTGCAAGATCCCATATGGAGACTCTCAGGCTGGGTGCCGCAGTATCGAGGCTTCCGAAGATCATTGAGCTGGTTAAGAAATTAAATGCCGGCAACACAGGAGAAACTGGAGACTGATGAATCGTTTTCAAACAACTTTAAAAGAGCAGGTTTCCTATACCGGGCGTGGTTTGCACCTGGGTAAAGAATCCACCATTACTTTCAAGCCAGCTCCTGCTGATACTGGCTATGTCTTTGTAAGAACAGATGTTAAACAGCGCCCTACTATTAAAGTTGCTCCTGGAAGTGTGCGCATGGTGGAAGAGCAGGCAAGGCGAACCACCCTTGGTGAGAATTACTACGAAGTCCATACTGTGGAACATGTACTCAGCGCCCTTTACGGTCTCGAAATTGATAATGCTATTATTGAGATCAGTTCTGATGAACCACCCGAACCAGCAGATGGGTCAGTACGCTCCTATGTAGAAGTGCTCATGGAAGCAGGTGTGGATGTTCTTCAGGGGCATCTCCGCAGGGTTTTTGTAATTACCGAACCTGTGAGTCTTGAGTACCACGGAGCCAACCTCACCGTAGTTCCATACGACGGGCTGAAGATCAGTTTTACTCTGGATTACGATCATCCCCATATTGGTACTCAGTACATTTCCCTTGATATAACCAGGGAAAGTTTCATAGATGAGATAGCTCCAGCCAGAACCTTCTGCCTCTACCAGGATGTAAAGCTTCTTCAGGAAAAAGGACTGATCAAGGGCGGAACCCTTGAGAATGCAGTTGTTATCGGTGATAACGGGGTTATGAACGACAGCCCTCTCCGTTTTCCTGACGAACTGGTAAGACACAAGGTTCTTGATCTTATCGGTGACATGGCTCTTCTGGGCATAAGGCTTCAGGGACACGTGATCGCTGCTAAAAGCGGGCATGCATCCAATGTTCAGTTCGTTAAAAAGATAATGAAGGTCTACTCGGGAAAGATCAAGACCCCGAAGGCTGACCTTTCAGAGAGGCAGTGGGACATAGCTGATGTGATGGATCTGCTTCCCCACCGGTATCCTTTCCTGCTGGTGGACAGAGTTCTTGAGATAGAGTCAGAGAAGAGCATTGTCGCCATAAAGAACGTAACAATAAATGAACCCTTTTTTCAGGGACATTTTCCCGGCAGCCCAATTATGCCGGGAGTTCTAGTGATCGAAGCCATGGCCCAGGCAGGAGGGTTGATGCTCTTTGATTCTGTGGAGGATCCAGGCAGGTGGCTGGTGCTTTTCGGGGGTATTGACCGGGTGAGGTTCAGAAAGCCTATCCTCCCAGGCGATCAGATACGCTTTGAACTTGAACTGATCAGTAAAAGAGGCCGGATGTGGAAGATGCGTGGAGTTGCCAAGGTTGATGACCGGGTAGCGGTAGAAGCTGAGCTTACAGCGATGCTGGTGGAGAAGAAATGATTCATTCCACGGCTGTTGTTCAGTGTGAAGCCCCTGATTCTGTTGAAATTGGACCCTATGCTGTAGTTGGCCCGGAGGTCATTCTGGGGCAGAGGGTTGTGATTGATGCCCATGCCGTGGTTACTGGTATCACCACTCTCGCGGATGACGTGAAAGTAGGACCCGGTGCTGTGATAGGAACCCCACCGCAGGATCTTAAGTACGCTGGTGAAAGAACAACTCTGGAGGTTGGTGCAAGAACGGTGATCCGGGAAATGGCAAACATCAACTGCGGAACAAGTGCCACAGGAAAGACTGTTATCGGCGAGGATTGTTTTCTCATGGCTTTCAGCCATGTAGCCCATGACTGCATCATTGGAAACGGGGTCATTCTTGCCAACTCTGTGAATCTTGCCGGTCATGTGGAGATCGGTACAAGGGCGATAATTGGAGGTGTTGTTCCTGTTCATCAGTTCACCAGAATTGGTGAATATTCCATGATAGGCGGTGGTTTCAGGGTGGCCAGGGATGTAACTCCATTCACCCTTGCCGGAGGTGAACCCCTTCGGATGATAGGCATTAACAAACTCGGTCTGAGACGCAACGGTTTTTCCAACGAAGAGATTGCTTCTGCCGTTGATTCTTTTCACTTCTTTTTCAAGAACCCCGATACTATGGCAAGCAAGGTTGAGACGGCCCTTGCAAGTGAAACTGAGGATTCGCTGAAGAGGAGAATGGCTGAATTCATTTCCGCCTCTTCGAGAGGGGTCACTATCTGATTCATTTCGCCTGTCTACTGCTTTCTCTGTGTCTGCAGCCGGGGCCAGCAGACTCAACGGTGATCGAGTACAGGAATCCCCAGGGAGCCCTTCTCAGAAGCCTGGTGCTTCCCGGATGGGGTCAATTCTATAACGACGAGCCAGTCAAGGGATTAATTTACGGTACATTGGAACTTGGTCTTCTCGGCCTGGTCTTTTATGAAGACAGCAAGGCTGAACATGCAAGAGAGATGTACATTGAGACCGGACTTTATTCCTGGCAGAGTAGTTACGATACCCACAGCGGTTTAAGGCGGGATTTCATATGGTACACTGCCGGTGCCTGGATAGTGGGTATCCTTGATGCCTATACTGATGCCTACCTGTTCAGCTTTGAGGCGGAGAACACCAGATTCGAAGAAGATGCCGGTTTCAGCCTGGGGGCAGTGATAAACTTCTGACTAAGGGAATGAAATGATCTTTCACCTTGTATACTTTTTGACAGCGGGATTGGCCGCTTCAGAACCTGAGCTTCTGGACAGAGCTGTAAAGGGAGACAAGGAAGCTTTTGGAGAGATAGTCAGAATGTATGAGAAAAGGGTGTTCAGGGTGGCGAGAAGAATGTGCAACTGTGATGATGATGCCTGGGACATTACCCAGGATGCATTCATCAAGGCTATGAAAGCCATGCACAGTTTCAACACCGATTATCGTTTCTTCACATGGATGTACAGGATCGTAACCAATACAGCCATCAATCTTACCCGTTCCAGAACACGCAGGGCTGAAGTTGAGTTTGATGAGGGATATGGCGGTGGTGGCCAGACTGCTACTGCTGACACCGCAATACAGGAATCCAACAGAGATATCCTGGTGAGTGCTGTTCAGAAAGCTGTTGAGCGGCTCACACCTGCTTTGCGCTCTGTATTTGTTCTCAGAGTGGACCAGGAACTGAGCTATGAGGAGATCGCTGAGGCCCTTGATATTGCCACAGGTACAGTGATGTCCAGGCTCAACCGGGCACGAAGTTCCGTGAAGACCTTTGTGGTCAGCGAGCTTGGAGGTGAACCATGATCTGTCCCGCCGAAAAAGACATCATGATGTGGGTCGACGGTGAGATCACAGGCCCGGAAGCGGATAAGATCTCCGAGCATTTGAAACACTGCCACAGCTGCAGGGCTTTTGTATCAGCTCAGAAACAGATGGAATCTGTCTGGCGGGATGCCTGGGTGGATCCTGAGGACGCAGGCTTTGAGACAATGCGAAGCAGGCTTGTTTCGGTGACCCCATGGTGGCGGATGCAGCGCACATGGTACATTGCAGCTGCTGTATGCACAGTATATCTCGGCGTGAGGATATTCTATGTGGATGGTGCTGGAAAACCTCTAGCCAGTCTTGTGGAGGGTGAGCCCGGTTCCACTATCCATGTTGTTTCTGACGAGATATCTGATATTCCTGCGGAAGCGCTCATTGAAGAGACATTTGATCTCAGCTGTGAGGAGCAGGAAGAGGAAAGCGAATCTGTGCCGGTTGAGATGATCTCAGGTCAGGCAGCCATTCTTGAAGTGGTAGAGGAATCACAGGTTACTTCACGACTCTTAACAACCGGTTCCGAATCATCGGATGAAGGTGATGTTTCCCCTGATGTTGATCAGGTTTCCGGTTTTTCTGAAGTATCGAGGGATCTGGCTTTCACAGAGATGGAAGAGCTTTCAAACGACACGGAAGCAGCGGAGGTAGAGCTTCAGGACAGTGAAGAATTCTATCGCAGTGTTAATCCCGCCACAGGTTCTGGAGAGGTTGAGGGAGTGTTATCAGGTGAGTCTGGCGCTGGAGGTGGCGGTGTGGCAGGAGGCGTTGGTTCTGTGAGTGTTTCCGGTGGAGTCTCTTCTGCGAATGACGAGATCGAGCATAGCGATGACCTTATTTCTGTTACCCAGAGTGCCTGCCCTTCTCAAGTTTCTGAAGATTCATCGGTGTTTCCGGACTACAGTGTATTGATTACTCTGGAATCCAAAGAAACCGTTGATGTTCAGAGAGAAGTATGGGATTCGCTCTTTTCGCTTATTGACTCTCTTCAGCATCAGATTCTTTTCTCTTCAGGCGAAACACTTGTTCTCGGTGTCAGCGTTGAAGGAGATGTTTCCGGCGAGGGTATACCTGCGGGAACTGTAATAGAGCTTCCTGAAGCAGGTTATGGTAACTGCAAAGCTGCGGTTCTGTTCCACTGATTCACCCACCCTTCTCATTCAAGGCTGAGATTGATAAATTCAACGAAATAGATTGTTTTCTTTGAAGGGAGATCCTCAATGTCCGTGAGAATTCTATTAGCAGTTCTGTTCCTTTTTGCTCAAATCGCTACCGCTGAGGAGGCTCTTCTTTCCCGAATAGCAGTAATTCCGGTTTTTTCAGATGCAATGGGAAACTATGACCTGGAAGCACTTAAGACATCCGCTGAGGAAATATTTATTCAAAGCGGTCGTTTCGAGATCGTTGATGTCTCAGCTCACCCCGGGTATATGGGAGTTCCTGATGACCAGAACCTGCGCCTGAGATCAATTGCCGCTGAACTCAATGTTGATCTGTTCATGCTTCTCGATGTTTCATCACCCCACACGGAGATGAGTCACAGCAGTGGTGACAGCCTTTTTCCCTCCAATACGACCTCAGTTGATGTTACCGGCAGGTTTTATACATCAGAGGGCACGCTTCTGGGCTCTATAAGAGAAAAGAAGTACTCTGGAAATCTTTCCGGGTCCACATCGGTGGATATTGAGGATCTTGCAAATCAGGGTGTTATCCTTGTGACAGAGAGAAGCCTCAGCGAGATCTTTCCTTATGAGTTTACTTTCCTTGTCTCGGATGGACCGATCTATGCAATACCCATGGGTACAGAGAACGGTATTGAAAAAGGAATGGTCTTTTCAGTGGTTGCACTGTCACAGGGCATTCCCCGTTCTGCTGAAGAGTACAGTCAGCTGAGCAGTCATGGTCTCTTCCAGATAATGAGTTCCCGGGAGAATTCCGGCACAGGCAGACTGGTTGCCGGACGCCTTGTGGGAGGAGCCAGAGTGATCGCGGTGGAGAACTCTACTCCTGGAATTCTGGCGTTATCCTATGCAGTTCTTCCAACAGAGGTCATCCCGGGAGATAACCTCGGTGGAGAAGAGGCTGAGACCTCCAGGATCTCCAACCAGGCTGAATTCACCGGTGGCACCGGCAAGTGGGGTCTTTCTCTCACAGGCACACTTTTTTCGGGAGTTATACCAAGAATGTCTTCTGTGGGGATACGGGGTGAGATCGGGACAAGGCTTCCCCTTTCGTCCCCTGCTCTTGCCCTGCGATTCGGAATAGGTTTCGAAGCTGCTTACCTTACCCAGAATACCAGGGTGGATTCGATCTCGTCATCTGCTAATACAGCTACTATTGCAGGAACAGTCAGTGCAAATCTTGAGTGGATGTTCAGCAGTAGATTCGGTATTCACGCTGGAGGTATGAGCAGACTGGGAACATCAGCAGACAGCTGGAACATCACAGAGTGGACCGGTTACAGCAGAAAAGCTTTCCCCAGCGAAGTGTATTACGCAGAGATCAAACAGCCACCTGTGAGCTTTTCCGCCGGACTGACCTACATGATCTACTAAAACAGTTTACCGGTTATTTGTCTGCGTACTTCCATGGTCCGTTGGCCATTCCCCGTTCCCAGATGATCTCCATGATAGACCAGGATGTGACCGCAAACACCAGTCCTGCCATCATTCCTGCGAATTTAGTTCCTATGAGGGCTCCAGCCACTATCGCACCGCCTGAGATCGCAGCCATTGTTAGTAGTAGAAGTGTTGAAGCAAATGAAGTTGCTCCCCATTTGTGAATAAAACGAACCCTTGTCAGATGGGTTCCCCATGCAAGAAGGGGGTATCCAATGAAGCCCAGTATCGGAACTGGGATACCAGCAATAAAAAACACCATTACAAGCCAGGCGGCAACGGTGACAAGATAGATCCAGACAGCGTTTCGGGCGTGTGATTTGTACCAGCCCAGATGCTCTGCGATCTCTCCCAGTGATGTCCAGATGAATACACCTCCCACCACACCAAGGAACAGTCTGTGTGTCAGTTCTTTCAGGAAAAAGGCAACTGTGAGGGATCCTGCCGCAAGAGAAGCAAGAATGATAAAGAATATCAAGGGAAAACGACTGAACCGTTCTTTGTAGCTGGTAAAGAATCTTGCTCCAAGGAACTGTATCAGGAGAAATACTGCCAGAGCGTAAAAAGAGAACAACAATGCCGATGTAGCGCTTGGCTCATGTACAGACTGGCCGTTGACCGCCAGTATCAGTATGTTGAATAATCCCATTTAGGCCACCTTTCCTGATGTGGGAAACTAAATAAATAATATCGGTAGTCAACCCTGAGCGGAATGAGAGAATAATGAGGTTTGTGTCGCCAGTCTGGATCCTGTTTACCCTTGTCCTGATATCCTGTGGAGAAAACAGATCTTCCGTGGAGCAGGCTGAGGATACAGTATCCCCGCAGGGCAGCCTGATACACCAGGGCTCATGGTCTGTTCTATACGACGATCAGGACTCTGCTTCCATGAGGGTTGAGCTCGTGATCGAAGACATAGCTGAAGTATCAGAGCGGAATGAAGTTGATTCCCTGAACTTCAGCGGTTCTCTTCCTGATTCTCTCCGGTTCAACATGGAATGGCGTCTGGGGGCCTCTTCAGCCCTTATTTTTTCCGTGACCATTTCGGACAGCGGGGAGGAACTGCTCAGAAGGAGCGCAAGGACAGTCTGTGAAACTGCTGTGGCAGTGCGCCCTGAAGGACTCCGCTCAGTCTATTTATCAGACAGGACCGGTTCTGTAATTGATGAAGATAGAGCTTCAACAGCTGTGGAACCCCCCCCGAGGGTCAGTCATCACCTTCTTGTTTACTACAGACAGGACAGTACAAGCACCAGCCTGGAGGTCATTGATTCGCTGGTCGTTGATTTCAGGGAGAGCGCTGCTGATTCCATGGCCTTTACGTACATATACAGGGATGGCAGTTCAGTGATATCTTCCACTGCAGGAATATTCAGAAGGGGAAGTGATCCGGATCTGTACCACTGTTTTGCAGATTCATCCGGGGTATACACTGGTGTTTTCCGCAATCAGTTCAGGACCAACATTCCATACCTTGATTCCCGGGGAAGGGTAAGTGTTCAGTCAAGACTTACATCGGCCTACCTTTCCGGAGATGCTTATTATCCGATCTCATCAGAACCTGAGAACTATGCAGTCCGTATCTTTCTTCCTGATTCGATCTCATCCTGGACTCCTCTGGAAAGAGGTGAATTCCCGGATGAATGGCATTCCGGACCAGGCGGTATCGCCGGAGGACTTCCCATGGCCATAGGCAACTACACGGAGAGTACTCTTTTCCCAAGGTACAGAATGCTGGTTCTTGAGGGCTCTCCCATCTCTTCTCTAGACAGTATAGCCGTGAGTAAAATGGCTTCTCTTCTAAGAAGCTCCCTGGATTTTCCATCTGCGGAGTTTTCTTTTGTAGAGATAATTAACCCGGATGGTCCTGTTGTTATTTCAGCCTTTGGTGGAATGCTCTTTTCCAGGGGCTCTCTGGAAAGTCTTGCAGATGTTTCTACCTGGGACGAGGATCTGACAAGCGGTATTGTCCCACCGGGGAGCGGAATTCTTATTGACGCGGCTAAGGGAATCCTGCTTCAGTCTCTCCAGCTGGACCCTATTCTCTCTGATGTTATTGCAGCGTGGACCCCTCTCAGATATTACTCTGAAAATGTGGATGATGAAGTGGGCACAGCTGCTGTAAGAAGATCGTATATGAAGTACTACCTTTTCAACACAGAGACTCTGGGAGGCAATGGAAGTACACCGGTTGTAGCAGAATTTGCTCTTGGTGATCCTATGCTTGACGCTTCACCGTTAAGACCTTTTGTTGTGGGCGGGAAGGGCGTTATTGTCATGGAGTATCTTCACTCCCTGCGAATGCTGAATCGATTGCCATATCTGTTGCAGGATTTCACCCACGCCTCCAGCGGAAACTTCTGGCTGAAGATATCTTCAAGTCTTCGGGTCTATCACAATACGGACAAGTACAATCTCCTTAGAGCTCTTCTCTATCAACCGGGTATCCCTCAGATACATGCAAGGTGGTGGGAAGAGGATGAAAAGATCCTCATTAAAATGGTGGAGATCCAGCCGGGACTTCAGTTCGATCTGGAGTTCAGCCATTGTCAGCTCATCCTTTCGGACACAACTATTGTCAGAACTCTGATGCCTTCCATGGAGCCGGGATTGATACAGTGCACCGCAGGTCTTCCAGGGTACGTAGCAGTGGATGCTATTGATCTGAATCACTCAGGTCTTATTCCTGTGGATGTTATGTACACCAGGGTTTCCAGTGGGAACATTGAATGAGACCATCCCGGGAGATCTCCGATCTGACAGTTTTGCTCAGAAAGTACAACAGCCAGTACTACACGGAGAATGCATCAGACATAACTGATGCGGAGTACGATGCTTTGATGAACAGGCTGTTGTATCTTGAACGGGAATACCCTGAGCTTCGCAGTGATGATTCTCCAACAGCCAGGGTTGGCTCTGCTCCACTGGCCAGCTTTGCTGCTGTTACCCATGACCCGCCCATGCTCAGTTTATCCAATCTGTTCAGCAGAGAGGACTTCCTGGCTTTTCATTCCAGGATAACATCCCAGCTGGGAGCTGATCAGGTGGAGTACTCCGTTGAACCCAAACTTGACGGTGTATCTCTCTCTCTTGTTTACGAAAACTCTGTGCTGGTGAGAGCGGGTACCAGAGGTGATGGCATAAGGGGGGAGGATGTAACTGAGAACGCCAGAACAATTCGTTCCATCCCTCTGAAACTCAATTCGGACCATCCGGTGAATGTGGAGATCCGTGGAGAAGTATTCTTCATGACAAAGGATTTCCTGCAGATGAACGGTAGAAGAACAGAAGCAGGAGAAGCACCCTTCGCCAACCCCAGGAACGCCACCAGCGGGTCTCTCCGCCAGCTGGACAGTGCTGTCACAGCAGGGCGCCCTCTCTCTTTTATTGCTTATGCACCGGGGTATGTTCCTGCTGGGATCGATTCGCAGGAGGGCCTTTTCAACAGGCTCCAGCAGTGGGGTTTTTCTGTAAACAGCAGAAACTCTATTTGCAGAACTCCTGAGCAGGTGATCCAGACGTACCATAAGCTGGTGGATGCAAGAGAAGATCTCCCCATGGAGATAGACGGAATGGTCATCAAGCTTAACAGTTTTTCCCGGAGGGAAATGATCGGTTTCATCTCCAGGGCTCCCAGATGGGCTGCAGCCTGGAAATTCCATGCTGAAGAGATGACCACTACCCTTACAGAGATAGAAGTTCAGGTGGGTCGTACCGGCAGACTTACACCGGTTGCAAGGCTGGACCCTGTGAAGGTTGGCGGGGTTGTTGTCACCAGTGCCACACTGCACAATCAGGATGAAATAAGCAGGAAGGATGCGAGAGCAGGGGACATAGTTCTTGTCCGCAGAGCAGGGGATGTCATCCCTGAAGTGGTGAAGAGCCTCTCTCCCGAGGATGGAGTAAGGGGTGAACTTTTCAAGATGCCTGACAAATGCCCTGTGTGCAGCGGCCCTGTTGTACAGCCCGAGGGTGAGGTGAACCTCTACTGCATAAACCCGTCGTGCGAAGCCAGGATAAGAAGAAGTCTTGAACACTGGGCCTCAAGAAAAGCTCTTGATATTGAAGGGCTGGGGAAGAAACTGTGTGAGCAGCTTGTTGATGCAGGAATGGTCATTTCTATAGCAGATCTCTACAACCTCAAGTACCATGAACTCACTGCTCTTGAAAGAATGGGAGAGCTGAAGGCCACAAAACTTTTTGCCGAACTGAAGAAAAGCAGGAAAACCTCTCTCAGCCGTTTTCTCACCGGGCTTGGCATTCCAGGTGTAGGTGAGGTAGCATCAAGAGACATTGCCGGTGAATTCAGGGATCTGGAAGCTCTGGGGGCTGCCACAGAGGAAGAACTGACAGCGGTTAAGGGTATTGGTCCGATAACTGCTGTATCTGTGAGGAATTTCTTTACAAACCCTGTTACTGCAGCGGTAGTTGGTGAGCTCAAAGCTGCCGGTTTCAACCCCACAGAGAAAACTGCCCGGGAAGGTACCTCACTTGCGGGTGAGACAATCGTTTTCACAGGAGCACTTGAAATGCCAAGATTGAAGGCCAAACAGCTTGCAATGGCTGCAGGGGCAAAGGTTACAAGTTCCATTACAGGTAAAACTACTCTTCTTGTAGCGGGAGAGAACGCCGGTTCGAAGCTGAAGAAAGCGGAAAACTCAGGAGTGAAGGTTGTATCGGAAGAGGAATTCCTTGTTAAAGTAAAAGAAGAATAATTTTGATCATTTCCTTGGTTTTGCTGCAAATTCTCCACGTGAATGATTTGCTATTTATTCAATTCCTGACATAGAGCTATGGTGGAGATTACTTCGATTGCCCATTTAGTTCCATCTGGAAAAACAAGAACCAGATCTATCTCTGCTCCGGATGATGTTCTGTAGAAGAAAGCATTTACAAAATCCGGAGCAATTGAAATCAGCCGTTTGCGGGTATTGGTAAACCAAGGCTGGCTCTATTTTGTATCCCCCCTGATTATTAGCAAACATTGTCCAGAAACGGCGCAGTTTTTCTGCTGGAATCCGCAGGCTGAACTGAGGGATGTTACGTTCAAGATACGAGCGGATAAAATCCCTCCTCCATCAAAAGCTGATTTCATCGGAAGAGGTTGCAAGAAAAGGATCCTGAACAGGAGTATTTTGCTTATGGGAAAACAGCGCCGCATCATTCGATACGGCGCTGTAAACAAGGTTCTAGTTTTTAGCCTTGAAGTCATTCATAAAGTCAACAAGGGTTGAGATCGATTCGTAGGAAACCGCGTTGTATGTGGAGGCACGGCATCCACCAACGGAACGGTGACCCTTGAGGCCAATGAGGCCTTTCTCGGTGCCTTCAGCAATGAATTTCTTTTCAAGTTCTTCAGAGGGAAGACGGAAGGTCACATTCATGTAGCTTCTGCTGGCTATGTCCTGTACGTGAGGTGTGTAGTAGCCGTTGCTGTTGTCCATGGTGCCGTAGAAAAGATCAGCCTTTTTCTTGTTCAGCGCAGCGATACCTTCAAGGCCGCCGTTCTCAAGGATCCATTCCATTACAAGTCCGATGATGAACACAGGCAGGCTTGGCGGGGTGTTGAAGAGGCTGTCCTTGTCTATGTGTGTTGTGTACTTTACCATGGTGGGGATATCGGCTCTTGCTTCTGCAGCAAAGCTTTTCTTTATCACTATTGCAACAGCACCGGAGGGCCCGATGTTCTTCTGGGCACCTGCATAGATCAGGCTGAACTTACTGAAATCCATGGGATGAGAGAGGAAATCACTTGACATGTCACAGATATGAGGTACATCACCTGTTTCCGGGAAACTCCACATTTCTGTACCGTAAATGGTGTTGTTGCTGGTTGTGTGAACATAGGCAGCGCCTGGGGTCAGGTTGAACTCTTTCGGAATGTAGGAGAAGAGTTTGTCCTCGCTTGAAGCTGCCACATTAACATTCCCGAAGTACTTTGCTTCCTTGATTGCCTTTTTTGACCAGACACCGGTGTTTACGTAGTCGGCAGTCATGCCTTCTTGAAGGAAGTTGAAGGGAATATGGAAGAACTGGGAGCTTGCGCCGCCACCAACGAACAGCACGGCGTATTCCTCCGGGTCCAGGCCCATGATCTTGAGCATGTTACTCTGGGCACTTTTAAACATTTTGTCGAAAGGTTTTGAACGGTGTGAGATCTCCATGACCGACATGCCCTGTCCGTCAAATTCGAGAACTCCCAATTCTGCTGCTTTTTCTACCACTTCCCAGGGAAGTGCTGCGGGTCCGGCAAAGAAGTTATGTACTCTGCGAGCCATCACTGCCTCCATTTGTATAGAGAACTTTTTGGAAGAACCTGCCCAAGGGGGGACATACGAACACAGGAACAATACTGAATCTCGTACCTCTGCTGCAATAGCTAATGCTGGCCGGCTCTTCTGAAAAGCCAGATGCCCAGAATGATGAAAACAACCTCAGGCAGGGCAGCTGCAAGAATGGGTTCCAGAGCACCTTTGTGTCCCAGTGTCTGACCGAACCGTGCAAGCGAGAAGAAGATGAATCCAAGAAGAACTGCCAGCCCTATGCTTGTGGATCTGCCACTTCTGGGGCTGTTTGTGGCGAGTGGTGCACCAACCAGAACCATTATCAGGGTGGAAAACGGGAAGAAAAGGGTAAGCCAGAACTCAACAAGGTCGCCGGTGGGATTTCCTCCGGCTGTTCTTACCCTCTCGATATGCTCCCGGAGCTGGAAGACGTTCATCTCTGCAGCACTCTTTCTTCTGCTGCCAAAGTCCTCAGGAGTATCCGCGATCTCCGGGAGAGGCAGTGTATCATGAAAGGTAAAGGACATCTCGCCTGAGGGAGAGAATCTTCTTTCCTCGACAGATACTCCAGTCCATACTGAGTCTATGTAAGTGAGTCTCTGAGCATCTACTCTTCTTGTAACTCTGAGGCTGTCGTCAAACCACTCTACAATACCTCTGGAAATACTAGCATGCTGGCCGTCAAAGAGCCCTATCTCCACAATTGCACCATCCAGGGTTCTGTGTGCGAAGTCATTACGCATGAGATAGTTAATGGGATCCCTGCCATCGATCTCAACTCTTTTCACCTGTGTCTGCAGATAGTTTGCATCCGCCATGACAAAGTCCCCCACAACGAGAGTGAATACACTGATGATGAATCCAACAAAGAGAAGAGGCAGGAATATCCTGGGAATGGAAACACCTGATGCACGCATTGCAGTCAGCTCGTTGTTCTTTGCCATTCCGGTAACAAGAAGGAGAGAACAGATCAATACCGCTATTGGTGTCACAAGAACAATTATGTATGGAAGTCCATAGAAGTAGTACCGCATGAAGGTCATGGCAGTAACATCTTTGTCTACCCATCTGCTGAAATGGTCGAAGGCATTCACTGTGACGAATATTACAGTGAAAGAAAGAACAGCCATGAAGATCATTCGGATAAAGTGCCCGGCGAGGTATCTGTCCAGTAATTTCACCGGCTCTGTCCTTTTCGTTTGATTTTTTTCAGCAGTTCCTTGAAATCAGGCAGGGGAACAGGGTGGCCTTCACGCATACTTCTGTATGTAAGGAAAACTCCCAGTACACCCAGAAGAATGTTCGGAGACCACATTGCCACCCATGCAGCAACTCTTCCTCTGTCAGCAAGCTGTTCACCGGCTATGAGGAAGAAGTAGTAGACAAGAATGAACACAAGACTCATGGATACTGCAAGTCCGGTGTTGGAATTCCTAGAGGAAAGCCCCAGAGGAACCCCCAGAAGGACAAAAACCAGACATGCGAATGGGATCGAGTACTTTTTGTGGATCTCTACATTGTACTTGCCAATGTTTCGCTGAAGATTCTTCACCTGCTCATTCAACAGGATAAGATCGGTGGATGTTCCTGTAAGCCAGATTACAGTGTTCCTGACCCTTCTTGTGCTGTCACCCAGTACAACAGGGTTTTCTTCACTGTCCGCAGAGGCCATGAAAGAGGCTGCAACAGCTGATATACTGTCAGAAAGAAGGGTTCTCCTCCGTCCGAGACTGTCAACAAAAAACCCCATCTGTTCTGCAGACATCTCCCTGTCGCCTCTGCTGCTTCGGTCATGTCTTACAAGATCCTCGGATCTGGCAATATCTATGATGTAGCTGCTGAACGATGAATACCTGTAACCGTTCATGCGGTCCTTCTCGTGCATCTGTCCGTCTTCCAGGGTCAACCTGAGATGGTTGGCACCCACAGGCTCCATGGTTCCCTCCATGGCTGTGATCGTTCTGGCAGGGGCTCCAGGATTATTCGTGTGTATTATCACACCTATCAGTTTGCCGGTAAGGTCGTCCTTTTCCTGAACAAATATCCTGTAATCCTCTATCTCGTCAACAAACATTCCCGGTTCAATTCTTGCGGTTGGTCTCATGGTTCCAACATCCAGCAGCAGGTTCCTGGCAACGTGGTTGGCTTCGGGAAGAACACTGTTGTTGAATACCACCAGAACTCCCGCAATGATCAGTGCCACCAATCCAAGGGGAAACATTATGTTATAGATGCTGGCACCACTGGCTTTCATGGCGGTGATCTCAAGATCCCCGGACAACCTGCCCACAGCGATGAGAATACCTGCAAGAACCCCCATGGGAATAACAACTGCTATCATTGACGGAAGAAGAAGCAGGAAAATTTCCATAACAATGCGCATTGGAACACCTTTGCTGACTATCATATCCAGAAGATCCAGCAGTTTATCCAGAAGCATTATAAATGTAAAGAGGCCAAGGGAAAGAAGAAATGGCGGGAAGAACTCTTTCAGAACGTATACTTGCAACTTTTTCATTGAATTCCCATGATAGACGCTTGCGTTCGGAGTCACTGATGATGGATTATAGCGAGGCGGGACTTCTCTGTCATGGTTTCTGGAACATGGTACCTCTGGATGGATAGTACATACGAGGTGAAATGAAAAGACTTTTAACTGCAACCCTTTTACTTTTAATTGCATCGCAGGCTGGTGCTGTGGGAGGGTTGCGCAGTTTTACACTTATTGATGAACATCCCGGTTACTGGTATCAGGATTCTCTGCCATGGCTTGTGAGCCTCCCGTCCACGCAGGTTGAGGTCTGGTCCAGTCTCATGGGTCGTGGTGTCAGCTACAGGCTTACATACAGGGGATACCCTGTGGCCACATCAAGAACATGGACGCTCTCCGGTGTCCGGTCACGGTTGATCCGCTGGAGCACCTGGAAAGAGTGGACAGAAGCCAACGCCCGTGACGGTATCCGCAACAGTGGTACCCGCGGCCAGCTTGTTCCAACTATTTACCTTCCCCTGAATATGCCTGGTCTCATCGGTGATGCCATTGGTACAGGTGGTCAGCTTGACATATCAGGACATCAGACCATCTCCGTTTCAGGGGTCAGCCACATATACCCCAACAGAGTCAATGTTGAAGGCTCCAGCACATCTCTCTTCCCGGACCTGAAGATGGAACAGGAACTCCGTATTCGTCTTGACGGAACCATTGGTGAGAAGATCCATGTTGCAGTGGATCACGACAGCCAGAGACAGATAGGTTCAGACTACAGCGTAAGTCTCAGTTACGACGGAGATGACGATGAGATAATCCAGTCAATAGAACTTGGAGATGTTAATCTTTCCATCACGGGCCCTGAATTCATCAGCTACTCTATTCCTCATCAGGGGCTGTTCGGCGCGAAGCTTATCGCTCAGGCAGGCCCTTTTGATATCACTGCCATAGCGAGCAAGGAAGGCAGTTCCACTGAAAGTTCTGACTTTGTGGGGCAGGCTTCTCTTGTGAATGATTCCATTCTGGATATTCGTCCGGCAAACAATTACTTCTTCCGGGCGTTCCCGGATACAGTGACAGCTCCGTACATGGATCCCAGTAACAACAATACCAGGATATTTATTGATGACGGTGATCCTACGAATAATCTGGAGACAGGAGCAGTTGAGGGAACCTGGTTCATGCCAGACCCTGCTGGTGGTGAGGAAACTGGACAGGGGTGGTGGGATGAACTGACACCGGGCATCGATGGAGACTTCGTTCTTGCTGACTCCGGCAGAACCATCAGATTCCTCAGGCCTGTGAACGATACTTATCGCATTGCCGTTGCACTGGTCACCATGGCCGGGGATACTGTTGGAACTGCGCCTGCATCAGGATACTACGATCTTAAACTTATCAAGGAGACCAACCCGTTCCCTGATGACCTTTCATGGCAGTACGAGATGAGGAATTACTACTTTCTGGGAGCCAACAACATTGTAAGGGAGAGTTTTAACTGCGATATTTTCCTTCAGCGGCCAGGTGAGGATCCCGTATCTACACAGGATGGAGTGCCTTTCACACAGATACTGGGACTGGATACAAATGGTGACGGGCTGATGTACGATGAGGATATCACCATGGACTGGGAGAACGGTTTCATCATCTTCCCTGAGAACCGGCCTTTTGCAAGCTCACTGCTGGATTTCCCCAACTACGTTGTATACACGGAGAAGAACCCTGCCATGAACAAGTCACTTTACTACATGCGGGTGAGTTACAGGGCAGCTTCCACTACTTATTCTCTGGGGCACATGGGTATCGTCGAAGGCAGCGAGAAGGTAACCCTTACCGTTGCCGGGCAGGCGCAGACACTTGTTCGTGACGCAGACTACTCCATCATTTACGAAGTCGGTCTTCTTACTCTTATGGGGGAAGCTGCAGATCTTGCTCAGGATCCTGCAAACACACTTCGAGTCACATTCGAGTACATACCATTTTTCAGCTCTGTATCTAAAACCCTTCTTGGTGCCAGGATCGTATACAACATGGGTTCACTCTCCTGGCTGGGAGGAACCATGATGTACGAGAGTGCAAACTCACCGGAGGATCGTCCAAGGGTGGGAGAGGGTTCTTTCGGAACCACAGTGTACGATGTGGATATGCACCTTGAAACAAGACCGGAATTCCTGACAGACGCGGTGAATCGTATTCCACTGATAAATACTGAGGCTGAAAGTCGAGCTGTTCTCTCTGGAGAAGTAGCTTTGAGTCTACCCGTCGGAGAGAGCAAGGCGTGGCTGGATGATATGGAGGGTTCCGAATCCACATTCCCTCTTGGCCAATCCAGAACTGCCTGGTTCTACTCTTCAATGCCCCGGCCGGGTTCTCAGTTTCTCTTTCCCGTGGGGGAGACCAGATGGTACAACGCAACGGACAGATGGTCGCTTAATGACATTATTCCTGGAGAGACAGGACCTGACGCTCAGAAGAAGATAAGTGGGGTGCTTCAATTTGTATTCACACCTGATGGAAGCAATCCCACCAACTCATGGGGGGGATTCCAGAGATGTATTGAGCGTTACGGAACAGATTTCTCAGAGAAGACGCATCTTTCGCTCTATGTGCGAGCAACCGGTTGTGCGGTTAATGCCGGTCTTTACATCGATCTTGGAGAAAGAATAGATGAGGACTCCTACTGGCTTGAAAGGGTGGGGGATGACCTTATCAGGCAGGCCAATGGTGTGCTGGATACCGAAGATGTCAATTCTGACGGTATAAGATCCACCACAGAGGATACAGGTCTGGACACAATTCCTTCTGTTGACGAGCCGGGGTACTCTTCTTCAAACAGTGATCCCAACCAGGACAATTACCGGTACAGTGCAAGCGACCCGTTGAGCACCAGGTTTAACGCCATTAACAACTGTGAAACCAACGGAAGACTGGACACGGAGGATCTGAACAGGAACGGTGTTCTGGACAGATCGAATACTTTTTTCAGGATAAGGGTTCCCCTGGATGATCCGGATTACATCGTTTCTACCAGTTCAAGCGGCTGGATACTTGTTCAGATACCGCTGGATGATTCTCTCCTTGTTACCGTACCACAGATGTCTGATGGTTCTCCAAGCTGGGAGAAGATAACCTATGCCCGTATCTGGGTGGACGGGTTCACGGAGGAGGATACCCTTGAGTTCTATGACATGGGTCTTGTTGGCAACAGATGGAAACCTAACCAGGTCAATCCCTGGGAAGATATAAGCACTCCTGTGGAACCGGATGAGAGTTTTACTGTTTCAGTGGTGAACAACCGCCAGAACCTGGATTACATCAACGACCCCCCTCCCTCCATCGATCCGGGAGTTGATCGGGACGGAGAGTCCAAGCTCGAACAATCGGTGAGCCTTCACTGCTCAGAGATTCGTATGGGACATCAGGGAGTGGCAAGACAGACTTATTATTCTGTGGAGAACTACACCCAGTACAGATCTTTGAGCTTTCCATTCCACGGTGCATCACAAGGGGGAGAGCTGTTCTTCCAGATGGGAAGAGACAGTCTTAACTACTACGAAATAACCAGTACGATCCAACCCGGCTGGCAGGTAGTTGAAGTTGACCTTCAAGACCTTGTGGACCTGAAGACGCTGAAAGATCAGACTGAAGAAGATGAGCTCCGGGCAGGGAACCTGGCTGTGATAGGTAACCCTTCCCTGTCTGAGGTAATGATGCTTGGTCTTGGCGTGAGAAACCTTGATCAGAGTACCCTGACAACGCAGGTGTGGGTTGATGATATCACGGTGAAAGGGCATTATCTGGAGCCGGGGAACGCTCACAGGATCACAGGTGATGTGGATTTTGCAGATCTTCTTACGGTTTCCGGGGATTACAGGATGGTGGACGATGATTTTCACGGTCTCGGCAGTACCAGTGGTACCGGAACCACTGTTACAAGGTACAATGCTTCATCAACACTGAATCTGGACAGGTTCTCGCCGCCGGTCTGGAACTGGTCATTTCCAGCAACTTATGCCTGGAACAGGCACTTCTCCGAACCGAGATACGCAACTAACAGTGATATACGACTTGAGGGTGATGAAACCTGGGAGTACCGTACCGAGTCCAACAGGTGGGACACTTCTCTGCAGTGGAGAAGAAACGGACGAAGTGATGATTTCTTCGGCAGGTACTTCCTTGACCCAATACACGTAAGACATGCCATGGGCAAAGGGTGGGGAAGAACACCCACCACAAGGGATTCAATCGAAAATGAGAATGTTACATTCTCCTATGACCTTAACCTTGGTAGAATGAGTCTTTTCAGGATGCCTATCCTTGAGGATATCAGATTGAGGCCTACAAGATTGGGATTCGGGGTGGGTTGGAGGCGTGGCAGGAATGTAATGTATGACATTGCGAATGATGATACGGTTCTTACCAGAGATGATACTGAGCGGGTTCTGCTTACTGATGGCAATATTGCTTTCAACCCGTGGAAAGGACTCACTACAAACTACAGCCTCTCTGTGGGCCGTGATATGTACTACCCGTGGGATGAGCCCTACTCCAGTGTTAACATCGGAAGAGAGGTTTCCCGGAACCAGAGTGCAGGAGTCAGCCAGGAGATAAATTTCTGGAATTATCTTAAACCCAGAGTAAGCTGGGATTCCAGGTATGGATATGCAAGGCTCAGCCCGCACACTTCCACCGGGGCTGATACTCTCAGTCGTCCTGATGTAGGCAGTGATGCCACCGCCAGACTTAATCTGAGACTGGGGCTGGCGCACACCATAAGATCACTGGCCAGACTCAGAGACGAAAGGCTTGACGAGGACGCGGTTGCAGGCAGCCCAAGATGGCTGTTAAGCAAAATGGAACGATGGGCTGATAAGATCACTGATCCCAGCATCGTGTTCAGCAGGTCCAGGGGCAGTGATTACAACGATGTGCCCTTTACTCCCTCTGCAGCTTATCAGTTTGGCCTGGAGCAGGAAATACCGGGACTGGACCCCTACAACAAAACGACTTCAAACTCCGTCCAGATATCAGGAGGGTTCCGACCTGTGAACACCATGTCTGTAAGGGTCGAGTACAATGACTCGGAGAACAAGAGTTTCTACTCAGGTTTCTGGAACAGAACTGACAATACTACCTGGCCTGGTGTCACTGTGTCCTGGAGCGGGCTGGACAGGTATACACCACTGGCTTTTCTGAGAAGTGGTTCGGTGAGCAGTGGCTACAGACTGGAAACCAGCTCCACTTCTAGAATAGAAAGCGACAGCCTGACTCCGGTGAGCAGAACAGAAACATCAAGGTGGAGTCCGCTTCTCAGCTTTACCGGTGCTTTTGATAACAAGGTTCAAATCACAATTTCCGACAATATGTCCAAGACTGTCACAAGAAACTACACAGGAACATCAGCTGTGATAACCTCCGGTAACAACTCGGCACAGTTCAAACTCTCCTACAGTTTCAGTGCTCCCGGGGGAGTTGCAATTCCCATTCCTTTCCTTGACAGATTGAGGTTGTCTTTCCAGAGCGATCTCACCACTTCGGTTTCCATTACCAGATCGACCAGCAGAAGTGAGGTCACCGGTGGACAGGCAGGAGAGACCCAGGTTCAGTCTGACAAGACCGAGTGGAGGGTCGAGCCCTCTGCCTCCTACGATTTTGGGACAGTTACTGCAACAATGACAGCAATTTACGGTTGGAAGAACGACAAAGTAAACAATCAGTATGACCAGAGGGATGTTGGTCTGAATCTTTCAGTAACTATCAATTTCTAACCTCGGTCTTGACATTCGGTCTTAATCATTAAAAGATATGTATTCGTGTGCGTGCAGTTCGGCTTTCAAGGCAGGAAGAGGTGTGGATGAAACTGGGCCAGATGTTGCTTAAAGCGGGGCTTCTTGATCAGGAACAGCTTGCAGATGCGCTGGAACATCAGAAGAATGATGGAGGCAGGCTTGGATATAATCTGGTAAAGATGAACCTTATCTCTGAAGAAGATCTGAACGACTATCTTTCCAAACAAAATCATATTGAATCTGTTAACATTGATGATGATACAGGTATTCCGGAGGATGTACTTAACCTGGTTACCGCCAAACTGGCACTGCGATACGAGGTCGTTCCAGTTGAGAGACGGGGCAGGAAACTGATTCTGGCAATGGTAGACCCCCAGAACCTCTTTACAATTGATGACCTCAGGTTCTCCCTCGGAATGGAGATAGTTCCCCATATATGTGCCTCATCCATGGTTCAGAGGGCACTGAAGAAGTACTACGGAGCTACAGACGCTATTGTTGCTGTTGAAGATGCTGAAAAGGAGAAGGAAGAGGAACTGGTTTCCTCGGAGGATGAACTGATCGTTGGCGACGAAGCCTTCTTTTCGCTGATCGAAGATGAAGAGGAGGAAGAGGAGGAAGAGGATCTCACCTCCACGGATCTCTCCAATTCCCCGGTTGTAAAACTGGTTAACAGTGTTATTGCAGACGCTGTTAACAGGGGAGCCAGTGATATCCATTTTGAGCCCTTTGAAAAGTTTATAAGGATCAGATACAGAATAGATGGTGTTCTTCATGAGATAATGAGACCCAGCAGGAAGTACAGACAGGCCATGGTCAGTCGACTGAAGATCCTTGGTGGCATGAATATAGCAGAGCATAACCTGCCCCAGGACGGAAGAACCAAAGTTCGTGTAAGGGATCGATTTGTTGATATGCGACTTTCAACTCTGCCAACTCTTTTCGGAGAAAAGGTTGAGGTGCGTCTTCTTGACAGATCAAAGATTGAGCTTAACCTTGATCTTCTGGGTTTTGAAGAAGAGACCCTTTATCAGTTCAGGAGAGGCATCAAACGCCCCTATGGCATTGTACTGGTTACCGGCCCCAGTGGCAGTGGTAAAACGACTACCCTTTATTCAGCCCTTACCGAGTTGAATGATATCGGAGTTAACATAATGACTGCTGAGAACCCGGTAGAGTTCAACCTCAAGGGCATCAATCAGGTTCAGATGAACTCAGATGTGGGACTCACTTTCGCAAAAGCACTTCGAGCTTACCTCAGGCAGGACCCTGATATTATCATGGTTGGTGAGATCCGAGATCAGGAAACCAGTGAGATCGCCATTCGTGCTGCTCTCACAGGCCACCTTGTTCTTTCAACGGCTCACACAAATGACGCGCCCAGCACTATTAACAGGCTTGTTGATATGGGGACTGAACCTTACATGCTTAGTACCTCTCTGGTTTCTATCTGCAGCCAGAGGCTTATCAGGAAAGTCTGCAACAACTGTAAGACCCCTGTAATGGTCCCCCGGGAAGCCATGTTGGAAGCTGGTATTGAACCGGACCGATTCAAAGGCATTACCTTCTACGAGGGGACAGGGTGCTCCAAGTGTAATCAGACCGGTTACAGTGGCCGGACAGGCATTTACGAGGTTATGCAGATAGATGACGAGATGCGCGCTCTTATCGAGAGTGATGCCAACAGTGTGGATCTTGAAAAGGCTGCACTTAGAAAAGGCATGATAAACCTCAGGGAAGCCGCATTGAGAAAGCTTGAACTTGGCCTTACCACTTTTGACGAGGTGATCAGGGAGACTGTTTCCAATGTATAACCGTTTGGGTATGGTTCTGTTGCAATCAGGACTTGTTGAACAGGAAGATATTGACAGAATAGCCGGGGAGTGGGGGCCGGGAGAGACTGCTCTCGCCGAGGCGCTGGTTCTTAACGGACAGGTAACCGAGGAGCTGATAACAGAGTTCCTTGCAGAGATATACGGCATTGACCCTATCTACCTTAACGAAACGGCTCTTGTATCCGGTAATGCCGGCATGCTTAATGAGTCTTTCGCGCGAGAGAACCTTGTGGTTCCCCTGAAGGTAGAGGACAAAACGCTGTTCGCTGCCATGGCAGACCCTGCAAACCTGTATGTAATAGATGAGATCAAATTCGCCACTGGTATGGAAGTGGTTATTTACGCCTCAGCACCTTCTGCGGTCAGAAGAGCACTGGATGATGTTTACGGACAGATCGATGCTCTGGTCAGCGTTGATGAAACCCTTGATGACTATGACGAGGATGAGGACTTTGTTCAGGAGGTTTCCAGCCTTGAGGAAGACAGTTCGGACGATGAGTTTGATATAGGTGAGGATTTCGGCGGAGACTCTGATGCTCCGGTAATAAAATTTATCGACAGTATGATAGCAAAGGCGGTTCGCAGCGAGGTATCAGATATCCATATTGAGCCATACGAAAAGTATCTCAGGATCAGGTTCAGGAGGGATGGTATCTGTTCTGAGATGTACAAGATCAACCCTCAGATGCAGAATCCCATCCTCTCCAGGCTGAAGATAATGTCTGGAATGAATATTGCCGAGAAGAGACGAACTCAGGACGGCAGGATCAAGGCCAGAGTAGATAACCGTATTATCGATTTCAGAGTTAATGCTGTTCCTGCTATAGACGGAGAAAAAATAGTTCTCCGAATTCTTGACAGAGGAAATCTCCAGCTTGATCTTAGAGACCTGGGTTTTCCCGAAGATGCCCTGAAGTCTTTCCTGGCAGGGGTGAACTCTCCATTCGGTATTGTTCTTGTCACCGGGCCAACCGGTAGCGGCAAGACTACCACACTTTATTCTGCATTGAGTTCTCTCAATACGCCGGCAGTTAATATCCACACTGCTGAAGATCCGGTTGAGTACAATATTGACGGTCTTGTTCAGACGCAGATCGATTTCAGCATGGGCTACAATTTTGCTGCTGCTTTGAGAGCAATACTGAGGCAGGACCCGAATATTATCATGGTGGGGGAGATCAGAGATTTTGAAACTGCTTCAATCGCTATCAAAGCGGCCTTGACAGGGCAGTTAGTTTTCTCCACAATACATACAAATGATGCTCCCGGCACCATCAACAGACTTGTTGATATTGGCATCAAGCCGTTTCTTGTTTCCAGTGCCGTAAGAACTATCATGGCACAGCGGCTTGTTAAAACGATATGCAAGAAGTGCAGTGAGCCCTATACATGGTCTGACAGCGAGCTTAAGGAAGTGGGAATTGACCCTGCTGAAATGTCCGGGATACAGACAAGGCGCGGGGTTGGATGCAGCAGATGCGGCGGTTCCGGGATGAAGGGCAGGAAGGGTATTTACGAAGTCCTTACTCTGAACAGGGAATTGAAGCAGGCGGTTATCAACCGAATATCATCCACAGATCTCAGATTGCTTGCTGTTAAGAACGGAATGCGCACACTAAGGATGGATGCTGTGGCAAAATTCAAAGAAGGCTTGATAACCCTTGAGGAAGTGGCAAGGGTGACTGCTGATGATGAAGAAGATGTAAAGATCGCCGCAATGAACTGTAAGCTTGAAAGACAGATTAGATCCATATCCTCGTAATCTAAACCCGCAAGGAGGGTAACGTGAACATAAAAACGCTCCTGAAGGAAATGATGGAGAGAAGAGCGACAGATCTCCATATCACTGTAGGCGCTCCACCCACCATCAGAATTGATGGTGACCTCACAAGAATGGAGTACGACCCTCTTACCCCCAACGAGACCCAGTCTCTTATCTACAGTCTTCTGAAGGATGATCAGAAGAAGAGATTCGAACTAGAGAAGGAACTTGACTTTGCGTTCGGCATCAAGGGTCTTTCAAGGTTCAGAGCCAATGTTTTCACACAGCGGGGGTGTATTGCCAGTGCGATTAGAGTTATCCCCTACGAGATAATGGCTTTCGATGAACTGGGGCTTCCGGATGTTATCTCCCAGCTTGCAGACAAGAGGCAGGGTCTTATCCTTGTGACCGGCCCTACCGGTTGTGGTAAATCCACTACGCTTGCTTCAATAATCAAAAGGGTTAATGCCACCCGTCGATGCCACATCATGACAATTGAGGACCCCATCGAGTACGTGCATCATCATGACAAAAGCATAGTGAATCAGCGGGAGATAGGCAGCGATACCGATGGGTTCGGTCAGGCCTTGAA
>JAGLDY010000109.1 GCA_023145375.1 Candidatus Sabulitectum sp. | reverse complement strand
GGATTACCATGGGTGTATCGGGAAACGCGCCATTCGCCCGGAAGTGGATCATCGATCCCGAGGCTCTAGTGATACTCACTTGTCGCATAGGCCGGTACGATCCAAGAGTTTTTGATGCTATGCTGGAATGGCTGGGCATCCACCAGCGGCTCCTCAATGTCCAGAGACTTAAAACCCTGAACAGTCAGAAGGGTCTATCCGGGGGGAATCTTCTTCCAGCAATCGCCAACCTTCTGATTAAACCCTCATCCCGATCAAAATGGAGCCGGGTCGCAGACGGGATTCAGCAGGATGAAGTTCGTCAGGAATCTCTTTTCTACTTGAAAGACGGTCGTCCTCACCCCCGTCCTACACAATCAGATCCAGCCTTCAGAAAGGCTGGATTCTCAAGGCAGAAGTATTACGACCGCCAGGCAGTCACGCAGTTCCGAGCGGACTATTCCGCCAACCTTATTCTGAAGCTCAGAGCCCTTTTCGGCGTGAATGCAAGGTGTGAGATCATCGCCTATCTCGCAACTCATTCTCAGGCGAACCCTACAGAAACAGCTGCCGCAGTGGGGTACTCGCAGAAGGCAGTCCATAATGTTATGAACGAGTTGCTTCAGTCAGGCACTGTCACAAAAAGAATCAAGGGCCGGGAAACACTCTACAGCCTTCGTGAGAAAGAGTGGCTCCCCCTGCTGTCATGGAAACATCCGGTGGTCCGGTGGCTTGACTGGAAAGGTATTTACTCATTCATGATTGCTGTATGGACCATTCTTGACGATTCGGGACATCAGGACGAAAACCTGATTCTTTCGGAACTGATCCTGCTGCTGACCCGGGAGATACCAAGCCTGCCCGGATTCCTCAGCGAACCTCTCGAAGCTGCTCTTCGCGAGCCTGATCAGACCCGGGTGTCTCTTCCATCCGCATGTAATGCCGTGGAGGAGTTCATCCATACATTAATGGGCTAAAATTTTGTTCCTCTTTCTGTTCAGAGAGTATTGCCTGTCTTTCACCGGATCAGCTCTCTGATTTGGCGGGTTTAGTATATTCCGGGAATTCATTCCGTCAGGAGATTCCATGCTTAAGCGATTCCTTAGCTTTTATAAACCGCACAAGTTGTTGTTTGGTATAGATATTGCAGTTGCCCTGCTGTCCTCCGCTCTGGCTATTCTAATACCTTCTATGGTGAGAACTCTGCTGCAGTCGTTGATTCCTGCTCGGGATGTTAAGGCTATTGTTGTTTACT
>JAGLDY010000108.1 GCA_023145375.1 Candidatus Sabulitectum sp. | reverse complement strand
TGATGATGGTTCCGTCTGTATTTATGAAAGCTGTTTGCGGTGCGGCATCCTCCAGATCCCAGTGGTAGACTTGGATCCAGTCAATAACGCTGCCCGGGCTTGAGTAGCTGAGCAGTCTGCCGTCGGTATCCTCCGCGGTGCGAAGAAAGATCAGCATCAGGGCGGTTGTTCCATGGCTCTCGATCTTAACTTCAAAGGGGAGAGAGCAGTGAAAACAGCCATAACCCCACAGATCAGGCAGTCCCAGCTGAGAATAGAGATCGTTTGTGAGGGAGTTAAATGCTTCATCTGAGAATACCAGGGAGTCGTTTACCTCCAGTGGTGCAGTGATGGTCAGTAGTTCTTCAGGGAGAATGCCGTTGATTGATCCAGAAACTGCAAGAAACAGAATGCACATTGTTATCATCGGGAGTCATCCTCCTGGTTTATGCCGGGATTGTCAGCGGAGCTCTTACTGCTGAAGAGACAATAGCGTTGCAGGCAGTATTTGTCAAAGCAATTCATAAGCTTCCCTGAAATTTGCAATTATGTCTGTGTTCTTATCATACTTGAGTAACACCAGTTGCGAAGGGATACAACATGCAGCCAGATATCAAGATGAATGAAGCCAGCAGATGGAGAGTTGAGCTGGCCCGTGAGCTTTCCACTCACTATTCCTGTCATCCCGAAGTGGTTATGGTCTGTCTGGGAGGATCATCCTCCAAAGGGATCGCTGATGCCTACTCCGACCTGGACATTATTGTCTACTGGAACAAGCTGGATGAGGATTGGATCAAGGCTGAACCTCTTAAGGCAGCCACTGGTCTTTCCCGCACTGATGTTATCAGCATGGCTCCTGGAACCTGTGTGGAGAGTTACCACCTTGATGGACTCAAGGTGGACTTCGGTCATGCGACAATGAAACTCTGGGAAGAGTGGTCAACTCCTTTGAGTGCCGACCCTGAACAGATTGGCATGGTTGGCGGGTTCCTTGCAGGCATTCCATTTTATGGAGAAGAATTGTTCGATCAGTGGCATGCCCGGCTGAGTGTGTATCCCGATGACATTGCTGTGGAAGTCATCAAAAAGAATATGGGCTTCTATGTGAATGGTTACCTGCTGCACCAGTGTCTGGAAAGGGGAGATTTTCTGGCATATCAGGATGGTATGTGCATGATGCTGAAAAGGCTGATATCCACAACAGCTGCTCTGAACAAACGATTCTACTCCGCTTCAGAACCCAGGTGGATCGAGTATGAGCTTAGTAGAATGTCTCTGTGCCCTGAGAAGCTGAATCCTTTCAACATCCGCTGGATGCTTGAGAATCCTGGTGTAGAATCACAGGCCATGCTCTATGAACTGCATGATGAGATCCTGGGAATGGTTGCGTCTCAATTCCCGGATATGAGAGAGAAAGTAGAGCTGAAGAGGAAGCGCATTTCTGAAATGGCAGTTGCTCCCTGTACTGCTCCCCCGGAAATGCCTCCGTTACCTGAGTAGATTGCGCTGTCTCAGCAGGCTATGAAAAAGCTGTTGAATATGATATATCTTGATTCTACTCTGTTGTGGAAGTGGAGGGAGGAGAGTCGTGCTTAGCCTGGTTCCCCGCTCGATCCTGCTGAACTATTCAGATGGTAAGCTGTCCGGTCATCTGGACGGAACCGTTCTGGTCTTTGATGTCTCCGGCTTTACATCCATGGCGGAAGAGCTTTCCAGGCAGGGAAACATGGGTGCGACAACCCTCTCAAATAGGATAAAGAGCATATTCACCAGGGGGATCCTCTCTGTTATCAGGGGAAGTGGCGGTTTTGTCTCCGGCTTCAGCGGAGACTCATTCACCGTTATCATGCCTGGAGTATCCACTGGAAAAGCGGAGGCTTTCGCCGGCGAGATGATGAAAAGGCTGGCTCGTGCTTCAGCATCCTCTCCTTCGGGGATAGTGCTGAAGGCAGGAGGAGCCCGGGGCAGAATTGACTGGAGGATATTCGGCAGAGAGAAAAAGGGATGGTTCTTTGCAGGAGATGTTTTCCAGAGAGCATTCCTGGCTCTGAGGGATTCCCCCCAGGGAGGATTTACCTTTTTTCAGGAGAAAACTTCAATTGCAGAAGAGTTCTTTTCCATTTCCGACAGGATGGGCGGGCGGGCTCCTGACAGAGCAGTAGAGACCAGCTTCTTCTCCAGAAGATTACTTAATTCCGAACCCCGCGGAGAGTTCAGAAGAGTGTTCTCCGTGTTTATCGCTCCGGCGGACAGGGGGATTGATGAAGAGGAACTTATCCGGTCAATGGCTCCAGAGCTGATACAGTCTTCAGTGGATACAGGCGGCTTCTTCAACGGAGTACACTACGATTCCAGAGGACCATACTTCCTTGTACTTTTCGGGGCTCCGGAAGCTTACGAGAATGATCATGAAAGGGCACTTGCTTTTGCCCGTCAGGTATACAATTCAGCTCCATATCCGGTAAGGATAGCAATTTCATCTGGAACAGTTTATGCAGGTTTCCTGGGCTTCCCGCAGATGGGGGCCTACACGGTTATTGGAAACCATGTTAATCTTGCTGCTCGTATCATGAGATACCAGGATAGCGCAGGTATCTTTGTAACAGACAGGATTGCCCGTGACCTTCCGGAAACAGGCGGGCCTGTCTCTGTAAGATTCAGGGGAATGACTGAAGAGGTGGACATCTTCAACCTTGACAGCAGAATTGTGGAATCCGGTGGCGACCTCTATGAAGGAAAGCTTCTAGGAAGAGAGAGAGAGCTGTGGGAGATCACCGACCTGGCGGGAAAAACAGCGGGAGATTCCACTGGCAGGGTGTTGCTGGTTTCCTCAGCTGCGGGGATCGGCAAGTCTCATCTTCTGTGGGAGGCGGGGAACACCCTTGAGACCAGGGGATTCAAGAGGTTACACCTTAGATGTGATGATATCATCAGAAGAAGCTTCGGGCCGTTCGTAGCATTTTTAAGGGGTTACTTCCAGCAGAAGAAAGAATCCTCTGAGCAGGATAACCGTGTTGCATTCAACAGAGTATTCCAGAGAACATGCCTTGAGCTGAAAGAGCAATACCCCGTTACTGCTCAGGAGCTGGAGAGAACGGTGTCTTTCCTGGCAGCGCTGCTTGGAATAGACATGCCCGATTCCATTTACCATCAGGTGGGACCTGACGGGAAGCAGGAGAATACCATCACAGCCCTGCGGGAGTTCTTCCTGGGTATTGCCCGCACCACACCACTCTTCCTCGTAATAGACGATCTCCAGTGGCTTGATGACAGTTCAGAATCACTGGTAAGAAGCATCACCAGGAACCTGGAGGACACTCCAATTGTTCTTGCCCTTGCAGCCAGAACACGTGATGATGGCTCGATTATAGAGATACCATCTGAAAAGGAATCCTTTGTCATAAACCTTAAGCCTCTGAGAGAGCAGTCTCTTTCCGAGCTGGTGAAGGATATTATTGGTGGTGTTCCAGGACCTGCTCTCGTTGAATTTCTCATAACACATTCCCGTATGAACCCATTCTATCTCAGGCAGTATGCGGCATATCTGGCAGAGTCAGGCTCTATAGAGAGAAAGGGTGTTTTAGTCTGCCTGTCCACACCTCCGGAGAAGATCCCAAGGGGAATTGTAGATCTCCTCACAGCACGAATAGACCGTCTGAGCAGTGACATGAAAAGAGTTGCACAGACTGCCTCCGTTCTTGGTTTTGAATTCAATACCATGGTCTTGTCCGCCATGCTTGCCGGCAGAGAGCTTGCACCGCTTTTGAACAGCGGAGCAAAAGAGAAGCTCTGGTCATCCATTTCAGAGATAGTGTACATCTTCCAGCACTCTCTGCTGAGAGAGACGGCATACAGCATGCAGCTGGAGAGCGAGCTTGTTAAGCTTCACAGGGTAGCTGCATCTGCAATTGAGGACATCTACCCCGGAGACGAGACATTCTTCCCGGACCTTGCATACCACTGGGAGATGGCAAAGGACATTGATTCCGCATGTTTCTACCTGGAGAAGGTGCTTCACTCGGCATCAGGGAGCGGAGACATCAAACTCAGCTACAAGTATGCGGTTAAACTGAGAGAGCTTCTTGAAGGACAGCCTCAGAAGAAGGAAGAGCTTGTTTCAGTGATGCTGAAAGAGATCCATATTCTCGGGGTATTCGCAAGATGCAGGGAAGCCGCTGAACTTGCCGGCAGAACTGAAGAAATTGCCTTGAGCATCGGGGACAGGAAGAAATACGCTGAGGCAATGGGTATGCGTGCCTGGCTGACTTCCCGCCTTGGAGATCAGAATTCAGCCCTTGCCATCAACGAGAAAGCACTTGAGATCCACAATGAACTGGGATACCTCCGGGGTATTTACGAATCCACAGGCTATCTTGCAGCAATAAAATTCATGACAGGTCACGTTAAAGATGCCAGAGTACTCTTTGAAAAACAGCTCCGTGTATTTGAAGACATGAAAGAAGATGATGACAGCAATGCCAAAGTTTACAACAACATGGCCTGTGCTGCAGTTGATCTTCCAGAGAAACAGCACATTCTTGAAAAGGCCATTGATATTGCGAAACAGTACAAGAACAGGCGACTGCAATCAGTAAGCCTTGGAAACCTTGCGGAAGTTTTTCACAAGAAGAATCAGTTTGAAAAGGCTGAGGTCACCTACAGGGAAGCTCTGGAGATAGCCAGAGAAATAGGGGACAGGTACTACATCTCCTACCACTCATGCGGTCTTGCAATTCTTAAGACAGACAAGGGAGATTATCCCAATGCGGTCACCATGCTTCAGGAGTACTGTGATACTTCACGGGAGACAGGTATCCGCTACGGTGAGGCTGAATCACTTGGTTACATGGGAATCGCACTGATGAGGAACGGTGAGCTGGAAAAAGCCTTGAGTTCTTTCGATCAGTCACTGCTGATCCTCCGTGAACTGGAGTACGCCCACTACATCTACATCTTCCAGGCGGACAGAGCACGAACTCTATTCCGACTGGGAAGATTCGAAGAAGCAGAGATTGCAGTTCAAGAGTCGATCTCGCTAATTGAGAAGCAGGAGAAATCAGATTCAATGCTTGAGAATGATTCCCTTCTGCAGAGGATCTACTATGAGAATGCCTCCACCGTTCCTGAAAAACTGGAATGCATCAGGGCTGTTCATGGGATGATCATGGCGGAATCAGACCCTCTCAGTGTTGTCATTCCAATACATGACATCTGGAATATGATCCAGCTCACAGAAGATGATCTGCCGGAGGAATTCACACCGGCTGTACTTGGAAAGCCGCTTCTTCAG
>JAGLDY010000107.1 GCA_023145375.1 Candidatus Sabulitectum sp. | reverse complement strand
TGACGCATGGAAACTATGGGACTGAAGTAAACCAGACCCTTGTCACGAAGAGAAGGATCAAGGTCTTCCATGGCCTTGTCCTTGGGCTTGGAAGTGATGGCTCCGAAAAGAGCGATCTTGTGTTTTTCAAGAAGATCTATCGTTCTCTGAGGAAGAGGATCCCCCTCTTTCTTCCAGAATTCCCATCCGATGTCCGCATGAACGTAATCCGCTTCAAAACCAGCCGCATCCAACACCCTGATAGCCTCTTTCAGAACCGGCTCACCGATTCCGTCACCGGGCATTGTTACTACTGTTCTCCTCATTCGGTATTCCTCCTGAAGTAAAAAATGACTGATAACTATCGCCGGAACCTACCGGCGGAAGGAAAATAAACCCCTGTCAGTTAATTGGGTACCCCCTGAAGAAGATCCAATGCAGCTTGAATTGCAGCATCAAGCTGCCTGTCAGCGCCCAGACCCATATCTTCAGGCATTTCCAGCACCAGAATATCAGGTGTAACGCCGCTGTTCTCCAGATTGTCTCCGGAAATTGTATACCAGCCTGTTCCCGGAAGCCGGAAGCCCGTTCCATCAGCCAGTTGAATATCAACTGTTCCTATTACAGCTCCATATGTGGTGTTCCCCACAACAGGGCCAAGATCAAGCTCCTTCCAGGCGGCGGGAAATATCTCCGCATCAGAGTAGCACGTCTCGTTGATCAGGAGAACAAGGGGCTTTTTCCACACTCCCAGAGGTTCAACAGTGGTATTTCCACCTCTGTTAAAGCTCATTGCATAGGGCTCTCCAGCGAGGCTGGAAAGAATCTGGTCATGGGTTGAGCCACCTCCATTGCCTCTGACATCTATGATCATAGCATCTCTCCCAAGCCCTTCAGCGTAGAGGTCCCTTCTGAAGTTCCTTACCGATTCCTGATCCATGGAGGGAATGTGCAGGTAACCTACTCTGTCATCTGAGAGCTGTGAAACCCAGAGCCTCTGCCTTGAAAGCCATTCATCGTACTCAAGATTCCAGAGATCCCACTGTGAAACAGGAGTAAGTCTTACACGGAGAGGAGTTCCGTCTCTGATAAAGTAAAACTCTATCTCCATATCTGCTGTATTTCGCAGAGGGGCGTAAAAATTGTGGCTCCACCCTACCGGTTCACCGTTCACCTTTGTGATTATGTCCCCCTGAAGAAACCCCGCCAAATGACCTGGGGACATGGGGAGAAGGCTGTCTACTCTGATACCCGGGCCATTGTAAAGATGATCGGGGAATATGCCAGTCTCCCCGGTGTAAGCAGTACGGGAATATGTCCAGGGTCCGTAAATACCAAGATGAGAAGCAGACAGTTCTCCAAGCATCCGCCTTACAACATCATTGAATTCCCCGTTCACCAGCGCTGCTGAGGCTCTTTCCTCATATTTCTCCCTCATATCATTCCAGTCGACACCATGCATATCATCATCATAGAAGTTATCTCTAAGCTGCCTCCAGGCTGAAAGGAATTTCTCTCTCTGCATCTCGTTCCTGAACATTGAGTAAGGTGCTGACCATGAAAGCATATCACCGTCTGTGTTTCTTAAAGAAGAGCCGTAGCTCAGGTAGTAGACCGCACCGGCACTCTCCGTGTCTGTTGGCTGAATTCTCTCCGGTGAATGATCCCCGCTGCTCTCCCTGGTAAGGTTCTCCCCATCCCAGTCAACGGAAAACAGATCCATGCCTCCTGATATGTCCGTTGAAGGAAAGTAGATCTTTCTTCCATCCGGGGTGATTCCGTAAAAATCGTAGTAACCTTCCACCTGACACAACTCTTCAGTTCGCATGTAAAGATCATTTGTATTTGCTGACACAACGTCCAGAGGAGTGTCAAGAAGGTCATCCCTATCATCTCTTTCAGCTTCCCAGTCCTCCTCTGAAAACCATGCCTGAAAAATAGAGTAATCACCATCATCTGTTCGGCTGGCCCAGATGAGCCTTCTTCCGTCGGAGGGCCAGAGAGGTTGAAAATCGTCATTAGGATGTCGACTGACATTCACAGGGTTGCCACCCTGGGCAGAAACGATAAAAATATCCTCACGGTGGGCCTCAACAGTGGTGCTGAATGCGATCCATCTTGAATCAGGTGACCAGGAGTGATGAAGGATCCCGCTGATGTTACAGACTTTTCTGGATCTACCTGCAAGAACATCCATGAGATACAGATG
>JAGLDY010000106.1 GCA_023145375.1 Candidatus Sabulitectum sp. | reverse complement strand
AGGAGACTGCCTTTGGCAGAACCGGCATGATGCAGCTGCTTCCTTCAGTTGCCTTGCAGTGGGAGACGAACAGAGAGGCAATTGCTGCCAATGCTGTGGAGATTGAGGATGCAGTATTGAGCAGTGCTCAACTTTCAGCAGTTCCCCGCGAACTCCCTTCTGAAACAATCCAGAGTGGATTTCTGGCATTCAAGGATTCATTTGACCGGGAGTATGCAGGCTTCGGCAATGCACCGAAATTCCCATCACCGCATAATCTGCTCTTTCTGCTGCGGTACTGGAAGATGTCAGCAGATCTGGATGCTCTTGATATGGTTGTTTCCACTCTTACTGCCGTTCGTCAGGGCGGAATTTACGATCAGATCGGATTTGGAGTTCACCGGTATTCAACAGACAGAGAATGGCTTGTACCGCATTTTGAGAAAATGCTTTATGACCAGTCTCTTCTTGCCATGGTCTTCATTGAATCTTATCAGGCCACAGGCGATGACTTTTTTGCCGAAACTGCCGCAGAGATCCTGAAATATGTTCTTCGCGACATGACTTCGCCTGATGGAGGGTTCTATTCTTCGGAAGATGCAGACAGCCAGGGGGGAGAAGGGGCGTTTTATACCTGGACAGTACAGGAAATGTCTGCGGTTCTTTCAGTAGAGGAGCGGAATCGGGCAGAGGCATACTGGAACGGATCAGATCCAAGTCATATTCTGCATCAATCCGGCAGCAGGGTGATCTCGGACTCTGACCGGCGAGAGCTGGAGTTGATCAGAGAGACTCTTTTTAGCAGTCGGGAGACCCGGGATCGACCTGCCAGAGACGAGAAGATCCTTGCAGACTGGAACGGTTTGATGATCGCAGCTCTGGCAAAAGCGTCACTGGTTCTTGATGATCCCCGATACCTTGATTCTGCGGAAAAAGCTTTTGAATTCATCAAGGCGAAAATGATAGCAGATGATCAAAGGCTTATCCACAGTTTTGCAGGGGGCAGAAGAGGTTCTGATGGATTTCTTGATGACTACGCTTTTCTGATATGGGGAACCCTGGAATTGTACAATGCCACACTGAACAGTGAGTATCTTCAGTTTGCCATTGTTCTTCAGAGAGAGCTTGACCTGCATTTCGCAGATCAGTCCGTCGGAGGGTATTTCTTTACTGCAGACTACGCAGATCCTCAGATAGCCAGACTGAAAGAATCTTACGACGGCGCGGTGCCTTCCGGGAATTCAGTTGAGCTGATAAATTTGATCAGTCTGTGGAAGCTAACAGGGGATCCTTCGTACATAGAACAGGCTTCGGGAATAGAGGCTGCTTTCGGTGGTTCGGTTGCTGCCGCACCTAGAGGTTACTCTATGATGCTGTCGGGGATAATGTATGCCAGCCAGGGTGGGATAGAGGTTGAACTTCAGGGAGATTCTGATGATCCGCTGATGCTGGAGATGCTGGCAGTTCTTCGAAGCGGTTACAGACCGTGGACAACCATAAAGATCTCTGAGCCATTGGATAGTTCTGCTGTTTCGGCTCTGGTGTGTAGAAACGCTACCTGCAGTCTGCCTGTTGGATCTGCGAGTGAACTGCGCAATCTTTTGTAGGAATCACCCTTAAGAAATCTTTCCTTGTTGCCGATATGGTTCTGTGAGGTTATTATCGTCAAACTGTGTTTTGTGCGATTACATTCTAACGAAAGGGGTTCAGCAGTATGAGAAGAATGCTGTTTGTGCTTCCTCTTCTGGTTTTTACAGGGGCAATATTCGCACAGAGTGGTGATATTGCTTCTGGAGATGGTGGCGACTGTTTCATACTGTCGCTCACCGCAGAGGACGCTCCCAATGATGCCGGAGGGGGCATCGATCTGGAATGGACTGTTTCTGCCCATGTGACGGAACCTGATTCCATAGTGCTTGAACGGCTTGACGAAGATGGAGCGTGGTCTTCCATAGGCACGATCCTGCCGGTTGACGGAAGCAGAACCGACGAGAAATTGAGTAATGGCTTGGAGTATACCTACCGCGCGGTGTCTTTTTACGGAGGTATTCCAGGGACGCCATCGGTTGAGGTAAGCGCTGTCCCAGCGAGACAGTGGATCCATAAGGGTCGAATCGGAATGCTTATTCTGCTTACACTTATCAGCCTTGTGATCTTTTACTTCATAGAACAGGGCAAGCGGGGTAAGGACCTTTACATTCGAAGGATAGCCGGCCTCACTGCTGTTGAGGATGCAGTTGGTCGGGCAACTGAAATGGGTCGCCCTGTGCTATACATTCCCGGCATAATGGACATGGATGACATCCAGACCATTGCCAGTATGGTTATCCTGGGCCGAGTTGCTATGAAAACAGCAGAGTACGGTTCTTCGCTTCTGGTTCCAACATGCCGCGCAGTTGTTATGAGTGTGGCTCAGGAAACAGTTAAAGAGTCTTATCTTCAGATGGGAAGACCAGATGCTTACCAGAAGGGAAACATTAACTATATCACCGATGATCAGTTCGGTTACGCTGCTGGTGTGGATGGTATAATGATAAGGCAGAAACCTGCTGCTATTTTCATGCTTGGCACATTTTACGCAGAGAGCCTTATTCTTGCTGAAACCGGAAGAAGTGTTGGCGCCATCCAGATCGCCGGTACTGCAATGCCAAGCCAGATCCCCTTCTTCATTGCTGCCTGCGATTACACGCTTATCGGTGAGGAGCTCTTTGCTGCAAGTGCTTATCTTTCCAAGGAACCCAAATTGCTGGGCAGTCTCCGTGGCCAGGATGTAGCTAAGCTTTTCTTCATGATCGTGATTGTAATTGGCGTTCTCGCCGCCACAATAGGTGAGTCATGGGAGCCGGCTGCCAGGGTGGCTGATTTCTTTAAAACAATAACTTCAGTAAGATAGGAGGCTGTGAATTGAGACTATTTGTACCTTTGACCATCACATTCGTGGCCGGAATCATAATGATCCTTCAGTTCTTTGTTCCTGCCACGCAATCAATGGGGGAAAGTCTTCAGGAATGGTACATGATCGTAGCCAGTTTTGCCATTTTTATTGGAGCAGCCAACCTGCTTCAGGTGCATGTACACAGAATTCGTTTCAAAGGAAGGAACTGGAAGTACAGCCCTGTAACTATCGTTGGTTTTTCTGCCATGATCCTGACTGGTCTTATTTTGGGAATTGAAAAGGGAACACCCTTTAATTTTCTCTTCCTGGAGATGGTTGCTCCAATGAGTGCAACCATGTTCAGCCTGCTTGCTTTCTTTGTGGCAAGTGCTGCATTTCGTGCTTTCCGCGCCAGTAACTGGCGGGCAACCCTTCTTCTGATAAGTGCGTTTGTGGTCATGCTTGGCCGTGTTCCCATCGGTGCAATGATATGGCCCAGAATTCCACTTATCAGCGAGTGGATCATGCAGGTTCCAAACCTTGCAGGTCAGAGAGCTGTGATGATAGGTGCTGCCATGGGCATGGTGGCCACTTCACTGCGTATGATCTTCGGGATAGAGCGCAGTTACCTTGGGGGTGCAGACTGATGGGAACATTTACCGAGAAACTGGGCAGTATAGACCGACGAGTAATTTTCACTGTTATAGCACTTTCTGTGGTTGTTCCTCTGGCAGCCAGGCTTAATCTGCCGATTCCCATTACTCCAGGTCCCAGCACAGATATGTTTGATGCTGTAGAAGCCCTGCCGACTGGTTCTATCGTGCTTCTCAGCTTTGATTATGATCCTTCCACAATGCCTGAGCTTCAGCCCATGGCCTTTGCTATTACTCAGCACCTTATGAGAAAAGACATAAAGATCGTTTCCATGGCACTGTGGCCAATGGGGGTCAGCCTTGGGAATGAAGCTCTTACTTCTGTTTCAGACAGTCTTGGCCGTGAGGAGTATGTAGACTGGGTTAACCTGGGTTACAAGACTGGTGGAGGCGTTCTCATCGTAAGAATGGGCAGCAATATCAAGTCTGTTTTTCCTGAAGACTATAATGGCAACTCTGTGGATGATATTCCAATAATGGAACATATCAACAAACTGGGTGATTTCGATATGCTGATATCTCTTTCTGCCGGTGATCCAGGTGTTCCTGCATGGATCATGATGGCAGGAGATAGATACGATATTCCAATTGGTGGTGGTTGTACCGCTGTTAGTGCTCCTCAGTTTTACCCCTACCTGGGTACAGGGCAGTTGATAGGCCTTCTGGGTGGGCTTAAGGGAGCTGCGGATTACGAAACCCTGGTCAGGATCGGGCAGGATGATCCACCTCCTGGAACAGCAATACCGGGTATGGCTGCACAGTCGGTTGCTCACTTGGTTATCATGCTTTTCATAATCCTTGGAAACATTTCTTATCTGGCCGGGAAAAAGAAGAAAGGAGGGGTGAAATGAGCTGGACGATAATAGGTATCTGGCTGGGCGCCCTGCTTTCCCTGAGCCTCTACAGTTTCCTCTACAAGGATAATCCCTTCTACAAGTTTGCTGAGCATCTCTTTGTTGGGATGTCTGCTGGCTACTGGGTTATCTACACCATAAAGAATGTTCTTATACCGAACTGGTGGGAGAATCTTCTTCCTGCTGAAGGCGGAATGCAACCTATATGGTTGATCCCGGGTATTCTCGGCTTGTTCATGGTTCTGCGAATCGTGCCCAAGCTTGCCAGCTTAAGCCGAATGTCCCTTTCTCTTATTGTGGGAACAGGGGCAGGTCTCACCATGACTGCCATGTTTCAGACAAACGCCCTGACTCAGGTGAACGGTACCATTATTGCCCTGGGGCAGGGTGGTGGCTGGTTCAATTGGGTCAGCAACATAATTATGGTAACAGGGGTTGTGTGCGGTCTTGTCTACTTTTTCTTTTCAAAGGCGCATACAGGCATTGTAGGTCGAACAGCCAATGTGGGTATTACCATTCTTATGGTTGC
>JAGLDY010000105.1 GCA_023145375.1 Candidatus Sabulitectum sp. | reverse complement strand
TACTTGATCTCAGGGTTTGGTGGCAATGGGTTCATCTACACGCAAGTCTGGTTGTGAATTTGATACTGAGCATTCACTTGAATCGGGTTCATCCAATGAATTGACATTATTCTTTACAGCGGTTAAATTGTTGACATGAAAAGAATAAAACCGGTTTTCAGGAAAGCTCTTTTTTGGGATGTAGATGTTTATACTATCGATTATGAGAAGCATGCCCGCTTTGTGATTGACCGGGTTCTCAGCAGAGGGAATTTAAATGACTGGTGGCAACTTTGTAGATTCTACGGGTTGGATACAATAGAAGAAGAGGCTCTTCAAATTCGCTATATGGATAAGCTTACATTGAATTTTTGTCATACATTGTTCAACACTCCAAAAGAGAAATTCAGATGTTACAATACAGAACCGTCTATCCAGAAACTCTGGGATTACTAAAAGAATTGATGCAGCTTCCCTGCTTACAGGATTTCTTTCTTGTGGGTGGAACAGCATTGGCGCTTCAAATAGGACATCGTATCTCAGTGGATATTGATATGTTCTCTCTGAGCGAATTTGACTCAGAAGAGCTGCTCTCACAATTAGTGGGACAGTTTATCATTTCCAATGCGGTGTTCAGCAAGAATACCCTGAGCTTTGATGCAGCATGTCATTGTGGAAGAAATGAAATCGTAAAAGTTGATTTGATCAGGCACTCATATCCATTGATCAATGCAGTTAGAACAATTGATGACATCAGGTTGCTTTCTACTGAAGATATCGTGGCAATGAAACTATCTGCTATTGCCGGGAGGGGTTTTAAAAAAGATTTTTACGACATTGCCTATTTACTAGATATGTACAGCCTTGAGGAAATGCTCACTTTCTTCAAAAAGAAGTATCCCGAGACAAACGAGTTTCAAATTCTCAAAAGCCTGACATATTTCGATGATGCTGATTCAACACCGGACCCTGAAACAGCAGACAAAATTGAATGGAAAGAGATAAAAAAGAAGATTGCTCATGAAACGGCCAGTTACATAAGCAAACTGCAGTGATCTCTTGTTACTCCCCTTCGTTCACAAAATCCCTGAGAAGAATGTAATACTGGGTGTACTCCTGGATGTCGTTGTGGTTGGCAACGGGTATTGTGGCTACTTGCAGTATGTCGGGGTTGAATGCTTCAATGAGCCGGTCTGTTGATTCCCCGGGGATAA
>JAGLDY010000104.1 GCA_023145375.1 Candidatus Sabulitectum sp. | reverse complement strand
AAATGTAACGGAAAATTATTTAAGCGATCTGTGTCTTCTATGGTTTCTGATATCAGTTCCGAAAGCATCCCGTACGGGGTGCCAGAAAAGAATAATGAGTTTGGATCGGTCTTGGCAAAGATTGATGTGTTTCATATTCTACAAGTATGGGTAAAAACGAAAAGCTTTTTGAGCAGGTACTACTTGGTCGGTCGGACGCCAATATTGCTTTTAGTAGGTTATGCGTTCTTCTTGGTCGAATTGGCTTTAATGAGCGTGTTAGAGGCGATCATCATATATTTACCATGAGGGGAGTGGAAGAAATTCTAAACTTGCAGCCCAGAGAAGGCAAAGCAAAATCCTATCAGGTTAAGCAGGTTAGGAATATTATTCTCAAGTATGACCTTCGCATTGGAGAGTAAATATGGATACTAGATACGAAATCATCATTTTCTGGAGCAAGGAAGATCAGGCATATATTGCTGAAGTTCCCGAGCTTCCCGGTTGTATGGCAGATGGTGAGACCTATCAGCAAGCATTATCCAGTGCTGAGCAGATTATCCTGGAGTGGATTGAAACTGCTCGAGAACTTGGACGTTCTATTCCTGAACCCAAAGGACGTTTAGCTTACGCATAAAAAGGCTTCTTCATTCAGTTTCCTACCTGATTTGCAGTTCCAAAAGCATACACTACGGGGTGCCAGGTAGAGCTTCTTTACTGGTCAAATATTCTCCACTACAGAGTATTCGAAAGTACACACAATGGAGTGCTATCAAGCAATAGATTTCGCAGAATTCGTGGAACAAATACTTTCTCTTAGAGTACGACAAGACATAATAGGAAGGAAGAAAATGATTTCACTGATTATCGTGTTGTTTTCTAACGGGTTTGCTGTAGCGGATTCCGTGGTACCCCAAAGGTTTGTGGATATTGATTTTTCAGCAATTGAGACCATGACATTGTCTTACAACTATGAATTTGGGCTGGGAGAACACCCTCAATATTCAGTACTTTTCTCAGGCGGTTCCTTCCTCTATACAGATTCGTTCTTTGATTCACCGATGTGGGGCTTGGGAGTGGATACGGAGTTTAGAAGATATAAAGCCGAGGGATATACTGGATTTTTCATTTCAGGAATTACCAGGGCTGCTTTTAAATGGGCAGAAAACGGTGACATGATTGAATCCATTAACACAGGTATGAAACTAGGTTGGAAGCATAATCTGAAAGACACCGGAGTTCAAATCGACTTGGAACCCAGCTTTGGTATTGGGCTGATGGTGGATAATGCAGAAGATATTGGCTGGGAGTTCGATCCAGATGCTTACATTTGGCTTGGGCTTGGGTTAGCGATACACTGACTTTCCCCCGGGCAATATTGGATCTTTTCATCTTGCCTCAGCTGGCTGCACTCAATTACTCATCCGAATACTGTTTAGTAAAACCGGTATTCACGGTTCTAAGAGCATCCACTACGGGGTGCCGAACACTGACC
>JAGLDY010000103.1 GCA_023145375.1 Candidatus Sabulitectum sp. | reverse complement strand
TCTGTTCTGAACCACTTCCAAGAGTGACCTGTTCCCGTGAGCATAATGGGCGTACAGTATACGAACTTGAGGAAGGCCCGGTAGGCAATACAGAATCTATTACTTATCTTACAGGCCAGATCTCCAGGAATGTCTTCAAGGGTTACAGGACTGCTAAAAACAAATACAGAAATGTTAAAGTACGATCGAGAACACCGGTGGGAAAACTATTGTTTGATCAAATCATTCATAAGGACCTGCTTGGTCCCGGGGAACCTGAACTGTTCATATTCGGGGAATTTACAGGATATGACCGGACTTCTGCTGCAGACCAAAGAAATCAGCACAGCAGGCTGCCTATTGATGCTTTCATTCAAACACCCGGGACAGGGATAAGTTCAACATACACAGCACATATACCATGGTATACCAAGATGATAGAGGATGTCTTCACTAAACTGAAATGGGACCCTTCAGAGTTCACAACTTACAGGACAGTTATTGATTATCCGGTTATTCCTTCAACAGTTCACATGAGATCAATACTTCCTGAAAAAAAGGGCGGGAACTGATCCCACCCTTCTGAGTGAGCAGCAATACTACTGCCTGCCCAACAAAGAACTTTGCTTTTACTCCGGTGGGGTAAGTGTGAAAGGCACTGTCACCGGGATATCTTCTATCTGCTCCGGAACGGGACCAAAGTCAATTTCTTCCAGGACAGATGTGATATCCTCCCTTAAAACGGTAAGCGCTCCAGGGCAATCAATGGACACATCTGCTACGGTTCCCTCGGAAGTGATCAGAAAGCTGACCGTGACGGTTCCGGAAGCTTCAGGGTCTGTTACAAGAAGAGCCTCATAGTCTCTCTGGACCACTTCCTTTATCTCATTGATGCTGGCTCTGACATCACTCATATCTCTAGGGAGATCTTCACCATTTGAGGGAGCGCCATCAACTGGCTCGCCAAATGACAGGGCAAAGAAACCCATTACCAGCAGTATTACAGTGTACTTTTTCAATTCGATCCTCCTTCTGAATAGAACACTTGCCTCAATTCAGGATTATAACGCAAAAGAGCCCGGCGGTTAACCCGGGCTCTTTCTTTAATATCAGATATTTACTTGGAATAGAACTCAACA
>JAGLDY010000102.1 GCA_023145375.1 Candidatus Sabulitectum sp. | reverse complement strand
TCTGTTCTGAACCACTTCCAAGAGTAACCTGTTCCCGCAAGCATGATGGCCGTACAGTATACGAACTTGATGAGGGCCCGGTAGGTAACACAGAATCTATTACTTATCTCACAGGTCAGATATCCAGAAATGTCTTCAAAGGATACAGGACTGCAAAGAACAACTACAGAGATGTTAAAGTAAGATCGAGAACGCCGGTGGAAAGACTTATGTTTGATCAAATCATTCATAAGGACCTGCTTGGTCCCGGGGAACCTGAACTGTTCATATTCGGGGAATTCACAGGATATGACCGGGCAGCAGCCGCAGACCAAAGAAATCAGCACAGCAGGCTCCCTATTGAAGTTTTTATTCAAAAACCCGGTACAGGGATAAGTTCAACATACACAGCGCATATACCATGGTATACCAAGATGATAGAGGATGTTTTCACCAGGCTTCAATGGGACCCTTCTGAGTTCACAACTTACAGGGCAGTCATTGATTATCCGGTTATCCCTTCAACAATTAACATGAGATCAATACTTCCTGAAAAGAAGGGCTGGAGCTGATCCCGCTACAACGCCTGAATTATCCTTGCAGCATAAACTTTAACAGCAAAAGGGGCATGCTTCTGCATGCCCCGCAAAGAACTTTTTTTACTCCGGTGGAGTAAGTGTAAAAGGTACTGTCACCGGGATATCTTCTATCTGATCCGGAACAGGACCGAAGTCAATTTCTTCCAGGACAGATATGATATCCTCCCTTATAACAGTAAGCTCTCCGGGACAATCAATGGACACATCTGCTACTGTTCCCACGGGAGTGATCAGAAAGCTGACTGTGATAGTCCCGGAAGCTTCAGGGTCTGTTGCAAGCAGAGCCTCATAATCTCTCTGGACCACTTCCTTTATCTCATTGATCTTGACCCGTATCTCATCCATATCCCTGTGAACGAGGTCATTCTCTTGAGCAAAAGCAGCTCCGGTGAGCAAAGCAGTTATAACCAGCATAACAAAGATCCTCATAGCTATCCTCCTAAAAGCAGGAATAAAATTGACCGGCTTCACGAGTATAACAGAAAAGAGCCCGGCGGTTAAGCCGGGCTCTTTCTTTAATATCAGTTATTTACTTGGAATAGAACTCAACA
>JAGLDY010000101.1 GCA_023145375.1 Candidatus Sabulitectum sp. | reverse complement strand
GGAGGTGTGGTAACTTTGCCTGTAAGTGAAGGTCCTTCACCCTCGGGGTCCGGGTCGTTCTGTGCCATTGCAGGTGAGCCTTGAGACTGTGGCTTGCCGTCAATGAATGATGGTGACTGGCCACTGCCGTATCCCTGTCTGCCGGAGGAGTTACCTGCTATTGCAGCGAAGTTGCTCTGGCTGGCAGCCTGTACGACACTGCTGTAGGTAGTACCATCGGAATTCTCGATCAAGTAGGTGCGCTGAAGGTTTGCCATCTGAAGAGAATTATCGATCTTGGAAGTTGAAGCAATGTTCCAGGTCTTGGGCTCTGGCTGAGAAGTTGAGGCAGTTGTTTCGAATACCGGGTCGGTGGTCTCAGCAAGAGAGGCTATTCTGGTTATTCTGCCCCTGTCTTCTTCGCTGGGAGGAGTGGCGTCGACATTTGGGGTAGTGTCGTTTGCTGTGGTAGAGTTTGGATGTGTTACCTGAGCAATTGTCATACGCAAAATTGCCGGCATCTCAAAATGCAATGAGGGAGCCAGATTTTGTGTGGCACCTATACCAAGAAGTAGTGCAAAGACCATTCCCAGTACAAGTCCGCCTGATAAAGAAACTACCTTTTCAGTCATTCCGTTTGCACCTCCACTATATCAGGAGAATTCTGAACAGAAGCATCTGCTTCTTTGTCGCCCCGTATATACAGGACAAGCGCAACGCCAATAAGAAAACCGATAATGGCGTGCGACCAATTCAGAAATCTCAATTCAATCTCCTCTGTAGGACAAATACTACTTACTTCAAGTGGGTACAACAAGGGCTGTGAAAAGTTCCCACTTCACAGGTTAAGTGTTTTCATGAAACTGTATACTGTGTTTATTGGTCTTTGCTGTCGTTCTGAGTTCCTTCTCATGGGCATTTATCAGCATTTTGTCAACTGTCTGAAACTCTACTGTTATCTGTGTTCCTGACAGCCTGGCCCTTAGTCTGCCTTTTGCATCTGGTCTCAGTGGCTGCTCTATTTTTTCTATCAGCAGAAGTGAGTCAGCTGTTATGGGGGTGTTCTCCGGGATCCTTGTTGCAAGGCAGGAATCGGATGGTCTGTCCGGGTCTGGCATATTGAGCAGTTTGCCCAATTGTCTGATATCCGCTTTTGTCATATTTGCAGTGATGAACGGATGGCTGATATGCAGTTCTTCAGCAGCTTTCATTCCCGGACGATGTTCATGGGTATCATCCAGATTGGTGCCGTCTGCCAGAATTGTGATGCTATTCCTGGTGGCTGTTTCTATGATGGTTGAGTAGATAGCCTTCTTGCAGTGGTAGCAACGCTGACAAGTGTTTGCTTTTATGTCGTCTGTCTGCATGGGATTCAGTTCTTGCTGGATCAGTCTGATGTTAAGCTCTTTTGTGGTTGCTGTAACTATGTCAGTGTAGTACTTCGCAATGAACGGTGTGACAGCGTTGAAGGCAATTGTGTTTGACCGCCCCAGCACATCTGCTGCAGCTCTGAGCAGCACTTCACTGTCACAGCCGCCGGAGACCAGAACGCCGATCCTCTTATGGCTTCTCAGTTCTTTTGCAAGTGCGGGGTAAGCTCTCTCTGTTATCATTTACAAAGGTATTCCTTTTTGTTGCTTTTGCTTATCATACCAACTGCGAAGCTTTGTAACATAAAACTTTGATGGGGTTAATTCATAATGAAAATAGCAGTTTTTAGTCCTTGCAGCGGTATCTCAGGGAACATGATCCTTGGGGCTCTGCTTGATAACGGGCTCTCTCTTGACTCACTGGTTACCGGCTTACAGGTATTGCCCTTGTCAGGCTGGGACATTGTTGTTACCCGGGTTATTCGCGGTGGCCTGTCCGGTACTCATGTTGAAGTGGTAATTCCCCACGAGCATGTGCATCGACATCTCTCAGAC
>JAGLDY010000100.1 GCA_023145375.1 Candidatus Sabulitectum sp. | reverse complement strand
GCCATGGAAAAGGACCCGAATCTTGAAGGCACCATGAAGGTCAATCTGGCTGGTCTGTTCATCAACATGGATCAGAGGCTGGATGAGGCTCAGGAACTTCTTGATGAAGCGCTGGAACAACGGGAGGGTGCCGGAAAAAGCGGAGTCTATCTCAATATTGCCATGCTCCAGATGAAGCGCAAAGAGTATAACAGGGCTCGAGTCAGCGCTATGACCTCTGCAGAGCTGCTTCCGGACACACCGATCACAAGAATGGGTAAGGCTCAGGCATTTGGACTTGCCGCCCGGTGTTCTCTGAAGCTCAACGACAGTGGTGAGGCGAAAAGACTTGCCGGCAAGGCGTTGAAGACGCTTGACGATCAACCCGGTACGGAGAAGCTCCAGAAGGAGCTTGAAGCCATTGTTTCCAACGGCAAGAGTTAGCGGTAATGAAAAAAGCTGTCTGGGGTATAGTTATAGCCATTGCTCTTTACACCGTCCTGGTACTGAATTCAGATATACAGAAGGTAGTTTCAGCCGCTGATTCCATCAATCCAGAGTGGATACCTCTCTTTCTTATTCTTCCACTACTGAATTACGGCATCCGGTTTCTCAAATGGCAGTACTTTCTCCACAGGATTGATGAAAGAATTCCCGTGAAGGAAAGTTTTCTGATCTTCATCGCCGGCTTCTCAATGACGGTTTCCCCCGGGAAGATGGGTGAGCTGCTCAAGTGCAGCCTTCTAAAAAAGCGACACAACATTCCGGTTGAGAAAACAAGCCCTATTGTGGTGGCTGAGAGACTCACTGACCTTATCAGCATGGTAATTCTGGCTCTCATCGGGGCACTCCTGGTAAGGAGTAGAATAGCTCTTCCCGCAGCAGCAGCAGGGGCGCTGTTCGTTGCAATGGCAATGGTTGTTCTGTTAAACTCATGGGCCTGGGATCTCTTCTCGAGGATCGCCCACAAGATTCCATTCCTTGGAAAGAGGAAGCACCTCTTTGATGACTTCAGAGACGCATCTGTGAAGCTTCTTGATGTAAAGAGTCTTGCAGTATCAGTACCTATCGGTATGGTTTCCTGGGGAATTGAGGCACTGGTTCTGTGCGTGGTGGCAGCCTCTATGGGGTACAGCCTGCCTGCAGGAGTTGCACTTCTTTCTCACTCTGCAGGAAGCGTGGCAGGGGCAATATCAATGATCCCGGGAGGTCTTGGATTAACAGAACTGACCATAGACGGAATTCTCTGCGACTACCTTCCATCGGCCACAGCCACAGTGACAACCCTTCTTATGAGGTTTGCCACTCTCTGGTTCAGCGTGATCCTTGGAGTTGGCGCTTTAACTCTTTTAAAAAGAACAGGGGACTAGAATCCGTAAATACTGCCCTCTGTATTTGAATTGCCTGGATCATCAGAACCATTAGTCCTGTAGTATACATCGCCAGAGCTACTGGGAGTACTACCGCCTCCGCAGAGCGGGACAGCATCTGGGTGGCCGCCCATATTACATTTGTAATCAGAAGTTGGTGTTTCTCCGCCAGTGCAAGCGGCACTCCAGCCACTTTTAGCTGCATCAACAATGCCGGTTAATGCTGGTTTTGAATAGGTTTTTGGAAAATACAGAAGAATCTCCTTTCGTATGCGGCAAAGATACTACCAGAACAGTTTTCTGACAACAGCGCAGTAAAACCTCACAACCGCTGAAGGCGACAGGAATAGAGGAATAGTTAAGTGACTGACTTGTCTGTAAACTCCACTTCTCAGTACTCCTGTGACCTGAAGTACACTGTGGAATCCCTCAAAGTTCCTGCTGTCCCCGTCTACTCCTGACCGGTCTCCACTTGAAGTAACAACTACATGGCTGTTTGAGTTCCGAACCTTAAGAACTCTGTGAACGATAACATCTTCACTGTCAGACTGGGGAAAGACTGCGATCATTCCCGGTCTCAGGTCTGTTACCTCTATCTTCTCTGCTTTGAGAATGTCACCGGGTATGAGGTTGGGCCACATTGACAGACCCTTCACCCAGCCTCTGCAGTGGTCAGATGGTGTTTTGAGCATTCAACAGTTCTTCCGGGGCATCATTTATTCCATATCTGAAAATGTATACAGGGAATGAAATGAACAACCGGGCAAGGAATCCGGCAGCCTGTCTCTGTTCCTCTGGGGTAATGTCGTTGTACGCCATTATTGATGAGTGTCTCATTGCCCGGTAAAAAGCATATCTGCCATTGATCCTGAATTTGACCGAATTTGGCCCCTTCTCAACGAAGCAGAAAGCTCGCAGAGCTGCTGCATGAATATTCTCAGTGCCCACATTCTGTTTCATGGAGCCGCATGGCAGACACCTGATCACTGCATCCGTTCCTTTGGCAACGATAACACTGTCATCAGCCAGAGCGCCGAAGGTTTTTCCGCACAGCTTGTTCATTACGGTGGATTTACCACCCCCTGAAGGAGCCAGAAAGACGAATGCCCTGTCATCTGCAGCCACAGAGGACGCATGAAGAACCACACCTTCCGGCAGCACAGCACGCATCTGAACTCTTAAGATAAATCTGTCCATCATCTTTGTATCAACCTTGTTTCCGGGAAGAGTCCGCTCTCATACGCTTTCTGACATAGAATATCCGGGCTGGTGAGAGCACCGCCAGTCTCCATGTTGTTCACCACGCATCCGCCTGTACAGGAATCCCGGTGGATACACAGACGGCATACCCCAGTAAGATTATCCGGAACTGATTCTCTGATCACTCGGTAAACAGGTGAATTCTCCCATGCTTCCTGAACAGAGGTTTCCGGGAATCTGCCCCAGGCCATCTCTTCCTTTGAGAAGGCAATACCGCAAAGGGAAAATGTGCCGTCCGGTAGAACTCCCATGAGGTTTCTCACAGGGCAGTATCCAAGGGCAGAGAGTCGATTTACCGGAAGAAGGGCTGCGGGAACTGATGGAAGCACCCATCGAGGTGTTTCCCGGTCTATCCAGTTGAAGAAGTCAAGGATATCACCAATGGAACTGTGGTCATAGAAACTATTATCCTTCCCTCTCCCTGCGGGGATTATGAAGTTTATCTTCAGGGTATGAGCACGGACCTTCTTAACCAGACGGACCATATCTTCAACAGGTTTTCTTTCTGTATCTGATACAGACATGATGACCTGGTTGCTGATCCCGTTCTTCACGAGTTTCTCTGTAAAATCAACTGTTTTTTTCCAGGCACCTGCCTGACCTCTGAAATCATCGTGTTTTTTCGGATCAGCGCTGTCTAAGCTCACAGATACATGATACGGTTTTTTCCCCCGAAAGGTTTCCCACAGACCATCAGGCTGCAGAATCCCATTTGTTTCTACCGAAACCCTTGGGAAGGTCTCAGCTGTAAAAGCATAAAGAGGAACTATATCTTTGCTTAAAAGCGGCTCACCACCTGTAAGCTTCACATAGCTGCAACCCAGCTTCTTAGCCTGTAGAAGCAATTCTTTCCACAGTTCAAGTGAGAGAGGTTCTCCGGAAAATGAGCCTTCGTTCACCCAGCAGTGTTTGCAGTGAAGATTGCACCCTTTCGCCGGGTTAATGTACAAAACACCCAGGGTTGGGATATGCTTCTGCGTGGTCATTTTTCCTCGATTGCCAGCTTAAGGCACGAATGCCTGTCAAGTCCAATTTTCTCATTGCTACTCAGTGGTTCCACGGGGCAGCCCCCACTGCAGTATTCAATGTATTCACAGTTCTCGCAAAGCGGGTAGTCTGATCTGGGTTGCGCCAGGAATTGGCTGTATCTGCCCATCTCTTTTCCTGTGAGGATCTCCTCCAGCGATTGTCTGGTAATGTCTCCCAGGGTTACCAGAGGAAGATGGTCACAAGGTGTTACTCTGCCGTCCGGGAATACTGCTATCTTGTTTCTTCCACCTCCGCATGAATATGCACAGCCAGATGTTTTATTCAGAGTTCCCCTGGTGTAGTTAAGAGCTCTTCCCCGCATTTCCAGTATTGAGCCTGTGATCCTTCCACCGTGCTTATCTGCCAGCATACTCAGCTTTTCCGCTGCTTCGTTTACGCTGGAGAGCTCAGGTATCATTGAGTTGCTCAGATCCGGACCAGCCAGCAGGAAACTGTTGAACTTGATCCAGTCGGCTCCCAGAGAGAGGGCAAATTCTGCGGTTTCATTCAGTTTCTCAACGTTAAGAGCAGTAACAGTACAGTAGAAGCCATAGGGAAGAGCTGCATCCCTCAATTGTTTTACTCCATTAACCATTTCCTTGAAAACACCTTCACCTCTCTGGTTGTCCACAGTCTCAGCATCCGGACCATCCAGACTTACCATCAAGGTATCCAGTCTCGAAGAATATCTCTTAAGAGTCTCAATAATGGTTGGTTTTACCAGAGTACCGTTGGTGTTTATGGAATACCTGAAAGGTCTTTTGTATACCTCCCTGATGAACTCAGGGAAATCCGGTCTGAACAGAGGCTCACCACCTGTGATGGTAAGGCTGATCAGCTTGTTTCGCTGGAGTTCGTCCAGGATCACTATCCACTTTGAAAGGGGAAGGTCAGTATCCAGAGCACCGTGGCTGGTCACAGAGCAGTGTCTGCACCTGAGGTTGCATCGGCCTGTTATGAGCAGATTGGCCTCTCTAGGTGAAACCCAATAGGAAAATGGAGCTGTCAAGTCAAAGCACCTTTTTCTCTCAGCTCATTTATAAAGTCATCAAGGTCCTCTTCCAGTTTCTTTTCATCAGGGTAGAGGCTCTGCAGTTCCAGCAGGATGCTTTCTCTGTCTTTTCCGGTGTCTATCATCTCACAGATGCCGAAGGCAACTCCCTCGGTTACCTGAAGGTCTCCTGTGTCTATATTGAAGAGGATGCCGCCAGCAGGCTCTTTTCTGAACACAACACCCCTTGCATATTCAAGCTTTGACATTCTTTCTCCCGGTAATGGAACATTGACTGTCCCGGTTTGTATATGTAATATACCATGACATAACAGGGAGGTTCCTACATGAGATTCGGTTTGATTGTTTTGATGGTCGCGGTTCTGGGTGCATTTGCCTATGGTCTTGAGCCTTCAGGT
>JAGLDY010000010.1 GCA_023145375.1 Candidatus Sabulitectum sp. | reverse complement strand
CACCTCACACTTGCAACCCTGCATACCAACTCAACTTATGAATCAGTGAACAGGATCGTTGATTCGTTCCCGGCTGCTCAGCAGACGCAGGTTCGAAGTCAGTTGTCATTTGTACTGCTGGGTGTACTAACACAGCAGCTCATACCACGGCAAAGGGGTACTGGACGAGCTCTTGCGGCAGAGGTTCTGGTATGCACACCTGCTGTGAAGGCATGTATAAGAGATGATAAACTGCATCAGATCTACGGTATGATGCAGGCAGGACAGAAGTATGGAATGCAGACTATGAATCAGGCCCTTTACGCACTATACTACAGCAGGGAGATCACAAAGACTGCTGCTCTGGAACGGGCATCGAATCCTATTGAGCTTGAACAGATGATAACAGCAGGAAGAGAAATTCTATAAAGGGGGGATCTATGGGCGAATTTCAGTGGACGGGAACTAACCGGCAGGGAAGAACCTTAAACGGAACCATGGAGGCCAAGTCTCGTGGTGAGGTCAAGGATATCCTTGAAGGTCGTGGGGTTGTTGTTACCAATATCAAGGGCGGCTTTGACATGTCCACCTTTGGGGTGATCGGCTCCGGAGTGAAGTCGAAAGAACTTTCAACATTTACCAGACAGTTCAGCGTTATGATCAATGCAGGACTTCCTCTGGTTGGTTGCCTTCAGATCCTGGGCAGGCAGCAGGAGAACAAGATATTCAAGAACATGATCGTTGAGGTTACCAATGATGTGGAAAAGGGCGGTACTCTTGCTGAGTCCCTTGGACGACACAAGAAAGTGTTCACAGAACTCTATGTGAACATGGTGGCTGCAGGTGAACAGGGTGGTATTCTGGACACCATTCTGTCCCGTCTTGCGGACTATCTTGAAGCTGCGGCTTCACTGCAGTCCAAGATAAAGAGCGCAATGATGTATCCCGTTATAGTTCTGATTGTAGTTCTTGTTGCCACACTAGCAATGCTTCTCTTTGTTATACCCATATTTGAGAAGATGTTCGAGGACATGGGTGGCGAGCTTCCCACTATAACCCAGATAGTGGTTGATATGTCAGACTTCGTTCAGAACTACGTCATCTTTATACTTCTTGGTATAGGTGGTATCATTTTTGCATACAACGCCTACTACAAGACGAACAGCGGTCAGAAGGTGATCGATACAATTAAGCTGTCACTTCCGGTTTTCGGCCCTATCAACAGAAAGATGTCGATTGCCAGGTTCACAAGAACCCTGGGAACCCTTACATCATCCGGTGTGGCCATTCTGGACGGCCTTAACATCACAGCGAAAACCGCTGGTAACAGGGTTATCAGCGATGCCATCATGAAGGCCAGGGTGAGTATCTCAGGTGGAGAGAACATTGCAGGTCCCCTTGAGGAATCAAGGGTGTTCCCAACAATGGTCACCCAGATGATCGCCGTTGGTGAGGAAACCGGTGGTCTGGACGAGATGCTTGTAAAAGTTGCAGACTTCTACGATGAAGAAGTTAATGTGCTTGTAGACGGTATGGCTTCAACCATTGAGCCTATAATGATCGTGTTCCTGGGCGGATTCGTGGGTTTCCTGGTTATTGCCATGTACATGCCCATCTTCGACATGATCCAGCAGGTTGGTGGTTAATACGGGTCAAACCATGGTTATCAGCGGAAGGCGTCGTACCTGGCTTCAGGTAGGGCGCCTTTCCGT
>JAGLDY010000001.1 GCA_023145375.1 Candidatus Sabulitectum sp. | reverse complement strand
TGGCATATGTGGGCTTTGCGGCAGTGTGCAGGATTCCCATGATAATTTTCGAGGCTTCTTTCATGGGGGTCAAGTTCACTATGGTGCGGTTGCTTGTCTCAATTCCTCTAGTTGTCATCTCCTCCGTATTCCTTGGCAGGTACCTTACCTCGAGAAACTGGAAAATGACATCACCTGAGTAGGCTGGACAGGAAAACAGTTGGGAAGGGGGATAGCGAATGAGTACATTCAAGCAGAAACTTACAGGATTGCTAAGGCCGTTTGACCTGCCTGTAAAAACACGCACCTTCATGGAGAACGAAGGTCTACTGTTTGCAGCGGAAAAGGTTCGCATCACAGTTGTGTATCACAGACTGAGATCTAAGGGCAGGAATATCCGCTATAAGAGAGAAACGGTGTGGGGTTCTCTTGCTATTTCAAACAAGCGGCTTGTTGGCTATGCTTTCAAGAAGAGGATCATTCATCTTCCGTTTGACCAGGAAAAAGCGCACAGTGTTAATTTCTCATGTGTAAACGGCAAGGTTCTGGTGATGGCATTTGATCCGGCTGTCTTTAATCCCGAGAGTAGTGGAAGCATGGAGTTCAGATACCATTTTGATGGTGCTCTGGAGGCTTACGGAATTATCAGGGACCTCATTCACAGGGATGCCCCTAGATAAGCGGGCCGGGGCAGATGTTCCTTCTACCGCATGCCATGCAGAATGAACCCATCCAGATGTTGTCAAAGTATTCCTCTATCTTTTGAATTTCCACGGGGTCTTCAGTGATAATTCCGCATTCAAAATTTCTTCTTTTATCCGACTTGGCCCCTATTCCAGCACCGGTGAGGTTGGCGCTGCCGGTGTAGGCCATGGAGTTATCCACTATGACTATCTTTGAATGGACACGGGGGCAGAGCTGCATTTCAAAACCATCACCCTGGTGGAGCTCAATGACTTCAGACAAGGTGTCCAGAAACGGGGCAGATGGTTTGGATCCGTGAAGTATACGAATGCTTACACCTTCTCTCTGAAGTTTCTCAAAGTGCCGGAGAAGAGGAAGACTGCGGCGATTCCCCCCGGGGACATGCAGATTCTTCACATTTGCCGTTGCTATCCAGATCCTCTTCCTTGCTTTCAGTATCCCCTGTTCAACAACTCTGCTGTAGTGTTCTCCATCGGTTATCAGTTTCACTTTGCTGACTTCTTCGCTTCCTTGTAGAGTGATTTTCTCTGCTTGGCGATAGTGGAGGATACCTCATACTTTGAAAGACCTGCGCTGGCTGCGTAGTTTTCCAGAAGGGCTTTTTCAGAGTCATCCAGCTTTCCGTCTGCAAGCGACATTCTGACCATGGCCTTGAGAACTTCCATTGCCTCAGCGGTGTTTGCCGGCCGTGGAAGTTGTGTATCCGGCTGGGTGACCGAGGCAATGATAGTGGAAAGATGTTCTGAGGAAACACCGCGGTGAGTTGCAAAGGAACTGAGCATATCCATCTCATCGTTGTCCAGTTTGCCATCTGCATACATAGTGGTTGCCATAGCCATGAGAAGTATGTCCGGAGAAACATTGGAAGTTCCTGCAACCGGGGAGATACCGGCGGCATTGATCCTTGCAGTGCTGAATGGTCCGATCGACTCCAGTACCCATGAACCGCTACCATCGTTCAGAGGTCTGCCGCAGTAATCGCAAGATCCGCTGTCTCCACCTGTGTACGGGGCTCCGCATCCAGGACAGTGTGCGCTGTTAAGCTGAGAGGAAGCAAGAGTGGCTACTCCGTGTTTCCTGAGAAGAGTAAATATCTGAGGTCTGATGGTTTTTGGACCGCCGCCTTTTGTTTTGCCGGAATGATCTATCCATTGATTTTTGGCAGACCACTTTACCAGAACCTGAACCCTGTCGAAGTCAGCTCCAAGTGTAATACCCTGAACCTCTACAGCTCCCACTGCGGCATCGGCAAAGAACAGGTGATAATTCTCATCCCTGGTGTTCTTCAGGCTGCTTGCAAGGTTATCCGAGTAGTTCTCCGTTGATACTTTTTGAACGGGGTTTTCACTGTTCTCAAAGTAGCTCTTGATGTATCTCCAGAAGATAACAGAAGCTGTATCCTCAATTGTTTGAAGATTGAATCCCGGGTCAACCCCCACCATCTCATCGTATCCTGGAACTGCAGATGGACTGGTTGCAGTACTCCATTCTATGGACTGAGTTATCTCGCTGAGCACCCAGTCATACTCTCCACTGGTTATCACAGCATCGCAGTAGAGGCATTTGCCGGAATCAGAAAGTTCAAGATGTGCTCCGCAATTTGGGCAGACGCCTTCAACCAGGCCTTTGCCTGCAAGGGTCTGAGCACCTGGCTTTCTAAGAAAACTCCAGTATTCAACAAAAGCCCCTGAGAAGTTATCTCTGATCTTCCTGCCTGTGGCTATATCCTCATCAGTATCCTTTGCCTTTGCAGTGATCTTAAGATGTATCGAATCGAAGTGTGAGTCGCTTTCAATGGATATGATCTCCGTGCCAAGAATTTGAACATCTTCCATTCGGTTTCTGATACCCTGTTTCTTCTGCATTTCTATCTGCAGAGAGAACCGTTCATTGACTCCGTCGCTTATGAACCTTCTAACCTTTGAAAGGTCCTGATCTGACCAGGCCTGCTGTATCTCAAGGAAGGCATCGCTGGTTTTTTTGATCAGTGCGGCAGATGTGAATTGCGGATCTCTTAGTTTTAGATCAGCCAGAGCCTTCTGCGTTGCAACCGAGTCCTGGGTTTGATTGAGATTCCGGTTACCTGCCTGCTGAATGGTGCTGTACTGCTTCTTAAGATTTTTCTTCTTCATGACTATGGAAACCCATATCACTATTATCAGAAGAGGAATTCCTATTGCCGGGTGTGTAAAGCAAAGCCTGATAAGAAAGTAGATCAGGATCCCAAGTCCATCTCCCCCGCCGGAGCCACCACCGGATCTGCTGCCACCATAGCTGCCCCCTCCTCCTGCCCTGGCAAGAGCAATGCCAGCGGTGAAGATCAGCAGGATAAACACAAAAATAATGAATGGTGAGAATCTCTTTCTGAAACTCATGTTAAACCTCCGCATGGTGGGTATATTCTTTGTTGATTTGATAAGTGTAGTCTATCCACTGAGATTGTTAATGTCCATGCTTGCGTAAAGGAAGCCATGTCCATATCAGATATTTGGAAGCAACTGGTGAACATGGATGGTGTGATCACGGTTGTGGTGAATGATGGCACCAGGCCATCCCCGGCGGAACAACTGTCGGCTTTGCACCCGGCTCTTGCAGGCAGAGTAAGATTTCTCTTTGCCACAGGAACCCACAGGCCGGTAACAATGGAAGAAAGAAAAAAGATACTTGGTGATCTTTATGCAGATGATGTTACTGCCGAGAGCAATGTATGCGATGATGGAACTCATATGTATTTGGGCACTACTTCCAGGGGTACAGAGGTTGATGTTCACAGATGGTTGCTGGAAGGTCCGGTTCTTGCAGTGAATACAGTAGAGCCACATTATTTTGCAGGGTTTTCCGGAGGGCGGAAGTCTTTTATTCCAGGGGCGTCATCCAGAAAAACCATTGTTCAGAATCACTTTCTGGCCTGCTCCCTGGAGGCTCAGCCAGGCAGACTTGAAGGAAATCCGGTTCACGAGGACCTTATGGAAGCTGCTGAATTCTTAGCAAAGCGAACAGAGATAGTGATGGTGAATGGAGTTTATGGAATTGATTCTCTCTTTTGTGGTCCCTACGATACTTCGTTCTTTCAGGCTGCAGAGGTTGCTGCATTGAACTGCGGTGTTTCAGTATCAGAAAGATATGCTTCTCTGGAGGTACGACCGGGAAATAACCTTGATGTGAGCCTTTATCAGGCAATGAAAGCTGTGTTTCTCTGGGAGAGCGTTGTGGTAGACGGAGGAGAGCTGGTCCTGGCTGCTGGATGTTCGGAGGGGCTTGGAGCACCACAAATGGAGCGTCTGCTTAGTGCCTCATCAGCTTCTATTGCAATTCCCCGTTCCCCGGCAGAATATTTGCTTGGTGATCATGCTGCCATTCGTCTTAACAGGATCAGAAGCAGAATAAGACTCTCATTCAGGATTGGGATTGATATGCAGAGGTTTGGTTTCAGCGTTCCTCCCAGCGGATGTGAGGCAGTAGTTGAAAATGCGGGATTTTCATATCCGCTGTATGGAAGCATAAAATGAATAGTACATTCAGAAGAAGGATAGCCTTCATACTGTTTGCAAGTATTACGATCTGGGTGTTCCTGTGGTATACCCATGATCTTGTGAACAGACTGAACAGGTCCAACAAAAAGGACTGCGAAACAATCGCCTGGCTTTGGGCCGGTGTGCAGTACCCGTTAAGTATTGTCGGTGATGACTCAGGAATAATGTCCTGTACTGTATGCGGTTATCCTATTTTCAGATCAGACATTTCCGTGGAAAGTGAGTCTCTTGCCTGCCCGGCTTGCAGTGAAACTACTCTGTTTATCCACACCGAAAGGCTTCTTCCAGAGGAGAGAGTGGAGGCGGTGGATTTCACCAGAAGGCTTTTTGCTGACCTTGTCCATCGACTGGATTTTCCAACCATTTTTGCCGATGAGGATAACAACCCTCAGATAGTTAACGGTGAAGTCGTCGAGGATCCTCCTCCTGAGCGTATGATAGAACTCAGAAAAATGATGGGGCTTCTTGGTGAGGAGAATGAACCTATTCCCCTGGTGGCAAGGGGAGACACCATCGGACATCTTTTTTACGGTACATCTTCTCTTAATGAAGAGATGAGATTGATACCGTTCCTGGAACTTGCTTTGCTTCTTCTCATTGCGGCTGTTGTGTTTATCTTTCTCCGATCAGAGGTTTCCAGGGATAAGGAGATGTCCTGGGTGGGATTTGCCAGGGAAACGGCCCACCAGATAAGTACCCCTCTTTCCTCGCTCATGGGTTGGATCGAACTTATCAAAGATGACCAGGATCTGTCAGACTCTCTTGAACTTAAAGATGCTTTGAAACACATGGGTGCGGATGTCGACAGGCTTAACAGTATTGCCCAGAGATATGGCCAGATGGGAAGGCGACCCAAGTTAAAACCTGTTAGCATTGAGAGAACAGTCTCCGGGGTCGTTGATTATTTCAATGCAAGAAAAGGGCTTTTAGGTCACGGGGTAGTTCTTGAACTGGAGCAGAGTGGAAGAGAGTATACGGTTAGTGGTAATTCGGTTCTGCTTAGCTGGGTCGTAGAGAATCTCATAAAGAATGCAGTTGCATCCTGCGCTGGTAGTTCTGACGGAGGGAAAGTTACGGTGAGTTGCGAGTACACCTCTTTCGGTGCTAATGAAGTTGAGGTAAGGGTTTCTGATAATGGGCGTGGAATTCCATACGGAGATCAGGGAAAGATATTCCAGGCTGGTTTCACCACCAGAAAAGGCGGGTGGGGGCTTGGTCTCTCCCTTGCCAGACGAATTATCGAAGAATACCACAACGGATCCATCAGACTGCTTTCCAGCACTCCGGATGTAGGTACGGTGTTCAGCATACTTCTCCCTCTGAAAGAAGGAGGTGGCAGTGATAACCATACTCTGGGTGGATGATGAAATAGAACACCTTCAGGCACACATAAGATTCCTGCAAAGAAGGAGCTATGAGGTTGTTCCTGCCAGCAGTGGCCGGGAAGCTCTTGAAATACTGAAGAGTATGCGGGTTGATCTTGTTCTTATGGATCAGATGATGGTGGGAATGGACGGGTTGGAAACTGTTCACGAGATCCGCAAGAGCTATGATGACCTTCCTGTGGTTATGGTTACCCAGAGCGAGGAAGAAGAATTGATGGACAAAGCCCTTGCTGGAACCATTGCTGACTTCCTTACAAAACCGGTAAATCCCAGTCAGATCCTTCTTGTGGTAAAGAGACTTCTGGAGTCCGGCAGGCTTAAGATAGAAAAAGCGGCCAGTGAGGTTGTCTCCGAAACTGAGAGGATCCGCCACAGCCGGGACAACGATCTTTCTGATTGGACCCACCTTTATCACTCGTGGATGGAAAAGGATGTCAACCTGAAAGGTGAGCTTGATCAGAAACTTCAGGGGATTCAGGGTGGAGGGCTGGACCAGGTGGAAATGGGATTTTCCCGGTTCATCGAGAGGAACTACCCCAACTGGCTTGCCGCGCCGGAGTCTGCCCCGCTTATGGCTCACAACGTTCTTGCAAGGAAAGTTATCCCGGAACTTCAGCGGGGAAGCGGTGAGGTAGTTTTCCTTGTTATTGACTGTATGAGACACGATCAGTGGTTGCTCATGGCTAAGTCCATAGAACACTGGTATCACAGAGAACCGGGGTTTATGATCGCAGGACTGCCATCTGCAACTCCATACAGTCGAAATTCAATTTTCAGCGGGCTGGTCCCCAGAGACATCTGGCGGTTTTACAGAACTCACTGGGTCGAAGAGTACGGGTGTCCCGGCCTGAATTCATACGAGCAGTTACTCCTGAGTGATGCCCTTGGCCGACTGGGCTGGCGAAGTGATAAGAGTGCGGTGTATGTGAAAGTTTCTAACCGCCAGGAAGGCGAGAATATTAAACGGGGGCTTTCACATTTCCTTAAAGAAGGTTTTATGGCGATAGTGGTGAACTTCATAGATCACCTTACCCACGGCAGGTCAGAACTGGATCTAATAAGGGACATTGCGCCTGATGTTCCTGCGTTCAGAAAACTTGCAGAGGGCTGGTTTGAACATTCATTCCTCTATGACATGATAAAGACGCTCAGTGCCAGAGGTGCTACTATTGTTGTAACCAGCGATCACGGTTCTACTCAGGCGAACAGGATAACCAATGTTCGCGGAGCCAGGGGGATGTCGCACAGTGTCAGATACCGGTTCGGCCACTCTCTGATCTCCGACCCCAAGCATTCCATTGTTGTGAATAACCCTGCAGACTGGGGTCTTCCCGACGATAATCCGAGAAAGACATATTTGTTTGCCAGAGAAGACTTTCTTCTAATGCAGAGTGGTTTCAACCGGGAAGATATGTACAAGTTCAAGGGATCATTTCAGCATGGAGGAGTTTCTCTGGAGGAGACTCTTGTTCCATGCGAAGTACTGAGACCCAAGAAGTACAGAGAATGATGGAAGAGCTTGATGTGTCCGGTCTTGAAAGCCTGGCTGGTGAACTTGCCCGGTCGGTTAAGCATGGTGACAGATTCTTTCTTTCCGGTTCTCTGGGTGCGGGAAAATCCACATTTGCCAGGGCATTCATCCGCGCTCTCGGGGTTACAGGTGCCATCCCCAGCCCCACCTTTATCATGGATTCTGTTTATAGTATCAGTGAGATGGGTTTGGAGGTACATCACATGGATCTCTACCGGCTGGAAGGCTCAAAGGAAGAATTACTTATGCTCGGGTTTGAGGAAATACTGGATTCGGATGCTGTTGTACTGGTTGAATGGCCGGAGCGTATTGACGATTTCAGGAAAAGATACGGATGCACTGTTTTGATCTCCAATGGAGGTTCACCACATAGCAGGAGAGTACAGGTTGAATGGAATATGGCTGGGTATTGACACAACCTCATCAATGGGTGGAGTAGCTCTTGTTAAAGATGGATTACTGCTGGCAGAATCCATTCTTCCCGTTACCGGTTTTCATTCGGAAAGAATTCTTCCTGCAGTGGAAGAAGCACTTAAAGAGTCAGGTATTTCAGGAAAGGATCTTTCCGGAATAGGCGTTTCCCTTGGACCAGGTTCATACACCGGTCTCAGGATAGGACTTTCAACAGTGCTTGGTCTTTCAGCAGGCTGGAAGGTTCCGGTGAAGGGGATATCAACGCTCAGGGTTATTGCGGCATCCCTGCCGGAAGGACCTGTTCTGGCATGTATTAGAGCACGAACCGGAGAGGTGTTTGCCGGTGGTTTTTCATCGCCGGATCCTCTTTCTGAAGAGATTATCCAGCAATCTCTTTATTCTGCAGAGAAATTAGAGAAGCTGATATCTACTGGAGTATTCTCGGCATCAGGTTCCGGAAGAAGTGAGATCAAATGCCCGGGACTTAACTGGGCAAATACACTTCTGGATATTCCCCGGTCTTCATTTGTTGCATCCTGTGCCTGTGCTCTTGCTGAAAAGAATGGTTTTGACAACGAAATTGAACCGTTGTATCTCCGTGAGTTCAACCAGAGGATCCATCCATAATGGACAATGTAGAGTATTACCGCCCATCTCTTGATGATGCTGATTCTCTGTTCCTGCTTGAGCAGATCTGCTTCCCCAGCCCCTGGGATCTCCAGGAGATAAAGGCTTTGATCCAGAGGGATCCTGTTCTCTACACCATTGGTGCTTTTGTGGATGGTTCTGCTGTAGGATACATTTCAGCCACAATTTCTGAACCTGGTACACTTCATGTTATCAGTCTGTGCGTTCATCCGGAGCAGAGAAGAAGGGGAATTGCCGGGGATCTTCTGGGCTCCGCTCTTTACTGGGGTAGACATATGGAGGCTGAAAGAACAGTGCTTGAGGTCCGTACTGAGAACAGTCCTGCCATTGAGTTCTACGGCAATTCCGGTTTCACTGTTCAGAAAACTCTCCCGGATTTTTACGGAGAGGGTGAAAACGGGATTTTCATGGAGAAACCCCTTGTTCCGCTTGTACACACTCTGAATACATCACTGTATCTAAATAACCGTCTTAACAGAATTCCCCGGTTGGGAGTTATCCTTGGCTCCGGCATTGGATGGGCAACGGAACCTTTCGGCATTGGACAATCCATACCTTTTTCTGAGATTCCATCTATGGCAGGTGAGGCTGTTGAAGGTCATTCCCATACTCTGCAAACCAGCAAAGATGGCAGAATCATATTTGTAATGGGAAGAAGACATCACTATCAAGGCTATTCCGGCAGAGAAATAACCCTTCTTCCAGCTGCTCTTGCAGCACTTGGTGTCGGAACCTGGGTTCTCACCAGCTCTTCAGGAGCAGTTGATCCTGACTATTCTGTGGGTGATGCCATGATCTTCACCGACCATATCAATTTTTCCGGTTGTATTCCCGATCCGCCGGAGCATTCTACCGGGCACAGTGTTTATTCTCTGCAACTTCAGGAGATAGCCGGGAAGTGTATGAAGAATTGCCGAAGGGGAGTGTTTGCATCTGTTTCCGGCCCTGCCTATGAGACTGCGGCAGAGGTGGCTTTAATTCGGGAAAGTGGAGCGTCCGCCGTATCTATGTCAACTGTGCAGGAAGCATTGGCACTAAGGTCCATGGGATGCAGGGTTCTTGCGCTGGCACTTATTACAAATGCCGTGGATAGTGGAGAGTCCGTTTGTCATGATGAGGTTCTTTCCGCCCAGAACACAGTCAGAGAAAAACAGGAAGACTCTTTTATCCAGCTTCTTAAAAGGTTGTCAAAGTGAATTACAGGGAGGCTGAGAAGTGGCTTTTCAGCAGGCGGCGAATGGGTATGAAGTACGGCTTGGAGAGAATGCTGGCAATGATGGCGGAAATAGGTCATCCTGAAAGAGCTTTTAAGACTGTCCATATTGTGGGTACCAACGGCAAGGGCAGTACAACCGCAATACTTTCCGAGATCGCAAAGAATCTGGGCATATCATGCGGCCGCGGCACCTCGCCTCATCTGCTTCATTACCGTGAGAGAATAGCGGTTAATGACAAGTGTATCCCTGAAGATGCTGTGGCTGAGTTTATTACGGACAACAGACACATCATCCGAGGACATTCAGCTACTTTCTTCGAGATCACCACAGCAATGGCAGCCTGGTACTTCGCCTCACAGGGCGTGCAGTGGGTGGCTTCCGAGGCCGGGCTGGGGGGAAGGCTTGACGCCACCAGAACTTATGACGGCATGGGAACGATATTCACCGGTGTGAGAGTAGAGCACAGCCGGATCCTGGGAGACACACGGGAGAAGATCGCGGCGGAGAAGGTGGCAATCGCATCTCCTGGAACGATACTAATCGCAGCATCTCAAACCCCGGAAGTGGAAAAGGTCATCCTGGAAACTGTTGCCCGGGAAAAACTGAAGCGTGTTCTTCCAGTGCCTGTGCACACAAGTCCTCTGCCAGGTGCTCATCAGCTCAGCAATGGCTCTCTTGCCTGCACTGCGGCCTTTGAACTTTTCGGTAGAACTCACAATGAAATTGAATCTGCCTACAGCAGAACATGTACTTCATTGCGCTGGCCGGGTAGACTTGATCATCGCAGGGGCACTCCTTCTATCCTGTTTGATGTGGCCCACAACCCCCAGTCAATGGAAGCCCTTGTGAAGTACATAAAGCCCTGGGGCCAACCCGTTCCTATGGTTGTAGGTTTCTTGAATGACAAACCCTGGCGCAGAATGGTTGAACTGCTCAAGGGAGTGGCTGGACCTGTGGTAGTTACCACACCAGAAAGTGAAAGAAAACTCACAGCGAAAGAACTGGCGGTTCACATGAAGCAGGAGGGTTTTCAGGTTGAAGTACAGAATGAAATAGGTAATGCAGTGGCAAGGTGCAGAGAAATTGCAGGCAACAAACCCATGGTGATTACAGGTTCTTTTTATGTTGTCGGGGAGGCTATCAACGAATCTGTTTCACAGGGCTGGGTCAGTGGGCTTCCCAATTCTGCGGAAGATGTTTTAGATTAGCGTTCTTGAGTTCAGTAATTCTGTAACAGTTGAAAGGAAGCAAATGGCTAACGAGAAAAAGCCAGTATCTGCTAAAGACGGGCAGCACACTGTACCGTTCAGCAAGATCAATTACATACTCTTTACGGTTGGTCTCATTATCATAACAGCCGGATGGTTCCTTCTCAGGGCCGGCCACATTTCAGTCTCTCCGATAATGCTAATTCTGGGATACTGTGTGGTGATTCCAGTTGCTATCATTCTTAAACCGGTAAATAAGAAGGAAAAGCATTAGATGAGAGGATCTCTTAAGGTTGTTCTTGCTCTCATTATTCTCTTGACCACTGCCTGCGAAGAGGAAGAGGAAACTATACCGGCAGCCTTACCTCTGGAAGCAGAGGATACTGTTTTTGTCAGTATCCCCGGTGGAAATTTTGTTAACTCCAGAGGAGATACCGTAGAAATTGCATCTTTCAAGTTACAGAGATCTGAGGTAAACAACAGGCTTTATCGGTACCTTGCAGACCAGTCAGGGCTTCCCCACCCCGCGGATCCGGGTTTTCCTGATATGGAACACTATTTCTACGAGTTTCCCGACCATCCTGTGGTGAATATCAGTCCGGGTAAAGCGGAATCTGCAGCTTCTTTTATTGGTGCAAGGCTTCCCACCAGGAACGAGTGGGAGTATGCTGCATCCCTTGGTCTTACCGGGAGTATTTCAGGGCAGTATCCCTGGGGGAATCTGCCTCCGGTAGAAACCCCTGGAATTCCCGCGAATTACATGGCTCTGGACGACTGGGAACAGCGTGATCTGGACGGTTTCCTGTACACAGCACCCTGTGGTTCCTACCCTTTATCGGACGCAGGTATTGTGGATATGGCCGGGAATACAGCGGAAATGGTTTTCTGCACTGCGGATACATGTGTTCATCTTATGGGTGGAAGCTGGGCGCAGGTTGAAGAGGCGATGACACTGGGGTTCACAAGACAGATAGGTTACGGAGACATCAACTGGTTTTCAGGTTTCCGGATGGCAAAATAAAAACCGGGAGACAATATCCCCCGGTTCAATGGTGGGCGAGAAGGGACTTGAACCCCCGACGTCCTGCTTGTAAGGCAGGCACTCTAGCCAACTGAGTTACTCGCCCCCAGTGCCGATGATAAATACTCATACAGAGCCAATCTGTCAATACTGGTCAACAGCTTCATTCTGTTTAATAATTCACCCATGCATAGAAGAGAAAAGAACGGGAAGGATCAGATCAGTCGTTTTGGTGAAACCTGCCCTGTGGTCATTATACCCAGTCACCGGCGGCAGCAGGTCTACTCCCGTCTTTACGATACCGATGAAGATGTCTCAGTAACAGTTGATGTTAAAGATGGACTTGCCCTGCTGGGTATCAGCGCTACAGACTGGGCTGGTCTTGCTTCTATCGTAATTGGTGAACTGCATCACGAAGGGTGGAATCTGGATCTGCTGGAAGGCTTTACCGTGGTGAAGAATGGAGTTCGACGGGGCATCATAATAACTGGGATCATCATGAATGATTCAGAAGAGCGGGGAGCAAAATTCATAAAGGATGCCAGCAAGCTCAGCGAATTGCTCCAGAGACTTGCAGTGGGCAGAGCGGGGATCATTTCGCTTCTGAACAGGTCCGCCGACCGCGTTGAGTGTTATCAGGGGATTCTTGAAGAGCTGGACCGTATCTATAAAGACGGAATCCCGGAGGGTATTCTCGGAGAGAAAGGGCAGCTTGTTCTCTTCATCAGCTCAAGATCCGATCAGTATCTTCTTGCCAGGAAGATTGATGATCTTGCCTGGATAGTGAAAACAAATTTTGACCTTGTGGAAAAAGTCAGGAAAAAAGGTGGAGTACCGTTCTTCAGGATCAGAAATATAAGAGCTCGGGGTGAACACCTAACAGGAATAAACATTGTTGGTTATGAAAGAGATATCTCATTTCAGAATCTAACCACCGCTTTGTCTGTGGCATGGCCCGGCTCCACAGTGAGTCACCAGAGGAAATACACAACCCATGACGGTATAGTATCCATCAGGGTTGAAATGACAGGCCCTAACGGTATGAGTGCAACCAGGAAAGATTTGAAGGTTGTAAGAGAATATCTTGTCAAACTTCTTGTTTCAAGGGGTATTGAAAGGCTTCACAAAGTTCATCATTATGGTGGGACAGAGCACATTGGCAGGGCTCTTCTTCCGCTCTTGATCAACGAATGCAGAACTACCGGTATCGACCAGGCTTACATTGCTTTAGAGAACACCACAACTTTCAATGCTGAGTTGAAACTCCTTCTTGTTACCAGCGCAGATGATAACAGTCAGAATCATGACACAAGGATATTGAAACTTGTTAAAACTCTCAGCAATCAAAAAGGCATTGGCGTGAATTCATTCAAGTCACCATCCAGAAGAGAAGGTATCTGGGTTGATGTATTTGATTTCGTTGCAGAGCGTGAGCATTTTGATCATATGGAGGACGCCTTTTCACTTATTAAGAATGCTATTCAGGAGAGTTTCGGAGATTTCCGGGACTTCGATCAAGGCATGCGTCTTAACGATGTAAGCCAGCTTGAGGAAATAAGGAGGGAGCTCCCGGATATTCCGGATACTGTGGTAACGGATTTCTATTACAGTCTTGAAGACTTTATGAGAGCCTCTGTACCTGTCAAGGAACTTGCAATACATATCAGACTTCTATTCGAGACCCTGTCCAACATGCTTTCTGATGACAATCTGGACAAAGAAGTTACCTCTGAGGAAGTCCCCGGAATTGTCAAGCCCACCGCCACCCTTTTCTGCTGTGCCAGGAGGGCGGAATGCAGAGACATAGACAGTATCCTGGGTGTTGTAAGAGACTTTACGGTAACTGCTAGTATTATCAGATGGTCAGGTGCAGTATCTATTCTGCTCCGAGTTCAGGAGAATGGTCATGGCCTTTCTCCAGAGAATAGAAAGAGTGTTCTCGATGCAATTATTGAAAGGCAGAATAACAATGAATGAATATTCCGAAGACTCTCCTGCTACTGATTTTTCTGATACAGAACAACTTGAAATGCTTGAGAACTGGTTTCGGAAAAGAACAGAAATGACTTCAAAGGCGCTTAAGCTTATCCTTGTCCCTGTGATGGCGGTTCTGCTTTTTGCAGCAGCCTTTTTCGCCACCTATTACATTGCGGTGCCGCAGATCGTCAGTTTCATACTTCTTGTCATAACAGGTGTTTCATTTCTTGCATGGGTAATTTGCCTGTTCTTGGGAGGCGGGGTTCTCAAAAAGGTTCGAATCGGAGACTCCATAATGCTTCGGAAGATAGGGTCTGACAGCGAGCCGGAAAAATCTTGACAAAATAGCAATTCCACTGTATTGTCACCACCTCAGCAGTGGCGGTGTAGCTCAGTTGGTAGAGCAGCGGAATCATAATCCGCTGGTCGGGGGTTCAAGTCCCTCCGCCGCTACCAGTTATAAGGAAGGCGTCGACTTAATGTCGACGCCTTTACCTGTGAATCATTATCTATCTTGATTTGACGGATGATAGAGGATGAAGACCGACATCAACCTCAGATCACACCTCTCTTCTTCTTTTCGACAGAAGAACAAGATCCCGAAGTCCCTCGACTGTGAGACACTTTTTCCAGGAATCATCGAATCCAGACGCTGTTGTTATCTCGGCAATGGCCATAAGAGCCTTCAGGTGAAAATTGCGCTCGTCCATTGTGCCTGCAAGAATGAACGCAATGAATACAGGTTCTGTACCCCTGCCGAAGTTAATGCCGCCCTTACATCTTGCAAGGTTCACAGAGAATTTACCTGTACCGGGTATGATAATGTGTGGAATGGCAAGACCAGGTCGAAGCGCAGTGGGAGAAGTTTTTTCTCTTTCGATCAGCAGGTGGAACAACTCATCGGGTTCCATTTCCAGGGGCTTTGCGATCCTTTCAGCAACCAGCATCAGGAATTTATTCAGTTCCAGTGGCTCTTCGATGTCCAGTATGTCCGAGGAAAGAACTAGTTTGTCAAAACGGTCCTCTGTGATCAGATCCCTTTCCATGAGAACTTTCTTCAACTCTCTGGTAATGGATTTATTTCTGCGCTTAAGTTCTTTCGGAAATATCCTTGCAGCCAGATGAAGCAGGGCTGAATCCCTTTCAACCCGTTTTCTGGAATAGAGAAAGTACCATACTGATCCCCCAAGCACTACTCCAGAGCAGGCGATAAGTGCTTCCATGCCTATCATAACAAGGAGTATGAACATAGTTGTTGCGCCCAGTATCTGCATCCATGGATAGAGAGGGCTTTTGAACGAAGGTCTGTATGTATGGATTCTGCTTTCCCGCATTACAATTACCACAATATTTGTCAGCAAGAACAGGAATATCTGCATGGCACTGGCCATTTTTACCAGTCTGACAAAGTCCAGGAAAAGCATTGCTCCTATGAAAGTGCTTGTTAGTCCGATGGAAAACCACGGCGTGCCTCTCTTCAATCCGATCCTGCCCACAATGCCTGGAATCAGCCTGTCTTTGCTCATTGCAAGAGGGAACCTGGCGGAGGCAAGTATTCCTGCGTTGGCAGTGGAAAGGAAGGCAAAAATGGCAGCCAGTGCAAGGATGATAAATCCCGGATTACCGGCAAATGTTCTTGCAGCGTCAGAGAGAGGTGTCCTGGATGTAGCCAGTGTGGCTCCTTCAAGAGTGCCCACACAGACCAGAACAGATGTGAAGTAGAGGAATGTAACAACTGCCAGTGAAGCAATCATGCTTCTTGGAATATCCCTCTTGGGGTTTGATGCCTCTTCTGCCACACTTGCTGCTTTGGTCAACCCTCCGAAAGCTACAAAGATAAGTGCGGTAGCCTCAAGAATCCCCCTGATACCACCGGTCGCGAACGGTACCATTCTTAATGCCGAGGTGTGCAGACTCCCCAGTACCGAGAAGACCAGAAGGATCAGGAGCAACCCCGCCACCATGAATATCTGGGCCTTCCCGGCGTGGGATGCCCCTCGCAGATTCAGGTAGGTAAAGAACCCGAGGGCAACAAGGGTTATTGCCAGGCTGTTTACTCCAGGAGCAAGAACCTCCAGAAAGACTCTGATACCTACAAAAGCAAAAGCAGTCTTTATGGAGAGACTGAACCAGGCTGCCAGCCCTGATACAGTGCCTGCAAGGTGTCCGAGAGACCGGTCAATAAAGTAGTAAGTTCCTCCTGCTTTGGGCATGGCAGTGGTCAGTTCAACTTTGCTGAAAAGCGCAGGCAGAATAAGAATTCCTGCCAGCATATAGGCAAGAACCGCAGATGGTCCGGCGTAGTAGTAGGCAAGCCCGGGAAGAACAAACAGTCCGGAGCTTATCATGGCTCCGGTGGCGATAGAAAAAAGATCGGGAAACCCAAGTGCCTTGTGCAGAGCAGGCTGATTGTCACTTCCCGGTGTCATTTACATACCTCTTTGATGAAGGAAAACATCATTCTCGTTGAGAGAGCGCACGGAGATTATATTAGAATTATGAGAGCATTAGAAAAAGTCTTTCTTGGAACCATCGCCAGAGAGTCGCTGCTTCCCGCGGGAAGCCACATAACTGCTGCTGTATCAGGTGGAGCTGATTCTGTTGCGATGCTCTATCTATTGTGCAGGTTTGCAGATGCAAGAGACTGGCATGTTGATGTTCTGCATATCAACCACAGGTTGAGAGCCGCTTCAGATGAAGATGAGTCTTTTGTGCGTAATCTTGCCGGTCAGCTTGATGTTCCTGCCCGTTTCGTTTCTCCGGAGCCTGATACGAAAGGATCCATGGAGAGCAGGTGGAGTTCAATTCGGCAGAGCATTTATATGGAGCAACCTGGCATTGTTGCTGTAGCCCACACTGCAAGTGACCGGGCGGAGACCATTCTCATGAGACTTTTTGAAGGAGCAGGGCTTCGCGGGCTTGGGGGTATGGATTACCATGGCGTGGAACCGGTGCAGAGACCCATACTGGATATGCACAGCACAGAGATCAGAAACTGGTTGAAAGAAAAAGGTCATCACTGGGTAGAGGATTTCAGCAATCGGGACATGGTTATGTCCAGAAACAGACTGAGACTGGAGGTGATGCCTGCGCTTGAGGAGCAGTTCCCTGAAGCAGTCTCAGGCATATGCCGTTCCGGTGCCCTTCTAAGTCACTGGAGAGACCTGCAGGATCAGCTTTCAGGCCTGACCGGGGGTGACAGTGTTTCAAGAGAGGAACTCCTGGAAGTGCCTGGTGTACTAGGTGCATTAATGCTCTGGCAGATGGCGGGAAAACCGAGAAACGGATTTGATGAATTTCAAAAAATACTTGACTGGATCCGTCGTGGCGGAAGAGGGAAACACATTCTTCCAGGCGGGAAGAGGCTTGTTGCTGAGGATGAACTGGTTCGCGTTGAATCGGGAGGTCCCGGGAGGTTTTAATGGATGTTGAATATGACGTTCTTGTAAGTGCTTCTGCGATAGCTGAGAAGGTCAGGAAGCTTGGAGCAGAACTTACAGAGTTGTACGCAGGCGAAGAAGTTGTTGTTATTCCTCTTCTTCGTGGAGCTTTCATGTTTGCAGCAGATCTTATCAGAGCCATGGATGTTCCTGTGAGGGTAGAGTTTCTGGGGGCAGCCAGCTACGGAGAAGAGACCGTTTCCTCTGGAGAGGTTCGTCTGACGCTTGATACTTCCTTTCCTCTTCATGATAAAAATGTGCTCATTGTGGAAGATATTGTAGACACAGGCCTTACCCTGGCATATATTCAGAAATTGCTTAAATCGAGAAACCCGAGATCAATCCGCAGTGCTGTTCTTCTTGATAAGCCTTCAAGGAGGATGGTGGAGGTGGATTTACATAGAACTCTCTTTACGATACCCGACAAATTTGTTGTAGGGTACGGGCTGGATGGTCCAGGCGGCTTCTGGAGAAACCTGCCCGATATCGTTGCTTTGAGGGAAGAAACGGAGAATACCAACAGTGACTGAGAACAAAACGCCTCCGGATAAAAAACCAGGCAAAAAGAAGAATCCCATACCAACTCCCCCGGGACTTGGAGGATGCACCTTCCGTACCATTACCATGTGGGTCATGCTGGGGCTTCTTGCTTATGTGCTTGTAATATTCCTTGGTTCCGGCTCAGACAGAGCATCAATAACCTATTCTGAACTGCTGGATTATGCCCGGGACGGCAAGGTTAAGAACGCAGTTCTTTCCACAGGTGGAGACGTTGAAGGAGAATTCCGTTCCCCCCAGAGGGTTGGTGACGGCAGTGCCGCTCAGGATTATCTGAAGTACTCCAGTTTCGTGCCATTCGAGGACGCAGGTTCAATAGACCTGCTGAGAGAACACGGTGTGGACGTATCCGGAAGAGGGCCCAACGGTCTTATGGCCATACTGATCAACATAGGTCCTATCCTTCTCTTCATTATTCTATGGATCTTCATAATGAGAAGAATGTCCGGAGGCGGGCAGGCTTTCAGTTTCGGAAAAAGCAAAGCCAAACTGGTCACAGGCGACAGACCGAAGAATACGTTTGAGGATGTTGCAGGATGTGATGAGGCAAAGCAGGAGCTTGAGGAAGTTATTGAATTCCTGAAGGAACCAGCCAAGTTTCAGAAACTCGGTGGCAAGATACCCAAGGGAGTTCTTCTGATAGGACCTCCCGGAACTGGAAAGACACTTCTGGCCAGAGCGGTTGCAGGAGAGGCCAAGGTTCCTTTCTTCTCCATGAGCGGATCTGATTTTGTGGAGATGTTCGTGGGAGTAGGCGCCAGCCGTGTTCGTGACCTTTTCGTTCAGGCAAAAGCGAAATCACCCAGTATCATCTTCATTGATGAGATTGATGCAGTGGGTCGTCAGCGTGGAACCGGCCTTGGGGGTGGCCACGACGAGAGAGAGCAGACGCTGAATGCCCTTCTGGTGGAAATGGACGGATTCGCTGACAATCAGGGTGTCATTGTTATGGCTGCCACCAACAGACCTGATGTTCTTGATGCAGCCCTTCTTCGCCCCGGGCGTTTTGACAGAAGGATCACAGTTGGAATGCCGGATGTGAAGGGCCGTGAGGCTATCCTTAAGGTACACACCGTTAAAATGCCTTTGCATAAAGAGGTTGAGCTCTCTGTGATAGCCAGGAGAACTCCCGGTTTCACAGGTGCTGACCTTGAGTCTCTTGCCAATGAGGCAGCTCTTCATGCAGCGAGAAGAAATGCTGATACAATTGAAATGCGCGATTTTGAGAATGCAGTGGACAGGATCATCATGGGAATTGAAAGAAGAAGCATGGTGATGACCGAGGAAGAGAGGAAACTTACAGCAATCCATGAGAGTGGTCATGCAATTGTTAATGTTTTCAGCCCCCAGTCAGACCCTTTCCATAAAGTAACTATTGTTCCCAGGGGGCAGGCTCTTGGTGTTACAAGCTTTCTTCCCAAGGCTGAGAGACACAACTATTCACTGGAGTACTGTGAAACTGTCCTTGCCCGTCTACTGGGAGGACGAGGTGCTGAAAAGCTCTTTCTGGACACCATGAGTACCGGTGCAGGAAATGATCTTGACCGGGCCACAGACCTTGCAAGAAAGATGGTCTGCAACTGGGGAATGAGTCCGGAGTTGGGCCCTGTTTCCTTCTCTGATGAGCATGGCCCTGTTTTTCTTGGTCGTGATTATGCAAGAACAAAGAGTTACAGTGAGCATACTGCCAGGGTTATCGATGACGAGATAAGACGGATCATGGGTGAGGCCTACAAGGCAGCTCTCACTATTCTTGAAGAAAACCGTGACATTGTTGAAAGACTCTCGGAAGATCTTCTTGAAAAAGAGACAGTATCCAGCTCTGAGATAAGAGTGATGCTTGCAGAACTCAGACCTGGAATGGAATTTCCCGGGCTTGATTCCCCCGATCATGATGAACCTTCAAGTCCAGTTGAAGAAGAAGAGAAAACTGAAGAAGAAAAAACTGAAGAAGAGGAGGTGAAGAATGATGGATCTGAAGAAAATAGAACAGGGAGTGAAACTGGTGCTGGAGGGGATAGGTGAGGACCTTGATCGCCCGGGCATAGCAAGAACTCCACAGCGTGTGGCCAAGTCCATGGCTGAGCTCTGCAGAGGTCTTGATCCATCGTCAAGAGCGCCCATCGCTGTAATGAGTGAGGATGATCAGAATGAGATGATCATTGTTAAAGATATCAGTTTCTCATCCATGTGCGAACACCATCTACTTCCCTTCCTGGGCAGGTGCGATGTTGTCTACCTCCCTGCAGATGACCGGATCGCAGGACTCAGTGCCATCGTTGAACTTGTTGAGAACCTGGCGGCAAGACCCACTATTCAGGAGAGACTGACCACAGAGATCGCCAACACTCTTATGGAGGAACTCCAGGCGAAAGGTGTTATGGTGGTTATGGAAGCTGAACACATGTGTCTGGCCATGCGTGGTGTTAAAAAAAGAGACAGCAGAATTGTAACCAGTGCCATGCGGGGATATCTTAAGCGTCCGGAGACTAGAAGCGAAGCCCTTTCTCTGATCGGAAGGAGCACCAGGGGACGGTGAGTTCCATTTCCATCAGACTGCTCAGTTCAGGAAATGGTCTTCCATGGGATAGACTGATCGATCTTGTGGGGGCTGATGCAGGGTGTCTACCAAGGGTTGCTCTCAGAGACAGGATCGCCGTGATCAGAGTTGATCAATTGCCTGCTCCTGCAGCTTCAATATTGAAGCAATGCATGCTTGCAGGCGGGGCGGATGCCCTGGTTCACAGGGAAGTTCTTACATGCAGGGTTCAGGAATCCAGAGCAATCATCTACGGTACTCCGGCAACCCTCCTCCGTGGTTGTGATTCTCTTGACGGTCAGCCATTCGGACTTGGTCTGCTGGCAGGCAGGATACGTAATTGCCTGAATGAAGATGCCCGGCCTGTATATCTGGAAGTGAACAACAGAAAACTCGAATACTCTAATATCCCACTCATAATGGGCATACTGAACATCACACCGGATTCTTTCAGCGATGGAGGAACCTTTTCCTCCTCTGAAGAGGCAGCTCGCAGGGCTGTTGAAATGGAATCAGCCGGCGCTGCCATCATTGACATTGGTGGCGAATCCACCAGGCCAGGCTCCAGAGCCGTTTCGTCAGAAGAGCAGATAGAAAGGGTAATTCCCGTTATCCATGCGATCAGGAAAGTTTCACAGGTTCCCATCAGCGTGGATACATGTCTTCCGGATGTAGCCGAATCAGCAATAGAAGCTGGAGCGGGAATGATAAATTCCATTGACGGGCTGGAAACACCCGGTATGGCTGACCTGGCTGTTTCCCTGAAAATACCTGTGGTGATAATGCACAAGAGGGGTATTCCGGAAACCATGCAGATCGATCCAGGTTACAGAGATGCACCTGAGGAGGTTGGGAATTATCTTCTCTCCAGGGTTGAAGCTCTTGTTGAGGCAGGCTTGTCCAGAGACTTGATCATTGTGGATCCCGGTATTGGATTTGGCAAAAGGTTGAAAGACAACCTTGCAGTGATTCGTTCCCTTGAACGGCTGGGGCATCTCACCGGGTGCAGAGTACTTCTGGGCCATTCCAGAAAGAGCTTCCTGGGAGAGATCACAGGTATTCATCCCGCAGGGAACAGGGATGCCGTTAGCCATGCGGTAACTGTATTGAGCAAAGGTGCGGATATGGTAAGGGTACACGATGTAGAGGGAACAGTGGCTACCATGCAGGTGGCTGATGCCATTCAGACAGGGAGGATCCTATGAATTTACTGGGTCACCCGATCCTTTCTTTGTTCTGGCTTATACAGATCCTTGATATAGCCCTTATAACCTATCTTGTCTGGTTGCTTCTAAGAGCTATCTGGGGTCAACCGGTAACACGGGTAATAATAGCCATAGTGCTTGTCTGGGGGGCAAGTGTTGTTCTCAATGCTATAGGCTTTTACTCAATAGGTCTTATCACAGGAAAACTGGCATCAGTTATCATTTTTGCCCTTATAGTGATATTCAGTCAGGAAGTTAAAAACATTCTCGCCCGTTTCGGTAGATACCTCAGCAGAATAGAGATCCTGGATTTCAGGCACAGTCAGACCGATGATGAAACCCTGAAATCAGTGGAAGCTGTTGTTGAAACATGCGGTTACCTTAAAGAGCATAGCTATGGTGGATTGATGGTTCTCACAAGAAAAGAGGACATCACACCCCACTGCAAGGACTCTTTTGATCTGAATGATCTGCCTGTAAGTGCAAAACTTCTTGAAGCCTTGCTGACTCCTCCCGGACCTTACCACGACGGTGCTATCATTATTAAAGATGACAGGCTCGTGCAGGCTAGAGCCATTCTTCCCTTAACTATGCCTGGTACAGATACTATTACTCTGGGAACAAGACACAGAGCAGCAAAGGGACTTGCTGAGAGAACAGATGCTTTGATTGTGGTGGTAAGCGAAGAAACCGGAAGGATCAAGATAGCCTTTGATGGAAAACTCACAGGAACATATTCTCTGGAAGCTCTCAGTGAAAAACTCTATCTACTTATACGATTCTCTAGAGATAAGGAACAGCAGTGAGGGAAGAAGCACTCCGCAGAATTCAGGCATTACCCGATGACCTTCCTGAAAGGTGGAGAGAGGTTCTTGAAAGTGCCCTCCTCAATTCTGAATTCTCCACTGAAGCAGAGCTTTTTATCCAGTCAGCGCTGGCTGTTCACACAGAATACCCCAGGGGTCTGGAACCTGCTGAAGCCATCCTTGCAGGTGACGCTTTTATTCCCATGGCCATTGAGTCTATGCTGGACAACAACCAGTCCACAGCTGAGATCGAAGAGTTTCTCGCCAGGGTCGCCTGTCTGTTCGACAAATAACCCTTTAACGATCAGCGATTTTACAGATAAGAGTTGTGCTCTTCCCCGGATTAGAATTTCAAGGAGATAGAAATTATGATTCTTTCTATTTTTGCAACTGTGGTTGTTCCTTCTGCAATGATTCTTTTGCCATTGACCATAGAATTAACTCGTGATCTTGATCAGCTTTACAGAAGTGATAACAGTTATTCCGAGATGTCAATGCACATTGTTACTGAGCACTGGGAAAGAACCCTTACCATGGAAATATGGTCAGAGGGCAGAGACAAAACATTTATCAAGGTGCTCTCTCCTGCACGGCAGGCAGGCTCCGCCACTCTCAGAATAGGTTCAGAGATGTGGAATTATCTGCCCAATACAAACAGCACTGTGAGAATCCCACCTTCCATGATGACAGGTTCATGGATGGGTTCCGACATTACAAACAACGACATCGTGAAAGAAATTACTTACACCGATGATTACACAGCAGAGTACATCACTGCCCCCTACGACGTAGATACTGGTATTGGAGAGAACTATTACCTGAAGATGACTCCAAAGCCATCCACCGCAGTCGTCTGGTCTTACATAATCTGCGCCATATCAGTAGACCCTGTTCTCCCTGTGCGGGAAGAATACTATGACCAGCACGACAACCTTATAAAAACAGTTACCTTTTCTGATGTGCAGACCATGGATGGACGAACAATTCCCACGGTAATGCAGGTAATTCCAGCAAACAAACCAGATCAGAGCACAACCATAACCTGGTCGAACACTTCATTTGATCAGGGTGTCAACGAGGACATCTTCACACTGGATAACCTCCAGTCCGGTGGTAACCGGTAAATGAGCCTTATCGCAAAACTTGCCTGGAGGAATATCTTCAGGCAGAAGAGGCGCACAATTCTCACCATTCTTACCATGACAGGAGGGTTTGTTCTTTCCAGCCTGGCCATCGGATGGATGGATGGCTCTTACAGTGGAATGATCCTCTTTTTCACAAACCACAGAACAGGTCAGATCCAGATCCACAGGGACGGTTATCTGAATGACCCGTCGATCTACTCAACCATTGATGACTACAGTTCCATCGGGGAGCAGCTTGAAGGCATGGACGATGTCCGAACATGGTCTCCAAGGATATATGCAGGTGCCCTACTGGCTTCCAGGGATAAGAACTCCCCTGCGGGAATATTCTCTAATTCCGCAGCTACTTCCGTTATTGGAATTGATCCTGTTCTGGAACAGAACGCAACTGACTTTTCCACTCAGGTCATTGAAGGTGAAATGCTCACCGTATCCGAGGCTGATTCATCTCTCAGAGCAGTTGGTCAGATGCTGTTAGGTAAAGAACTGGCGATAACTCTGAATGTTGCCGTGGGAGATTCTCTCATCCTTTTCTCTCAGGCTGCTGATGGCAGCGGTGCCGACCGGAGGTACATTGTAACCGGGATAGTATCAACCGGGAACAGTGGCCTGGACAGATCCACCTGCTACCTGACCCTTGCAGACGCTCAACTGCTTTTTGCTCTGGAAGGTAGAGTGCATGAGCTTGCTGTAATGACCAGCTCTCTGGGAGATGTTGAAAGAACCGCAGAGCAGATAGCAGCCGCTACCGATTCTCTGGGACTTTCAACTGCTTCATGGAAGGTCTTTGCAAAGGAATTCTACAATGGAATGAAGGGCGATGAAGTCAGCCTGAAGATAATGCTGGCAATAATTATTGCAGTGGCTGCTCTTGGTGTTCTCAACACTATTCTTATGATGGTCCTTGAAAGAAGACGGGAATTCGGTGTAATGAAGGCCATAGGAACCCAGCCGGGATCTATTGTGAGAATGATCGTTCTTGAAGCGAACATCATGGGGCTGGTCAGCGTGGTGCTGGGGGCAATACTAAGCACCATCGGTCTGATGATCCTTTCAAAGCACGGTATGATCCTTGATCCGCCTCTGGACTACGGTGGATTTACATTCCGGGAAATGGTAGCATCCATAACCCCGGCCTGTTACTGGATACCAGCAGTCTGCATAATGATCACAGCCTCCGTTGTAAGCCTGATACCTGCGGTGAAAGCTGCCCATACCCATGCGGCAAAATCCATGAGGAAGGTTTAGGAGCATGTTTGCACGACTGATCCTGATCTCATGGCGCAATGTTATGAGAAACAAACGAAGAACGATGATCACAGGGGTGGCCATCGGTGTGGGCCTGGCTGCAATGATGTTCTCCGACGCACTCTTCGCCGGGATGAGCACTCTCATGGTAGAGACCACAACCGACACATGGATGGGTGATGCCCAGATCCACAGAGAGGGATTCCAGGAGACGGCGAACATCACTTTCACAATACAGCATCCGCAAAGAATAGACAGCATGCTTCAGGCGGATACTCTGGCAGTTGCCTCAACCGGCAGACTTATCTCACCTGCATCACTGCAGTCCGCAATGGAGATGAAACCTGTCACCCTCATGGGTGTGGATCATCTTACAGAGGGCCAGGTCTCAATGCTTGAAGCAGCTACCGACACCGGCAACTACTTTTCCGGAGACAGCATGGAGATGATCATCGGTTACAAACTTGCTGCAGACATGGATCTTGCACTGGGAGACATAGCAGTGATAACAACGGCCATGGCAGAAAGCGGTTTTGCAAGCCGGATGTTCCGTGTAAGCGGTATCTGCAAGTTCGGCTCGGATCAGTACGACAGATATACAGCCTTTGTAAACATTGAATCCGCTGGAAGTCTTCTTGACCTTACCGGCGAGCTCCATGAAATAGCCATCCGCTTTTCCGATCCAATGGTGGCCATGGACCCTGATCTTCCATTCTGGACAGTATTCTCTGCAGACAGCAATAAGGCTGAAGGATGGCCTGTACTTGCACCGCAGATCACCTCAATGATAAGGATGGCTAATGTCAGCCTTGGAATACAGGCGGCAATTCTATTCGGGCTGGTTCTCTTCGGAATAGTCAACTCACTCTTCATGTCTGTTTACGAAAGAATGTATGAGTTCGGAGTGATGAAAGCGGTGGGCACTTCAAAAAGAGCCATAATTCTGATGGTTCTTCTTGAGGCATTCTGGCTTGGTCTGGCCGGTTCAATTATTGGAACACTTCTTGGCTTCGGAGTTATCCAGTATTTCGCAAGTGTGGGGATCAGTTTTGGCGAAGTGGACTTTTCCGGAGTAATGTTTGACAGACCAATTCACACATTGGTGGACTGGTCCAGACTCTGGATCTATCCTGCGGCAACACTGCTCTTCACAACTCTTGCAGGAATCTACCCTGGGATCCATGCCGGTAATCTCAACCCTTCTGAAGCCATGCGCAAAAGCCTTTGAGACAGGAGAAGAAATAGATGAATACAGATAATGCGAACAAGGTAATAGTAACAAAAGGTCTCAAGAAGACCTACCATGACAATGGAGTTCCAGTTGAAGCCGTCCGGGGTATTGATTTTACTCTGACTGAAGGCGAGTTCACCGCTATCATTGGCCCCTCAGGTTCAGGCAAAACCACTTTTCTCAACCTGATGGCAGGGCTTGATTCACCAACAGATGGTGAGGTTGAACTCTCCGGCAAACTCATATCAGCCATGAGTGGAAAAGAGCTTTCAAACTACAGACGTGATCACATCGGTTTTATCTTTCAGGCCTACAACCTCTTTCCGGTTCTTACAGTTGAGGAGAACATCGAATACATCATGCTTCTTCAGGGAATTAAAAAGAAGGAACGGCACGAAAGAGTGATTAATATCCTGAAACAGGTTGAACTGGAGGACTATGCGCACAGACTCCCGTCAAAGCTTTCAGGAGGCCAGCAGCAGAGAGTTGCTGTGGCGCGGGCTATGGTCTCCAGACCAAAGCTGATAATCGCCGACGAGCCGACTGCAAATCTCGATTCAAAAACCAGCGGTGACCTTCTGGACATGATGAGGAAGCTCAATGAGGAAACGGGAATGACATTCCTCTTCTCCACCCATGATGAGATCGTCATGAAGAGGGCCAGGAAAGTAGTAACACTTAGAGACGGTCTGCTGGATACCGCAGAAGAGAAGCTGATCCAGTGAGGTTCCTTACTCTTCTCATGGCAATTTCATCGGCAACAAACGCCTTCACAGGAGTGTTCAAACCAACGCTTCAACTTATCAGTGGTGATTCCACAACCTGGAACGGATATGCCTCCTTTAGGTTGATGGATAATCGCAGAATAGGTTCTGTAAGAACTGACATTGCCTGGGTTATCAGCCCCACAGCAGGAGATCCTGCTCTTAAAGGCACTGAGAATGAACACTCTCAGTTCAGAATTGCCGATATTGACTCTAGAATTTATCCGGAAGAATGGAGTGGAGATGAGAACTTCAGCATTCTTCAGAATATCGACCGCCTCAGCTTTCAGGTAAGACCTGCCAGAGTACGAATTACCCTAGGCAGGCAGGCAATTTTCTGGGGTGTATCCAGATCAGTAAGCCCCACAGACTTCATAGCACCGTTCCCCTACGGAGCGATCAACACTGATTACCGCACAGGTGTTGATGCAGTAAGAGCTGTTTACCCGGTTGGCATGATGTCCGAGATTGAGGGTGGATGGGTCTTTGGAGAGAAAGCGGAAATAGAAAAAAGCGGATATTGGTTAAGAACCAGACTCTATGCGCTGAACACCGATATCTCTATTCTTGCAGCGGAGTTCAGAAAAAACAAACTCATTGGAGGCAGCCTGAACAGAGCAATTGGAGGCTCTGTGGGCTGGATTGAATCTGCTGTGACAAAACCTGAAAAGGAAGACTGTTTCTGGCGTCTTACAACCGGACTTGAACGCAGTTTCCGGAACAGCATCTTTTACGGTTTTATAGAGTATCATTACAACCAGCCAGGCACATCAAGCCACAATAACTACTTGCAGAACTCAACCCAACCGGCTTATACCACAGGCGGGGTTTACCTCATGGCAGAACACTATCTGGCATCTGGGATCAGTGTAACTGCAACTCCGCTTCTAACACTGAACGCAAGTACTCTCTTCAACATGAATGATAACTCGGTTCAGCTCAGCGTAAACAGCGAGTACAGCCTTTCTGACAACTCAACAGTCAACCCAGGTATCAGTAGTGGAACAGGCTCAGAAGGAACCGAATTCGGGAACCTTCCAACCATCTTCCACCTTATTCTTTCAGTGTACTTCTGAGCTTTCAGGGGAGCGTTCAACTTTAATTATTTGTATAGTTCTGTATTGGATTATTGCGAAAAACTATTTAAGGAGTAATCATGAAAAGCTGGATGTCATCAGATGAGATACTTGATTTTGCAATAGGAGAAGAAGAGGGTGCAGTCAAGTTTTACACAGAGCTTGCGGAGAAGGCTGTGCACAAGGCAATGAAGAGGGATTTTCTTCTTTTCGCAAACGAGGAGAGAGGACACAAGGCAAAACTCATAGCTGTAAAAGAGGGAAAGAAATTCCAGCCTGCCAATGAAAAGGTTCTTGATCTTAAAATTGCCGATTATACGGTAAATGTAAATCCTGATAGTGTTGAAAGCTATGAAGACGCCCTTGTTATCGCCATGAAAAAGGAGAAGGCTGCTTTCAAGCTCTATACAAAACTCAGCGAGATGGTTGAAACCGAAGATGCAAAAAACATATTCAAAGCACTTGCCCAGGAAGAGGCAAAGCACAAACTCCGCTTTGAGATAGCTTTTGACGATCTGCTGAAGGAGAACTGACAGAGCAGATCAACTCAACAGAGCGGGTGGTTGTTTTGAAGTAAAGAAATTTACTGCATTGATATCTGAGAGCCCTTCCTGATCTTTAACAGGAGGGGCTTTTAACAGACTTGAGCATCCCCGCATTACTGCTGGAATTCTGGAACCTTCCCAGTATCTTCCATCTTATTCTATCAGTCTACTTCCAGCTTCTCTGTTCTCTGATGGTTTACAATGTATCAGCTCAAATATGACTTGCATTGATTGGTGGTGCAGGTTATAATATAACCATGAAGAAATATGAGGTTCGCGTCAAAAAGAAGGTTGCCCGAAACCTGAGAAAGCTGCCAATCAATGTTCAGAAGCTTCTGTTCTTGTTGATCTCAGATCTTCAAACAGAAGGCCCGATTCAAAAGAATTGGCGAAACTTCTCTCTGCTCGACAAAGACCGATATCATTGTCATTTGACATTTCGATATGTAGCATGCTGGACGCACAGCAGAAATGAAATAGTAATAGAGGTGTATTATGTTGGTTCTCGTGAAAAAGCCCCATATTGAGTTGTCGATTCATGGTGAGAGTGTTAATGAACTGCTCACCTGGATCAAGAAAAAGTATGATGTTGTGGTTCTTACAAGTGAAGAGAAGGACGAGTATCTTCCCATTGAAAGTACTGAATTCTGGAAGGAAATGGAAAAGAATCGTATAGGTAATCTTCTTGCCGGTGCAAGGTTGAAAGCGGGCTTAACCCAGACTGAGCTTGCAGAACAATTAGGCGTACGGCAGAACATGGTCAGTGATTATGAGCGTGGGCGTCGAACATATTCTGACTCCATGGCCAGCCGCCTCAGCGAAACACTGAAAGTTAAAGAGGAGCACCTTAAATATGGAAGTGAACTGAAGAAGACAAATAATGGAAAAAAAAAGAGCAACAACTGACACTCTATTTCAGTCTCTTTCGACAATCCCGCTGAAGGGGTTTACTTCTGCACAATGCATGCAGGAGACTTCACAGCAACCGAGCGAGTGGTTGTTCTGAAGTAGTCATTTTGCAGCATTGTTATTTGAGAGCCCCTTCTGATCTTTGCAGGAGGGGCTTCTCTCTTTGGAGGAAGTAATTCCTTTGTGACACAGGGAAAGCAATTTCGTATTATTAGTTCTTGACCAGTGAGAAAAGTGATTAATCCCTTGAGCAAACAGCAGAGGCAAGGTGGAAGTCTGTGAGCCTGATTCCCATAGTCAGTTCCAGAAAGAGATTCTATAAAGCCGGTGAGATATCAAAAGATGACAGGGTAAAACTGGTCAATCTTGTTGACCCCAGGCGATCAGCCAACAAAGCCATCTTAATGGACAAATTCACTGAAGAGATCAAAGGAAAACATGTGGTGATCCTGGTTCACGGTTACAACAACACATTTGAAAAGATCTGTGATGCTTATCTCCGGGTAAGCAGTCAGCTCATCACCAACAAAGTACCGCATGATACTGTTGTTGGGTACATCTGGCCCGGCGGGACCAAGAAGCTCAACTACTGGCCTGCAAAGAGAAGAGCCGGGCAGCTGTCAAAGAGGCTGGGAAAACTGCTCACCAGCATATCTTCATCTGCTTCTCAGGTAGACATCATCGCTCACAGCCTTGGATGCTTCATTACTCTCAATGCTATGAAGACAATCACAGCTCCTGTAAGAAACATCTACCTTATGGCTGCTGCAGTGGGCAACTACACACTTACAAAAGGAATGCCCTATGCAAATGCAGCCAGCAAAGCAGACACCACCTTTATCTTCAAGTCGAAAGATGATGACATTCTAAAGTACTCCTTCCCCTTCGGTGAAGGGGGCGATAACGCACTGGGCAGTACAGGCCCCGTCCCCGCAGACAAAGTGGTAGACAATGCTCTTATCATAGACTGCTCCAACCACCCCGATCCTATCAAACACAGATCCTATTCCCGCCGCACAGAGATCTTTTCTTTTATCGGAACAAATCAGACACCGGACAACACTCCGGGAGAAGTTAAACTCTGAGCCGGTAAGAGCACAATCAGCATGGAAGAGTAGGATTACCAGCCTGTTCCGATCAACTTCCGCATCGCAACGGAGTAATTTGCAGAAGAATGTCAGGATTGAACTTCAATGGACTTTGAAGCTGAGCTCGATTTTGCTTTGGGTACCCGTAATTTCTTCCAGTACAGCTCAAGAAGAATTCATAGCTGAGCGAAAAGTGTACCCCAGCAACATTCCGATCATTTACAGAAAAGTTGCTTTAAGAGGGGTATGGACAGTCCGGAGAGTAGATACTATAGTTGTCAGTAAGAAACTGTAGTATCTAAAGGAGATAGGATTTAGCATGATAGTTCCAAGAGTAAATCGAAGTAACTTGAAGTATCCTCTTGATGATATCTTGGGATCCCCTGGTTTGGTTCGACTCATAAGAGTGCTTGTTTATGAAGCTGTAAGTCCTTTAGGTGTTGCTGATGCGGCTAGAATGGCAGGGCTTTCTCTAGCCGGTGCTAGAAAAGCACTGGTGCGTCTGGCAAGTCTGGGGATTGCTGAAAGGGTTGGAACAGGTCGTGCTCTTAAATTCAGCCCGAAGAAGGAACACCCCTTTCTTTATCTGTTAGAGCTATTGTTTGAGAAAGAACAGGAGCACTACGAAAGCCTAATCTCCACTCTTCGGCAAACTCTTACAATTCCCGAAGTGTCTGGAGCCTGGATTACTCAGTTACCTTTAGAGATTGGACAGCCTCTTCAACTGGAGGTAGTAACAGAGGCTAAGGCAATGGGATGGATGAGGGAAGAGCTCCGTACCCGACTGGTCGAGACTGAAAAGAAATATGACCTCATTATTGAGGTGACTCTCTTCACTCGCGCAGATGAATCAGAAGTTCCAAGTAAAGCAATAGTACTTTGTGGTATGGGGAATGCAGGCAAAAGAGATAACCTTGCCGGGAAACCAATGCAAAAGGATGCGGAACAGCGTTCTCTCAAATTAGCGAAAGCCATCGCATATCTAATAAAGCTTGATCCATCTCTTACAAAGAGAGCCTACCAGTACACGAATAGACTGCTCCATGAGGATCAGGGAATGGCCAGTAAGGATATTGCAGAGTGGAGGCAGCTTCTTGAAGCGTATTCCGTAGATCGGATACGAGATCTACTGGTATCATCTAGTTCACGCGCAATCCGGCTTAGAAGAAGTTTGCCGTTTCTTGCTGTATTAACCCATCAGGAACGAGATAAGATTCTTGAACAGATGGAAATACCCAGCGATGAGGTATGATCAGTTAGAGCATGCAATTCGTGCAGCTTGTGATGTAGCAGAAGACACTGAATTGCTGATCTTTGGTTCTCAGGCCATTCTTGGAAGTTTTCCTCAAGCACCCGAGAGCCTTCGAGCATCAATAGAAATTGATGTTCAACCGAAGAACATGATCGAAAAAACGGTATTTGTTGATGGGGCACTTGGAGATGGTGCGCTTAATCTAAAGTGGACAATCACTGTATAGACCTTTCAACCAGAGGTTCATTTCTTACCAAATCCTGTTCAAATTTCCTTTCAAAGTCCAGTGGGGTTATGTAATCAAGGCTTTCGTGGAGCCTGACTGGGTTGTAAAACATTTCGATGTACTTAAATACTTCCAATTCAGCTTCTTTGCGGGTTGAATAGAGAGAGCTGATCCATTCGGATTTGAGTGAATTGAAAAAGCTCTCCATCATTGCATTATCCCAGGGATCTCCTTTCCGGGACATACTCAAACGAATATTACTGGCAGCAATCAAATCACCAAGTTTCTCTGATGCATATTGGCTACCCCTGTCGCTGTGATGGATAAGATCCCAGAATGAAGCTTCACCTCGACGACTGATGGCCATCCTTAAAGAATTGCAGACCAGATATGGCAACGAAGAACTTCTTGCGAAGAGCAGGAAACTCATGCCGGCCCTGAGAGAGTCTTCTGACAAAGCCGTAAGCAGAGTAATCTCTGTTCTGGATCGTACCAATCGGGCTCTTGAGCAGGAGTTGCTTCTCTCTCTTCCTCTTTGATTCAGCTGTTCAAACAATTCTGTATCCGGCACTGAATTTTTCCGGACTCGATTAACCAACATTGACAGTGTTGGTGTGCCTTTCCTGCGGGAGGATTCTGGCGATAACCGTGATTCGCAGATCGGGCAACTCAGCAGCCTGTGAGGTAATCCGTCTCAGAACCAAGGCAGCGCAATTCGTTGATTCGGATGTTATTTGTTTGGTGGTTTTTCGCCGGCGAAGCGTTTCTTACATCAAATTCCGGGGATCAACATCCACATCCATTCGGACGGTGGTTTGTTTCAGTTCTTTGAAGTTTTTTCTCATGGTCTGTACTGCTGTTTTTAGGGTGGCGTGGCTTGTTGCTTTCAGCAGAGCACTGTAGCGGTATTTGTCTGCGATCTTTGCCATTGCAGCTTCGCTTGGGCCCAGTAGTGTACAGCTGGGCGGCAGTGTTGTTTTGCAGGTGAGGTCGGCGGCTTTCTTTGCTTTTCTCTGGTCTTTGCCTGTCCAGAGAAGTCTGACCATTCTTGTTATTGGCGGGTTGCCCAGGGTCTTGCGCATTTCCAACTCCTGGGTAATGAAGGTCTTGTAGTCGTGGTTGCAGGCCAGCTGGATGATGGGGTTCTGGGGGTCAGTGGTCTGGATGATCACCTCACCTGCCTTCTCACCTCTGCCGGCTCTTCCAGCAATTTGAAGCAGGAGGTTGAAGGTGGTTTCCTGGGCTCTGAAGTCGGGCATGTAGAGACCCATCTCCGCACCTATAACAGCAGCAAGAGTTACACCTGGGAAGTCATGGCCCTTTGCAACCATTTGAGTGCCCAGAAGAACATCGCCCTCGCCCCTTGAGAACTTCTGAATGATCTTCCAGTGTGACGATCTGGTGCTGGTTGTGTCGGCGTCCATTCTTATCACTCTGGTCTGTGGAAGGAGGTCCTTCAGGGCATCCTGTACCTTTTGTATGCCCGGGCCCTGTCTTTTGTACTCTTCCCCTTTGCATTTCGGACATCTTGTTCTGGCACTTTTCCAGTTGCCGCAGTGGTGGCAGCGGAGTATCTCGCCCTGCCGGTGGTAGGTCATTGATATTTCACAGGCTGGGCATTTCTCCACATGGCCGCATGCAACACACATCTGTATTGGTGAGTGACCTCTGCGATTGATGAGGATAATGCTCTGCTCACCTGATGCTGTGCGTTTGCCTATTGCTGCCAGCAGTTGTTTTGAGAGAAGGGTGAACTCCTGTTTGTTTGAATCTATCAGAGTGATCTTTGGCAGTTGTCTTTTTGTAGCTCTGTCTGGAAGGGTCAGAAGGGTGTATCTGCCTTGCTGTGCGTTATGCCAGCTTTCAGTGGAAGGGCTGGCAGAACCGAGGATGACCGGGATGTTTTCAATAGTGCCTCTGACAACTGCAAGATCGCGGCCGTTGTAACGGGGCATTGAGCCCTGCTTGTAGCTGTGGTCGTGTTCCTCATCAACCACTATCATTCCCAGGTTCTTCACCGGGGCGAAGACGGCACTTCGGGGGCCGATCACTATGCTGCGCTCACCACGCTGAACCATGCTCCATGCGTCCAGCCGTTCACCTTTTGAAAGACCGCTGTGAAGTACAGCAACTTTTCCCGGGAATCTGTTGTTGAATCTGCTTACCGCAAGGGGAGTAAGCGAAATTTCTGGGACAAGAACGATGGCGCCTTTGTTGTCTTGTGTGAGTTTTTCAATGAGCCTCAGGTAGACCTCGGTCTTTCCACTGCCTGTTACTCCGTGGAGCAGAAAAGTCTTTGCTTTATTGCCAGCTTTGCCCTGGATGGATGTTGTTACTTTCTGTATTACATCTATCTGGTGATTGTTCAGCTCCGGTGGCGGTTTGTTCTCCAGGTCAGGTGTGTTCAGCATGGGGTCACGGGGCACTTTTTTTATGATTTCCTTTATCAGATTCAACTGACGGAGTCGCTCAAGAGAGTTCCTGTTGGATCGTGCCATCCTCAGCAGTTCTGTTTTTGGAATGGCTCCTGTGGTGGCAAGTGTTATCAGAAGAGCAGCCTGCTTTGGGGCTCGCTTTTTCAGGGAATGACCTGCTGAAGTCAGCTGCTCCGGGGGTACAAGAGGTTCGATAATTGAGATATGCTTTGGCGGAGGAAGTTTCTTGGGCTGCCACCAGCTTCTTACTTTACCGTTTGCAGCTTCTTCAGCAAGTATGCTGTCTAACTTGAGGGTGTTCGGTACAAGTGTTTTAAGAAGATTGTACTCAACTGTTTTTCTTTTATTTGTGAACTGTTTTATTCTTGAATTGCTGCTAAGCTCAATTATTCTTACTGCACTGCCCTGCATTCCAGGGGGGAAGGCTGCGGAGGCAACCATACCAGGCGGGGTCATGTAGTAGTCTGCGGTCCATTTAAGCAGTTTCAATACATTTTTTGTAAGCAGGGGGTTTGAGTCAAGTCGCTGGAGTACCTTTTTCAGTTTTGGTTTGAGCTTTTCCGTTACCGATACATTTGATTCCCAGACAACACCCACAACTCTGCTGCCACCCAGGGGAACAACCACCCGGCAGCCTTCCAGCTTGCCTCCCTGCATGCTTTCGGGAAGCAGGTATTTGTAGGTTTTTGTTATGGGTCTGGGAATGGCAACTGATACAGCTTGTATCACGGTCGCATACCAAGTGTCAGGGCTCTGTTCCAGACTATTTCTCTTGCTTCTTTTACGCTGATGGGGAGTCTGGGCAGTGTTGGAAATTCTCCATGGTCGTATATGACTTTACCGTTACATTCCACTTTTGTAACCCTTCCCGCCCTTGGGATCTCATTCAGGTATCTCTGTTTGTCTTCTGCTCTCGTTAGCTCATCTTCCTCAGTTGTTGTGAGGCTCAGGTGAATTTTGTCGTTATCGAAGTTTTTGAAATTGAAGAATTCTGCTGCCTGTTCTCCGCTTATCTCCGCCCATTTCTCTCCTGAGATGGTGCCGGGTTCTGCTTTTAGAGATGCCAGACTTGCTGCAAGGCGGGTTTCCCCTGACAGGTCAAGGCGGTTGTTGCACGGGGCGCCGTCGCTGCCCAGCATCACTCTGATATTATGTCTGAGAAGTTCTGGTATATCTGCTATTCCGCTGCCCAGGCGGAGGTTTGTCCAGGGGCAGTGAACCACTGCTGTTCTTGTTTGTTTCAGTAGCTCAAGTTCACCAGACTTCAGGTGGACACAGTGAGCAAGAGCCGTTTTGGGAGAGAGGAAATTAAGTTTGTTCAGGAGGTGGATGTTGCCTCCGTGCTCTGCAATCCATGGGTCTGTGATCTCTGCGGATGCTTCGGCTGCATGAGTGGTTCTTATGGTGCTTTTGTCTTTTGTCTCCAGCCACTGCCAGAGTTCAGCTGTGCAGGAAAGAACGAATCTTGGAGCAAGGCCATATTGAACTTGCTCTGTGCAGCTTTTTTCTACCTTGTCCGATTCCTTTATAAGCCAGGAGAGAGGCTTTTTTATAAAGTCAGGGCCTTTGTCCATAAGGGCATTGCACGCGACAGCTCTGATCCCGCTTTCTTTAAGAATGTCTATTGTGGTTGAGGAGTGTTCCACGCTGCCCATGTCCAGCAGACCTGTTGAACCGGTTTCTATTATTTCACGGAGTGAGAGAATTACAGACACAGCAAGGGTCTCAGGTGTGTGGGCTGCTTCAAGGGGCCAGATCCGATCCTCAAGCCACGGCATCAGTGTTCTGTTCTCAGCCATTCCCCGGAAGAGGGTCTGACAGAGGTGAACATGGCCATGTACTGTTGGTTTTACTAATTCCAATTGGTTCTCCCCGCTTGTCTTTTTTGCCCTACTTGCACTGGGAGCCTGACCGAAAATACAACATCGGCATTAGCTGCTGCACGAACGGCTGTAATACACGCCAATTTTCGTCAAATAGCGTTGCTATTCTTCTCTAATCGGCATGCATTCTATCTCGTCCGTGAGGTGCTACTGCTCAATGTCTATTCCCGAACAAGCTCCGTGTTCTTATAATCAATGCTGAATGCAATGTCAGTTCTCTTACCTGGGTTAAGTAATTCAGGTTGTTTTGAAAGGAATTATGGTGCTGTATACACTGATCCTTATGATTTCCATGAATTTTCCAGTTGTTGAAAGCGAACTGCCCAACGGGCTTGATGTCATTATCGGTGAGGATCATGCATCACCCATTGTTACCGTTTGTGTTGTTGTGAACACAGGGGGAACATGTGAATCACCGGAATCCAACGGTCTTGCCCATTTTTACGAACACATGTTCTTCAAGGGAAATGTTGCTCTGCCTGATCAGACTGCCTACAACAATAGAATGAGAGAGCTGGGGATGATCCGTAACGGAACCACAGGCAATGAAGTGGTGCGGTACTACCTGACTGTTTCATCCGATCTGTTCGATGAGGGTCTTCAGTTCATGTACGATGCCATTACCGGTCCGCTGTTTGATCCTTCGGAGATAGTCAATGAGCGGTCTGTTATTATGAATGAGTATGAGAGAAAGACCAACAACCCCTTCTGGAATTTGTGGCGGATGCAGGAAGAGGTTCTTTCCATAGACAAGTGCAGAAGCAGTTCCATCGGGGTACCGGAAGTTATCATGGCTGCTGACCAGGAGACAATGCTGGAGTTCCAGTATGAATACTACACCCCCGATAACTCTGCTCTGATCATTACCGGAGATGTTGATGCAGAAGCCATTATGCCTGCAGTTACGGAAATGTTCAGCAGGTGGGAGTACGGGGGACGCAGTGATTACTCTACGCTCGGTTTGAATATTTCTATACCAAAGGACACAACTGTCCATGTTGGTGGCCCGGAGGGAATGGGAATGATACGCATTGTGTTTGTGGGCCCTTCAATGGTTGACCAGCAGAACTGGACATACGCTGCTGATGTGTGGGGACAGTACATGGGCAGAATGACCGGTGAGTTCCATAACAATCTTGTTGCCAACGGTCCTTTCCTTGATGTGTACGCCAGCTACTATTCCCAGAGGTTCGAGCCTGCTATTACTTTCGGAGGCACCATTGCCCCAGAGTTAGTTGATGAAGGTCTTGAGATGATGCGTGTTGAGGTACAGAGAATGTTTGAGGATGGGTACTTTGTTGATTCCGGAATTGAAATGGCCTCGGAACAGTTGCGGAGGCACAGGTTGTTCAACGAGGAATCCAGCAGAGATATGGCCACGGAAACCTTCCCATTCTGGTGGGTAGAGGGCGGCGGTCTCGATTACTACAACAACTATCCCGACAGTCTGGCTGCAGTTACTGCCGGCGACATTTCCCTCTATCTGGACAGGTGGGTGAAAGATCAGCCTTCCGCTGTATTCATCATCACTCCGGAAGGAGAGTGGGTAGAATGATATCTATTCTTTTCTTGCTGGCTTTTCTGGCTTCCGCACCGGAGAATGTGACAGAGTTCGATCTTGATAACGGTATTCATGTTATTTCCAGAACTGTTACTGAAGGTGAGGTTGAAGGACTCAGTTTCTTCCTTGTGGGAGGCTCCAGAGTTCTTGATGAGACCAACCAGGGAATTGAAGCATTTGCTCTGGAAGCTGCAATGACCGGAAGTGCCAGCTACCCGGATGAGCGATGGCGGGAGATCATGGATGTAACCCTGGCAAGCTGGAACGCTTCCTACAACTACGATTACTCCAGATATCATCTGAAGTGTCTTTCAGAGGACCTTCCTCTGCTGCTTGACGGTTTTGCAGACTGCCTCCTTGAGCCGGAACTGGATCCAGTGGTGGTTGGGCGAATGCAGAATTCCCAGCTTATTACCCTGCAGTCTGAGCTTAACGATCCTGACAACAGAATATGGCTTGTGGCGAACAAGGGGTTCATGGGTGCCGGACATCCTTATCTGCTTCGTCCTGACGGCATACCTTCAACTCTGTCTTCTTTTGATGTCGAGGACGCAGGGGAATGGCTCTCCAGCAGGATCAAAAGCGGAAACATCGTTATCACTCATGCGGGGCCTACTTCTCCCGAAATGCTTGCAGAACTGCTTGAGGTGTCCTTTGGGAGAGTCCCTGAAGGGGGAGATGTTTTCCCGGAAGTCCCTGAGTTCGGAATTGACAGAGACACCATCATTGTTGAGAATGACGAGACCCTTTCCGCTTACTGTGTTGTGAAGTTCAAAGCGCCTCCAGTGGGCAGCGACGACACAGCTGCATATTCTACCGCCATGGGTGTTGTTGATGAAATGCTCTGGCAGGTACTTCGCACAGAGAATGCCCTTACCTATGCAGTTTACGGGGGCAGCACAAACAGCTATCAGCGCAACTGGGGTTACATGTACATAAGCACCACTGAACCTGTTTTGTCCGCATCTTTGATGACCGGTGTTTTCAGCGATGTGGCAAATGGTAATGTGGATCAGTCAGTTGTTACCGGTGTTGCCAACAACAACCGCACGATACAGGGCATTGGCGCGGAGTCCATGGATACCCAGTGCTGGATGCTGGGCAGCGGATACATTTCCACCGGAGACTGGCGAACACCCTACCTTCTTCAGGAGTCTCTGGAAGAAATGACAGTTTACCAGATCAGCAGAGCTCTTTCCGACTGGGCACTTGATGCAGGTTGGGGTATCATAGCCGATAGTACTGTTGTTGATTTCTCTGAATTTGAGCCATGGCCCCTGGAGGGAGAATAGAATGAGTAAGCTTTTTATATTCGGAACAATACTGTTCCTTGCCCTGAGTTCTGCAGGGTGCGGAGCCAGCGATTCCTTTGAAGAGCCTGCGGATACTGTAAGAGTAACCGGTATTGTGGATGTACTTCACGCTGGAACCAGGTCTGAAACTGTGATAATTACCAATGATGCTTCCGGAGAAGTCTTTGCCCTTGTGGGCGAGAAGGCATTCGACATCGTTCCCGAGTACGGACAGCTCACCGCAGTTCTTGGAAGACTCACTGAAGAGGGATACTCTGTTCGTGAAGAGCTTAGGAAGATCTACGTGATTGACTACTCTATCATAGGCCCTGAAGACCCGGACGAATACTGAGAGGTTGTGATCTATATGGAAGCGCTGCAGAGTGGAGGCTGAAATGCTTGCTGAAGATGTCAGATGGAAACAGCGATATGCAAATTATCTGAAAGCTCTTGACCAGATGAAAAGGTTTATGGAAAAAGGTAATCTGTCAGAGCTTGAAGAACAGGGTATGATCAAGTCATTCGAGTACACATTTGAGCTGGCCTGGAAAACGCTGAAAGACTTTCTGGAGTACAGTGGTCAGACTGATATTTATGGATCTCGCTCAGCAATTCAGAAAGCATTTCAACTTGATTTGATAGAGGATGGCCAGGGATGGATGGAAATGCTGAAAAGCAGGAACAAGACATCTCATACGTACAATGAAAAGACAGCTAAGGAAATTTGTTCAGCTGTTACTTCTCAGTATTATCAACTGTTTTGTCTGCTAAGAGATAAAATGAGCAGTCTCTGACCATGGGTGAGTACGGTCTTTCTGAAAGTGTGATCAGCGATATTAGCAGAGTGTTTCAGAGCTTTCCTGAACTGGAAGAGGTTATACTGTATGGCTCAAGAGCTATGGGGAGTTTCAGGAATGGCTCAGATATTGATATTACTCTTGTTGGCAAAGGTCTGAATTTGCATTCCCTCAACCTGGTTTCACTTGGTCTTGATGGTCTGATGTTACCGTACACCTTTGATATTTCGATCTTCGATCATATTGATAATGAAGAATTACTTGATCACATTGGGAGAAAAGGTGTGGTGCTGTACAGAGCCGAAGCTGTAACAGACTAGCTTGCAATTCGTTTCCCTTTTCGGGTTAACACTCTTTGGAAGTGTACTCTATATTCACCGCTCTTAGATCATTCCCGGGGGTGTAAATGTCCAAGGCAGAAGGCGGAAGACCGAAGCTTGACCGATCAAGCCTGAGGAACCTCTACGCAAGGATATTCAGACACAAAAAAGCACTGCTTGGCGGAGTCATTGCTCTTGTGGGAGTTGATGGGCTGCAACTTCTTATACCTCAGGTGTTCCGAAAACTCATTGATGGCCTTGCACAGGGAACTGCTGATTCCGATCTTATCTGGCGCATGGGTTATTCAATTGTGGCCATTGCACTGGGCATGGCGGTGTGCAGGTTCTTCTGGAGGATCTTTATTGTGGGGGCCAGCCGCAGGCTCGAGCGGGACCTGAGAGCGGAATTCTACAGCCATCTTCAGAAACTTCCAGCTCAGTACTATGACAAGACCAAGGTGGGCGATATCATGGCCCATGCCACCAATGATATCAACGCAGTTCGTATGGCTGCAGGCATGGCTACAATAGCCTCTTTCGATGCGTTGTTCATGAGCGTTGCCAGCATCATTATGCTGCTTTTTATTAACTGGAAGCTTACTCTGATTACCATGATTCCTCTTCCCTTCATTTCTATTCTTGTTTTGAGATTCGGCGGGATGCTCCATGACCGGTTCGAATCTGTTCAGAAAGCTTTCAGCGGCCTTACTGAGAAGACCCAGGAATCACTTTCAGGAGTAAGAGTTATCAAGGCTTACGGTGATGAGGAATCAGAGAGAAAACTGCTCGCTGATAAAGCAGGTAAATGCGTAAAGGAAAACATCAGACTTACCCGTATTTGGGGATTCATGCAACCGCTTGTTATGGGTCTTGCAATGATGAGCAGCTCGATCCTGCTTGTTGCCGGTGGACGGGCTGTTATTGGCGGTACTATTTCTCTTGGCCAGTTCGTTGCATTCTCAAGTTATCTGGCAATGCTGACCTGGCCCATGATGGCCATCGGCTGGGTTGTGAACCTGCTCCAGCGGGGAGCTGCCAGTATGGGAAGACTTGAAAAGATAATGAACACCGAACCTGCCATTGTGGACGGACCAGTTTCCGGAAAGCCTGCGCCTTCCATAGAGGTAAGAGGACTGTCGTACACATATCCTGATACTGATGTTGAAGTTCTCACTGACATCTCCTTCAGCATTCCAGCCTCATCAACCCTTGGCATTGTGGGAAGAACAGGCAGTGGAAAAACAACCCTTGTTGAGCTTCTCATGCGTCTTTACGACCCACCACCTGGTACGGTTCTCATTGACGGAGTTGATGTGCGTGAAAGGGAAGTTTCCAAAGTTCGCGGTCTGTTCGGGTATGTTCCCCAGGAGACTTTCCTCTTTGCCCTGTCCATCGCGGATAACATTGCTTTCGGGAATCAGGACATTCCTGTGGAAACCATAAAGCATCTTGCAGAACTTGCTGAGATAGGATCTGAGATCGAAAGTTTCAAACTGGGATATGAGACCATGGTAGGGGAGAGGGGCATAACCCTTTCCGGAGGTCAGAAGCAGAGGATAGCCATTGCAAGAGCTCTTGCTGTTTCTCCTTCCATTCTTGTGCTGGATGATTCCCTCAGTGCCATTGATACTGAAACGGAATCTGCCATTCTTGAGAAGCTCAAAAGAGAGATCTCCGGTCTTACGAACATTCTTATCGCCCACAGGATAAGTACTGTTCAGCATGCCGATCTGATACTGGTTCTGGATGATGGGAAGCTTGTTGAGAAGGGAACACATACTGACCTGCTGGATAAAAACGGTTACTATGCTGAACTCTACAGAATGCAGCAGCTTGAAGAGGAAGTTGAAAAAAGATGTGAAGGGGGTGACTGCTGATGCCTCCCCACGGAAACAGTTCATTTGCCGATGATTCAATAGAAGGAAAAGGGTACGACGCGAAGCTCATCAAACGGTTGCTCCACTATGTGAAACCGCACCGGAAACTTGTTTTCCTGGCCATGTTCTTCATGCTTATTACTTCAGGGGTTGAACTGCTTCTGCCGTACATCACCAAGCAGGGAATTGATAAGTATCTTGCCAGGCTCTATCAGGTTTATACAGACACTCCTGCATCCTGTGACAGTCTCATGGCTATGGAACCGGCCGAAGGTGATTTCATCTTCCTGGCTTCAGATTCTCTGCTGATCAGAAAAGCTTCACTTGACACCATGGACCCGGCGGATGCCCATCTTCTTGCAACAGGTGGACATCTTGCGGCTGAAACATTCTACCTTTTCCCTGCAGACCAGTATCAGGGAGAGACAGGTCGTCTGCAGAATGATTACTGGCTTGTCCCCGAAAGGGATCTGGGAAAGATACCAGTTGAGAAGCTGATGACCATCAGGGCGAAGGATGTTTCCGGGATCACCAGGCTTGCTCTGATCTTCCTGGGTCTGCTTGTTATCAGCATTTTTGCCGGATACGGCCATGTGATGACACTGGTTGTTGCCGGTCAGCGTTCCATGTTTGATGTGCGTACAGAATTGTTCAACCATATCCAGACCCTGAGCCTGAACTTTTTCAGTAAGAACCCTGTGGGCAGGCTTGTCACAAGGGTTTCCAATGATGTGGAAGCACTTAACGAGATGTTCAGCGCAGTTCTGGTTAATCTTGTTAAAGATGTTCTCCTTATTGCAGGCACAATAACCATCCTGTTGATCATGGACTGGAAGCTTGCTCTGATCTCCCTTTCCGTACTGCCTGTGTTCACCCTTGCCTCAATACTTTTCAGAAGGAAAGCAAGGACTATTTATCGGAAGGTAAGAAAGCATCTGGCAGAGCTGAACTCAAGCATTGCCGAGGATGTTTCCGGTGTAAAAGTGGTTCAGATCTTCGGGCAGGAGAAGAACAGAAGAGGCAGGTACTTCGAGATCAACGACAACTACTACAAGATCAGTATGAAGCAGCTCTATGTCTTTGGTGTTTTTAGACCCATTATTAACATCATCGCACAGGTGGGAACGGCCATTGTTCTTATCTATGGAGGTCTCAGCACCCTTTCAGGTGCCCTGACCCTGGGCGCTCTGGTGGCATTTATCAGTTATGTCCGTCAGATGTTCAAACCTATCTCTGATATGAGCGAGAAGTACAACATAATGCAGAGTGCCATGGCTTCCAGCGAGAGGATATTCGGAATTCTCGACACAGAGCCGAAGATCGTTCAATCGTCTGACGCTATCCCACCGCAGAAACTCAGAGGAGAGGTTGCTTTCCAGGATGTGAACTTTGGATACGACCCTGACACCCCTGTATTAAGAGAGATAAATTTCGGTATTGAACCGGGTAAGAGTATTGCTCTGGTGGGTCCAACAGGAGCAGGAAAAACATCCATAATCAGCCTTCTAACCCGGTTCTGGGATGTGGATACTGGGAAAATACTGCTGGATGGAACAGATATCAGGGATCATTCAGTTGCGACCCTTAGAAACAATACATCGATCGTTCTGCAGGACGCCTTCATCTTCAGCAGGTCTGTGGCGGATAACATCAGGCTCAGCAGTGATCTTACCATGGAAGAGATCCGCAGTGCTTCCGATATGGTTCAGGCCACCGGTTTTATTGATAAGCTTCCCAATGGCTTCAATACTGTTATGGCTGAAAGAGGAGCTACCCTATCAACCGGTCAGAAACAGCTTATCTGCTTTGCCAGGGCTCTTGCCCATGACCCCCGTATCCTGATTCTCGACGAGGCTACAAGCAATGTTGACCCCACCACTGAACAGCTTATTCAGAGAGCTATTGAGACCCTCATGAAGGGTAGGACCAGCATTATCGTCGCCCACAGGTTGTCAACCATCCAGAAGTGTGATGAGATACTTGTGATCGATGCGGGAAAGATCATGGAGAGAGGTTCACACCAGGAACTTCTGGCCAGACGCGGTATCTACTACAACCTCTATCTTCTTCAGTGGGGTAACGGGAAGTGATGCTTTACTGAGGCAGACTGCCCAGTGCTTTTATCCCTGCCCAGGTGTTTTGTGTCAGTGACCATGGTTCAGGGGTTTCCACAACTGCATTGTCGAAGAAACAGCTCATGTACACATCTGTGTTTTTAGAAGTACCTGCTGTGAACAGCGCTGCTGCGCCGGGTCTGGAAAGAGTGTCGGTAACGGAAACGAACCATCCCTCCGGTTCACTCTCACCTGGAAGCCAGGCTCTGCCTGCAAAAGTATCTCCACTGCACTGCATCTTTACAGTGTAAGTAGTTCCAGCCTGTACCGGGAAAGAATATGAATCAACCAGAACTATAGATGTCCAGTGCCAGCGGTAGAGGTTAAGAGCCTGATGCGGTATGCTTAAGACCAGCATCATGTTGTATTCGCCGTCCTCCCAGTAGCGGGTCATCATCCCGCCGAAAACACCAACATCAATCTCAATGTCTGCCTGCATGGAGTAGTCAGAGGTGCTCATTACTTCTCCGGATTCGCCTCTGTATGATGTGGCATCGTTCACAGCTCCACCGCCACTGAAGTGGTATCTGCCGTCTTGCACCTGATAGTTTGATGGACCTACAGTGTACCAGCCCTCAGCGGTTCCATCGTTGAAATCATCCTGAAAAAGAACCGTGGCAAGAATGATCAGCAATGTGCAGGAAACTGTGTTCACAAAAAACTCCTTTCGAGTAGGACGAATATAACCGCTGCCGGTTTTGCGGTCAGCTTGTCCTTCAATCCCTGATGGAACACTTTGTAGACTGGTGATGTATGATAGGATAGCAACTTTGGGAAACTCCTGTGCGTCCCCAGCGGAAGCACGGCAAGAAAGGGGAGAAATATGAAAAGAATTGCTCTTGCAGTTGGATTGCTTCTTCTTGGAGCCTGTACAATAAACCACTACGACTATTCCACCCATCCGGATGGAGGAGGATCACAACCTCCTGACACGGTGTACATAGAGATCGAGCCGGAGACGGCTCCGGTGCCTCCTGATCTTGCTCCTGACACTGTTATTTCCAGGCATCCTCTTCTTGGAGGTTATGTTGAAATTGAGGAGTGCGGTAACTGGTCGAAGTACACGCTTTCCGGATGCCTTACAGAAACAGACGGCGTTGCCTTTGAGGTAAGACCTGTAATGATATCTGTTGCTTCTTCAGATGGCGAGGTAACAAAAGAATATCAACTTGAATTCTCATGCAGAATACAGTCCTACATGGTGGACTCGGAGGCAGAGAGTTCACTCATTAACAGTGGTGCGGTTTCAGCCACAGCCGGCAGAATTGCAATGCCTGTTGTTACCGGTACTGAACTTGTAACTCTTGTTGCCAACCGGACTTCCTTCCCATTCCTGCTTGAACAGGCTTTGTATTACGACAGCGACTGGCGCCCAGATAGAACTCTTGAATTTGACGCAGTGTTCAACAGCTCACAGTGGATGGTAAGGGATATATGCACTGCGGAACAGCTGGTAGTTTCTTCTGGGTCTCCCGAGTACCGGATGCTTTTCGGTGATCCCCAGAGAAGACTTCTTCAGCAGTTCTATGATATATTTGTGATTCATGACGGCGAGGCTCCTGTACTGCCGGTTGGTGGAAGCAGAGCCATTGAACGGAGTACCGGGAGATCGTCTCGAAAGTAGACCTGTAATGAATTGGAGTTTAAGCTGAATGCGTATTAGATCACTGGTCCCTGTTGTTGTCGCAGGTCTTCTTGTTCTGCTTCTTCTTTCATGCGGGAATCCGGTTTCGGAACCTGCAGGCATACCAACCCCCAGTGATCTGATAATACAGCTCCATTCCGATTCAGTTGTCTATACGAGCTGGACCCAGTGCTCCGATAATGACTTCGATGCATACATTCTATGGAGGAGTCAGTCTGCGGGTATTGAGGCGGACCCATCTCAGGCAGAGGCAATAAAGATATTCACCGGGGATCCTCTTCAGAACACCTGGTTTGATTCCGATGTGACCGCCGGGGAGACCTACTGGTACGCTCTGGAAACAAGAAACACCTCATTGCTATCCGCATGGAGCAATGAGCTTTCTCTTACCATTCCTCTGAATGAACCGGACAATCTTACTGTTTTCTTTATCGACCCTTCTCATGGTTCTCTTTCGGGAGACGCCATGCTCATCAGAACCCCCAACGGATTCAACTATCTTATCGACGGTGGAGACAGAAGAAGCGACTGGAGCTGTGGCAGGGACAGGATAATTCCCATGCTTGACAGCCTTGGCATTACCCATCTGGACGGCATAGTTGGAACTCATCCCCATTCGGACCATATCGGCGGACTTATAGCTGTGCTTGAGGATATCCCTGTGGACAGGGTATGGGATTGCGGCTGGACCGGGGATGGTTCGGCAACATACGAAGATTTCCTGAATGAGATCCAGGCATCAGGCGCGGAGTACATTGAGGGAAACAGGGGCATGACACTTGACTGGGATCCTGATCTGGAGGTAAATATCCTTCATCCGCAGCCCAACCCCGGATCAGGCAGCATGAACAATGCTTCAATACTGGTCCATATCACTTTTGAGGATGTTTCTTTCCTCTTTACCGGTGATCTTGAATCAGACGGGGGAGAGGATGATGTGCTCTCCTACTACCAGCCGGAAGACCTCAGAGCCGACATACTGAAGGTGGGACATCACGGCTCAGGTGATGCTACGAGCAACCTGTGGCTTGACGCTGTTCAACCGTCTTATGCCGCCATCGAAGTGGGGTCGGGAAACCCCTACGGTCATCCTCATTCAGAGCTTCTCTACAGACTGGATGAACGGGGGATCCCCGTTTACAGAACTGACCAGGATGGAACCTTCGTTATCACAACAGACGGAACGGACATCACCGTTTTTTAAGGTTCTTTTTCTCGCACATGATACTGTCAGCCCTTGCCAGGGTCTCATCAATGGTCTCCCTGGCATCAGGAGTCCAGAGCGCCTGTCCCATGGAAACAGTAACTCTTTCTCCACCCTGCATGTGCAGGACATTAGACTTCTCCACTGCTTTGTTGATCCGTGCTTCCACTCTGTGGCAGTGATTCATTGTCATTCCGGTGAGGATCAGCAGGAACTCATCCCCACCGTATCTCAGAACAGTATCAGTAGTTCTCATTGAATTCTCAAGAATAGATGCAACTTCAACAAGGACATGGTCTCCAGACTGGTAGTCGTACTTTTCATTCACCCTCTTGAAATTGTCAACATCCACCATGATGAAGCCTATGGATGAACCCATTCTTTTTGCCCGAAGCTCCTCGAATTCAATGATCCGGTTGAAGTAGTTCCTGTTGTGTATGCCTGTAAGCTGGTCGTGGAAGGATTGATGTACCAGTTGATGCTTAAGGGAAATACGCTTGAGTCCCTGCCGGGCAAATTCCACAAGCAGTTCCATAACCATTGTTTCCATGTTTTCAAGAACCTGACTCCTGGTTAAAATGATCTGAAAAACAGCATCTTCACCGAGACGGAAGCAGGCTCCAGCTGTTCCTGCAGGACAGAGATATTCCTGACGGTCGCCGGAGGTAAAATAGGAAGGGCTTTCAGAAGAGGGGGACAGCTCAGTTAAATCGATCCCCGGAGTGCAGTCTATGTCGCAGTTGTGAAGCTCTCTGCCCAGGGAAACAGCCTGTTTCATTTTGCCATTGTCGTTGACAAATATCGAGCTGCATGCTTCGTTCAGGATCGATATGCCGGCCTCTGTGCAGATACGGTAGACCTCTCCTTTTGAACGACACTGCTGGAGTTCCATTGCGGCATTGCGAATTCTCTCGATGAGATCTTCACTGAGAGAACCTTCTGAAGCCCTGCGCAGTCGAATCAGGCCCTGGGCTTCCTGACCTTTTTTCGGATATTCCTTATTCATGGTCAAAAGTGACTCCTTTTCCAGCTTGATACGACGGAGCAAATGCCTTCACTCCATCAGTTCCCCATTCAGGTGCATCCGGTTCACCGAAGAGAAGCAGTCTTGCGCTGAAACTGATAAGCTTTGATGTGTAGCTTTTTGGTACGGTCAGATGATCTAAGAATTCCGAGTTGGAACGAAGCCCGTCCTTGCTGAAGTTGTAGGATCGATTGGATCTGGATACGTCACGCAGAAATAGGCATCCTCTCACAGAACCGTGTCTGCAGTCTTTTTCAAGAGCCACAGCCAGTACGGCAAAGCACTTTGAAGCAGCAAGCGTGTCAAAGGAGAGTGTTGAAGAGGGGTGGGAGCAGACAAGGAATCTGGCACCGTCAGATAGAAGGATACTGTATCTCGGACTGCCGGACTCGGTTCTTCCTGCATCCTCTGATGGAGTAGCAGGATTTCTCCAGTTGGGTATACCTTTTGATCTCAACCACTTCCGGGCCATGGATTCCCTGCAGAGATCATGGAGAACTGCATCTTCGCCTCCGGACTCTTTTTTCAGTTTTCCAACCGTTGTTTCTCCAAGTGCAATTCTTGCCAAAGAGCTTCCTTTCACTAGCGTATCCATGAATATCAGTCTGTTGTCGTCACCCGGTCAATGAGATTTGCATTTTTCCCGGATTTTGGCTAAATTAGCACTCGCTTATAAGCTGGAATTGTTGTTTTTGTAGTTTTACAGTTATTCCCGAAAAGGGGCAGTAATGGACAAGAGAACCCCGCTTTACGAGAGACATGTGGCACTCGGTGCCACTATACAATCCTTTGCCGGATACCTTATGCCCATCAAGTACGATGCTATTAAGAAAGAACACATGGCGGTTAGAGAAAGTGTTGGCGCTTTTGACCTGACACACATGGGCGAGTTCAGGGTCACAGGATCTGATTCCACAGCATTCCTTGACAATCTTCTCACCAATGATGCCAGCGTTGATAACGGAAAAGCGTACTATTCTACAATGTGTTATCCTGACGGCGGTATTGTTGATGATCTTATTGTGTACAGAATTGGTGATCAGGAGTACCTGATGGTTGTGAATGCAGCTAACCTGGAGAAGGACTGGGCCTGGGTGCAGAGTCACCTTCAAAGCTTTGACGTTAGTATTACGAATGAAAGTGACGAGACTGCTCTTGTTGCGATCCAGGGTCCCAAAGCCCAGGAAGTCTGCTCAAAACTTACCCACGAGGATCTTGAGAGCATCGGTTACTATGAGCATACAACAGGCAAATTTGCCGGTGTGGATGCCCTGATCGCAAGAACAGGTTACACAGGTGAGGACGGGTTCGAGATATACATGAAATATCCCGATGCTGAGGCTGTCTGGGATTCCGTAATGGAGGCCGGAGAGAAATTCGGCATTGTCCCCATAGGGCTTGGAGCAAGAGATACACTTCGCCTTGAGGTTGGTTATCCTCTCTATGGTAACGACATAGATCACAGCACAACCCCCATCGAAGCAAAGCTTGGCTGGGTTGTAAAGCTTAAGACAGAGAAAAATTTTATTGCCAGGGAAGTTCTTGAGCAGCAGAAAGCGGATAAGCCGGGAAGATATCTGGTTGGCATGACAGTCACCGGAAAGGGGTTTCCCAGGCACGGTACTCCCCTTTTCAGCGGTGACCGGAAAGTAGGCATCGTTACCAGCGGTTCTATTGCTCCTGCAATTGGGCAGGCTGTGTGTCTTGGGTACGTTGAACGTGGCTACCAGAAGAGGGGCAGCGAGCTGGAAGCAGAAGTAAGAGGGAAGCGGATTCCCGTTAAAATAGTAAAGATCCCTTTCTACAAAGAAGGCAGCCGAAAGTAATTGTTGATAGTGTTGATATTCATATAAGGAGAGATAGAATGAGCAATATCCCAGAGAATGTACGATACACTGAGACCCACGAATGGGTACGCAAAGAAGCAGACAAGTATGTGATCGGACTCACTGACCACGCCCAGCATGAGATGGGTGAGATAGTTATGGCTGAGCTTCCTGAAGTGGGAGCAGAAGCCACTAAAGGTGATGCCATGGGTGGACTTGAAGCTGTTAAGACTGCTGAGGATTTCTATGCACCCATGGACGGAGAAGTAGCTGCAGTGAACGAAGAGCTTGAAGCCAATCCTGCTCTCATCAATGAGGACCCGTATGCCGGTGGCTGGCTTTACGCCATAAAGGTCTCCGATGAATCTCAGTTTGACGGTCTTCTTACCAGCGAAGAGTACAAGACTCACATAGGAGAGTAAATCCATGAGCATATACGTTCCCAACGGCAAGGTGGAGCGGGAGCAGATGCTTGATGTAATAGGTGTGGATAAACTAGAAGATCTGCTTACACCTATTCCGGAAAGTATCCGTTTCAAGGGTGAACTGGATCTCCCTGCACCTGCCAGTGAGCTTGAGGTTGTTAATGAATTCAAGGGATTTGCAGCAAAGAACAGTTCCGCTGATCTTGTGTGCTTTCTTGGTGCAGGTGCCTATGATCATTACATTCCCGCCGCCATCGATAACATTCTCACAAGAAGTGAATTCTTTACAGCCTACACACCCTATCAGGCTGAAGTAAGCCAAGGCACTCTGCAGGCTATCTTTGAATATCAGACCATGATCAGCAGGCTCACAGGCTGCGATGCAGCGAACGCATGCATGTACGATGGAGCGTCAGCGGTTGCTGAAGCTGCTCTCATGGCGATCAGAAGCACACGCAAGAAGAGAGTGCTGGTTGCAGGCTCGGTGAATCCCAGGACTATTGATGTGATACATACCTACATGGATAATGGAGATTTTGAGATCAACGAGGTACCTTTTGGCAGTGATGGCTTGATCGACCTTGAGGCAGCAGACAAGCTTGCAGAGGGTGGTGTGGCCGCTCTTGTGCTGCAGTACCCCAATTACTTTGGCTCCATTGAAGATGTCAAAGCAGCAGCTGATCTGATACACGGTCACAAAGGGCTTCTTGTTGTTGCCGCTGACCCCATTGCCCTTGGTGTTATTGAGGCTCCGGGTAGACTGGGAGCTGATGTGGTAGTGGGAGAAGGACAGCCCATGGGTATTGCCATGAGTTATGGCGGCCCCTATGTGGGTTTTATGGCTACAAATGCAGCTTTCCTCAGAAAGATGCCAGGAAGAATAGTGGGCAGGACAGAGGACAGAGCCGGCAATACAGGATATGTTCTTACCCTTCAAACAAGAGAACAACATATCAGGAGAGCCAAAGCAACAAGCAACATCTGTTCCAACCAGGCTCTTATGGCTCTTGCCAACGTGATATATCTCACCCTTACCGGTGAGACGGGGTTTAAGGAAGTTGCAAGGCAGTGCTGGCACAGATCTCATTACCTTCATGACAGATTGCTGGAAATTGATGGAGTGACAGATGTGTTTGATACACCGTTCTGCAGGGAATTTGTGATTGATCTTCCGGTATCTGCAGACACTGCTGTAGAAGCAATGGGTGAAGCAGGCTATCTGGCGGGTCTTCCCATCCCAGGGCTTGGCGACGGCGCGATAATGCTCACTGCCACCGAGAAGCGTTCAAGAAAAGAAATGGACAGCTTCGTTGAAGCTCTAGGTAAGCATATCAAGGGGGCAAGGTAATGGAAAAGACCATATTTCAGTACAGCAGTTCCGGTAGAACCGGAGTAGCCCTTCCCCTGCTTGATGTACCGGAAACTCCTGTAACGGCTCGGTTCGGCAGAAAAGAGACCATAGGCCTTCCCCAGGTTACTGAGGGGCAGGCAATGCGTCACTTCGTCCGCCTTTCCACCATGAACTTCAATATTGAGGAGGGGCTTTACCCTCTGGGTTCATGCACCATGAAGTACAACCCCAGACTCCACGAATTCCTCGCAAGGATAGAGGGTCTTGCGGTGGTACATCCCCTGTCGGACGATTCAACGGTTCAGGGAACTCTTGAACTTATGTACAAGTTGGGTGAGTCTCTCTGTGAGATCACAGGTTTTGAGGCTGTTACACTCCAGCCTGCAGCAGGGGCACAAGGTGAATTTACCGGTCTTATGCTCATAAAGAAGTGGCAGGATGAGAGAGGGCAGGAGCATCGCAACGAAGTTCTCATGCCTGACTCAGCCCACGGAACCAATCCCGCCACAAGCACTCTTGCAGGGCTCAAAGTGGTTAGTGTAAGGTCTGATGAGCATGGCAGGGTTGATGTGGAGGACCTGCGCAGTAAAGCCGGAGAGAATACCTGTGCCTTTATGCTTACCAACCCGAATACCCTTGGTATCTTCGAGAGCAGTATTGATGAGATAACAAAGATCATTCATGATGCCGGGGGCCTGAACTACATGGATGGCGCCAACATGAATGCAATGCTTGGCATAGCCCGTCCCGGGGACATGGGTTTTGATGTCTGCCACCTGAACCTGCACAAGACATTCAGTACTCCCCACGGTGGAGGGGGTCCCGGCTCCGGTGCGGTCTGCTGTGTTGAGATGCTCAAAGAGTATCTTCCACCATCCACAGTTGAAAAAACAGACGAAGGCTACAAACTCCTGGGTGGAACTGGTAACACAATTGGAAGACTGCTGGCTTTCCACGGGAATGTGGGGGTATTGTACCGGGCGTATGCGTATGTAAGAACCTTGGGTCCGAAGGGATTGAGAGAAGTTTCGGAAGTCGCTTTGATAAATGCTAACTACATGAAGGCAAGGCTCAAGCCCTACTACGATGTGCCCAACGATGATGGACCGTGTATGCATGAATTTGTGGCCAGCGGTGCTGCCATGGCGGAAAAGGGAGTAAAAACCCTGGACATAGCCAAGCGCCTTCTTGATTACGGTTTCCATGCCCCTACCATCTACTTCCCGCAGATAGTCAAGGAAGCTCTTATGATAGAGCCCACAGAGACTGAGAGCCTGGAGAGCATTGACTCATTCATTGACGCAATGATCGCTATTGCAGAAGAGATAGACACTAAGCCCCACCTGGTCACCGATGCACCGGTGAACACGCCTGTTCTCAGGCTGGATGAGGTAAAGGCAGTTAAGGATCTGTGTCTGGTGGAGCCTGTTGAACACCAATAGCGAAGAAGTCAGTGAGATAAAGGGAGCAGAGATAGAGACAGATATTGAGCAGGAAACCCTTGAGTGGGTCTCATGCCCCATGAAGGAGCGACCTAAGGCAACAGCAGCTCTGATAGCTATTATGCTCGTATCCTCTTTCGCTGCTTCTGTGATGATGGGGAATGTCTGGTGGGGAATAATCGGGCTCGCTCTTTTGTTCCTGTCCATGTGGAGCTTCTTTCTTCCAGTGATATTTACAATGGATGTAACTGGTGTTAAGAAGAAGTCACCCTTCGGACTGGAAGCGCGAAAATGGGGCGAGGTCAGAAGTATTGTTCCAGACGCCAATGGAGTTCTGTTGAGCCCTTTCAAGGAACCCACAAGGCTGGCCAAATTCAGAGGGCTGGGTGTACAGTTCTCCGGCAACAGGGAGGAAGTGCTTGAGTTTATTCGGGCCCGGATTGGATCCTGAGGATTACAATACCGATACTACGGAAGACTATGACGATCTTGCGAAGCGCATCGCACACAAGATAGTTGAGAGGGAACTGACCGTTCCGGCAATTATCTTTCTGGAATCCATCAAGCCGGTTTCCTTTCTCGGCAGTCAGATGCTTGTGTTTGCAAACCCTGTGATCTCTCTTCTGGTTCAATCAGGAGATTACTACAGGTTTGTTCGAATGATAGAAGATCGTGAGAATGTAGAGAAACTTACAGTAGCAATAGAGGAAGAGAATGCGCTGGTTTCCGAACTGAAACGGAAGGAAAAGAAGGAGCGGCGAAAGAACCGCAAGAGCTTTTTCAGGAGATTGTTCCGCAGAAGCAAGGATCAACCGGGTACAAACAAGTGAAGGGAGAAGCAATGCCCGCTGAAAGAATGCAGACAATTTTAGCCACCGACTGTGGTAGTACCACCACGAAATCAATACTCATAGAGTATAGCGAAGAGGCTGGCCGCTACCGTCTCGCCCGTCGCGGGGAAGCTCCAACAACTGTTGAAGCTCCTGCGGAGGATGTTACGAAGGGTGTTCTTAATGCCGTGGGAGAGATCGAGGACCTTGAGGGCAGAAAATTTCTCAAGCCCGATGAGAGCGGGGTTCATGTAAGGGAAGGTTCCGGTGACGGAGTCGATCTTTACGTTTCCACCTCATCTGCTGGCGGTGGTCTCCAGATGACCGTTGCCGGTGTTGTTAAGTCAATGACAGGTGAAAGTGCCCAGAGAGCAGCTCTCGGCGCAGGAGCCATCGTCATGGATATTGTTGCATCCAACGACAAGAGACTCCCCCACGAAAAAGTAGAGGATATCAGAAGGCTTCGTCCAGACATGATCCTGCTTTCCGGCGGTATTGACGGCGGAACCATCGATCATGTTGTGGAGCTTGCTGAAATTATCAGAGCAGCAGATCCCAAGCCCAGGTTCGGAGTTGGATTCAAACTTCCTGTGATCTTCGCAGGGAACAAGGATGCCGCTGGAGCCGTAAAGGAAGAGCTTGGAAGTACTGTTGAGCTGAAAATAGTCGATAATCTGCGCCCTGTTCTCGAGCGCGAGAACCTGACTCCTGCAAGGGATCTTATCCATGAGCTTTTCATGGAGCATGTGATGGCTCAAGCTCCCGGTTATGCGCACCTTATGGAGTGGACAGGCCGGTTTGAAGATGGCAAGTGGAAGAATGTTCCCATTATGCCCACCCCCGGTGCAGTAGGTAAACTGATCGAGAATGTTGCTAAGATGGAGAACATTCATGTTATGGGTGTTGATATCGGCGGGGCCACCACAGATGTGTTCAGCGTGTTTGACAGTGGTGGAGAACCTGTTTTCAATCGTACTGTGAGCGCCAACCTGGGAATGAGTTATTCTGTCAGCAATGTTCTGGCCAGTGCCGGGATGGACAATGTCATGCGCTGGGTTCCATTCCATGTTGATGAAGCTGACCTGCGTAACAGGATCAGGAACAAGATGATCCGCCCGACTACAATCCCTCAGGAGCTGGAAGAGCTTATCATTGAACAGGCTATCGCAAGGGAAGCTCTTCGCCTTGCACTTGTGCAGCATAAGGATCTGGCAACAGGGCTTAAGGGTGTTGCACAGGAAAGAACCATTGGTGACGCTTTCGAGCAGACCCAGACCGGTGCTACTCTTGTTAACATGATGGATCTTGATCTTCTTATCGGTTCAGGCGGTGTACTCAGCCATGCTCCAAGAAGAAGCCAGACCGCTCTCATGCTTATAGACAGTTTCCTTCCTGAAGGTATCACAATGCTTGCAGTGGATTCCATCTTCATGATGCCGCACCTTGGTGTGCTCAGTGAGGTTCATCCCCAGGCGGCAGTTGATGTGTTCAACAATGACTGCCTGATAAAGCTCGGGCACTGCGTAGCGCCTTCAGGTTTCTCAAAGAAGGCAGTTCATCTTGCAACGGTAACTATGGTAATGCCTGACGGCAGCACTGTGGAAGAGAAGATCATTCCAGGTGAACTGAAACACATTGCTCTTGGAACCGGAGAGAAGGCAAAAACCGTTATCACTCCAGCCAAGGGGCTTGATGTGGGCAGCGGACCGGGAGAGATATGGGAAGGTGAACTTGAAGGTGGCGTGGTCGGTATCGTTCTCGACGGACGAGGAAGACATCCCTTCAATCTTCCCCAGGAAGATGTCCAGAGGGTTAAGATGCTCCAGACCTGGTCGCAGACACTGGATTCATATCCGGAACGCTTCCTTACCATGGGAGGTGGTAAATAATGGCATTCGCATACACACCAGGATTAAGAGTTGCTGATGTTGCTGACATTGCGAAAACACGCAGGCTTCCCCTTAAAGGTGAAGTGCTTGTAAATGTTGGTGATGTGATCAAGTCTGATACAATTGTTGCCCGCACTGAACTTCCAGGCAACGTAAAGATGTTCAACATCGCCAACATGCTTGGCGTACCTCCATCTGATATTCCTGAGCTTCTGCTCAAGAAAGAAGGGGAGCCCATTGATGCCGACGAGCCTCTGGCTCAGAGCAAGGGTCTCTTTGGCAAGTACTTCAAGAGTACTGTAAAAAGCCCCATCGACGGTGTTTTTGAAAGCTTCAACGAGATCACAGGTCAGGCTGTTCTCAGAGAGCCTCCTATCCCTGTTGAAATTGACGGGTATGTGAACGGTAAGGTCATTGAGGTTCTGCCTGGCGAGGGTGTTGTCGTTGAAACACACTGCACTTTTGTTCAGGGCATTTTCGGAATAGGCGGAGAGGTCCGAGGTGAACTGAAAATGGTCTGCTCAAAGCCCGACGAGGAAATTACAGCAGATAGGATCACACCTGACTGCAAAGGGAAGATCATTATCGGTGGAAACTACATAAGCTATTCAGTTCTGCAGAAAGCCATTGACACAGGAGTAAGTGCTATTGTGGTGGGTGGTTTTGATGATCAGGACCTGAAGAACCTTCTGGGGTTCGACCTTGGCGTGGCCATTACCGGTCATGAAAAGTTCGGTGCAACACTGATCCTTACCGAGGGATTCGGTAAAATGACCATGGCCGAGGGTACATTTAAGCTTCTTGCTCAGCGCGAAGGTATGACAGCCAGCGTTAACGGGGCAACCCAGATCCGTGCCGGCGTCATGCGTCCGGAGATCGTGGTCCCCCTGCCTGCCGATGCACAGAGTGCAAAAACCAGTACAAAGCAGGCTGGAGCCATGGACATAGGAAGTTCCATCCGCTGTATCCGTTCCCCCTACTTCGGGATGATAGGTAAAGTGGCTTCTCTTCCTCCGGAGCTTCAGGTGGTAGACTCTGAGGCCAAGGTAAGAGTTCTCGAGGTTGAGTTCGATGACGGCAAAAGGTACACTGTACCAAGAGCCAATGTTGAGTTGATCGAGGGATAGCTGGTCAGGATAATAGATAAGAGAGAAGGGGGCGCAATTGCGCCCCCTTCAAACATTACGGGTTCCCCAGAATAATCTTTACAGCCCCGAATGTGGTCTGTTCAAGATTCAATTCAGTTCCTGTAAGAAGCAGATGTATCATCTTACTCTGGTTTGAACCTGTGGCTGAGCTGGGATTGTAGGCCAATACAGCCCGATCGGTAGTGGTAGTCCACACATAGTTGTGCATGCCGGTATAGCCCCCAGTCCATAGATACTCAATAAGCAGGTGGTGACCGGTTTCATACGGGAATGGAGTGTCCAGCGGAATAATACACCATTCCTCAGTTCCGGCAGCATAAGTAACGCTGTCTTCCTGGAGAACCAGTGTTCTTGTACCAGGCAGATAATTATCTTCGAATACTGCGCTAAGATTCTCATTGTCTGTGAGACCCATATACACCTCGAACCCGGTGAGGAACAGAGTTTCTCCGTATCCCTTATTCTTAAAAGCAAAGGCTTCAATGCTCATTCCGGATCCTATCTCTTCAGAATACGCCACAGCCATGTAGCGTTTAGAACCCAGTCAACAACCTATGGGATCTTCGGAAGAATACTGATCGTAACCGATGTCCACTTCCATTGACATTGCACCGAGTACGATGATTGAGAAAAGCATCAATGCCGATTTCAAAATGTGGCCTCCTTTTCAGGATCAGGGAAATGCAGTCTGTACACCGGCAGGTTGGCTACCCCGTGGTCATCCCAGTAGGAAAAGCCATTGCTGACAGCTTTGTTCAGAATATCTTTGTGCGAGTCGTGTATCATTATCTCCAGATAGTCCAGCCTTTTCTTCTCCGCAAATGCAAAAACACCCTGGATGAATCCATCCGGGTCATCAATTGCTGCTGCAAGGGGCGATATCTCAGAACCCCGCTTCGCAGTGAGGAATTTTGCTCCTGTTCCCACCTGCCAGAACTCCGCATTCCTTAACATCCATTTCATGGAGTCAGTGCTTCGGTGGTTGATGTATTTCCAGCCGCACGGGGCGTGTTCCGGGTAAAAAGAAAAATCTTCCGGAGAGGGATAGAACTTCTTAAGAGAAACCGTGCTATTCTGAAGCGGGGGGTTCTCCAAGTTTATCACATGAAATAGTTCAGTGGTTTTGAAACCCTGTTTCTCCGCCATTCCGATGCTTTCTTTGTTGGTAATGTAAGTGGAGAATTCAATAGACTTGAACTGGCCCGCCTTCAGTCTTTCCCTGGCGATCTGGAGGATCGCATCAGATAGAAATCTCCCGTAGCCTTTTTTCTTGAAGTCGGTGTGCACACGAAGACCCTCCAGCCAGGCAACTTTACCGGGCATGGTGGTTATCTTGCCGCATGCAATTACCCTGCCTGCCAATTCTCCCACGAAGAAGCCCTTTTGCATGATCCATTCTCCGGAGACATTTTCCAGGTAATCGTGTCCATCCCATGTTGCTCTCGAAATAAGAGCGAGGTCTTCAAGATCTACAGCAGTTGCTTCTCTGATCTTCATCTTTGTTTTCAATCTCTGCTCCATGTCATGAATTTACTCTTAGAATATATGAACTACAGGTTTATCAGTCATTGTGCTCTTCTCTTGAAGTTGACATTTCTCAAACCGGTGATCGAGCAATGCGGTTTCCAGGCTGAAGTCGAGATCGAGGTTCACGATCATCACCTGATAATCCGTTCCGCTGACCACCCACGAGCCGGGTGGGGTAAATCTTTTGCCGCAATGAGTCGGAATGAGGATGACAATCTTCTTGATCAGGTTGCGGAGCCCGGAGGGGACTGGGACACTGAGGAGTGGGAATGGTAGTGAACAGATTCGATGTTTTCCTTATTTCTCTGGAGCCAGCTCAGGGAAGTGAGATCAGAAAAACCGGACCTTGTCTTGTGATCTCACCTGATGAGATGAACCATCACATAAAGACGGTGATCGTTGCGCCAATGACAACAAAAGGAAGGCCATACCCAACCCGTGTAACCTGTAACTTTCAAGGGAAGCATGGGCAGGTTGTCTGTGATCAGATCCGAACTGTTGACAGATCAAGACTCGTTAAAAGACTCGGTGTGATCTCAAGTGATGTTCAGAGCACGGTACTTGGAGTTCTCCAGTCCATGTTCGCTGAGTAAAGCCGTATTGACCAAAAACAAGTTACGTAAAACATTTAAGATCTGATTCGCCACCTCTGTTGGTTTGGGGCTCTTCTTGTTTAGCATTGGTGCATCAGAGGTTTTGTACCCGCCTGTTATGACTTGTGGAACCCCAGGCCCCTCTGCAGTGTATCTCCATGATAAAGGAGAGTGAGTTAGTATGAAATTGACGATAATCTCAACATTGAGATCACTGATACCTGCTGTTGTAATAGTAACCTCGGGCTGCGGTGCTGTGGAAAATATGGAAGGGACAGATGATATGAACAGACTTTCCGGTGAAACAAGTGCCTATCTTCTTGCACACGC